>DASVOE010000082.1:0-86769 GCA_036383515.1 Chitinophagaceae bacterium | reverse complement strand
TGGATTACCTGCAGCAGCAAATGCATTTGCAGGTGAGAGTGGTGGGCTTAAGTAATAGCCGGAAGATGTTGCTGGATGAAGAAGGAATGGATCTCAGCAAATGGAAAGAAAAATTAGATACCGGCGCTCCGGCAGATCTGCAGCAATTCATTAACGAGATCAACAGGCGTAACCTGCGTAACTCCGTTTTTGTAGATATTACTGCCAATGACAAGGTAGCCGGAACCTATGATCAGCTACTGCAAAAAAGTATTTCAGTGGTAGCTTGTAATAAAGTAGCTGCATCGTCAGCATTTATCAATTATAAAAAACTGAAAGACCTTGCCAATGAATTCAACTGCCAGTTTTTATTTGAAACAAATGTTGGCGCCGGCCTTCCTGTTATTGCCACATTGAATGACCTGATACGGAGCGGTGATAAAGTACATCGCATCGAAGCTGTGCTGAGCGGTACATTAAATTTTGTTTTTAATAATTATGATGGCACCCGCAAATTTGCAGATGTGGTGAAGCAGGCACAGGAAGAAGGATATACAGAACCAGATCCAAGACTGGATCTTAGCGGAACTGACGTGATGCGAAAGATCATGATCCTGGCACGGGAAGCCGGTCAGCAGATAGAGATGGATGATATTGCTAATAATTCATTTATGCCGGCCTCCTGTATGCAGGGAACGGTAGATGATTTTTACCGGGAAATGGGAAAAGAAGAAGATCATTTTAAAAAATTGGTCAATAAAGCCAATGCTGACGGGTGCAAATTAAAATTTGTTGCCTCCTTCAACGATGGTAAAGCTGCAGTAGGTTTGCAGCATATCGATCCAAAGCATGATTTGTATCATTTATATGGCAAGGATAACATTGTACTGTTCTACACCGACCGGTACAAAGAACAACCCATGGTAGTAAAAGGCGCTGGTGCCGGTGCCGAAGTAACGGCAAGTGGTGTATTTGCTGATATTATGCGGGCAGCCCGTTAATTATTTATAAAAGAAACTATGCCTGACAAGACAACTGGATTAAACGCATCGACTGTAAAAGTACATTGCCCCGGCACTGTTGCCAATCTTGTTTGTGGATTTGACATTCTTGGTATGGCATTGAAAGAGCCATATGATGTGATGGAATTGCGATTGCTGGACAAACCGGAAGTAATTATTCGCAATAACGACAACTTCCGTCTTCCTACGGAACCGGAAAGAAATGTAGCTGGTGTAGTGCTGCTTTCGATCATGGAAAAAATGGAAAACAAGTTTGGCTTTGAAGTAACGATCGAAAAAAGAATTAAGCCGGGTAGTGGAATTGGTTCGAGTGCAGCGAGTGCCGCCGGTGCCGCTGTAGCAGCGAATCATTTACTAAACAATATTTTCTCCAATGATGAACTGGTGCAGTTTGCTATGAATGGTGAAAAGCTGGCATCCGGTGTAAAGCATGCTGATAATATTGCTCCGTGTATATTAGGTGGCGTGAGTTTGATACGGTCTATTCACCCGCTTGATATAATTCCATTGGCCAGCCCTGATCTGTTTGTCACGATTGTTCATCCGCAGATAGAAGTGAGAACTTCTGATGCCCGACAGATATTAAAAGAAAAAGTATTGCTGAAAGATGCGATCAGGCAATGGGGTAATATTGCAGGGCTGGTTACCGGTTTTATTAAAAATGATCATGCGCTTATCGGCCGTTCACTGGAAGATGTGATCATAGAACCGGTTCGAAGCATTCTTATTCCCGGTTTTGATGAAGTGAAGTCAACATGTATCGAAGCAGGTGCGTTGGGTGGCGGCATCTCCGGCTCGGGACCTTCTATTTTCATGCTGAGTAAAAGTGAAGCCATTGCAAAACAAGTGGAAGCAGTAATGCAGCAAGTGTATACCCGCATAGGAATTGACTTCAATACATACGTTACCACTATCAATAAAGAAGGAGTAGTAGTGGTTTGATGAGACAGAATGACAACTTAACTATTTTTCATTAAAAATCTAATTTTCGATTAGGCCCAGGTTATGAATTATTATAGTACCAATAAGCAATCGCCCATCGTTGATTTCAAAGAAGCCACTATTAAAGGGCAGGCGCCGGATAAAGGATTGTATTTTCCTGAAACGATACCACAAGTAGATAAAGAGTTGATTGGGAATATTGATAATTTCTCCAATGAAGAAATTGCTTTCAGGGTCATTCAACCTTATGTGGGAAAAACAATAACTGAAGAAAAATTATACCAGATCGTAAAAGAAACGGTTAATTTTCCCATTCCATTAGTAACCGTAAATGATAGGATTGCATCACTGGAACTTTTTCATGGACCCACGCTGGCCTTTAAAGATATTGGTGCAAGATTTATGAGCCGCTGTCTTGGGTATTTTGTAAAAGATGATCATAGAAAAGTCACGGTTCTAGTTGCTACTTCAGGTGATACCGGTGGTGCAGTCGCCAACGGATTTTATGATGTGGATGGAGTAGAAGTGGTGATCTTATACCCTTCGGGTAAAGTAAGCCCGGTGCAGGAAAAGCAACTGACGGCTTTAGGTAAAAACATTCATGCACTCGAAGTAAACGGAACCTTTGATGATTGCCAGCAAATGGTAAAGCAGGCATTTATGGATGCAGCGCTTTCACAAAAATTGTTTCTTACCTCTGCCAATTCAATCAACGTGGCGAGATGGTTGCCACAGCAATTCTATTATTTCTTTGCGTATAAGCAATGGACGGATAAAACACATCCACCGGTGATCAGTGTGCCCAGCGGAAATTTTGGAAATATTTGCGCTGGCATCCTGGCTAACCGTTCCGGTTTGCCGGTTGATCATTTTATTGCAGCTTGTAATGTAAATGATATCGTAAGTGATTATTTACAAACGCAGGAATTGAAACCAAAACAGGCGATTGCTACCTTAAGCAATGCTATGGATGTGGGCAACCCCAGTAATTTTGTACGCATACTGGAAATATTTCATCACAAGTTTCCCGAGTTGAAAAATAAACTTTCTTCTTATTCGATCACTGATGCTGAAACCATTCAAACGATACAAGACGTATACGATAATCACCGCTATCTTTTAGATCCGCATGGCGCTGTTGGTTATTTATCGTTACAGCGTTACCTGGATAAGAATGCGGGGAGCAAGGGTCTTTTCCTGGAAACGGCCCACCCGGTTAAATTTCCGGAGGCGGTGGAAAAAATTATTGGAAGATCAATTGATATTCCTGCTTCTATCAAATCGGTTATGGATAAAGATAAAAAAAGCATAACTATCGAAGCTGACTACCATCAGTTAAAAGATTATCTTCTCCAATAACAACGTTTATCTTTTGCCCCTTTTTCAATTCCCGGCTTGACGAAAGATACCTCTTGGCTTATCTTTGCAACGAGGAGTTTGTTTATGCACACTATAGAACCTTTTTATAACTGGCGGCATATCTATGTGAGTGAGGAAGACCAGCGCTCCCCTTTTTCCGGCCGCCAATATTCTGAGTTTGAATTCTCTCAAACCGTTTACAATTATTATATCCATCCGCAATGGGATGATTTTGGAAGCCGCACTCTTTACCTGAAAGTATTACTGGCCGACTATGATGAAAAATATGCCATTATTGAAATGATAGGGGAGTGGAATGATGCGATTGAAAATGATATCATGGAGCTGAAACGGGAAGTGCTGGAGAAATTTATGCTGGAAGGTATTTTTAAATTCATACTGGTTGGAGAGAACGTCCTGAACTTTCACAGCGACGGTAAAGATTATTATGAAGAACTGTATGAAGAAGTAACGGATGAGAACGGCTGGGTTGTTTGTTTAAACATGCCGGAGCAGACACAGTACGACTTTAAACATGCCCATCTTAACCGCTACATTGAACTGATGGAATTGGACAACTGGAGAACTTATAAGCCTTTTCACTTGTTTAAAAAGATAGACAATGAATTGACGGCAAGGCTAAGTTTGTAATGGTTTTTTAGGTTATGATAACAGTATAAAAATCTTTTATAAGTTTTTGGCATCCGGGTAGTATTTTTGCGCCAATTTTGAACACCTCCTATACGATGCTGATGAATCAATCATGTTATTCATGATAAGAGACATCAGCCCAAAAACTAAATATTAACTGATGAAATGGTCTGAATTCTTTACTTCTTCGGTAGGCAAAAAACTGGTAATGGCGTTGACGGGTTTGTTCCTGATTAGTTTTTTGGTGGTGCATGTCGGTATTAATGCCTGTATTTGGGCAAACGATGGCGGCGTAATGTTTAATAAAGCCGCTCATTTCATGGGTGCCACTATTGTTATCCGCATTATGGAGGTTGGTTTATTCCTCGGCATATTCCTCCATATTATCCAGGGTTATATGCTGGAGTTTCAAAACCGCAGTAAAAGAAAAATTGGATATAATGTAAGCCTTGGAAATAAGGGAAGCAAATGGTACAGCCGTAGCATGGGCTTATTAGGAACCATTCTCTTATTATTCTTCATCATTCACTGGAAGCATTTCTGGATTCCCTCAAGATTTACAGGTGTTGAGTCAACTATGATTGACGGTAAGGAGGTGCACAATTTATTTGCGCTGATGCAATCTACTTTCCAGGAATTATGGGTAGTAATAGTTTATGTGTTCGCCTGTTTTTCACTTTGCTGGCATTTGATTCATGGTTTTCAAAGTGCATTCAGAACAATAGGCGTAAGTAACTCAAAGTATACATCATTAATAACAAATATTGGTATTGGTTATTCAATAATCATATCAATTGCTTTTGCTATGATGCCGGTGAGTATGTATCTCGGATGGGTGAAATAGTGATACTAAGGCTGGTTAATAAAAATATTTATTTCAATCATTGTAATGATTATGCTTGATTCAAAAATTCCTCCGGGATCTTTAGAACATAAATGGATAGATTATAAAGGCCATTGTAAATTGGTGAATCCTGCCAATAAACGTAAGCTCGAAGTGATCATTGTGGGCACCGGGCTTGCTGGTGCATCAGCTGCTGCTGCATTAGGTGAACTGGGTTATAAAGTAAAAGCCTTTTGTTTCCAGGATTCGCCCCGCCGGGCTCACTCTATTGCAGCACAGGGAGGTATTAATGCAGCCAAAAACTATCAGAATGATGGCGACTCTGTTTTCCGTTTGTTTTATGATACCATAAAAGGCGGTGACTATCGTGCAAGAGAGGGCAATGTGCATCGCCTGGCTGAAGTAAGTGTAAACATCATTGATCAATGCGTGGCACAGGGTGTTCCTTTTGCAAGAGAATATGGAGGTTTATTAAATAACCGTTCTTTTGGCGGCACACAGGTAAAAAGAACTTTTTATGCGGCGGGTCAAACCGGTCAGCAGTTATTGATTGGCGCCTACCAGGCACTGGAAAGACAGGTAGCGTTAGGTAATGTACAAATGTATACCCGTCATGAAATGCTCGATGTAGTTACCATTGATGGCAAAGCAAGAGGCATCATTTGCCGTAATCTTATCAATGGTGAGCTCGAAAGACATTTTGGTCACGCCGTTTTATTATGTACCGGTGGGTATGGCAACGTATTTTATCTTTCCACCAATGCCATGGGCAGTAATGTAACGGCTGCATGGAAAGCACATAAGAAGGGAGCCATGTTTGGCAATCCCTGTTTTACACAAATACACCCCACTTGTATTCCTGTCACCGGCGATCATCAAAGCAAACTGACATTGATGTCGGAGTCGTTAAGAAATGACGGTAGGATATGGGTGCCTAAGCAAAAGAATGATCCAAGAAAGGCCAATGATATTCCTGAAGAGGAAAGAGATTATTATCTCGAAAGAAGATACCCGGCGTTTGGCAACCTTGTACCCAGGGATGTAGCATCAAGAGCGGCTAAAGAAAGATGTGATGCAGGGTACGGAGTTGGTACAACTAAGCAGGCAGTGTATCTCGATTTCAAACACAATCTCATTAATAAATACGGAAAAACAGAAGCTGGTAAATTAGGAATTGAAAATCCTGATGAAGAAACCCTGATACGCCTGGGTAAAGAAGTAGTGAAAGAAGAGTATGGTAACCTGTTTGACATGTATGAAAAGATCACGGGTGAAAATCCTTATGATGTACCAATGCGGATTTACCCGGCTGTACATTATACTATGGGTGGCCTTTGGGTGGATTATGAACTAATGACAAACGTTACCGGGTTATATGCTCTGGGCGAAGCTAATTTCAGTGATCATGGTGCCAACAGGTTAGGTGCTTCTGCGTTGATGCAGGGCCTGGCCGATGGTTACTTTGTTATTCCTTACACAATAGGTAATTACCTGGCAGATGAGATCAGTGTAAAACCTATTGCTACAACCCATGAAGCGTTTGAAAAAGCAGAAGCAGCGGTAAAAGAAAGGATCAATACGCTGATGAACATTAAAGGAAAACAAACTGTTGAAAGTTTTCACAAACGGTTGGGCAAGATCATGTGGGAGAAATGTGGTATGGCCCGTAACACACAAGGTTTGCAGGAAGCGATTACAGAAATACAGGCCTTGAAAAAAGAATTCTGGAGTGATGTAAGAATACCGGGTGCCATCAATGAAATGAATCCTGAATTGGATAAAGCAGGTAGGGTAGCAGATTTTATTGAGCTGGGTGAACTGATGTGTAAAGATGCATTGAACCGTAATGAAAGTTGTGGCGGTCATTTTCGTGAAGAGAGCCAGACCGAAGATGGTGAAGCCAAACGGGATGATGAGAATTATGCATTTGTTTCAGCATGGGAGTATAAAGGAGAAAGTAACTGGGAATTGCATAAGGAGAAACTGGAGTTTGAAGTGGCGAAACCAACGCAGCGGAGTTATAAATAGGATTTATATGAGATACCTGCTTTTTTCTGTGTTCATGTTAATAACAGGTGTTTTATTAGCTCAAAATAAAGCTCTTTCAAAAATTCCGGTAGTAGGAAAAACTATTGACGCATTTATCCCGGCAGGGTATGATACACTAGCCGTAGCACAAGGGGATTTAAATAAAGATAAAATAGACGATTATGTGTTGGTGTTGCAGTCAGTAAATGAAAAAAATACTGACCCAAGTGTAGTAGATACAGACAGTCTGCCTGCCAGGATACTGGTTGTGATATTTAAGAAAGCAAACCAATATGTATTGGGTGTCAAAACGGATAAAGCAATTATGTGCAGGTATTGCGGAGGGGTTTTCGGCGAACCATTTGACTATGTTATCATAGAAAAAGGAGTGCTAAATATTCATCATTATGGCGGCAGTACATGGAGATGGAGCGAAACCCATAAGTTCAGGTATCAGAAAAATGAGTTTTACCTGATCGGCGAAACCAGTTACCTCTATTGGAACGTATCAAATTGTGAAGCTTTAGGAGAATTTGCCGGAACACATTATAAAGATGTAAATTTTATAACCGGAGATTATGAAGAGAAAAAAGTATCCGACGAGGGTTGTAAGCTGCTTGTAAATAAAAAAGGGAAACAAAAAATATTGCCTTTAAAAAAATTAACGGCATTTAGTTTAGAAAACTAATACAAAGGATATGGAGCATTATACAATGAATCTTACATTGAAAGTCTGGAGACAGAAAAATCCTAACGATAAAGGCAGTTTTGAAACTTATTCTGTAAAAGACATTTCCTCCGAAATGTCTTTCCTGGAGATGTTTGATGTGCTGAATGAAGAGCTCATCCATGAAGGAAAAGATCCCATTGCTTTTGATCATGACTGCCGCGAAGGCATCTGTGGTATGTGCTCCATGTATATCAATGGTCGTCCGCATGGCCCCTGGCATGCTAATACTACCTGCCAGTTGCACATGCGAGCCTATAAAGATGGTGATACTATTGTAGTAGAACCCTGGAGAGCTAATGCATTCCCCGTGATCAAGGACCTGGTAGTAGACAGAACATCATTTGACCGCATTATACAAGCCGGAGGTTATATTTCCGTCAATACCGGTAATGCAGTGGATGCCAACGCTATGCCTGTTGAAAAAGATAAAGCAGATGCAGCTTTTGCTGCCGCAGCCTGTATTGGTTGTGGGGCTTGTGTTGCTGCCTGCAAAAACTCGTCGGCGCTTTTGTTTGTTTCTGCTAAAGTTTCTCATCTCGCTTTATTGCCGCAAGGTTCGCCCGAAAGAAAATCAAGAGCATTGAATATGGTAGCACAGATGGATAAAGAAGGTTTTGGTTCCTGTACCAATACCGGTGCTTGCGAAGCTGTGTGTCCCAAAGAAATTTCTATAACTAATATTGCCAGGCTGAATGTAGAATATACGTTGGCGGGCCTTGCTTCCGAAAAATAGTATTGCTATTCAATTTTAGAATAGTAAAGCCGCAGACAGCGGCTTTTTTTGCTAATTAACAGTAGTGCATAATAAAAAGGCAATAAATACACCCAATTTTACGATTTTGAGTAAAACCCACTGCTATTGAGGGGCTTGCGCCGGATATCGTTTAGCTGTCTGATCATCTTACTGTCCCTGTGGAGCCATGCCCAGCTTCCCGGGCAAACTGTAGTATCCAACCTGCGACAGAAGAAAATAATTGTACAGGCAGATAGCACCCGGCTTGATAGTATCAGCATCATTCCCCGCTCTCTTGTCATTGCCGGTATACCGGAAACAGATTACCGGCTTGATTTTGTAAAAGCCATTTTATACTGGAATAAAAGGCCCCTTAATGATACCATTGATATTACTTACCGGGTCTTTCCTTACAAATTGGATCCGGTTGCACAACGCATGAACTATGATAGTGTGCTTAATAATTTTTATGTAAAGCCTTTTGAATTCAATGATCAGCTCACCAATCAGCAAAAAGGAATTTTCGATTTCGGTACTATAAAAGCAGAAGGAAGCCTGGGGCGGCAGATCGGTTTCGGTAATAGCCAGGACGCAGTAGTAAACTCAACGTTGAATTTACAACTGAGTGGAATGCTTAGAGACAGTATCGAGATACAAGCAGCGATTACGGATAATAATATCCCGATACAACCCGATGGCAATACCCAACAATTAAATGAATTTGACCAGGTCTTCCTGCAATTCAAAAAAAGAAACTGGCAACTCAACCTGGGTGATATTGATATTCGCCAGAACCAAAGTTATTTCCTGAATTTTTATAAACGATTGCAGGGAGTGTCTTTTCAAACCAATAACCGTATCGGGAAGAACACCAATTCAAAAACGTTGATGAGTGGTTCTGTTGCCAAAGGAAAGTTTACCAGAAATATCATTGATAATACAACGGTGACCAATCTCGAAGGAAACCAGGGGCCTTACCGGCTGAAAGGAGCTAACAACGAATTCTTCTTTATCATTCTTGCCAATACAGAACGGGTTTTCCTTGACGGCATATTATTACAACGGGGAGAAGACCAGGATTATGTGATCAATTACAATACAGCAGAACTTTCATTTACTCCCAAACGAATGATCACCAAAGACAGTCGTATACAGGTAGAGTTTGAATATGCTGACCGCAATTTCTTAAACGCCAACCTTTACCTGTCACAGGAGTTTGACTTTAACCAGAAAGTAAAATTAAGAGTGGGTGTATTTAATAACAGCGATGCAAAGAATTCGCAGATCAATCAGGTGCTGGATGTAAATCAAAAACAATTTTTAGCCAACCTTGGTGATAGTATTCAGAATGCCTACTATTCATCTGCTGTGTTGGATACGTTTGCGGCGGGCAAAATTTTGTACGAAAAAATAGTTATAGGTACCGATTCTTTTTATAAATATTCTGTTGATCCTGTTGTTGCCAAATACAACCTGTCCTTTATTGATGTTGGTATTGGTAAAGGAAATTATATACCCGATTTCAATGGGGCCAATGGTAAAGTGTATAAATATGTAGCGCCGGTCGGTACTGTTAAACAGGGACAGTATGAGCCTATCATCATCCTGGTGACTCCAAAAAACCAACAGGTGGTGAATCTCGGCATTGATTATGCGATCAGCAAAACCACCCTGCTGAAAACTGAAGTCGCTATGAGCAATTACGATGTCAATACTTTTTCCACTATTGATAACGGCGATGACAGGGGCTTTGCCGCTAAATTTCAATTAAGCAATACCAGCCAGTTATCTTCTAAAAATAAACTGTCATTAAGCACGGGACTGGATTATGAAATGGTGCAACAAAAGTTTAAACCACTGGAAAGATTGAGAACCGTGGAATTCTCAAGGGATTGGGGATTGTCTTTAACGCCCCAGCCCGCTACAGAAAATATAATTCGTGCTAACGCAGGTTTAAAGAATAATAAAAACTATTCGCTCAACTACCAGTTCATTAACTATCATCGCAGCGATAATTATAATGGTTTCCAAAATTCGCTCCGCCATGCAGCAGCATGGAACGGGTGGCAGCTAAATAATGAATTGGTGGCTACGAATTTTAATACGGCCACTGATAAAGGAAGTTTTATAAGACCCGTTATTGACATGAGTAAAGAATTCAGAAGGCTTAATAACTGGCGATTGGGTTTCCGTTATGCATTGGAACAAAACACCGCCCGCAATAAAGCTACCGATACATTGACTCCGCTTGCTTTTTCGTTTGACAGCTATTCTGTTTATTTAAAATCAAGTGAACAACATAAGAATAAGTATGGGATTACTTTTTTCACCCGGTCAGATAAATACCAGCAGCAAAAAGATTTTATCCGTGGCGACCGGAGTTTAAATCTTAACCTGCAAACAGAATTGTTAGCTAATCCAAAGCGACAGTTCTATTTAAACACTACTTTCCGGAAATTGAAAGTGTATAATACAACTGTATCAAAACAAAAAGAAGATGAAACAATTTTAGGTCGTGCCGAGTATGTGATGAATGAATGGAAGGGTTTGCTTACGGGAAATCTTTTGTACGAAGTAGGAGCAGGGCAGGAGCAGCGAAGAGATTATGCGTATCTCGAAGTGCCTTCCGGCACAGGTCAATATGCATGGATCGATTATAACAGCGATGGGATTCAGCAGTTGAATGAATTTGAACTGGCTGCTTTCCCTGACCAGGCTAAGTTTATCCGGGTATTTACGCCCACCAATGATTTTTTAAAAGCCAATTACATTACGTTTAACTATAGCCTGAATATTAATCCACGATCAGTGCTGAACCATGCCGATTTAAAAGGTATGAAGAAATTGTTGTCGAAGCTGAACCTTATTACGTCCTTACAGATCAGTAAAAAATCAGTGGCCAAAGGAGATTTTGAATTCAATCCCTTCAAGTATGATGTGAACGACACAGCATTGATAACACTGAACACTGTATTATTAAATACACTTTCTTTCAACCGTTTTAGTGGTAAGTGGGGATTTGATCTCAGCAATCTCCGTAATAATGGCAAATCATTATTGACATACGGATATGAAAGCCGCAAGCTCAACGACTGGCTTGTCAAATGGCGGTGGAATATCAACCGTGCTTTTTCATTTACGGTCAATGGAAAGAAAGGCCTGAATGCGTTGTATACACCACAGTTCAATAACCGTAACTATCAGCTGGATATTTATACCGCTGAGCCCAGTTTCATTTTTATCAGGGGAACAGCTTTTCGAATCGTGACGGGCTATAAGTTTGAAAGTAAACGTAACCTCCCTTTGTATGGTGGTGAAAAATCAAATTCGCATTCCATGACACTGGAGTCAAAGTATAATATTTTGCAGACCAGTTCGGTCACCGGCAAGTTTACTTATAATAATATCAATTATGATTTCCCGGCAAATACAACGGTAAGTTATATTATGCTGGATGGTTTGCTGCCCGGTAAGAATTACCTGTGGTCACTTACTTTCAGTAAACGGTTATTGAATAACCTGGAGTTGAGTTTTCAATACGATGGAAGAAAACCCGGAACAGCAAGAACAGTACATGTGGGCAGAGCTTCGGTGACGGCATTGTTTTAAAAAGCCCCCTGTCCCCCGAAGGGGGGACTTAGGTGCAACATTTCTCCCTTAATCAAGCTATCCTGAAAGCAGGGAGTAAGGAATATTATTTATGTACAACCTTCTTTTAAGTATCACCTATAAATAGTGAAATCATCGATCTAAGTCCCCCCTTCGGGGGACAGGGGGCCGGACTTTACACATTAAACCTAAAATGCATCACATCTCCATCTTTCACCACATATTCTTTTCCCTCAATTCTTAATTTGCCTACTTCACGGCAGGCAGCTTCAGAACCATATTGCACAAAATCATTGTAGGAGATTACTTCGGCTTTAATAAAGCCTTTTTCAAAATCAGTATGAATAACACTGGCTGCCTGCGGCGCTTTCCATCCTTCGTGTATGGTCCATGCTCTTACTTCTTGCACACCTGCGGTAAAGTAGGTATAGAGGTTGAGTAATTTATAGGCAGAGTGAATAAGACGATCCAATGCCGGTTCGGTCATTTTATATTCTTCCATGAAGAGCTGGCGATCTTCGGGGTTTTCCATCTCCGCTATCTGCGCTTCGATGTTATTATTCATGATGATCACCTGCGCTTTTTCATTCTTCACGGCCTCTTTCAATTGTTCAGCATATTTATTACCGGTATGCATCGAAGCTTCATCCACATTTGCCACATATAAAACCGGTTTATCCGTCAGCAGGAACAAGTCAGCAATGGCGGTCTTTTCTTCTTTGTCAAGGTCCAGTTCGCGGATACTTTTTCCCTTTTCAAGATGTTCTTTACATCGTACCAGTATTTCAAGTTCAACTTTGAACTTGGGATCCAGTTTTATTTGCTTTTCTGTTTTTGAGATTTTTCTTTCTACACTATCCAGGTCTTTTAACTGAAGTTCGGTATCAATGATCTCTTTGTCGCTAACCGGGTTGATAGCGCCTTCATCTCTCAAAATATTCTCATCCTCAAAACAACGGATCACATGAATGATGGCATCCACTTCACGGATATTACCTAAAAATTTATTGCCCAATCCTTCTCCCTTGCTGGCACCGCGAACAAGACCGGCAATATCCACGATCTCTATCTGAGTAGGGACGATGCGATCAGGAATCACCAGCTCAGCCAGTTTATTCAACCGGGGATCGGGTACATCCACTAATCCTACATTGGGATCAATGGTACAAAAGCGATAATTACTTGCCTGCGCCTTGGCACTATTGCTAACGGCATTGAATAAAGTTGATTTTCCTACATTGGGCAATCCCACAATTCCTGCTTGTAAAGCCATAAAAAATTTATAGTTTGTCGTTTATAGTTTTTGTTATCCCTTTTTTTAGAGAGCCGCAAAGGTAAGCGAATATGCGCTGACTGCACAGTCTTGAAAAGTTTACCTTAACTTTCAGGCTGTTGACAACTATAAACTAAAGACCGCAAACAAAATGGCATTAACACGAATATGGTCGGCCTTCATCATTGTGGCTATGCTGGTAGCCGGTTATAAATATTTTGCTGTTGATGGAGATCAACAGATTTTCACGATGATGGTGATCGGTAAAAACGGTGATTCAGCTAAAGTAAAAGCAATTCCCCTGGCAACAGCTGATCCATTATTAACCGGTTCACTGGATACGATGGCAAGAGTGCAACAGGGTAACCTGGTCTATAAAAAAGAAGGGGATGAGATCGTCGCACTGAAACCACAAAAAGTAGACGGCATTATTGAAACCTGTAAAACGGCAGTTACCATTTGTATTGGCCTGATTGGTATCATGACCTTATTTATGGGATTTATGAGTATTGCCGAAAGGGCAGGAGGTATCCGCTTATTGTCAAGAATTATCGGGCCTTTCTTTTCTAAACTTTTTCCCGGTGTGCCCAAAGATCATCCTGCCCATGGACACATGATGATGAATTACTCTGCCAATTTATTGGGATTGGATAATGCAGCCACCCCGTTTGGGATAAAAGCGATGGAGAGCCTGCAGGAGTTAAATCCGGATAAAGAAAGAGCTTCAAATGCACAGATCATGTTTCTTTGTTTGCATGCATCAGGGCTAACATTAATTCCCACTTCTATTATTGCAGTACGGGCCACGGCCGGCGCAAAGAATGCAACAGATATTTTTATTCCCTGTATGATAGCCACATTTGCTGCGACGCTGGCGGCTTTGTTTATTGTTTCGCTACAGCAACGTATTAAATTGCTGCAACCGGTAATTCTCGCCTGGATATTGAGTTTGTCAGCTATTGTTGCAGCATTGGTTTGGTACCTGACCAAATTGAACAAAACCGAATTGGAGCTTTTCTCGGGTGCTTTTGGTAATGGCTTATTATTATTAATTCTATCCCTGATCGTTTTGGGAGGCATATATAAGAAGATAGATATTTTCAGCGCTTTTATTGATGGAGCTAAAGGTGGTTTTGAAACAGCGGTGCGGATCATTCCTTATTTAGTGGGCATGCTGGTTGCAATAAGCATGCTTCGGACAAGCGGCACATTTGATTATATTATTGATGGTATGAAAAACATGTTTGCACTGTTAGGCACCGATACAAGATTTGTAGATGGATTGCCTACTGCATTAGTGCGGCCGTTCAGTGGCGGCGGAGCAAGGGGAATGATGGTAGATACAATGACTACTTACGGGGCTGATTCATTCCCGGGTCGTTTATCCGGAATTTTGCAGGGATCTTCGGATACTACTTTTTATGTAGTGGCTGTTTACTTCGGCGCTGTTGGTATTAAGAACACACGGTATTCCATCGGGGCTATGTTATTGGCAGACCTGGTGGGCATCCTTACTTCTATTGGTTTGGCTTATTTATTCTTTGGCTAAAACAATAATTTGATGAAGAGAATTCCTCAGATTTAAAAAGTCAATAAAGAAACTTTGCCATCCATCGTTGTTACCAGTAATTGACCTTTTGCTACAGGAAGTAAGTTGGTGATTAACCCATTCGATGTTTTATGTTTCCATAAAACTTTCCCATCCTTTCTGTTCAACGCTACTGTCACACCTGATTGTGTAGGTATAAAAACAATATTATTACTTTCAACAATAGCCGTGGGACTGATCTCATATCCAAGGTAAACATCACTTTTCCATACGGGCAACATTTCATTGGCAGATGTTGAAATACCATAGACATTGCCATCCATTGTTTTTACAAATACAAGGCTGCTATCTGCGGATAGCCCCATAGATTCTCTAACCCTCAGATCGGGTATTTGTTTTCTCCAGATTACATTCCCTGTAACAGCATCCAGCGACGTCATGAAACGATCGGGAGCGACAATAAAAACCCGGTTGCCTGTAGCTACCGGAAAACAAGCTGCAGGAGAAAGCATCCTGCTGGATGTACCGTTATTCCATTTCCAGATTTGTTTACCTGTAGTAAGATCAAGACAATAAAAATCATTGTTCCAGCAACCGAAATAAATTTTATTATTATAGATAAGCGGTTTGGTAACTACGAACCCCTTTACAGCATCAAAATCCCAACGCAACTTTCCTGTAACCAGGTCAATAGCCCTGAAGTGGCCGTCGGATGATCCGATATAAACAATGGCTCGTTCGATTACAGGATTACCTAACACTGCTTTTTCAGCTTGCAATTTCCAAATTTCTTTTCCTGTTGTTGCAGATAATCCATAGATGTAATTATCAGAAGAACCCGTCACTACTATCTTATCACTGACAGCGGGCATTGCATATATCTTTCCATTTGTTTTAAATTTCCATGCCTGTTTGCCATTCTTTTTATCCAATGCAACAACCTCCCCGTTAGTATTAGTGACAAACACAAATTTATCATCATAGGCAGTGCCCGAACCAATATCGCTGTTATCCTGGTAGGTCCATTTTTCTTTTACATTGGGGTAACTGGTATTGACATCGTAAGAAGGACGATAGTATGATACGGTTTGATTCTTAAAATGATGATTTTGCAATTCAACGGTTGCCCAAACAGGTTTTGTTTCTACGCCGGGAGTTCTTTCCTGGTAAGTAACGGTATTATTTTTTATTGTTACAATATTGTATCCGCCTACTTCTTTTTTTGCCCGAAGATTGGAACGACCCATTACAGCAGGAATACCATCGAAATTTAATTTGTGGTTGGAGTGCCCATGACCGCAAAGGATCAGTTGAACATTTTTTTGCTTCAACCTGTCTATCACTTCGAACCAGTTGTTCAAAGAAGAATCTTGCGGATAATGGTTGATAAAAATAATCGGTGTGCTATCATCAGTTGCTTTCAAAACAGAATCCAGCCATACAATATTTTCCCGTGGGATCTGGCCCGGGCTCATTCGCATATTTGGTCCTGAATGGGTGCCGAGAAAAAGATAACCGCCGGCTTTAAATGAAAAAGTTTCATTGCCAAAAACTTTCTTAAATGTATTCGAGCCGCTTTCCGACCAGTTGCTATCGTGGTTGCCCGGAATAATATGCCAGGGTTTATTTAAACTGTCCAGGATCTGCTTGGCTAATTTTATTTCTTCATCCGAACCGAATTCGGTGATATCACCGGAGATAACAACAAACTGTATCGCTGCATTTTCATTGATATCTTTCACTGTTCTTCGCAGGTCATCAGCGCCGGTGCCGCTGCCAATATGGGTATCGGAAAGGTGTACAAATGTGATAGCCGCATCCTGTGCAAACGAATAATTAAGGAGAAATAAAACAAAAAGAAAGAGGAATGATTTTTTCATTGATCATGCAGGATTATAGAATAAAAATCGGAAGCTTTTGCGGGCTTCCGATTTTTATGATTAAGTCATTATTGATGCGTTGTACGGTTCATAGCTTCAGGGAAAAAGAATAAATAAGCTTTTACCAGTTTTTTGTCTGCGTAAGCGTAAAGCCTTTTTCCTGGTATTGAATTATCTGGGATTGACCAACCGGCGAAAGATATACACGGTCAGTAAAAGAGTTCCGGTTTTGTGCATTTTCAACCATCCAGAAGCCAATCATAGCACTGCCATTCGTTCCATCATAAGTTATGATGGTGCCATCCGTTTTTTTAACCCTTACTTTACCAACATTTGCAGCCGTTAAATAGCTGGGAATTTCCGCCTGAACATTTACCCATGGTCCAAGAAAATAATCCGGGTTGGTACTAAAGTCCATATTGCCCAATTTTTTCCATCTCTTCAGGTCCAGCAACCTGGTGTGTTCAAATACAAATTCCATCCTTCTTTCACGACGGATCTCCCAAATTAAATCAGGCACATCAGCATCTCGTGTGGGATCAACAGGAATGGCAGCAAGCAATAACGGAGCTGTTTTTTGTACTCCTTTCGCAATAGCCGCTGCATCTAACGGGCGATTACGGATAGCATTCACAGATTTATCCAGATCGGCCTGGGTAACTGCAGGGCCGCCCATGTATTGTGCCAATACTGCCTTCGCTTCTATCCAGTTCAGTACAACCTCCGCCAATCGCATAACAGGAGCATCACTTGTATTGGTATTACTTCCCCATGCGGGAGGATATGCTTTTCCAATATAAGTTATCGCTTCTCTTGATGCAAACTTATATCCATATAAAAGTGTGGCTGATGCAGCATTCGTTTTATCTATAAATGACGCTTCAAAGCGAGGGTCCCTTGTTTTCACCAAATCGGCAATTGCAAATGAACTCGCTAAAGGAGTTGCTGAATTTTGCCATGCTTTACCGTCGTTGGCTAAAAAGGATTTAATTAATACCAGGTTGGCATCTACACCCACTACTTCGGTTCCATTTTGATAAGAGCCGATAGCATGCGTTATGCTCAAAGCAGCATCATAGACCCTGTAAAGAAGCACTTCAGGATGTCCTGCAAGGCTCTCGGATGAAAACAGCGATTTAAAATCTTTACTAAAGTTAAACTTGTTACTGCTTATTACGATGGCTGCAGCATCTACCGCAAATTCCAGGTATTTTTTTGCTCTTGCTGCATCTAAGCCGTGGTAATGCTGAAATGTTCCCTCAAACAACATGAACCTTGAAATAAAAGCTGCGGCAATGTATTTATTTAAAAATTGAGCTCCGTCATTATCCCGGATATTTGCGAGCACATATTTGAAATCATCATACACTTTATCCATTACTACACCCCGGTTGTCTCTGTCTTTGTATAAAGTTGGTAAATCAGTATTGAGCACCTCTTTGTCAAAATAAGGCACATCTCCAAACACACTCACTAAACGAGAGTATTCAAATCCCCTGAAAAATTTTGCAACGGCTGTCCAATGTTTGTATGCTTCGTCCGTGATTTTGGGCTTTACCACATTATCAAGACGGTCTAATAAAACATTTGCCTTGCGTATCCATGCAAAATCCCAGGTAGGGCCTGCATAGGTCAGCATCCAGTCGGCCACTTCTGAAGTAGATCCTCTTGAAGTGGGAATACTGCTTTCAAAATTTGCCTGGACATTTTTACCCGTCAAATCATCATTGAAAGTATATCCTCTTACAGGAGTATAATCTACCGTATAGCCAGTATTGTAACCATTAAAATAATTAGGATAAAATGCATTTGTATACAGGCGGACATCATCCTCATTTCTCCAGAATCCGGGGCCATCAATAACCTTGTCGAGGGGCGGGCGGTTTAATACTTCTTTATTACAAGAAAGGAAAACTAAACACGCCAGTGTGCTATATAGATATTTTAAATATTTCATTTTCTTAGTTTTTAAAAATTCAATTGGAAACCGACTGAAGCGCCTTTAAAAGCAGGAATTCCGGTTGATGTGCGACCCAAATTATAATTAGATGTATTCCACATGGAATAACCATTAATACTCTCCGGGTCAATCGGCAGATCACCTAAATGATCCCATGTAATAAAGTTCTCCAGGGCAGCATACACTCTGAATGAGCTGATCCATGCTTTTTTAACCAGTGATTGCGGAAGAGTATAACCGATAGTAAGATTCTTTAACCGCAAATAAGCCATGTTCAACAAGTATCTGTCCTGCATTTGCATGTTATTGCTTGTACTGCTCCCTGCATTATTATATGCCGCAGGGTAAAATGCTCCCGTACTGTTCGGGGTCCAATAATTACCAGCAATTGCTTCAGGCATTGCACCATCACCAGACTGATATCCCGGAATTGCCAGGAACCCATCACCCCATATTTGACGACTTCCAACGCCCTGGAAGAAGACACTGATATCAAACCCTTTAAAATCTGCACCGACCCTAAATCCATATTCATAACGGGGGGTGGAGTTTCCAATCACTTCAAGGTCGCCGTGATCTGCTAATGTTCCTTTTCCATTATTTATTTCACCATCACCATTCATATCTCTAAACCTGACATCCCCGGGACCAAAACGAAAGTTCGCTGAGTTTTGCAGGAAGGGCTGGTAAACAGGTTTTTTCCCGTCTATGCTTTTCAATTTATAAGCCTGGGGACCAGTAGTTCCGGGTTTGCCATATAGTGCACTTTCCGCAGCTGTTAAATAGATTAATATGGGTTTGCCGTTTCCATCCAGTTCAAAGTCTTCTTTCTGGTATAACCTGTCTGTACGATAGCCCCATATTTCGCCGATAACCTTACCATTATAGTTACTGGTAACCTGTGTACCCGAGCCATAAGATGTCAAAATGCTTTTGGCATCAGAAATATTTCCTCTGAAATTAATACCCAAGCCGTTATCGAACCGATGATTAAAATCCACTGTTAGTTCCCATCCCTTCGTTTCCAGGGCGCCGTAATTTCCCAAAGGTGCAATGGCGCCAAGTGTTAACGGAATACCTTCCTGGGGTACTATCATATTGTTGGTTTTTCTTTGAAAAAGATCAAAAGAAATGTTGACCTTATTTTTTAACAGGCTAATATCTACACCAACATTCTTGCTCACAATATCCTGCCATTGGATATTTGCGTCAATTACAGCAGGTGATCCCACAAAAAATACTCTTCCTCCATTAGCTCCTATCCAGGTTGACTGCCCGTTTGGCATGGTAGGTAGATACAAATTATTTTGTACGGTTTGATCACCTATAGAACCCCAGGATCCCCTGAACTTAAGAGAATTGATAACAGGCTTTGTCCACTCCATAAACTTCTCCTCACTGGCTACCCAGCCCGCAGAAACAGAAGGGTACCATCTCCACCACAAAAATTCAGGGAATTTGGAAGATCCGTCATAACGTAAATTTCCTTCCAGGAGATATTTGTTTTTGAACGCATAATTGACACGACCAAAGTAACCTAATTGCGATTCCCATGACTTGCTCCCAGAAGTAGTTTGGGTTCCTGTGGCAAATTGAAACTGAGGATTAGTTATGTCTAATAAATTTGTTATTTGGGACGTTTGAGATTCAGTAGTAGCAGTTACACGGTTAATACCGAGGATAAATTTAAATACATGATCATTATTTAATGTCCAGTTATAAGTTGAATATGCGTTTATTGTATGACTAAAAAAGTTTGTGGCTGTCCGCGCAAAATGATCGGGATTTGCTCCTAATCCAGTGTATGTTTGTTTTGTCAGATCAAAAGCAGCTATAGCACCGGGGTCGGTACTGGCCACCACTTTTCCTTCGTTATTTACATATACACGGTTACCACTGGCATCAAACCGGGCCACAGGCGCTACCCATGAGTCTCTCAATGTATATCTTGTTCCTGGTCTTTTCCATGTTTCATCCTGGTTGGAAAAAGTATAATCGAAATCTACTTTCCAGTTATTTGTAATATTCACTGTTGAACCCAGGTTGTAATTCGAATAATTCTGCAAAATGTTAGCTGTATTCGCCGCAGCTGCTTCACCTGCCGGGCTGCGAATCGCATCGCCATTTTCATCATATCCGAATGGATACACTGGACTCCATCTGTATAAATACAACCAGGGATCTGCTGTTGTTGAGCTGGTAACATAGGCATACTCTTTATTTCTTCTTGAATAAAGTGCGCCTGCACGAAGAGTGATATATTTATTAAGGTCGCTGGATATTTTCATTGAAATATTGTAGCGTGTAAACTTATCAGCCTTGGCAGGTTTCATCATACCACTTTGATCCAATAAACCGAGTCCTATATTATAAGAAGTTTTTCCTGATGTAAGACCTACAGATAAATTATGTTGCTGAGTAGGGGCCCATTCCTTAATCATATAATCGTAAGGATCGTAAGTCCTGACACCCATTTTTTGATTTGTGGCTCCCTGTACATACCAGTCTCTTCCAAAAACTGTAGGATCATTGGGCCCAATTGTACTGCCATATTTTTCCTTCCAGGCTACGGCTTTTAAATAACTTGCCCGGTCCACGTAATAAAATGCACCTACAGGAGTAGTGACACCAACACGCTCTGCTGCATCTACCGTGTACTTCAAGCCATTTACATCAGCCATTTTAAGATCTTTCCATGCATTCTGCCAGGAGAAATTGCTGGAGTAAGTTATTTGAGGCTTACCGGTCGTCGAACCTTTTTTTGTAGTAATTAATATTACACCAAATGCAGCCTTAGCACCGTAAATCGATGCGGATGCTGCATCTTTTAAAATAGTAATAGAAGCGATATCATTGGGATTCACAACCTGTATGCTGGGTATTTCGACGTTATCCAATAATATTAAAGGAGCACTTCCTCCGTTTAATGATCCTAACTGTCCTCTTATTTTGATGATCGGGTCAGATCCTACTTCACCACTGGGAATGGTTACACTAAGACCAGAAGCAGCACCCTGCAAACCTCTTCCCACATCTGCAATAGGCCGGCCTTGTAATGTTTTCTTAACATCAACTGTAGAAACAGACCCTGTTAGGTTAAGTCTTTTTTGTGTACCATATCCTACTACTACTACATCACTCAATGTCTCCTGTTGCTGGGAAAGTGATACACTGATAGTGTTTCCTTCACCTACAGTAATTTCCTGTATGGTAAAGCCAACATAGGAAAATTGCAATGTCTGCCCGGTTCGGGCTGATATTGCAAAATTTCCGGCAGCATCTGTTTGGGTGGCGTTCACTGTATTTTTTACACTGACGTTTACACCGGGCAGGGGGCTTTTGTTATCTGCAGATAATACAGTTCCTTTTATGGTTCTTTCCTGGGCAAATAAAGCCGGTGGCAGGAGGAGTGTCATTAAAAGGACTGCTATTGCAAACCGAAGAGGTTTTTTCATGACAGTTTTTAGTTTTAGTATAATAAAAAAATGGTTCTCTTATTTTGGAGTTACAATAATTTTATTCCGGCATCAGCATAAGGTTTCAGCATAGGGTCATCCGGATTTAATTCTGTTATCAGCATATCAATTTTACTCAATGCGGCGATCTGGATAGGTTGAAAGGTGTTTACTTTTTCAGCAATTGTCAGGCATACGGTCTTTTGAGAAGATTCTATCATGGCCTTCTTTAGCTGCACCACTTCCCAATCATTTTCTGTGATGCCATGCTGCAGGTCTATGGCATTCGTTCCCAAAAAACACAGATCGACTTTCATCTGCCTGATTTTGGCAATGGCTTCTGTGCCCACTGTTATTTTTGAATTTTTTGAAATCCTGTCTCCAATAAGTATCACTTCAATATTGGGATGATGCATGTATTCCAATATAGCTGGGATGGAACCGGAAATAAAAGTTGCCTTCAGTTGAGGAGGTAATGTGCGGGCCATTTCAAGAATGGTAGTGCCTCCGCTGGTAAGCACGAACATACCATTCGTGATTAAGCTGATAGCTTTTTGTGCAACTTTCTTTTTATTGTTTTGCGAATAAACGCCATCAGAGGGAAAATGTACCTGGCTGAATGAATGAGAGAGAGCGCCTCCATGTACTTTTATTACTTTACCTTCTTCTGCAAGTTCTTGTAAATCTCTTCGGATCGTATCTTCTGATACATGAATATCTGCACAAAGAGAAGAGGAAAGCACCCTGTTATGCAGATTAACCTGGTGCATAATATACGCTTGTCTTTCTTTTTTAAGCATCGTCAGTTTCAGGTTGAAAATCTAATATAGGCCAATTCCTGCATAAAAACGCACAAACCCGAAAATATTTGCAAGCATGTGGATAAGCTGTGAACGAGAGGGTTAGATTTTATTTAGGCCCTCTTAAAAAGAAAAGCAATGCAGAGCTGCAGACGTGTAAATAAAAAAGGAGTTATTAATCTGTAAGAAAAAAAGAGATTTACTTCTCCATCTTGCAGCATTTTTTTATGCGGTCAAAAAAATAATAGCTATCATACTTTACAGTACGCTGGAGGATCAGTTAAGCCATCGGCTTCTATTGTAGCAATAAAGAGTTATTAAGGAGCGACCAAATGGCTATTCAATAACCTGCTCTTTATAGATCAAGTTGCCATTTTTATCAATACCCTGGATGACAATCCTGAATTTATTTCCGATATCATTATTATAAAATATAAAACGATACATTCCATCTTTCGCTGCCAGTATTTTCCCTTGCCAGAACAGCGTATACCTGTTATCGTTTTCTTTCAGAGAGGCAGAATTATCGCTATAATCGGGTTGATAAAATTCTTTGCTTAAAGCATAGCCTTCCATTTTTTGCTTTGCGTAAGCTTTATCATAAATGTTATTACTGACAGGCACTCCAGTTTTTGTGTAAATAGCGATAGCGCCCTGAGAAGCTCCTAATGCTGCAGATTCATTTTTTAATACTTTAATCAGGGCAACATCATCAACCGATAAAGTAGTAATTACATCTTTTGAAACATTCATTTCATTTAGAAAATAAGCTATGCCACCTGTTTCCAATAAAACAGTCTGACTTAATGATTCGTCAGAACTGCCAGAAACATCCTGTGAAGTAGATTGTGAGCCCAATGCAGCAAAACGATTAAAAGTAACTACCGGATCAAAAGGGTTCCCTTCCACATTAACGCCCGGCACTGCAGCTTGTATCATTTGCCAGATGCTTCTGTAATTTTTATAATCAGCAGGTACAACTGCTTTTCCCATCATAAAAGCACCTGTTGCATACTCATTATTTAAAGAATCTTCTGCTGACATTTTTTTGGCTTTGACAGTAACGTTTTCAAGCACTTTACCGGGATTGTCATTAATAAGCTGGGTTAAGTTATTTTTAAATAGCAAGGAGAGTGAAGCTTTCTGTTGCAGGATATCAATTGTATCAAGATTAATTACTGGTTTGCTGAGTGATTGTTTAAGGCTGTCTATATAGTTGGGGAATAGTTTTACATCAACAATATAATTTTCTTTCTTGTTATTTGTACCCATATACGCTACCACAGCATTTTTCCTGTAATGAATATTATTCAGGATAAATTCACCTTTATCAGTTGTAGTAGCTTCTCCCAAAATGGAAGTAGAATCTGTTCCTTTGATAATAAAAGAAACCTTTCCGTCCGGTACAACTTGTTTGCTATCACTTTTGTAAAGAGTTCCCCTGAATGATATCCCTGATTCAACAGGATATTTTAAAGTAGCAAAATCATTGTTGATGATTTTTTTCCATTCAAATCTGCGCCAGCCCTGCGTCATTAATAATATATCGAGGTGACGAAGAGTGCTGGCTGTTTTGTCCTTAAAATAATAACCAGGGTTATGAATATAACCACGGATGTCTGAAGCGACTAGCAGCGTGGAAATAATATTTTCCTTATACGATGTTGTACTGTCTACAGATGAATAACTTGTAACCAAACAGGAAATTGAAGGTTGATGAACACCAGGCGGCAGATCGAAGTGTATCCTGTTAAGAGCTTTAGGTTTCAGGTTTTTAATTTCTGCGGTAATAGCAGGGGATGCGAGTTTATAGTTCTCAATAAAAGCAATTCTTTCCGCTAGCGGCAAATTGTTTTTATCAAAGGCAGTGATATGCAAAATGCCATAGGGGAGGTCTTTTTTATTAATAGTTACAGCCAGCTGGTCTTCATCTAGATTTAGATTGGCAGAAAAAACGATCTGGTAGTTTATCTGTGCTACAATTCTGACATGCCCATACTTTTCTTTATTTTTTTCGGCACGGTTCAGCAAAACAAATAATCGGCTGGGATTTGTATTTTCGATTCGCAACGTTATACCTTCTTCTGCAGGTTTTGGAAGTTTAAAAGAGAGTTTACTGCCATTATTCAGGAATATATAGCCTATGTATTCATTACCGGGCTCGGGAGTCAGATCAAAAACTCCCATGGCATCATGCTCACTGGCAAATGGAGTAATTATTTTACCATTCTTGTCTTCAATATTACCTGCAAAAGAAAAGGGTTGGCCGTTTGCATCTGTTGCTTTGAAAGCAATCCTGTTGTTGATGCCTTCAACAATAGTTCCGCCTTCAGGAAAAAATCGGAGAGTGATAGCGGGTTTAAATACCGGTCTATTTTTAGGTGGCACAGACATAATATTGCCACCGTATATCATTATATTTTTCCGATACACATATTCGGGGAAATTCAGCATCCATAATGTATACGCATTTATTGAATAATTTCCGGTAGGCAACGAGGAAAGAATCTCAAAGTCTGCAGTGGTGCTGCTCAGGCTATCAAGCTGGTACATTTTTTTTAATACAACACTGCCAGTGCTATTAACAAGGTCAATATAAAGTATCCGGCTTAAATAAGAAGGAGCTTCTTCTGCTACGCACCAGCCTTTCATCCATATTGTTTCACCTGAAAAATAAATGTCCTTATCTGTTTGAAGAAATACTTTTTCTTGGGGATAGTTCTTTTGAAAAAGAGCAATAGCAGAATCTGCTGTTAGCATAGTGCTTTGCTGACCAAAAAGTGTAAGTGATGAAATAAGTACACTCAGAAAAAATATCAGGCGCTTTTCCATAGTAAGGTTTTAGGATAAGAACAGGATGAGTTAATAAAGTATTTGTGCTAAAATCAGAAAAGAACTTTGCAAAAAAGTTAAAGGCAATTGCTTTTTTGCAAAGTTCTTTATGAAAAATTGTTAATACCTATTTATTATATACCAGTGATATTTTAGGGCTTCTAATATCAGTTGTTGCGGGCCCGGAATATCCTCTTGCAATAACAGTAAATACCCGTTGATTGGCAACTGTGGAAGCGCTGGTATAAGCAGTACCCAAAGTCGTAGAGCCTCCGGCAAGTCGCAATGACCACGCTAAACTGTTTCCCGCTGCCAGGTGAAAGGTATCGGTAATCTGTTTAAAGGCAATATTGGATGCGACTTTAGTAGTACCAAAATACAAATCAAGAGGTCCGCCATTGGGGATCAGGTTAAGAAAACGGTACTCTACCAACCCTGAGTCGGGTTTATTTGCTGCATCTTTTATCAGAACACTGGTTGTGCTGGTACTCGTGTCAGTAATATGCAGGGATTGAAATTCATTGGCAGTAAGTGTCACAGGAGTTTTATATAATAAAACTGAGTCAGTGCCTGTCCCAACTTTAAGGATACTCAGACTTACTGTGTTTTCACCGGCTTTTACAGAGAAATAATCTGCATAAGAACCACCACCGGTATTAAGCCCACCACCGGGATAAGGTGTTGCATAAGTAATAGGACTGCTGACAATCTCGTCGTTGACTCTTACAACCACCCCTGGGTTTTTAAAATAAGGAGAGGCGTAAACCACTTTAAATAATGCCTTTCCCTCCGTCAATTCATAAGGAGAGACTCTTAGCACATTCTTTTTACATGCCGGGAAAATAGCCGACATGCAAAGCAATAATGGAAATATTATTTTTATGTATTTCATAATAGTTATTTATTAGTTCACCAGTTTATTCAAATTATATTCCTTTATGGTTCACTAAACCACATTTTTGTCGTATGATAAGTGTTTGTCAATATGCCAAGCCGTTGCAATTCGGCCAAATTATAAGTGTATTCTGATGTGAAATGCGGACGTACACGATATACAGGTTTATTGCCATTGCTGCTATAAAAAGGAGTTGGATAAACGAACCCCTGGTACACAGGACCAGTAGCAAGCGGATCCGGATCTTCATTATAATGATAGCGACGCATATCTACCCATGTTTCAAAGAAACCCCATCCCCATAGAGCGATATATTTCTGAAGCATAACATCAGACACCGTTAATTCGGTAGGAATTTGTGCAACATTAGCACTTGCGAGGTATTTTGTAATGGTTGCTGCAGAAATGGGAGATGTAGTATATAAATTTAAAGCTCCCCGTATACTGCTATAGCTTCTGTTGATAAAATCAAAATGTGCTTTAATACCATTGATGTAGGCTGGGTATGCAGCGACGACATCAGGACCGGTTTTCCTTCTTAACGATGCTTCGGCTTTAATAAATTGCATTTCTGCATATGTCATAATAGGGAAAACTGCTTTATTCTGAAACAGGTATTTGCCTGTATTAGTAAATACAGAAGCACTGGTATTTACATATTGACTGTCTGCAAACGCAATACCTACTTTTTTCCTTGCATTATTGTAATTGGTCAACGCTGTTCCTGAAGTAGGAGGTTGCCCGTTGACTAAATAAGAAGATGGAGAGTTAAGTGCTGAATATTGATCTCCCACACCGGGATCAACACCGCGATATCCTCCATTACCATTGGTTGTATCGCTAGAACAGGATAACATATAAGCCATCCGGGGGTCACGATTACTGGCAATATTACTTCCGGCTAATATCGTTCCGTCCAGCAGTTTTACAATGTAATTGCTTTGACGAAGCGAAGGCATATTGTCACGGAAAGTTCCAAAATAATTGGAGTTGTTATTTACAGTTGCATCAAATGGCACACAAAAATCATCATTCACAGAAGACATGGCGTTGTCGCAATACTTAATCACCGAATCTGCATTATAAGTGGACTTATTTGTTAAATGATGCCAGTTGCGGGCAAGTATTCCATATGCAAATTTTTTCCATTTGGTAACATCTCCATTATAAACAAAGTCACCTTTGGCGAGTGTACTACCAGTGGGATTTGCAATGGCCATATCAAGATACATGATAGCCGTTCTGCACAAAGAATCAACTCCTTTATAAACCACTTCCTGTGGATCGTAATGAAAAGAAAAAATATTGGGTATAAAGGCATCATGAAAAGGAATATCAGCATTATAATCTGTTGTATGCTGGAAAGACCATGCTTTTAATGCCAATGCCACACCTACAAACTCGTATTGTTTTTTATTGAGTCCTGATTCAATTATATAATTGATATTATTACCTAAAGCATAATAGGTCATTTGCCAGGTGGCGGCCATAGTGCCGCCGCCAAAACTATATCCCTGCAGGTCATAAACGTTTTGATTGTTAGTTGTATGTGTTAGCCAGTTTTGAACGTATTTTGCTACATATAGCCCTCCATCAGACTGTAATGCAGTGGGTATTGACGCCAGGCATTGAGGCAGTACGGAAGAACTGGATGGTAGCTGGGTTGTATCAGGGTCTGAGTTGATATCCAGGTATTTTTTACAACTTGCTATCATAATCAATAAAGCAGTTGTGCCAACTATATATCGTATTGTCTTTTTCATTTGTAATAGAATTTAATATTTAGAAACCGAGTTTAACACCAAAATTGATGGTTCTTGGTGAAGGAACAGATCCATAATCAATACCCATTCCGCCAAAGCCTTTGGTGTTAGATGAGTTAAGCACATTTACGTTAGGATCTACTCCGGAATAATTAGTGATCATGAATACATCGGTGGCGGTTATATTTATACCTGCTGACTTAAACACTTTCTGCCGCTTAAGTAATTTGCTTGACATTTGGTATGACAGGGTGATGTCTCTCATTCTAACCCAATCAACACTCTCTATATAATCAGATTCAGCAAACGTAGTATTGTAATATCCATCCCTGAAATAAGGAGTGATAGCAATTGTATTTACGGTTGGATGATCTGTATTCTCAAGGCCGTCTTTCATTATGCCGGCAATTACCCTGGGCTGTTCTCTATCCAATGTTCTTTTACTGGTGCCATTGATTGTCATCATCATTTGATTGGCATTAAAAACGTCTCCGCCTTTACGCATATCGAGGTTGAAAGAAAGAGAGAAGCTTTTATACGTGAAGTTATTGATCAGGCCAACTTTATAATCAGGTATACGGTCTCCCAGGGGTACAAAATCGGTTTGCGACGTTATCGGCATACCGGTAGAGGGATCTATCAGCAATTGTCCCTTATTATTTTTTTGAAAAGTATATCCTGACAAATTACCCAATGATTGACCTACACCTACCTGGGATCTCACATTGCCAAATACCCAGGTATCAGAATCGTAATAATAAGGAAGATCGCCGGGCAATTTTTCTATTATACTTTTTGCCTTATCAAAATTTACCGTCATATCCCAGGTAAAATTCTTGCTTTTAACAGGGCTGCCTGTTAATTGAATTTCCCATCCTTTTGATGATAATTGGCCGCCATTGACCCAGCGTAAAAGAAATCCTGTTCCATAGCTAAGCCTGTTGGGAATAATATTATCTTTTACCTTATTGATAAAATAAGCGACATCGACTCCTATTCTTCCTTTTAAGAATTTAAACTCTCCGCCTCCTTCAAAATTTCTGGAGAATTCGGGTCTTAAATTAAAATTATTGCCCGTGAAACCAAGTGCAAAACCACCGCCCGTTGATACAACACTATTAAAAGAATAGTCAATGATATAAGGAGCAATCGGCGCTTTACCCGTAGTAGCATACGAAACCCTTAATTTGCCATAATTCATCCAACTTTTTGTTGCCTTCATAAAATCCAGGTCAGAAAAAATAAAACTTCCGGAAAGAGAACCATAATTAAAAAATGGTTGCAGGTCTCTGAATTTTGAAGTCAATGTTGAAACCCCTTCCCGGGTTCCTGTCGCAGATATATAAAGCAGGTTATTAAATCCAAAAGTATACCCTCCATAGAAACGAACTTTCCTGATTTCATACTGGCTTAAAGAAGCAATCCGGGAAACTGGATCCGTATTATTAATTGAAATAAAATCAGGCTCAAAGAATTTTTCACCCCGTTGTGAATAGAGAGTGGATTTATTATCTTCTAAATACGCTCCTGCATAAAAATCATTGGTGAATTTTTTATTTATTGTCTTTCTGTAATTGAGGCGAAACGTATTGTTGAATCCGTTAAACGTCTGGTTATACGTTGATAAAAAACCACCCAGGGAAAAAGCTTCACGGGAATTAGGATGATAGGCCATTGATCCTAATGTGGTATAATGATTAATCCCAACAATAGCTGTTGCAGTTAAGTCTTTAAGAATAGTGCCAACCAGGTTTACATTGCCTATAAGGTTATAGTTTTTATCGTTGGAGCGGTTCTTATTGACATCCCAGAAAGGGTTATTTAATTCAGACGACAATGCGACATTCCGGATGGATTTTCTTGTCCCGTCAGGGTTAATATAATCCCTGGCATCTACGTTGGTGGGATAAGTCATTAACATGGTGTAATAACTTCCGGCCCCTTTTGCCGCCTTATCATTGTTAGAAGAGGTATAAGCCCAGGTAGTAGATAACTTGACCCTTTTATGCAACTGCGCAAAAGCGGTAAAACGGAAATTGTACCTGGTCAATTTTGTATTAGGAACAACTCCTCCATAATCTGCATAGCCGGCAGAGAACCGGTAATTCAGCAGGTTGGTACCAGCTTCTACCGAAAGATTATGTGTCTGGCTAAATCCTGTTTCAAAAAAGTTTTTGATGTTGTTGTAAAATTTTGTTCCCTCATCATATTTAGGTCCAAAAAAGAAATATCCGTACGAGCCATATGCGACTGGGTCATATGCTCCATTTCTACCACGTTCGTACACTTGTTGCACATCAGGGTACCGGTATACTTTAGAAAAAGAAAAAGAATTACTATAACTAATGGCGGTTCTTCCGGTAGCTCCTTTTTTAGTTGTGATAACAATAGCACCACTGGCTCCATCAGAACCATACAAAGCAGTTGCTTCAGGGCCTTTTAAAATTGTTACGCTTTCAATATCATCGGGATTCATATCCGCCATCCGATTGGTATAATCGCTGTTTCGGTTAGCCAATGAAAGGTTACCAGCGCCTGCCAATCCTGAATTGGAAGCCGATGATAAATTATTTTGATCAACAGAGCCGTCGGCTACCGGCATCCCGTCAATAACAAATATTGGCTGGTTGCTACCTCCAATAGAAGTACCGCTCCGTAGCATAATCTGGGCGCTGGCTCCGGGTAAACCTGAAGTGGATGTTACAGTGAGCCCCGGCACACGACCTGCCAGTGCATTTAAAAAGTTATCCCGTTTTGTTTGGGCAAGATCTTCTCCTTTTACTGTAGTAGCCTGGTAAGATACCTCTCTCTTATTTTTTGTTTGGCCATACCCGGTGACAATCACATTCCCCAACTCATTAACATTTTCAACCAGCCGTATACTAATCATTGCGGCATCTTCTACGGTAATAAGTTTGAGCACATAACCTACGAAACTAAAAGAGAGCTGCTGTCCTTTTTGTGCTTCAATAGAGTAATAACCGGCCGAGTTGGTTTGTGCTCTTTTTTTGGTTGCAATGTTAGTAACGGTAACACCTATCATAGGTGTTCCATCATCGTCAGATAACACCGTTCCTGAAATTTTGTTTTCCTGCGCATGACTAATAAGTGGCAGAGAAAAAACAATCAGGAAGGATGCTATTAAAAACCGGAAGTTTTTTAGCATAGCTGTTTTTTTTGAATAGTTTAAATAAGCAGTTTACAAAATTTGAATTGTCATAGAACTTTAATACCTGCTTCTACATAGGGTTGCAGAATGGGGTCATCGGGTGGTAATTCAGTGATAAGGATATCTATTTTGCCCAATGCGGCTATCTGGATAGGTTGAAATGTATTTACTTTTTCAGCAATCGTCAGGCATACGGTCTTTTGAGAAGACTCTATCATGGCCTTCTTTAGCTGCACCACTTCCCAATCATTTTCTGTAATGCCATGCTGCAGGTCGATGGCATTCGTTCCTAAAAAACACAGATCCACTTTCATCTGTTTTATTTTAGCGATAGCTTCTGTACCTACTGTTATTTTTGAATTTTTTGAAATTCGGTCACCTACCAGTATCACATCAATATTGGGGTGATGCATATATTCCAGTATGGCTGGGATGGAACCGGAAATAAAAGTTGCCTTCAGTTGGGGAGGTAACGTGCGGGCCATTTCAAGAATGGTAGTGCCTCCGCTCGTTAACACAAACATGCCATTCGTGATCAGGCTGATTGCTTTTTGTGCGATCTTCTTTTTATGATTTTGTGAATACACGCCATCTGAAGGAAAATGTACCTGGCTGAATGAATGGGAGAGAGCACCTCCATGCACTTTAATTACTTTACCTTCTTCTGCAAGTTCCTGCAGGTCTCTTCGGATCGTATCTTCTGATACATGAATATCCGCACAAAGTGAAGATGAAAGCACCCGGTTATGCAAATTCACCTGGTGCATAATATAAGCTTGCCTTTCCTTCTTAAGCATTCTGTCAGTTTCAGTTTAGAACGACTAAAATAAGTTAAATTACTGCACAAAGACGCAGAAACCCGAAAAAATTTGCAGGTTTGTGGATAAGCTGGGGATGAGAAACTGTCTTTTTTATCAGTAATGCAAATAAAAAAACCGTTCCACTATAAAGCGAAACGGTTCTCTTCTATAGAGCAGAAAAACTTTATTTTCCAAACGTGAAGCGGGCAGTAAAACCAACAGCTGCCGGTTCAAAATTGATATCGGTAACCAGGTTCAATTCAGGTTTCCAATCGAGAGAAAGATTCAAAGGAATGTTTGCAAACTTATAGTCGAGACCCAACACTCCCTGTGCACCGAAGTTGGCATCTGTCTCGGTCCTGTTTTTATCTACATTAAATGTTTTTACAAAGCCAAGGTAAGCTCCGCCGCCATAAAACCATTTGATGCCCGATTCTCCCATGGGCTTATGCACTTCCACTAACGCACCAAGAGCAAGAGGATCACCAAAAGAAAGTAAACCTTCAATAGCTGTTTTTTCATTCAGAAAATGCTTGATAGAAATAGAATTATTAACGATGGCCTGGCTGCTGCTGAGACGTATACCCACAGCTGTTTTATAATCCTGGGCAGGCAATTGGGTGCAGGCACCTATAACAGCAAATAAAAAGAGGCTGGTGAATACCTTTTTCATCGGTAGTTTATTTTTAAGTTAGTGAAAAGGAATGTGTAAATCATTAAACCGTCGTGCAGTAAACGGAAAACTATGCCAACAAAGTCTAAACAAAATGCAAAAGTGTATTACAGTGACCGGGTTACGCTATACATTCTTCGCCTATTTTTACAAAAACCCGGTAAATGACGGCACTGCTTATAACGATTTTCATTATTGGCTATTTAGCAATAGCATTTGAACACAGCATCCGTATCAATAAAGCAGCCACCGCTTTGGTCACCGGGGTATTATGCTGGACCGTATACATTCTCGCTACAGAAAATAAAGAGTTAGTTACGGGACAACTGGTTCATCACTTAGGTGAACTCTCACAGATACTTTTTTTCCTGATGGGAGCTATGGCGATTGTAGAACTGATCGATGCGCATGATGGATTTGAAATAATAACCCAACGCATACAAACTACCAGTAAAAGCCGGTTGCTTTGGATCATCGGTTTCATCACTTTTTTTCTTTCTGCTGTCCTGGATAATCTTACTACCACTATCGTTATGGTATCACTCATCCGCAAAATTGTAGATGATAAAAATGACAGGTGGATGCTGGCCGGTTTGATAGTGATCGCTGCTAATGCAGGAGGTGCATGGTCACCCATCGGTGATGTTACCACCACCATGTTATGGATAGGAGGGCAGATCACTGCATCAAGCATTGTCGGGAAACTGATTCTTCCCAGCCTGGTATGCCTGCTGGTTCCCATTATAGCTATGCGATTCGTTTTTAAAGGAAATATTCAGCGGATAAAAGAAAAAAATACAAATGAAGCTGTTTCTCCTACTACAGCCCGGGAAAGAAATATTGTTTTCTTTACAGGCATCGGTATACTCTTATTGGTACCGGTTTTCAAAACAATCACTCACCTGCCGCCTTTTATGGGAATAATGATTGGGCTTGGTGTAGTATGGATAATTACCGAGATCATTCACAGTGAAAAAGATGAAGCAGACCGGAAACCTTTCACCGTATCTCATGCACTTCGCAAAATAGACACGCCGAGCATCTTATTTTTTCTTGGAATTCTTTTAGCCATATCAGCGCTGGAATCAACAGAACAACTGGATCATGCAGCCCGTTGGATGGATAACAATTTGAAAGATCAAAACCTGATCGTGATAACCATTGGCGCTTTATCAGCTATTGTTGATAATGTACCATTGGTAGCAGCAACACAAGGTATGTATGACCTCAGCACTTATCCAACCGATCATTATATATGGGAATTTTTGGCGTACAGCACAGGTACGGGTGGCAGTATGTTAATTATAGGCTCTGCAGCAGGCATTGCCGCCATGGGTATTGAAAAAATAGATTTCATGTGGTATTTAAAACAGATAGGATGGTTGGCATTGCTCGGTTACCTCGCGGGAGCGATAGTTTATATAGTACAACATCGGTTGACAGGATAACCCTAAAAAGTTAAATGAATCACTAGTATCATCTATTCAAACAACTCATATTTCGTCTTTGGCCTCCTGCTATCCAACCAGCGGAAATTAGGTAACCGCATTTCTTTAGGGTTTTTTTGCCGGATAGGCCATATAGTGCCGGTAACGCTGCTGCGGAAAACAATTTTATTTAATTCCTGGTTCCTGAAATAAACATCCATGATATCACATTTCGATTCATTGATACCGGTATAGGCACTGTCATCATCCTGGATATAATAGATACATTCAGCATAGCCCCGGGCTCTTACTGAATCAATATTCCCATCAATAAAATAACCATCCATCCGGCTTGATTTTACCTGGTTGTATATTTCCGGGTCCATACGATTGACCAAAAAGCTATTATCAATGACCTGGAAACGATCTGCTTTTTTATTTTTAGTAAAAAGAAAAATTGTATCGCCGGTTACCTGGCTTTCCTTAGCCCATACAATAGGATCATCATACATCCGGAAGGTTGAATCTCTGAAGGAATAGAACAGGCTATCACAAACTGCCTGTGTTGAATCAGAAAAGATGCGAACATTACGATACGCTTCAAAGTAGCGATTGGTACTGTCTTTTACATTTTCTGCTTTTATCACTTTCACACCTTTCACCGTGTCTTTGATCAGTGTATCTTTTTTACCATACAAATCAGTAAGCCGTGCAGAGAAAAGTGTATCAGCTGTTATGTAGATTGAATCATTGTCCTGCTTAATGATCATTAAAGGCTTGATCGTTGCCAGAAAGGAGTTTGTTTTTTTATTGACAAAGATTTCGCCTCCGATCACTACAGTATTATTAGTGCTGTCCACAACAAATGCATTGCCCTTGATCTGTACAACACCGGTGCTGTCGTCACTCACCATCTGGTTCCCTGTTGCAAACAATCCTTTATCATGTACCCTTGGGTTTCTTCCAAACTCAGCTTGTCCTGTTTTTAAATTGTAATAGCCATCTTTGGTTTCGATCGTTCTTCCGCTGGTATCTTTTATAATAGTTTCTGCAATGAAACGGGCAATCCCGGATTCAGTATTATACAGTAAAGAATCCGTTCTTACGTCATAAGCAGGGTCTATTAACACGACATTCTTTTTAAAATACACATCTTTCAGATCGGTATAATAATAGCCTTCCCGGCTGGTTAATACTGTTTGCTTGTTGACAACCTTACCACCATTCTTATAAATACCAATCTTGGTATCTACATCATACTCGAGATCAGGAGTAGTCAGCGTTCCCTTACCATCGGTCAGCTTTACATTACCATCGAGGTAAGCCAGTTTTTTTTTCGTGAGATAACGAAGATGATTGGAATAAACATCCGTAGTATCTGAATCATTAATATGCACGTTACCCCAGGCTTCAAAGATGTTTGTATTACTATTGATCACACAGCTATCACAATAGAAAAGGGTATTACCCTGTTTCAATTGCACATTACCAGCCAGTATCTGCAACTGTGTAGAGTCATTCAGCTTTCGCATTTCAAGTTTGCGAACACCAGGCAATATCTCCACGGTTACCAGTGTATCATCAGCAGTTGAAGTATTGGTTTTGGGTGCCAGCGCAGGAACCTGTGCATACGAAACCGAAGTATGCAGGATCCATACAAGGAGTAAGCAGCCAAAAAATTTAAAGTATTTCATTCATCAGTCAGTTCACTTCGGAACTGTATCTTTTTTCGCTGGCGAAGTTAGCGGACCGTTCTTATCCTTTTTCGAAAAAATAGACAAATTAACGTAGCGTTTGGGGTTGGTCCGCAGGTCATCAATAAGTATCTCTGCACTTAATACGGCATCCGTGATTTTATTGTACAGGTATTTATCATTAATAAGGGCGCCTAAGGTTCCGTCCTTGCTATCAATTCTTGCTATCACTGATTTAAGACGGGAAACCGTAGCGGTCAACGAATCAATAACGGGTTGCAGTTCGAGGTTAGCCAGTTTGGCCGTTGCTTTCCTTGCATTACTGATCACGGCATTGATGCTATCACTGTTATTCTTCATATTCGCAGTGATATCACTTACATTATTCAACGTTTTGGCAAGCGAACCATCAGCACTTAATAATGTATTCAGCGAACGGGAAGTGTTGTTCAGGTTGGCCAGTGTTTGCTGTAAGTTGGCTCTCGTTTGATCCGTGAATAAACGATTCACATTACTCAGCAATAATTTTAATGAATCAATTCCTTCTCTCACTTTTGTAAGGGTAGGAGTGACCTGCGATTTTACATCATCAAAAATTCCCACATCTACCCGGGTTTCTAAGGTGTCGCCTGCCTGAAGAAATTTAGTAGAGACGCCTTTTTCAATGCCGATAAAAGAAGAGCCGATAAGGGGAGTGGAGATAACAGCTTTTGAATCGCTGGGAATATGTACGTCCTGGCTGAGATTGATCGTAGCCACGATGCCATTCATATCTTTATCCCGCACATCCAGGTCGTATACTTTTCCAATGACATAACCTTTGATCTTAACCTCGTTCGATTTAGTCAGGCCATTAAGATCATTGAATATCATGTAGATTTTCTTGCTGCGGTTGAAAATATCCTTGCCTTTCAAAAAATTGAAGCCAATGATAAGCAAGACAAGAGCTGTGATAGATAATAGACCGACTTTAGTTTCATTACTGATCTTCATGCCAATTGGTTTCCGTTTATAAGCCTCCAAATTAGCTATTTATTTTTAAACGGTTAAGTATACGCAGGGAAAGTAAATCTTACAACGAAGTAATATCACCTGGTTGGAGGTCTCACCGTTATTTAATGGCAAGCTGAGATAGAATTAAAAAGCTTTTTGTTCTGCTTTGGCAGGTTCTTTTATTTTGCCCTCTGCATGGCTGATATACGTCTTCAATGCATTGACGATATTGGCAACAATAGTATTTTGCCCTTCTTCGCTGTTTATATATGCTTCTTCTTCTTTATTGGAAATAAACCCAATCTCTACCAATATGCTTGGCATGCCGGTAGCCTGCAACACCCAGATGCCTTTGTCATTTCTTTGTTTAACACCGCGGCTTACCCGTCCTGAATCCACAAATTGTTTTTCAATAAGAGTGGCGAGGTTGAGGCTTTTCCTGAAATAATTCAATGTATAGATCAGCATCCTTGCTTTTTCAGCCGGGTCTTTTGGATCTGGTAATTCAATATTGGATGTTGTGTCAATTTCACCATAATATTCATTACTGTTGGTTTGAGACATTGAATTCACTTTTGCATCATTCTTATTCACTGCCCAGATATACGTTTCTGTTCCCTTTACCAGGTTTTCTACCCAATATGTTTCATACACCGGCTTCTTATATTTTTTTGTTACCCATTTCTTTTTCACTTTTACTTTTTTGGTAGCCGTCACATAATGTGATACCCGTTGGGCATACCAGCCACCGGCTTTTCTTCCGGCAGAGTTGCAATGCACGGCAATAAAAAGATCACCACCCGATGAATTGGCCAGATCCGCCCTATAGCGAAGGGCCGCATCCTTATTCGGTTTATTGCCGGGAAGCACATCCGTTGTTCTTGTAAAAACTTGTTTGATATGAGGAAATTCTTTTTCGATGGCTTTACCCAATTTTAAGGATACGGCAAGACTTACCTGTGCTTCTGTAGAAAATGTACCGGAAGCTCCGGGATCAAGCCCACCATGACCCGGGTCAATGACAATGGTTTTAATAGTTTTTTTGGGCGCTTCCTGTGCTGCACACCAATTAGCGGAAAAAAAAGAAATAATCAATAAGCAGGGTAATACGATCCTTATCATACGGGTTGTCGGGTTAGATAAAAGAATACAATATCTGTAAAATTAAGCGGCCAACGTTAAAAACCCTTCTTCTGTTTTTCTTTTTTGTCAACGGCTTCCAGGAAAGCTTTGGTGCTGTTGTTGTTGCCACCCGTATTATTATTGGCATTATCTGATTGTTGCTGTTGTTTTTCCAGCCAGCTGATATATGTTTTTACAGCACGGGTTATGCATTCAGCGAGTTCTTGCTGGCCTGCATTACTATTCAGGTAATCCTCTTCGCTACGGTTGGTAATATAGCCCGTTTCTACAAGTATACTTGGCATCGCAGTAGCCTGCAATACCCATATACCCACACTGCGCTGGCGAACATCTCGGTCGATGCGACCAATCTGTGCAAATTCATCCTGCACAAAACCAGCCAGCGTAGCACTACGTTTAAAAAATTGTTTTGTTTTGATTAATGACAAAGCAATAAACTCAGGAGAGTTGGGATCGATATCGCCATAGTTAGCCTGAAAATTATCTTCACTCAGCATGGGTGCATTTTCACGCATTGCTACTTCTTTATCATCATTCTTATGCGCCCCCCAGATATAAGTCTCTGTTCCTTTAGCAGGATTGGGAGTGGTCCAGGTCCGGTACTGCGGAACTTTTCGTGTTATTTTCTTTTTCTTTTTGCCTTTACCTGTATAAGAAACTACCGTTTTATAACCGGTACGTTCCGAATGGTGCTTGGGAGGAGCTGCATTTACATGTATGCAAAGAAAAAGATCGCCTTTATTAGAATTGGCAAAATTGGCACGGGTATGTAGAGCAGGATAGGAGTCTGTGGTTCTTGTTTGCAATAGTTTTACACCCGGTAACTCTTTGGCCATTATCTTTTCCAGCTTGAGAGCAATGTCAAGGCAGATATTTTTTTCATAAGAGTAAGCACCTTTAGCGCCAACATCACTGCCGCCATGACCTGCATCGATAACAATGGTCTTAATGACCTTTTGTTTTATCCCGCTATCAACAGTAGTAATGGCGGGGCCATTCTCTGAAAAAGAAAATAAGACAACACTAAATGATACAATTAGAAAAAATACAATGGTTCGCCTGATCATGATCTTTCTTTTTTTAATGGATTTTCTGAATCTTCACAAATTGTTTGCGCTCATTGATAGGTGGCAGATGGATAAACATTTACTTTTGTTGCTACCTCATGAAGCAACTGCACAAAATTAGACCAAAATACCTGTTCTGCGCTTTGTTTACGGCTGTGTTACTCTGCACAGTAACGTGGAAAGCTACAGCGAATGGTGTATCCGGTAAAATGTTTTACAGTCCTTTAACATACCAGCAGAAAGATACCACCAAACCGAAATTCAAAAAAGATAGCACCAACTTACTTGTTACTTCATCTGACACTTCACATTTAGACGGCAGAGATAGTTCAAAAACAGTGCAGGTTACCGATACTTTTTATTTAAAACTTTCTAAAGATTCGCTGGATGCACCGGTGAAGTATGAGGCAGAAGATTCAGTGGTAGTATTAATCGTTGATAAAAAGATCATCCTCTATGGCAAAACAAAAACAGATTATAAAGATATCACTCTTACGGCACCTACTGTAGAAATAGACCAGGTAACACAGATATTAACGGCCGTTAATTCAAAAGACAGTTTGGGAGTAGTGCTGGAGAAAGCCAACTTTAAACAGGGAGAATCAAACTTTGAAAGCGATACCATTCGTTTCAATTTTAAAACACAACGTGGTCTCACAAAAAACACATATACCAACCAGGGCGAGTTTTTTCTGAATGCCCAGGAGAGTAAAAAAATTGATGCCAATACCACCTTCCTGAAAAAAGTACGTTTCACCACCTGTAACCTGGACGAGCCACACTTTGCATTTATTACGGAAAAGATGAAAGTGATCAACAAGAAACTGGCAGTTTCTGGTCCGGCACATCCGGAATTTGAAGGAGTACCTGTGCCTATAATATTACCTTTTGGCTTTTATCCACTGAGCCAGGGACGTCATTCCGGTTTGCTGCCGCCGCAGTTTGTTACCAATGAGCAAATGGGTTTGGGATTAGAGGGGTTGGGTTATTATCAAGTGCTGAATGATTATTGGGATGCAAAATTATATGGCAATATTTATTCGTATGGAGGATGGTCGGCCAACCTGAATCCAACTTATAGAAAAAGATACCGCTTTGGTGGGTCTTTTAATATGAGTGTACAAAGCACGAAGCAAAATTTTAAAGGTGATCCCGATTTCCTCAGCAACAAAAGTTATTTTGTTACCTGGAGTCATAGTGTGGATAGCCGGGCAAGACCGGGCACTACTTTTTCAGCCAATGTAAATGCGGGGTCAACAAAATTCAACCAGTTTGTAACCAATAGCCCGCAACGTAATTTCCAGAACCAGTTAGGTTCTTCTGTCGCTTATTCAAAAACATGGAAGGATAAACCTTTCAACCTTACATTAAGTGCTAATCATAACCAAAATAATTTTACCCGGCTCATCAATGTCAGTTTACCTGATGCAGGATTTACAGTGAGTACGATCTATCCCTTCCAGCGTAAAGATTTTGCAGGCAGTGAAAAGTGGTATGAAAAATTAGGCATTGGATATAACGGTAGTTTCAGGAACCAGTTTTCCTTTTATGATACCGCTGTCCGTTTTAAAGACCTGATCGATACCCTGCAATGGGGTGCCCAGCATAGTGTGCCGATCAGCGTTTCACTACCCCCCTTGTTTGGAGGCGCATTGATGGTGGCTCCTTCCGTTTCTTATTCACAGGTGTGGATACAACAAAAAGTAAGAAAGAAATGGAATACAGCTACACAAAAATTAGATACAACTATTACCAAAGGATTTTTTATTGACCAGACAGCGCAATTCAGTTTGAGTTTTAATACGGCGCTTTACGGAACGTATCAATTTAAAAATTCGAGGATCGTAGCTATCCGTCATGTGGTCAGACCCTCGCTCAGCATGAATTACAAACCCGATCTGTCAAGCAAACATTTTTATACGGATACCATCTATCCCGGTTATATAGGTCGCATCAGTGAATTTGAAGGAGCTATTTATAGTGGTTATAGTGAAGGCAAAACAGGAGGCCTGAGCTTTACACTCGATAATAACCTCGAGATGAAAGTGAGGAATAAAGATACTACCGGGGAAGATAAGTTTAAAAAGATCCGGCTTATTGATGGCTATGGATTTTCCACCGGGTATAATTTTTTAAGAGATAGCTTGAAACTCGATTACTTCAATCTTTATTTCCGTACTAACCTGTTTGAAAAAATAAGTATAAGTGCCCAGGGAGTATTGAATCCGTATAAAAGCGATTCGTTGGGGAGAGATATTGATAAATATAAATGGTCTGGCGGAACATTCTCCCCGGGCCGTTTGAGTTCAGGTAGTATTTCAATAAGCACCAGTTTCCAGAGCAAACCCAAAGACGAAGAAAAAGATAAAAAACAAAAAGAACAGATTAAGCAGAACCTCGATAGCCCGGAACTACGAGCGGATCAGCAACGATTGCTCGAGTATGCACGGCAAAACCCTTCCGAGTTTGTTGACTTCAATATTCCATGGCAGGTAAGTTTATCTTATTCATTGAATTTTTATGAACAACGAAGAACTGATTATAGTGGCTTTGATAAAAAATTCAGCTCGAATATCAACTTCAACGGAAGTTTTAATCTTACACCCAAGTGGAATTTTAGTTTAGGTGGCTATTATGATTTTGACACCAAGGTTATTCAAACCTTCAACATGTCTATATCCCGGGAGATGCATTGCTGGCAAATGTCGATTAATGTAACGCCGATCGGGTTGTATCGCTACTTCAATTTAAGTATCAGTCCCAAAGCCGGCGTGCTGCAGGATCTGCGGATCAACAGGACAAGATCGTTTAATAGTTATTAGGGGAAATAAAAGTCAAGATTCTAAAGTAAAAAGGCGAAGAATAGTTGATGCTGACTTACTACTCACAGGACACCATTCACTATTCACTACTTGCCGCTAACATAATAATCTCTCATCGTTATAAAAACTTTCTCTTTCAATTGGTCCACCGTTAATCCCTCGGGCGAAATAGGTTTCAAAAAATGCATCTCCACTTTATGCGGCCAGAAGTAAAAAGTTTTATGAAGCGGCAACACTATTTTAGTATAAAAGATGACAGCTGGTAAAACAGCATGACCTGAATCTTTAGCTAATTTAAATGCACCATCATGAAACCGTTGCAGTGGTTCGTTGGTTTTGTTTCTCGTTCCTTCGGGATAGATACACATGTGCAATCCCATGGCCAGCACTTCTTTCATTCTTGTGAAACTGCTTTTCCTGCTCTCTTCACTTTTACGGTCTACCAGCACACTGCCCCTTTGATACATGATACCAAACAAAGGGATCTTTGCCATTTCCATTTTAGCGATTGTTTTATTGCCACCGGGAATGCCGGGTGAAGAAAGCGGCACATCCATGAATGTATTGTGATTGCATACGACGATGTAATTTTCACCTTTTTTAAAATGTTCTTTGCCTTTGAATATCCGGCGAACCCCACTCAATGTAAAAAAAACTTTCATCCAGGTGCGGGATAACTGTATAAATAAAACCGTTCGCCTGGGTTCTTTCCATAAACCCGTTATTAAAAATGGGATATAGATCAGCAACATAGTAACCACAAAAACAATCAGGGCCCAAAAGGCAAAAACTCGTCCCAGTATATTTTTAATCATCTTCATTTAATCAAATCCTTTGAATAAAATTTCTTTCAATCCGGCCCATTCATCTTTTAATACACTATAATAGATAGAAGTGCGGCGGCGGTTATTCCACATCTTCATATGACTGCGCAGAATGCCCTCTTCAATACCACCTACATTTTTTAACCCTTGTCTTGCTCTTGCATTTTGTACATCTGTTTTGAATTCGATCCGTTCAAAATTCAATTCTTCGAAAGCATATTTCATCATCGCATACTTGGCATGACGGTTTAGGCCCGTACTCCGAAAATCTTTGCCCAGCCAGCTCCACCCGATCTCAGCCCGCAGGTCATACATAGAAATATTTCCCAAACTACTGCTGCCACCGATCTTCCCGGTTTGCTTATCAATAATCGTAAAGGGCCTTCTTGTGTTAGCCGCCTTATCGGAAAAAGCGATCTCAAACCATTTTTGCAGCTGCTTTTCATCACCCAGGTTAAGTGAGAAATATTGCCACATCTCCGCATCTTGCTTTGCTAATTCAAGAAATATAGTATAGTCGGTGACATTTAATGGCCGTAATATAGCCCTGTTGGTTTCCAATGTAAGATCAGCAGGTATCATATTTTATTTTTCTACTTGTATAATATCGATTGGCATTCACTATTCACTCCTACAAACTCCAATCTACCGGGTCAATCCCTTTGCTCACTAACCAGGCATTTGCTTTTGAAAAATGTTTGCTGCCAAAAAATCCTGCATGTGCTGAAAGAGGAGAAGGGTGAACAGATCGTAGTATTAAATGTTTTGTTTCGTCGATCAATACTCTCTTCTCCTGTGCAAATTTCCCCCATAACATAAAAACAACATGCTTTTTGGTGGCTGATATTTTTTTAATCACGGTATCAGTAAAGATAGCCCAGCCGATCTTTGCATGACTCATAGGTTCACCACTTCTCACCGTCAGCGAAGCATTTAATAAAAACACTCCCTGTTCTGCCCAGTGCGTAAGGTTGCCATGAGTAGGAATGCTGATGCCAATATCATCATGCAGTTCTTTATAAATATTAATCAATGAAGGGGGAGGAGGCACACCGTTTTGTACAGAAAAACATAATCCATGCGCCTGGCCGGCGCCATGATAAGGATCCTGTCCCAGTATCACCACTTTTACTTTATCGATCGGGGTAGTATTAAAGGCATTGAAGATAAGTGGACCCGGAGGATAGATCACCTTGTGCTGCGATTTCTCTGTTTTCAGGTGCAATACGATCTGTTGAAAATAAGGTTTTGAAAACTCATCTTTTAATATTTCTTTCCAGCCCGGTTCTATTTTTACATCCATTATTAATTGCCTTTGGCTGCAAGCTAAAAAAAATTATCTTTGCCGCTCTTTAATACTGAGGTCCGGTAGCTCAGTTGAATAGAGCAATTGCCTTCTAAGCAATAGGTCATTGGTTTGAATCCAATCCGGATCACACAAAGCGAGAAATTTTTCTCGCTTTTTATATTTTTATGAGTGCTACGGTTTACATATTGTATTCGCAGGCATTGGATATTTATTATATTGATTTCCGTAGCGGTAAATGCAGGGGTTAGGAATTTCGGGATCAGTTGTTCTTTGTTATAAACTATTGAGTCTTGTAACCCTAATTCAGACCTTATTCTTCGATGTCTTTGCTGACATATTTCCCTCCTGAAGCCACTGTGTTAATCGCCTCAATAACTTCCTGGTGGGGTGCACTTTTAGCTACATAACCTTTTGCACCCAGGCTCAGCATATTTCGGGTATACAAAGGTCGCTGGTGTAAGGAAACCCCGATGATTTTTGCATCCGGGGTTTCTATCAATATTTTACGGGTGGCTTCAAATCCATTGACAGGTGACATATTAACGTCCATCAGGATGACGTCGGGCAAAAGTTTCGCAGCCAAAGCTATGGCATCTTCCCCGTTTGTAGCTTCTCCCGTTAGAACAGCATTTTCCATTTCGGAAATAAGCAGCTTCAAAGATTGCCGCATGATTTGGTTATCATCAGCAATTAGAATGTTGATTTGTTTTTTCATAATAGGGTTTGTTCTGAATTCATCACCACTGTCAGAGATTTGCCAATCCGTATCCCATCATGAACAGAAGGACATGATAGAGGGTCAGGATTAAGAGGTAAAACTAATAAGAACACATGAACCTGGAAGGTTCAGCGGCTTTGAATTTCAAAAACTAAGTAATTACTGCTAAAAAGCTACACAAAAATACTACCCGCAGTTATTACCCGAAGATGGATTTGTTTGTTAATCGGGTATACACACTTCAAGCTTGCACCCTTTTCCGGGAGCAGAAGCAATGTTTATGCTGCCCGAATAAAATTCCACACGGTTGCTGATATTCTTTAATCCTATGCCTCTGCTTTTTTGTGCGGTATCAAAACCCACGCCATCGTCAGACACAGATAAAACCAGGTTTTTGTCATCTTTTGTTAAACCAATCACTGCTTTTTTCGCTTTTGCATATTTAATGATATTATTCAGCTGCTCCTGCACAATGCGGTAAAACATGAGTTCTTTGTTTTTATCTATACCTTTTTCATTATACTTTTCATCTACGGAGATCTGAACCTGTAGATGGTTAAGCAAATTAGCGTCATCCGCCAGTTCCTGTAAAGCTTCCTTCAGGCTAATATCGCCCAGGGAGGGAGCTACCAGCGTGTGAGACAGTTTCCTGATCTCTTCGATGGCTACATTCACATATTCATAGCTTTGCCCGACCAGCTCTTTCGGTATCTCTTCTTTTGTTTTGGCCATACTCAGGTACAATTTTACGGTAACCAGGATCTGGTTAATATTATCATGTAGTTCTCTGCCCAGTTCGTTTCTTTCTTTTTCCTGCGTCTGTATCGTTACTTCTGTTTTTAATTTATGCTCTTTGTCATGCTGCTCTATCAGTTTCTTCTGGCGTTTCTTCAGTAACTTCTCACGCCATTTAATATAATAGGCGATACTCCCGGCGATGGCGAGAAAATATAAACTATATGCCCACCATGTTTTCCACCAGGGCGGCCGGATCGTAAATGCATAATGAAATTCATTGCTCCAATAGCCTTCGCTGTTCATTGCCCTAACTTTAAAGATGTAACTACCCGGTGACAGGGTGCTATAAGCCGCTTGTGTGTGGCCGGTGATGGCGCTCCAGTTTTCGTCTGCACCTTCTAATTTATATTGGTACTTTACTTTTTTATTTTGTTTTTGTTTAATGCCGGTATAATTAAATGTGAGATAATTATTGTTGTAGGCCAGGCTTAATTTCTCGGGCAGGTTATACCAACGCGTTAATCCTTCAAACTTAAAATTATCAATCTTTGCTCCGTTGCCTAAAACAAGGCTGCTGTCTTTTCGATTTTTTAAACGGCCCCAATCAATACTCTCGTTGAATAATTCTATGCTTGTTAATTGTAGGCCTGGAGCAATGGTGTCTCTTTCATCACCTTCGGGGTGATAGGCCGTTAGCCTGTCGTTACAACCTATCCAGATGGTGCCGTTTTTGTCTTCGCATATGGAATTTCTGATACAACCGATCCCTAAAAACCCATCTTCATAAGTGAATGATTTGAAGAAGACATTTTCGGTCACATTATGATTCAAAAGGTTATTGGCATGGTCAGAAATTTCAAGCTTGTTTGCCGGAACTTTCGTGTTGCCAGATAACTTGATGAGATTGGCAGGAGTTAATTTGTTTAATCCAAAACGTGTGGCAAACCATAGGTTTCCTCCTTTGTCTTGTAAAGCGCTCAAAACAGTATTACTGTTTAATCCCTCTTTTTCTGTGAAATGAGTAAAGTACTTTCCATCATATTTTGATATGCCGCCTCCATAAGTACTGAACCATATATCTCCGTTTCGATCTTGCAAAATTGATAATACCCTATTATTACTTAATCCCTCTTTAACAGTAAAATGAGTAAAGGAACTCCCATCGTATTTTGACACGCCCCCACTATGAGTGCCGAACCAAAGGTTTCCACTTTTGTCTTGTAAAATGCTATAAACCGTGTTATCGCTTAAGCCCTCTTTAACCGTAAAATGAGTAAAGGATTTTCCATCGTATTTTATTACACCATCCCTAAACGTGCCAAACCAAAGGTTCCCACTATTGTCCTGCAAAAGACAATTGATTACCCTGCTCAAACCTTCTTTTTCGGTAAAATGTGTAAAGAATTTACCATCATATTTTGATGCGCCTCCCCCCTGGGTGGCAAACCAAAAATTTCCGCTCTTGTCTTCTAAAATATCAAAAACCCTGTTTTTGCTTAACCCCTCTTTTTCAGTAAAATGAGTAAAGGATTTCCTATCGTATTTTGAGGCACCTCCGCCATCCGTACCTAACCAAATGTTGCCGCTCTTGTCTTCCAAAATTGAAAAAACCATTTTATTGTTTAAACCATCTTTTTCAGTAAAATGAGTAAACGTTCCGCCATCATATTTTGACAAGCCTCCACCATAGGTCCCCAGCCAAAGATTTCGACTTCGGTCTTGTAAAATTGACATAACGCTGTTATTGCTTAACCCCTCTTTCTCAGTAAAATGAGTAAAGGTTTTTCCATCGTATTTCGATACACCTCCGCCATCAGTGCCAAACCATAGATTTTCGTCCTGGTCTTCTAAAATTGACATAACGATATTATTGCTTAACCCTTCTTCTTCTGTAAAATGAGTAAAGGTTTTTCCATCGTATTTCGATACACCGTCTTCAGTGCCAAACCATATATCTCCGTTTCGGTCTTGTAAAATCGAGAAAACTACATTATTACTTAAGCCTTCTTTTTCGGTAAAGTGAATAAAGGATTGTCCATCGTATTTTGATACGCCACCGCCATCGGTGCCGAACCAGATGTTCCCATTTTTGTCTTGTAAAATAGAGTACACGTCATTATTGCTTAAACCTTCTTTCTTAGTAAAGTGAGTAAAGGATTTTCCATCGTATTTCGATACACCATCGCCATCAGTGGTGAACCAGATGTTCCCATTTTTGTCTTGTAAAATACTGTAAATAGTATGATTGCTTAAACCCTCTTTTTTAGCAAAATGAGTAAAGGATTTTCCATCATATTTTGTTACACCTCCGCTACGGGTACCAAACCAAAGGTTTCCGCTTTGGTCCTGTAACAGACTAAAAATTGTATTATCACTTAAGCCTTCTTTTTCGGTAAAGTGAGTAAAGGATTTTCCATCGTATTTTGTTACACCTCCTCCATAAGTACCAAGCCAAAGGTTTCCAATTTGGTCCTGCAGCAAGCACCTGATCTGGGTATGCTTTAAGCCCTGCAGTATACTAAAACTACTAAAGTTTTGAGGGTTTTGATCTTTGACACCGGCATCTTTGGCAGTAACAACTTCAGGCATTCCTGCTGTAAAAGGGCTATCAATGGCAGGAATTGATTGGGGTAGCAGGAAACTGTCTTGCCCCGGGATACAAACTTTGGGTATTCCGGCCGGAACAATTTTGGGCTTTCCCGCAATATGTATATTGGTGTTGGCGGGTATAACAATAGGTTTACCGACGGGTGTTTTAGTAAGTTTACTTTCATCTACCGGAATTATTTTTGGCTCTGCTATGCTATCTTTTGGGACTACATAACCTTTGGCTTCAACAATTTTTGGTGCAAATACATTTGGGGGCTTTTGCTCTTGGTGATGAGTGCAGGAGAAAATAAAAAGAAGGAGCAAAAAGAGAATTAAAATATTTTTCATTGTATCTGATTGAATCAGCACTGTCTGAGACATATTCAAAAGTCAGGTTATCATCTTCTCCCGAGATAAAAAATCAATAATTTCTTTTTCAATAAACGATAAATAATTTTCCGCCTGTTTTTGTTTTTGATGATGCGGAACAGGGATCATTATGCATGATCAGTTTATAATAATAGTAGTTAGTTATATCCCCAGGAAATTTCCCCTATAAATTAATACTTTTCTTTATGCGATCAAAATACATTTAGATACGCTAAGTGTTTTTTCTAACTGATGATGATCAGAACGTAAGTTGGTAGTTACCTGGTTTCATTTTTAAACCGTGTTCATGCACACAAAAAACTCCTTAACAAATTAGGATTCCCGCACATTCCCAGTTTGTCAATGGCTTTTTCTTTAATCTGTCTTACTCTTTCTGTAGAAAGATTAAATTTTGTTCCAATCGCTTTCTGGCTTAGGGAATGTTCAACGCCAATACCAAAGAAGCAGCAAAGAATTTCCTTCTGTTGTTTGTTGAGGGCCCGGAGTGATCGTTCAATTGCTCACAATAAAGCGTCCCGGTGTAAACCGGGACGCTTTTATAGATATTTCTTATGGCGGACAATCTTCTTGTTAAAAACCGTTACTGGCCCCGAATCTCACTACTCACCATTCACTATTCACCTCCCTCACATCCCCGGCAACCGGAAACTATCTAAAAACACATTCAGTTTACTTTCCGGCAACTCTTTCAAACTATGACCATACAATACCGCAATAAATTTTCCATCGGTCCAGGCTTTTACTTTCCATTTTTGATCTTCCGTATCGGTCCAGTAATCAATTACGCCGCGGGTATTTGCATTTTTGGGAAGAGTGTGGCCTCTTCCATAACCAGCAGAATCTTTTACATGAAAATCGGCTTTCAGAAAATCAAGGTAGGAGAGCATCACTTCTTCAGCAATAGCTAGATCATCCGTAGGTTTTAATAATTTCACACAGATAACACCATATAAGACATCTGCATTGATACATTCACCTGTAAACACCAGGGAAGAGTCTTCGCTGTAATCCGTCATAAAACCTTTTACATCACAATACATATATACCGAACAACCAGAGTTGCTGATAGAGTATTTTTTCAGAGATTGTGCATAAGCGGAGCTAATAATAAACAATGCAAGCAGCAACAGGATAAGGCGGGGCATAGAAAAATTTTGATAAAGATATAAGTAGTCCGCCAAACGTTGCAACAGGTAAACACTTATTTAAAACAGGTTATCGTATTTTTCTTTTAGACCCTAAATTGAAATCAGTTCACTGAGTATATAAGAAAAATGGAGAATCACGAAATATCTCTGTGTAATTCCAGTTCTCTGCGATTGTCTTTGGCCCAGTACTCTTTTTCTCCTTTAAACTCTTAGTTATAAATTGCAGTCCTGAACAGCTTGCTTATGGCTCAACCATTTAATTACGGAATAGATCAGCTTACGATCGGAACTGCAATCAACCTTGCCCGGGGAAAGTTGAAAGGCGTATTAAATAAACCCGCACGGCAAAAGACACAGACCAGTCAACAGCATGTGCAGGAGATCGTTGATAACAACCGAACGGTTTATGGTGTCAATACTGGCTTTGGTATTTTAGCAAATACGGCCATCTCCAAAGAAGATACTGCCACACTACAATATAAAATTTTACAAAGCCATAGCGTGGGAGTGGGCGATCCTATACCTGCAGAAGTAGCGAAACTCATGCTCATCACAAAAGTACATGCATTGGCACAGGGGTATAGTGGCGTGCAATTATCAACACTCGAAAGAATTCTCTGGCATATCGATAACGATGTCATACCTGTAGTACCGGAAAAGGGTAGCGTAGGAGCAAGTGGTGACCTGGCGCCATTGGCACATTTGTTTTTACCGCTGATCGGTTTGGGAGAAGTGTTTTATAAAGGCACAAGGAACAAGGCGCAGGATATCTTACAACAGTCTGGTTTATCTTCTATACAACTGGGACCGAAAGAAGGATTAGCATTGATCAATGGCACCCAATTCATTTTATCCTTTGCCGTAAAAGCTGTGCAGCGCATGCATAATTGTTTGGAAGCAGCTGATATCATTGGAGCCATGAGTTTGGAAGCATTAACTGGAACAAAAGCACCCTTTGATGAACGATTACATCAGCTCCGTCCATTCGCCGGCAATAAATTAGTAGCACAACGGTTACGTTTATTATTGAATAACTCCGACATTATGCAAAGTCATGTGGATTGTGGCCGGGTGCAGGATCCTTATTCACTTCGTTGCATGCCACAGGTGCATGGCGCCAGCCGCAACGCGTGGTTACATTTAAAAGAGTTAACAGAAATAGAATTAAATGCTGTTACGGATAATCCTATCATTTTCGATGCAAACGATACCATCAGTGGCGGCAATTTTCACGGACAACCTTTAGCATTGCCATTAGATTATTGTTGTTTCGCTGCTGCTGAAATAGGAAATATTAGTGATCGTCGTTGTTATTTATTGCTCGAAGGCAAATGGGGTTTGCCTATGTTGCTGATGAAAGATGTGGGATTGAACAGCGGCTTTATGATCCCGCAATACACAACTGCTGCATTGGTAACAGAAAATAAAACATTGTGTTTCCCCGCGAGTGCCGATAGCATTCCCACTTCACTCGGGCAGGAAGATCATGTGAGCATGGGCAGCATCAGTGGCAGAAAATTAAACCGTGTATTAGACAATTTGGAATTCATACTGGCCATCGAATTATTATCGGCAAGCCAGGCCATTGAATTTCGTCGCCCCTTAAAGAGCAGTGAATTATTGGAGTTTGCACATAACCAGGTGCGGCGATTGGTCAGCTTTGCCGGCGAGGATCGGATTTTTGCAGATGACATCAACAAAGTCGCCAGCATCATTAAAGATTTTTCTTTTGTGGAGAAGCTAAATGAATTTGCTGTTGCTAAAAAAGTGGAATTGAATAGTAGCTTTATAAACTTTGAAGTATAATTAACCGCAAAGACGGAGAGAATACGCCAAGACACCTAAGATTACTTTGCGACCTTAGCATTTAGCTTAGCGACTTTGCGGTAAAACAAAACTAGAATTGAATAGTAGCTTTATAAACTTTGAAGTATAGTGTTCACGCAGAGAGCACAGAGTTCGCTGAGAAAAAACCTCTGCGTCCCCGGCGTTCTCAGCGTGAGATAAAAACTAGAATTGAATAGTAGTTTTATAAACTTCGAAATATAATTTTCTCGCAGCGACGCAAAGACGCAGCGGTATTGTTGTATTCGCTGCGCCGTTGCGAGAAACAAAACAAACGATATGAACACAATAACCCAACGCTACGACGCCATCAAATACAAAACCCCAACCGGCAGCAAACTCAACTGCAAAGGCTGGATACAGGAAGCCGCATTAAGAATGCTACTCAACAACCTCAATCCCGAAGTAGCCGAACGTCCCGATGATCTGATCGTGTATGGAGGAAGAGGAAAAGCCGCCAGGAACTTCGAAGCACTTGACAATATCATTGCAGCGCTCAAGCTATTGGAGAATGATGAATCATTACTCATTCAATCCGGTAAACCTGTTGGCATGTTGAAAACACATAAAGATGCACCCCGGGTTTTAATAAGCAATTCACAACTCGTACCCAATTGGGCCAACTGGAAACATTTTGATGAGCTTGAAAAGAAAGGATTGATGATGTATGGCCAGATGACGGCCGGCTCATGGATTTATATCGGCTCACAGGGAATTGTACAAGGTACTTTTGAAACGTATGCTGCAATAGCTGATAAACATTTCAATGGTACATTAAAACACACTTTAAATGTTACCGCAGGTTTAGGAGGTATGGGTGGTGCACAACCGCTCGCCATTACCATGAACGAAGGTGTAGCACTCATTGCCGAAGTGGAACGTTGGCGCATTCAAAAAAGAATAGAAACAAAATACTGTGATCTTTTTTTTGAAAATGCAGATGATGCTATTGACCGTGCTCTCGAAGCCAAACAAAACGGTGAAGCGATATCCATTGCTGTACTCACCAATGCCGTTTGTTTGCTGGAAAAATTGATAGAAAGAAATATTGTGCCCGATACATTAACGGATCAAACGTCGGCACATGATCCGCTTATTGGTTATATACCACATACGATTAATAATACACAGGCCAGCATTATGCGGGAGCAGGGCCCGGATAAATATCTTGAACTCGCTTATGCCAGTATGCACCGGCATGTAGAACTGATGATTGAATTACAGGCAAGAGGTACAATCACTTTTGATTATGGCAACAATCTTCGTGCAAGAGCACATGAGTACCAGCAACGGACTCCTGACTCTCCAACACTAGACTGTTTCTCCTTCCCTGGTTTTGTTCCTGCTTATATAAGACCTCTTTTCTGCGAAGGCAAAGGGCCTTTCCGCTGGGCTGCACTTAGTGGCGATCCCAATGATATTGCTGTTACGGATGAACTCATGTTGAAACTATTTCCTGCTAATACATCTTTGCAACGCTGGATACCAATGGCCAAAGAAAAAATTGCATTCCAGGGATTGCCGGCTCGCATTTGCTGGTTAGGACAAGGTGAAAGAGAAAAAGCAGGTTTGACTTTTAATGAACTGGTAAGAACAGGCAAAGTAAAAGCGCCGATCGTTATTGGCCGCGACCATTTGGATACCGGCAGTGTTGCATCTCCCAACCGGGAAACTGAAGCCATGCTCGATGGCAGCGATGCTGTTGCCGACTGGCCTATCTTAAATGCGTTGGTGAATACGGCTGGCGGCGCCAGTTGGGTTTCATTGCATCATGGTGGTGGAGTAGGTATGGGGTATAGCATTCATGCAGGCATGGTCATCGTGGCCGATGGAACAGATGATGCGGAGCAACGATTGAAAAGAGTATTGAGAAATGATCCGGGTATGGGAGTGATTCGTCATGCTGATGCCGGTTATGATATTGCAAAAGAAACCTTACATGAAAACGGGTTAGATTTCAAAGAACGTCTGTTACCCTGAGCTTGTCGAAGGGAGATATTGAGAAATGTTTTAAACCAGCTTATTGCTACCAGTTAGCTATTCTTGCGTTGTCTCTTGTACGGTAATAATTCTATGCTGCTATTTTGAAACGAAAACCATTTTAGTGCGATTACCAATTTGATATGACCGATGTTCATTTATTAACTAAAAGAAACTTTAATACCGATATGTTGATTATCCGATGAACGTGAAACTTCCTCTGCACCGGGTGGCTTTCCATTCCAATTACCGGTTATGATAGCCCGGTCAAGACTCCACTTGGAAATACCTCCACCCTTACAGAGTAGTTGATAATCCTTAAAAACTGACGTAAGGGGATCAAGTTGAGCCCGGTTATAATCACCAATCCATAGAGTTGCTGTTCTCAAATCATTATTTATTATTTTTTTATATTGAGTAACTGCTGTGTCAAGCGCTTGTGTAGCAAATTTTTCATTACCTGATTTAAAATGGAAAAAGACTACTCTTACAGTTAATGTAACAATTTGAAAAGTAAGAATAGGTCTCACTTCCACTGCTGTTACATCAATGTCTTTGACCCCCGTTATGATCCTTCCGGATTGTTTGTTGATTTGCACAGACATGGGAGGTTGTGTAAGGCTATTGTACCTCTCACTAAATTTTTCTTTTTCAACGTTGCTTTCTGCAAGACATAAAATATCATAATCAGCATAAGCAAGTGCACCCCAATCACCACCGCCGCCCTGGTTCATATATAATAGATTGACTGCCATAATTAAATAGTTTTAGATTGATTTAATATTTACAAAACGTAAGGCGATCGGTTAAAAGCCAGATTGCCCGCAATTATTGATCCCCGGTTGAGCATAAGCCATGTTTGGTATTTCTACAATGTTATTCGATGGTATCCCAGGTGCAATCATCACTCTGATGGAATCGTTATAGCTATTACCCTTGGGACGGGATATCCGAATACAACATTGATCGAAGCACATGAAGGATTGCCAGGTTCCGCTCTGGCTAATTACATCAGCATTGGACTATTGAATAATGAAATCAATCTGAGCCAATATAGCCGATACTCAGATCGCCATTGTCTTCAAGGCTTACTAAATATATACCCCCATCAATTGGTCTTACATTATTGCCATGTACCTGGCGTGTAAAATTTGCCGGAACATGAACTATTATAATATTATGTGTTGATTCAATAGCATGTGGCGATTCTGGAACCAATACAAATGTTTGGGCATTATCTGTCTGCACACTTATGTTTATAGGCAGATCTTCTTCTTTTTGAATATAAAATTTCATTGTATTTAAATTTTAGATTTTACTCCTACTCTGTTCATGCTTTTCGGAATACGCTTTTAATTTTACAAATCATTGTGTGATGCAATTTTGTGAAGTCATAGAATAACATTCTAAAATAACAGCAACAATGAATACATTATCTTTATCTGCCCCGTTGATTGTACCTGATACCTGCACCTGTCCTTCACCAACATCTGACAAAGAAAAATCTACATGTTTCACCACTGATGTATTATTAATTGGAGCAGTAATTTTATCTGCAAATGAAAAACCTGCTGTGCTTATACCGGTAACAGTATTTTGGCTGATCAGGGCTTTATCAATTATGATTGACGGACTTGGTTTTAATGCTACAATAAACTCAGCTATCCTGCAATTCATCAACCCTGCATTACCAAATACAACAGTTGGAGATACTTTTAAGTAATACTTGTTGCTTTGCGCAAGAGTTACTATGGAGCTGTCGTACCATATACCTGGATTTACTTCTATCCTGCCAACGGCTTCTGCACTAAGTTTCACCTGGGTAGTGGGTACTATTGGCAATACTTCTGAATTTCCAATGGAAATACTCAGTTGCGGATCATTAAATATCCACTCCGCAGCATTTTTTTGTTGCCCCTGTGCAAAACCCGCCAACCATGCTGCAGGATTCTGAGAAACATTCCACATTCTTTTCCATTCTAACTGGCCGGCAAGGTTCATAGATTGCACCCAACCTTTTGCAGCATTGCCAGGGGGAATATTATTATTGATACTTTGGTTTAATGCCCGGGGAAGAGGAAAAGCCTGTGCATTAATTAAATTTAAAAAACTGTTGTACGCAAGTGAAAAACTCCTTGCACTTGCTGCGTAGTATTGACCGCTAGCAGACTGCGGCATTGCATCACAAAAAGCCAGTTGTTCAAATGCTGCTTGTCCTGCTGGTGGAATATCCCAGTTCCACAGTAGTGGTGGTGCCAGTACCTGCATCAATGGGGCATTAATTTGAACAATGCTTCTTGCGACATCCTTTTGTTCGCTTTGTTCAAGAAAATCTACCACGGAATCCCGAAAACTTATCATAAACATCATTTTACATTAGCCGTTGCAAAGAGTTGTGGCAATAGCTATAATAATCACAGGGTTTTGAAAGCACCCTGTGATTTTACAGCAGCTTAATTAAGCTTCATCTAATCCCGGGAAAGCCAGAACTGCACCAATAATCTGGGGATCAGTAGAAGTATCCTTAATTGTAACAGTTGTTAAGTTGCCCGTAGTAGTTGCGTTGAAATTGCTACCTCCCGCATATCCGTTAAAGCTAAAACAGCCAATTCTTAGTCCCGCTGCAGCCTGCCATGAAGATGCTACAGCGTTGTAGGTAGATGATTTCATTGTAATACTAACACTAAGCCCGGTTACGACCACAAGGCTTCTTACCCTGCATGATAATAATCCATTTGCTCCAAACACTGTATTAGCACCTGCGCCCTGCGCTTGCCATGGAGGTAAAAATGAAAACCCTGATCCCGCTGTATTTCTGGCAAGTTTAGACATAAATCCACCATCGTACCAGGGCCCAATATTTACAGGAATTGTTGTTGAACTGGCAACTGAAATGGTAGCCTGAACGCTATTATCCGACTCGGAAATATTGGTTTTTTGCCATGAACCGGAAGCCTTTGCCGACCAGAAAAATGCATCAACTGATGTTGCAAAACCTGCAAATAGTTTCGACATATCCTGTTGTGATTTTGAGGCATCCAACGTAACACTAAAGCCTCCTGCCGAACCTGCTGTTAAATTTTGTAACAGCGTTTGACCGGAAGAATCGATACCAAAATATGGTTGAAACTGTAAAGTACCATCTGCGTTTGCAACCTTTGTCCATCCTGCTGGTGCTGCACCTGAAACCGGACCAGTAGGAAAAGCTATTAAAGCTAAAATATTTTTTAAACTGGGGTCAATAGTAAGTTGATTTACTAAATCGTAATACGCCTGACCTTTTGCAGTAGCGGTTGCATTGGCATTATTAATATCCTGCAGCCAATGTGTTTTACTTAAAAAAGTAGCAAACGTTCCGTCAGGTGGGTAAATAGCGTTCATAACAGCAGCCCCGTTGTTCGACAATTGAGTTTGATAATCTGTAGTGGCATTTGTTACAACTGCACTTGCGTCGTTTCTGGCTTGTGTTACTTCATTGAGTAAATCGCTAAGGTTTTTTTGTTGTGCGGGGCTCATCTTAAATGTAAGTAAGGTTAATGCCTGCTTATAATCATCAAAGAAAGAAGCATCGCCAAAATTAAAAGTACCCACTGCTTCATATTTAGGTGCACAGCTCATTAAAGCATAAGCTTGTGCAGCCACCTGGCCTGTTGGTGCAGTCGGCCAGGTAAAATCAATTGGGTTGGCAAACATTTGAAAGCTGGGATTGCCACCACCCAAAACACCAGAAATAATTTGCTGGTAGGTTTGCGAAAATAAATTCTGATTATCCATGATTGTATAGTTTAAATATTTTGCCTACTCTTTACGTTTTTCGGCATCCCCGTATAATTTTCATAGTTGTGACATTGTGTGCAAGTGCAGCTTAATCTTTGTTGACAGGGCCGGGTTATGGTTACTACTGTTCTTTAGCAGCAGTCTTCGGCAATGCTTGCGCTACACATTGTACAAGTGGTTGTGGCGGAGGTTTAGGCCCGGAATCAACCCAATTTTGATAACTGTCGTTAATAGCAGTTTGTGCATCGTTTCTAACTATTGTTTCAGCCCAATCCCAAACAAGTGGATTGGTGGTTGTAGGTCTTCTGATGGAGACTCTGTACGTGGGCATGTCTGATATTTTAAAGATTATTGCCTACTCGGTTAAGGTTTTTCGGCATCCACCGCTGGTACCATCGAAGCTTCTGATGATGTATCAAAATAAATACTGTATTCAGCTTTTTTTCAGCATAGAAATACCTGATTTTAAAAACAGGTATTTCAGCCTGCTTATACCCGTAACTTTTGCCTGTGTGAGATAAATAGAATATTTGTTAATACGCCTGCTTATTTACCTGCAGGTAAAACAACATGTCAGTAAACATGAAAGGGAAAAGAAATAGACAGGTTAATTGAAAAGAAGAACGGAACAGCGTTATAAGCTTATTTCATAAATACCAAAACGGATTGCAAAAATCACCAGGCCGGCGGTATTCTTGCAGCCTGTTTTTGCAAGCAGGTTATTTCGGTGACCATCCACAGTTCGTAAACTTAAAAATAATTGTGCAGCTATCTCGACGTTGGTCAGTTCCTTACAAATCAGCTTCAGCACTTCTTCTTCTCTGCGGGTTAATTCAATAGGAATATTGTTGATGTTATGTAAGGCCTGGTTTTTAAACTTTGCTGCATTGCGCATCGCCTGCATGGTACTGAAGTTAAAATAGAAACCAGCTTTGTAAGTAGTGGTAATAGCAGTAACCAGTTCTTCCTTGCTGCAGTTTTTTACCAGGTAACCACAGGCACCTGCTTCAATCATCCGGTAGATGATACGTTCCTGGTCATACATTGAAACAGCAATAACCTTAATGGATGGATACATTTTATGCAACTGCTCATTCAATTGTAAACCATTCATATTAGGTAGTTTCATATCCATCAAAAGAATATCGGGTAATACAGTTGTTTCATGTAATTGATCCAGCAGTTGTTCCCCGGTTTCAGCTATATGCAAAAGCTCAAAATCGTTAACATCCTTAATTAAAGAAGCAAGCCCCTGGAGAAATAGTTGCTGGTCATCAACAATAGATAGTTTGATCGTGTTCGTGCTCATGATGTACTCAATTGACCTGGTGTTGTGGTATTGATAAACTTACTTCCATTCCTTTTCCGGGCGAACTATTGATCTTGTAGGTGCCTCCGACAACCGATATACGGCTTTCAATATTCTGCAAACCCATTCCCGTAGAAACTGCAACACTGTCATATAAAAAACCAATACCGTTATCGGTATACATAACATGCAGTTTGTTGTTCATTGTTTCGATGCGTATTGTAATATTTTTTGCATCCGCATGCTTCAGTGTATTGTTCATTAATTCGGCCAGCACACGGTAAAGCGATAAGGCAGTGGCTTCCGGCAGATTTTTAGGAATAGAATCTTCGTCAAACAATGTTGCAATGCGTACAGTGCTTGACAGGTTCACTGCATCACACAATGCCTGCAATGCATCATACAAACCATGATCGCCACTGATATGCGGCGACAGGTTATGTGCAATCTGTCGTACATTCCTGATCACCCGGTCAATCATCTCTTTCGATTGCAGGTTGAATGCTTCGCTTGCAACATCCTGCGCCGGAGATTCATATTTTTCAATCAGTATCCGTAAAGAAGATAATACGGTACCCACTTCATCATGCAGATCGCTGCCAATACGTTGCCTTTCCGTTTCCTGCGAAGTAATTACTGCTTCCAGTAAATCTTTCTGATGTTTCAATTCAGCCGCTGCCAGTTGCCGTTGTTTCTCCAGCATTTTTTTCTGGTTATGCACCTGCACCAAAATAAAACCGATAATGATCAGCCCTGTGCCAGCAATACTGATGATGAGCAGGATATATAATTGACTGTTCATGATTTGTATTTAGATAAACCAATTGCCAGCAGCAGGTACATAATAACAGATAAACCGGCGTGTATATTCCACAATACAATGGAAATGCTTCTCGAAGAAATAGAAATGATGAGATCAGAAAAAGTAAAAAGAATAAACACGCTTGAAAAATACAACAACAATCCGCTGATGATCCAATGCAGGGGAATGGTCTTCCATGCTTTTCCGGCAACCGGTTCATAATACCACCAGTATAAAAAACAAAGACCAATCAGCAGCATCGATTTGAGCGAAAGCATATACGAGTTAAACGAAAAAAGAGGCTGCAGGAATAAAAGATTAAGTACAGCCAGCAGTGGAAACACAAACATGCATACGATTAAATACCTTGCCCAACGCTTTTCTGCAAATACCATCAAAAAAAAATACAACAACAGAACGGTATCAACAATAGTGGCAAAGTGGTACAACGGCATATTCGGCACATGATGATAGGCGAGGGTAGAAGAGAGAATGCTCACCACGGCATCCACCACCAGGTATACAAACAACACTCTGCCCGCTGCAGAAAGATACTGGTAACGAATAAGCGCTGTAATCAATGGCACAAGAATAAAAGAAGGTGCCACCACATTCATGAAAATATATTCCGGTCTCATACTGCTGTTGTAAATACAAATGGATCAATCAGTGACTGTTATTTCTTCAAAGCAGCTTTAATACAATGGACTTTCGGTATCACATAAATTGGGACAGGGCTGCGTAATATCATAGATAGAGTAATCACCTCCGTCTCCCGGTTCATTCTCATCTTTGACAGAAGGAACCGGCGCTACAAGATCATAGGTTGGATAACCTTTATCGTAATCATATTCATGTTTGCTTCCCGTCACACGTTTATTGGTTTGGTAAACAGCTACCAGCACGGCTTCGACAGGATAATCCGCAGATGATACAGGATGAGGAACCATCACTTTAGTTTTCAGGCAATAATAGGCCCTGATGCCCACAATATAGATCCGTTCCTCTTCTCCATGTTTCTTTATATGTGTAATTTTTTTTTGCAGCTTCCTTAATTCGCGGAGATCCGTCATCGGGATAAAAATGCCATGTGGCATATGTTTATCCTGGCCCTTATAAAGTGTGTTAATAAACCGGTGCCAGTTATGGGTATACTTCCGGGCTGCGTCTAAACTGATGGCATTTTTCTGTTGCTTGAGTTGGATAAGGAGATGTGTTGACATGATAAATGGTTTTTAGGTGACGTGAATGAGAAGTATAAAAGCTGATATAAAATAAGTAGAATTCATGAATATGTATACAACTTGAGCAGAATTCTACTTCGGGAGATTGCTTTACAGAAGTGTTGAATCGAAACATGAAGCCCGGGTTAAAAGTTTGGTATATGAGCCTTCCTGTTGTCAGGCAGGATATGAATTGTTTACTTTCAATTCTTAATTCTATATTCATAATTCATAATTTGCTCTTTATGCACACTTCTACCCGCAAAGAATTCTTACAAACATCAGCAGTCCTCCTGGCAACAATAGTTACCGGAACTTCCTTTGACCTTAAAAAAAATAAACCCTTGTTAGCATTTTCTACACTGGGTTGCCCGGATTGGACCTTTTCACAGGTTGTAGACTTTGCAGTGCAGCATGGATATACCGGGATAGAATTGCGTGGCCTGCAGCGCCAGATCGATCTCACTAAATGTTCTGAATTCAGTAATGAAGAAAACAGGAAAGCCACCCTTAAAATAATGAAGGAAAAAGGACTCCGGTTTGTTGATCTCGGATCTTCTGCTACTATGCATTTTGCAGAAGGTGCAGAACGGGAGAAGAATTTAGCAGAAGGCAGAACTTACATCGACCTGGCACAACAATTAAACTGTCCTTATATCCGTGTATTCCCCAACCTGCTTCCAAAAAACCAGGATAAAAAAATAACGATGGATCTTATTGCAAAAGGATTGGTGGAACTGGGTGATTATGCAAAAGATAAAAAAGTACGTGTATTGATGGAAACGCATGGCGATCTCGTGAGGTTAGAAGACCTTGAAAAAATTATGCAGGCAGCAACACATCCCAATGTGGGCCTGGTCTGGGATATTGCCAATATGTGGACCATAACAAAGGAATCTCCTGCGACGGTGTACCAGCAATTAAAAAAATATATACATCATACACATATCAAAGACGCAAAATTCGTGGAAGGCAAACTGCAATATACCCGGGTAGGACAGGGTGAGGTTCCCATATTTGAGGCTATTGATGCATTATCAAAAGGAGGCTACAAGGGTTATTACAGTTTTGAATGGGAAAAGTTATGGCACCCCGAATTGGAAGCACCAGAAACAGCATTGGCTGATTACCCGGTCGCAATGAAAAAACATTTTAGTGTTTTGTAGTTTTTTATGGTTTGTGATTTAGTTTCGTGAAAAATGTAAAGACCATACTTATTAATAAGTGCAACTGCTGTAAATAATTTTAAACTATAAACCACAAACTTTCTTCATGCCCGGTGACCCTAAAAAACAAAACACCTACGATGCCATCATCGTTGGCTCTGGTATCAGTGGCGGATGGGCCGCTAAAGAACTTTGCGAAAAAGGATTAAAAGTGCTGGTGCTCGAACGTGGCCGCAACGTTGAACATATTAAAGACTATCCAACGGCTACCACACCTACGTGGGAATTCAAACATCGTCTAAACCTGACACAGGAAGACAAACAACGAAATTTTGTACAGAGCCGCCATTACTCGTACAAAGAAGACAACAAACATTTTTATATCAATGACCAGGAAAATCCGTATGCCGAAACAAAGCGTTTTGACTGGATACGGGGCGATATTGTGGGTGGCCGTTCATTGTTATGGGCCAGGGCCACTTACCGCTGGAGTGATCTTTACTTTGAAGCCAATCTCAAAGATGGTCACGGCATAGACTGGCCGATACGGTATAAAGATCTTGCTCCCTGGTATGATTATGTAGAATCTTTTATTGGTGTAAGTGGTAATGCAGATGGATTAGCTCATTTGCCCGATGGAAAATTTCAGCCGCCTTTTGAAATGAACGCGGTAGAAAAATTTTTTAAACAAAAGATCGAAGCAAAATATGATGACCGTAAAGTGATCATCGGCAGAACGGCTAATCTTACGCAACCTGTAAAGGGAAGGGGGCAATGTATGGCCCGTGATCTTTGTCACCGCGGTTGTCCGTTTGGTGCTTATTTCAGTACCAATGCCAGTACGATGCCGGCTGCCTATGCTACCGGTAATTTAACCGTAAGACCACATTCGCTGGTGAACCGGGTGCTGTATGATGAACAAAAACAAAAAGCGATTGGTGTAGAGATCATTGATACAGAAACAAAGCAAACAGAAGAATTCTATGCCCGTATCATTTTCCTCAACGCATCTACCGTAGCCACAGCTTTTATATTATTGAATTCAACATCTTCCCGTTTCCCCAATGGATTAGGCAATGGAAGTGACCAGGTAGGACGCAACCTGATGGATCATCATAAAGGACTCAGTATATCGGCCGATGTGGAAGGTTTTGAAGACATGTATTATTATGGCCGCAGGCCAACCTCTATTTATATTCCCCGCTTTGCAAATATAAACGAGCAAACACCGGGTTTTCTCCGTGGCTACCAATTTGGTGGCAGTGCCAACAGACGGCGGCAACAGGGAGATGCACCACCTGTTGGCGCCGAATTAAAAAAAGCGTTATCAGAGCCGGGGCCCTGGCAAATGAACTTGTTTGCATTTGGTGAATGTCTTCCGTATGCAGATAACCGTATTACACTTGACCTCAATAAAAAAGATGACTGGGGAAGACCAATCATTACGATAGATTGTGAATTCAAAGAAAATGAGAAGGTCATGCATGAGGATATTAAGAAATCGGCAAAAGAACTCATGGAAGCAGCAGGATTTAAAAATATTGCAGTGAATGGAAAACTTTCTTTCCCCGGCAATGCCAATCATGAAATGGGTATTGCCCGCATGGGCCATGATCCCAAAACATCAGTGTTGAATAAATGGAACCAGATGCACGAAGTGCCCAACGTATTTATTACCGATGGTTCGTGTATGACCTCCAGCGCCTGCCTCAATCCATCACTCACATACATGGCATTGACAGCAAGAGCCTGCGATTATGCGGTAAAAGAAATGAAGAAGCTTAACCTTTAATACAGTTTGTCATCCCGGCAAACGACAAACTGTATTCATCTGTGTTAATCCGTGTTAATCTGTGGCTAACCAATATTTAAACCTTAATGTATGCACAACATCAACTGGGGCATTATCGGCTGTGGCGATGTAACGGAAATTAAAAGCGGCCCTGCTTTCAATAAAGTCGCCAATTCATTATTGGTAGCTGTTATGCGCCGTGATGGAGAAAAAGCAAAAGACTATGCCCGCCGTCATAAGGTGCCACGTTGGTATGATGATGCAGACAAACTCATCAATGATCCTGGAGTAAACGCCATTTACATCGCCACGCCTCCTTCCTCACACGAGGAGTATACACTCGCCGCTCTCCATGCCGGCAAACCGGTGTACGTAGAAAAGCCAATGGCCCATACTTATAAAGCTGCTCAACACATGGCGGCTGCCGCTGCTGCTGCCGGTATAAAACTTACCGTAGCACATTACCGTCGTGAACAGCCTTTATTCAAACACATCAAACAATTGTTGCTCGATAATGCCATTGGTGATATATGCCTGGCCCGGCTTGAGTTTTATAAACCACCATTGACTGCGGAAGAACTGTCTCTCCCCGGTAACCGCTGGCGGGTTGATCCTACTATTGCTGGTGGTGGTCTTTTTCATGACCTGGCGCCGCACCAGCTCGACCTCATGTATTATTTCTTTGGCCCGGTGCAAAAAGTAACGGGCATCGCCGCCAGCCAGGGCGGCCAGTATGCGGCGGATGATATGGTAGCCGGAAATATTTTATTTAAAAATGGGGTGGCTTTTAACGGCGCCTGGTGTTTCAATGCGCCGGCACCTGCAGACTATTGTGAAATCATCGGGAGCAAAGGCAAAATAGGTTTCAATGTTTTTAGTGGCACTACGGTCTGGCTTACTATCAATGGCAATCAAACAACTATTCCTTTTGACCCGTTGCCCCATGTACAGCAACCGATGATTGAAAAAACGGTGCAGTACTTTTTAGGCCAGGCAGCTAATCCCTGTAGTGGAGAAGAAGGAGCGGAGGTGATGCGGTTGATGGGGGAGTTTGTTAGCAAATAACTGAAATGTTTTTTTTGGCCATGACCCGAAAACCTTAGTGTTGAATAAATGGAACCAAATGCATGAAACACCCAATGTGTTTGTTACTGATGGATCCTGTATTAGCTCAGGGCATGCCTGTATCTGTCCTTGACTTATATGGCGCTGAGAGAAAGGGCTTGCGATTATGTTGTGTCTGAGATGAAGAAATTAAATCTTTAAGATAATGAAGAACGCTGAATTATGAATTCTGAATGTTTCCCCTGTATTTCATTCATAATTAATTGCTACAATTATACCGGCTTGAAATTTGTATATTTAAAACGGTAAAATGAAGGGAATGGCACAGAAAAAAAACTCAAAAAATAAAGAGGAGTGTCCTGATTCAATGTCATCAGGAGAGATGCCCAAACAGACTTCTAAGAAAAAGAAAATTTCCTTTCATTCATTACCCCCCTTACCTTTACCAGACAAAAAGATTCATCCCCGCCAGGTTATACCACCTGTAACTGAAGGCAAAAAAATACCGGATAACACTCCAACACCCCCGGTTGACCCTGATTAGATCAATCCCTCCCAATGATTCGGTGAAGCCGTTGAGGCATTTTTGATTTAGTAGCATTGATTAGTAGTTATCAATTGTGATGCTGATACATCATTATTTTTTTTCAGCGATCATTTATTATTAACTAATAAAAAGGAGGGAATCATTATGCCTACTAAAAAAAAGGGATCAAGCACATCCCGCAAAACAACTTCAAAAAAGAATGTTGAAAATGCTCCTGATATCAAGATCAAATCGCCACGACCATTTGCAGCATCTTCAAACTTTGCAACAGAAAAATTAAAATCTCAGAAAGCCACTGAGGTCAAGATCAAGTATCAGTCTAAAGCTTCCAAATTTTCACTTGCCAGGAAGAAAGATGAAATTCATCCTCGCAAAGTTTTACCTAAAGTCCCGAAAGGCAAAAAAATAATAGATCGTATACCAACAATGGCTTTATCGTTTGAAGACATGCCCAGACCAAGAGAAATGGCTAATGCTATGACAGTACCACTAACGCCAACTGATACTCTTACCCTGGTAAAAAATGTACAGCTAAACGATGTAGCCACCATGGACACTGCATCACATGTTTGTGAACCGAGTGCTGCTAAAAACGGCGACGTGATATTTTATACAGGTAATTGGTTTGCGGCAGTATCACTTAATGGTGGTACCACTTTCAAATTCATTGATCCTTTCTCAACATTTCCAGATCCACCGGGAATGAGCTTTTGCTGTGACCAGGTTGTTCACTATATCAAAAGTATTGACACTTTTATCTGGTTACTTCAATACTCAAGAGATACTTCAGGCAAGAATATTCAACGCATTGCATATGCTACAACAGCAAAAGTAAAAACAGGTAATTGGAAATTTTTTGATATCACGCCTGCAATGCTTGGTCTTACCGCTGGTATCTGGCTTGACTTTCCCGACCTGGCTGATGGAAAAAATATGTTATACATGACCAGTAATTGTTTCCAGGGTGGCACATGGCAGGCTTCAGCAGTAGTCAGGATCAGGCTATCAAGTTTTACTTCCGGAACCCTGAGTGCAACCCGGTCTGTATCTACAACGCATCCGAGTCTTCGGGTAGCACAAAATTGCGGTACCACTGCTTTTTTTGTTTCGCATAATAACACAAGTTCTCTCCGTGTATTTAAATGGAATGAAGCAAGTGCATCACCAACTTCAACGAATATCACTGTTGCATCATGGGCCGGTACAGGATATAGTTCAACCACCCCTGATGGTCGTAATTGGTTGCAACGGGCAGATGGCCGTCATACCGGGGCAACATTGGCTGGTAATGAACTTTGGTTCGCATGGGGTTCAGCCAAAGGAGGAGCCAATGCCCGGCCTCATCCATTTATACAGATAGCCCGCATCAATGCCACGACGATGACGTTAATTGAAAACATAAATCTATGGAATCCCGATTACGCTTTTTCTTATGCGGGATTGGCAACCAATATAAATAATGAGGTCGGCGCTTCTTATATGATCGGGGGTGGTCCAAAATTCCCAACACATATTGTAGGCATTCTTACCGGTACACGCCGGCAGCGGGTTACATTCACAAGCACCCGTGGCCCGGCAGATAATAAGTGGGGAGATTATTTAACGGTCAGAAGGAATTTTGCAAATGCCAAACTTTTTTGTGCCACCGGTTATTCATTACAAAGTGGCGCCGGTTCATCCGACGCAACACCTAACCTTACAATATTTGGCCGTGCAGATGAAGTATAGCGAAGCATACGATAGATGATCTTTATTTTTTGAGTTAAGGGTCAAGGATCAGGAATCTTGTTTTCCGGGCTCTTAACTTTTACAAAATTCATTTTTATGGAGCTTTTTTTTGATGGTGGTTTATTTGAACTCCTGTTTGTAATAGGGTTTGCAATTTTGGTGAACTTTATTTTCCTGAAGAGAATTTTGTTGATTCTTTTTTCATTACTGGTAATATCCGCCCCGGTGATCTTATTCTTTATTCATGGGAATGAACTTTATAATTGGATCGTGACACTATGTTTATTGAATGCTATTTTATTAATTGTTCTTATTTGGAAGCAAAAAAAGGAGAAGCCCGGGGAACCGCTTTTCGATGTCGAAAACATGAAAAAAAAGTTATCAGAATTAGCAAATAAGATCAGTCATCTCTTTTCAAAAAATGCTGGCGCTGAAAAAGATAAAATAAAAGTATAGAAAGTTTAAATAACGAAATGCTTCAGGCATCCGTATAAACCATGATCCAAAAACTTCCGCCGTTGCGGGTGTTCAATAAAATAAAAGATAACACGCCATGATTGGTGTTTTTCGCTAACCATTCGAATAGATAAAGACTCATTGCTACGCTTAAGAAAGCAATTACAAAGGCTGCTTTGTAAGGGTCTTCGAAGACAATAGTTTTTTCAATAAAAACAATTACATGGTCTTTATTCGGGTAGATACCACGGAATCTGAAAATGGAGCAATAAAAATCGAGGTGATTACAGGAGGAGCAGAAGAACAAATTCTAATACCATCAATATTTGGCGGCGAAAAAAGAAGAGTTAACCGATTTGCCAAAGAATTCCAGGGGTTTTGTACGGAACACTTTATCGATTACACAGCTGATTGACCAAACGCAAAGTTTAGTAATATAGAATATCTCAATCGAAATCTTCACCGACTCGTGCGGAAGAATGAAACACAATAAAGTTAAATGTTATTTTCAGGGCAAAACACAAACTGGAAGTTTGCGGATACAGAAATTCGATATTGCAATTTTAAGTGGGATTCTGAAATCACAAAAAAATATTCAATTTCATTTTTCAAAATACGCATTTCACTATCGTCACTTCAAATGAAAATGTATAACGATGAATCTTTAAATCTTGTTTTGTATAATGCAAAACAGAGAATGTAAACAAGTTTGGTATAAACTTGTTTACATTCTTTACAGGCCACTTTTAATCAGAAAACCTCTGTTTGGTCGATCGGCAGCCGCCGATATCCGAATCCAATTAAGCAACCAAGAAATTAGATATATTTGTTTATGCTTTTAAAGCACCTTACCTTATCCCTACTATACTGTTCCCTTGCAAGTATCCTATATGGACAAACGAAAATTACGGGTCATGTAAGCAATGTCCGGAATAAACCTATCCCTTTTGTTTCCGTTGCCCTGTTCCAGGATAGCAGTCTTTTATTGACTACAGCTTCAGACGAGCAGGGAACCTTCCTGCTTTCCTATCAATACTTAACAGGTACCAAATATTCTCTTAAATTCTCCACAATCGGTTATCGGCCTTCCCTTAAAGATTTTATTTACCCGGATACCAATAGCTTCAAAATTGTGTTGCGGGAAGAGGAGGTGGCGCTGAATAATGTAACCGTTGCAGCCACAAAACCGCTGATTACGAGAAAAGCGGACCGCTATATTATTAATGTAGAAAATGGTTTCCTCGTAAATAGCAATTCTGGCCTGGATGTGCTGCAGAAATCACCGGGGGTATGGGTAGATAATAATGGACGGATACGTATTCGTGGCAATCAGCCTGTACTGGTAATGGTCAATGATGTAGTGTTGCGTATGTCAGAAGATGAACTGTCCGAATACCTGCGGACACTTAAACCGGAAGATATCAGCCGTATTGAAGTCATACACACCCCGCCTGCTGAATTTGAAGCATCAGGCACCGGCGGCATTATTCATATCATTTTGAAAAAAAATAGAAAAACAGGACTAAACGGATCTGTTTATTCACGCTATACTCAACAGGGAAAAAAACCGCTCAATACCATCGGCGCCTCCTTGGACTACAAAATAAAAAAACTGCTGCTGTTTGGCAGTTATTCTTACACAAAAGACAGAAGTTTTTATTTTGCCATTACTGATATTGTGTATCCCGACACAAGCACCTATAATAGTTATACAGCAAGAAACAATAATAATACGAGACAGCAATACAGGACCGGCCTTGTATATGACCTGAGCGCCAACCAATCTCTGGGTATACAAGTAATGGGAAATGCCAACCAGCTCGTGCAATCGTTCGAAACGAATATTGTCTACCAATCCGCCACCCGAAACACAATGGGAAAAGCGTACTCCGGGTGGATAAGGAAGCCTTCGCTCAACAGTGCTACCTTAAACTATTCTTGGAAACTGAACAGTATGGGTACTCTTCTGAAGTTGATCGCTGATTATACTGCCAGTCAAAAAAGAGAACTCAATAGTTTTCTTTCGATTTACGATGATCCTGCCCGTAATTCAACATACAGAAACAACAGCCCTACCAGTACTAATATCTACAGTATTCAAACCGATTATACCCAACCTTTTCGTAACCATGCAGAACTAAAAGCCGGTGTTAAATACACTTCTGTAAAAAGAAACAATACCCTGTTACGGGAAGATTTTATTAATAATAACTGGATAAGAAATGAACCAGCCAGCAATCATTTTATTTATAACGAAGAGCTGTTAATGGTTTACGGTTCTTTTGAAAAGACAGCGGGCAATACAAGCTTTAAGGCGGGTTTAAGAGTAGAAGAAACTTATGTAAGAGGAAACTCCTTTACATCGAATGAAAAATTCAAAAGACAATATTTTGGATTATTTCCTTCTGTTTTTATTCTGCAATCGTTAAACGAAGCAAAAGGTAATTCAGCTTATATAAACTATTCAAGACGGCTTGAACGTCCCTCTTTCAGCAGTCTCAATCCTTACCGTTTACAATTCGACGATTATACCATATCAATAGGCAATCCAAACCTGTTACCGCAATACGCACATAAAATTGAACTGGGGGCTACCTTCCGGAATAATTACATGGGTGGGATTTATTTTTCAAAAACAAAAAATATAATCGGTGAACTGGCAAATCCTATTGTCGATAATATAATTGAATATCAGTCCCAGAATTTTGATAATAGCACGGAGTATGGGTTCAATGGAAGTTTTCCTGTAAAAGTTCTCAAAAACTGGGAAATCAACAATAGCTTTTCTGTTTTTTCTTTATCGTACCAAATCAATGATTTCAAGATTAAGCAAACTACTTTTTCAGGTAAGTCAGTACATACTATCACACTAAAAAACCTTCTTGATATTAATGTTATCGGAGACTACCGCTCTGGTTATGTGAACGCCAATTCCAAAATTGCCAGGTTGTTTACTACAGATATAGCGCTGACAAGAAAGGTATTAAAAAGTAAAGGACGAATACGGTTTTACTGCTCCGATATTTTTAATACCCTAAGAGATAAAATCGTAACCGATTACAATAAAACACATATTGATTTTTACCAAAAGAGGTCGACACGCACATTCAGTCTTTCATTTACTTATAATTTCAATTCTGGTAGAAAATTTAATCTTAAAAAAGTAGATGAAAACAATACGGACGAAAGAAATAGGGTAGAGAATTAATTCTGTTGGCCCATACATCGGCTCAAAAGTGTTTATGCGGGGAGATTCGTGGCGGAAGAGATTGGTATAATTAACGGGTGGAAGACAAACATCTGCTACGGCGTATACCCCTGAATCCTTTCCAGGCGAAGCGGATGGAATTGAAAATAATTTTAAGGGGTAAAATATTTTCCTGTAACGGTCACCAAATGAGCGAAAGCTGCATAAAACGGTACCCCATAATGTTTCTCCTCCGCCAACCACTGATCTGCAGATCACTCCTGGCGATGTGAGAGCCTATTATCTATTTCTGTAAGATAAAATATCACTGATGAATATTTGTATTCTTCCGGCAGGAGGATTGAAAGCTTATTCAAAAGTTTTCCTTATTACATACGTATATTTGAAATATGAAAATATCTAATTTCTGTACTCTTTTTAAATATTTATTAATCCTATTACCCGGGACCTTGTTCGCACAAAATAAGAAAGTAAAAATCGACATCGCACTTAATAATCTTCCTGATCATGAGCTGTTTTATTTAACTGATGGGAATTATATCGACTCTCAAATCAGCAAAAATGGAAGGCTGAATTTTGTGTATAGTAAAAAATCAATTGACCTCGAAGGATTGGGAATATTATCTTCGGATAAAAAAAATAATTTCTTTTTTATATCGAAAACAAGAGGATACAAATCAGGGGGTCTTTTGAAGATCTTGATAATTTAAAATTTATTGGCTCACAGACTCAAAATGATTATGTTGAATTCTTGAAATTTATAAAAAAGGATCAAGATAAACTGAAAATGGCTGAATCACAATTGAAGCGGGCGTATCAATCAAAAAGCGCTGATACTTCTTCATTTGATTTTATACCTATCCGGCACCAGCAACTTAAAAAGAAAAAAATTGATTTCATCGTTTCCCACCCAGCTTCATATATAAGCAGCAATTTATTGTCAATTGAAACAAGAAGCAAATCTTTTACTACCGAAGAAACGTTGAAACTATTTGCGAAATTGAGCAAGGATCAACAGAATTCTGAAAATGGTGAGATTATTCTTAAATCCATTCGACTATATAGAGAAGTAAAAATTGGAGACCAGGCTCCATCCTTCAGTATGAAAGATGAAAAAAATAAAGAAGTAAACATAAATTATTATAAAGGTAAAACTGTATTATTTCTTTTTTGGGCTTCCTGGTGTGGGCCATGCAGAGCGGAAGCGCCTTATTTTAAAGAAGTGTATGAGAAATATAAAAATACTGGATTTGAAATTATTGCGATTTTTCTTGACGAGGATGAATCAAAATGGGGAAATTTCATAAAAACTGGGAAATTCAAATGGATCAATATAAGTGATCTAAAAGGTTGGGCCAATGAAGCTGCTCTTATCTATTGTGTCGCTACAATACCCGATAACTTTTTAATTGATGGGCAAGGAAAGATCATCGGTAGAGATTTATTACCAAAACAATTGGAAAAATCTTTGGAGGCTTTAAAAAATTAATAAAGGGATCAATTCTAAATTGTGAAGCTTCATGATATTCTCAGGCTATCCGTAGTGTTTTCGGTAGATAAAAAAAATCAGTCGCAGTCCTGATGTCTGTGACTCAAGCCAGCTTTAAAAAATTGTTACCAACTGGCTAAAAAAATCCCTATCCAGCCATATATAATTGAAAACATAACTCCGGTAAATATGGAGTGTGCGATGGTAACCTTAGAAACTAATTCTTTACTTTTCTGTCCATAATTGGCCTGTAGTTTTTGAGAAATTTTCCAGCCAACAGTTCCATCATAAAAACCAATCAGCATAACAATAATCATTGTAGTCAGCATACTGTTTGTCTTCTCCCACATTAAATATCCGATAAATATATAAGCTAAAAAGATAGAACTGAAAAGTAGCCATAGCTAAAGTTTAATTTGCGTGACATATTGAACCTGCGGCATCAATGATGGTTACAAGAACAACCCCTGTTAAAATAAAAATAAAAGACGTATTTAGATGCTGCATAATTGCTGAAGCTAACCTTTGACTTGGTTATAAATTATTCCTTATCCATCATCTTCTCTAACAAAGCAATCTTCTCTCTTTCACTTTTAAGTAACGCCTCATATAAGTCTATCATTTTTTCTAATGCATTAAAAGTGGGATAATAATTGACAGCATGCATTGTTGAAGTATCATCACTACTAAAAGTGTTGGATATAATATTGATTGTACTTTCTTCACTAAATGATTTAATTGAATCTGGAGTAATCTTCAAAGCCTTCGCTACTTTCTCCAGCATATCTTCATCCAATGCCTCTTTCTGCTCCAATGCAGATACAGTCTGCAGAATTACGAAACCACATCCTTACGTTTTCCGCCGTGGCGGGTATTCAGTAAAATAAAAATAATACGTCGTGGTTGATTCTTGCCTGACGGTAGGCAGGTTTGTCCTCCACCAACCACACGAATAAATAAAAACCCTTAATTATGCTTACGGGATTCAAAAAAAATCGGTGGCGGGTGAAAGAAAACATTCGCCACGGCGCAAAGGATTTTTCTTATCTTGTACTAATTACTTATGAAATTCTTATCAATCCTCCTGCTCCTGGCGCTCGTTCTGTTATCCGGATGTAATAGGACATCAGAACCAAACCCGCCATCTTCGGTTGTTACTGTGAAGACAGACATTTCAAGCTTGTCATTGCCGGGCATCGTTAATTCATCAGATTCCTTCTACCTGCAATCCAATGCTGCGTGGAGCATTTCTTTTTCACCTTCAACTCCATCCTGGATAGGAGTAAACGCTACCAGTGGCACAGGTAATAAAAGAATTATAGTAAAAGTTCTTGAACAAAATAATACGGGCAGTAACAGAACTGTAACCATGAATATAGTGTCGTCTACGGGTAACGCCAACGCAACTCTCACAATTACCCAACGGGTAACCGAAGTTTTAGCCATTACTAACATAAGTCCTGATCATGGGCCTGCAAATACAACGGTGACTATAACGGGAACCGGGTTTAGTCCCACTTCCGCATTGAATAATGTTTATTTTAATGGTGTTGAAGCCACCATTATCAGTGTCACCATCACAAGTATCCTGGCCAAAGTTCCGGTGGGTGCCGGAACAGGCAATGTATCCGTAAAATTAAATGGTATTACCGTAAACGGACCACTGTTTACCTATGAGCCATCCACTGTAGCAACAGTGATCGCCGGTTCAGGTTTTGTAGGATCTGCCAATGGTGTCGGTACCAATGCATCTTTTGCTTTACCTACCGGGCTGGCTATCGACGCTTCGGGGAATATTTATATTGCAGACCTGGCTGGTGCCACGATAAGAAAAGTAACAACACCGGGTGTCGTTACAACCCTGGCAGGAAAATATCAGGTATACGGTAACGTAAATGGAACAGGCTCTAATGCCTTATTTGACTATGTGTATGATGTGGCTACAGATGTTGCAGGGAATGTTTATGCAGCTGACTTTGATAACAATAATGTCCGCAAGATCACACCCGAAGGTGTTGTTACCACCTTTTTATCATCAGGCGTTATTCAACCGACCGGTATTGCTGTCGATGCACAGGGTTTTATATACCTGGCATCTCCGAGTATAACAGCGGTGCGAAAAATATCACCGGCAGGTCTTATAACAGATTTAGGTAGTACTGGTAGTTTCAGGGATATTTATGATGTTACATTAGATAACGCCGGAAATATGTATGTGTGTGACAGGGGAACTCAACTTATCAGCAAAATTACCCCATCAGGCACTGTAACTACTGTTGCCGGTGTTTGGAATGTTTCAGGATTTAATAATGGGCCTGGTGCAACGGCAACTTTCCATAATCCATCAAGCATTGCTGTAGACAATAACGGAAATATTTATATCGCCGATGTGAAGAATAATGCCATCAGGAAAATTAATGCTGCGGGTATTGTGACTACTTATCTGGCTAATGTAAGTTCTTATACCGTGGATGCAAATTTCTTTGGGCCATATGGAGTGGCAGTTGATAGCAATGGAGTAGTATTTGTAACAAACACATCAGAAAATAAGCTTTTGAAAATTACAGAACAGTAAATGAAGGTTGCCGCCGTTCTGCCCTAGTATTACATCTTATACTGTTGCCATGAAGACTTTTTCCGCTTAAGCAGTGTTCAGTAAACAAAAGTAACATGCCCCGGTTGGGGCCTGCCGGCAGGGTTATGTTTAGTTTGTTCCGAAGAGACAGGAAAAACTGCTTATTGAAATCAGTTTCAAAAATATAAGAACAAAATAATTCGATTGAGAATTCAATTACATTTATTATAGATATTGATTATCCTGATCAAAGCCCTGTAATCATTAATACCATAAGAAGGTTTTTTCCTCCATACGCCGGTTCCGAATTCTGCATCTATTTGCGTTATTGCAGGCTGGCAATTCTTCATCATTTGGGTCAATGAACTATAAGTGATCAATTGAATATCTTCATTAATGCCCATATAAAAAGTAGTTTCTGTACCGCCGCTCATTTCTGCAACAAATGTTTTCGAACTTTCCTTGTAATGAGAAACAAGCCGGGAATTATCTACCTGGTATAAATAAAGACTCAACTTTCCCTTTAGCAACCTTGAATAACGCCCCAACCTGTACCCATACTCGTCCTGGTATGAATGTATATGCTCCAATGGTATATCTTTTCCATCAAGAGCCCACGCATCTTTGCCATTTAGGATATTGTGGTGTTTTTTTAAAATGGTGCCTTTGACGGTATCGCCGTTTTCATATACTACAAATACATGAGGACGGACTTCTCTTGCGTTGACTGCATAATCATTTATTTCGCTCGTCTTCATCATATAGATATGTTTTCCGCAAGACATGATCAGTATGCAAAGTCCGCAAGTAATTGTTGCTGCAGGTAATAGTATTTTTGTCATAAACAGGTACTTATTTAAGAAAGGGGTGATTAAAAATATGGAAAATCTGATTAACCTGCTTCCCCGTTGTCGTTAGTGTTCCTTTTTTCAAATTAATAAAGAGTATAAAAAATCTTGAGCCATTCCCGAAGGAGCAGACCAAATAATTCGACTGATATAAGCGATATCAAAATTCTTATGCCATAATAAAGGCAGATGATTTTACGCCATGCTGGTGTTTGCCCTCCACCCACCACACGAATAAATACAAACCCTTCAGTACGCCTGCGAGATTCAAAAAAATCTGGTGGTGGAAGAAAACTCAGCTATCAGAAATTAACACTCCCTCTCTTTTTATTGGCACATTTTCTGACGTTCTTATCATATTAAAAATAAAAACGTCATGAAAAATATAAAAGTTTTCCTGCTCTTTGCAGCAAGTGTAATGGCAGGGTCATCAATAATAAAAGCACAGAATAAAAAACCAGATGAGGTTAACACAATGATTGAATCCCGGAATTATATTTTCAAGGCCCGAACGGTTAATCCGCAAAATAGTGTCAGTCGTCAACTAACATCCGAGTATGATCTCACCGTTTCAAGAGATACAATAATTTCTTACCTGCCATACTTTGGCCGTGCTTATGTTGCACCTATTAATCCATCAGAAGGAGGAATTAAATTCACTTCACCGAAGTTTGAATACAACCCGGTGAAAGATGAAAAGTGATGGGAAATAACCATTAGACCAAAAGACGCTCCGGAAGTACAGCAATTATTCCTGGAGGTTTTTAATAACGGCACAGCTACCCTCCAGGTTATAAGTACAAACCGTCAGAGTATTTCCTTTAATGGTTATGTAGAGGAAGCAAAGGCAAAAGGGAAAAAGGCTTTTTGAGAATTTCCGGGATTGGTCTAGGCTGCAAACTAAGGCCGGCTTTCCTAAAGCAGATGGCATCTGATTGGTTCAGCAACTATACAAATTCATTATTTTAGAAACTTAAAAAGCCTGGTGGTGGAAGATACTTTCGACTCTTTGACAAGTTCAGAGCTCAGTATTCTGCGACGACATAAAAGAATACTCGCATTACCGGGATAACAACAAATATCCAAAACAGATACTTTTACAATGTGAAAGACTTACTGCATAACCCCGTTTATCATGCTTGATCTCGGGCGACCGGTACTTCAGTTTCGGTGAAGGGAATGTGAAGTTCTTTGATAAGCAGGTTTTTCCGTCCCGGGCTTGCCGGTATCATCTGATAAGCATTACAGTTCCTTTCTCCATTTTTGTTTTTTCACCCTCTAATTGATATGTGCACTTCCAGATAAAAACATTTGAATCCTGGTTATTACCACTAAATGTTCCATCCCAACCTTTACTGATCTCAGTTGTTTGAAAAACTACCTGGCCCCAACGATTGTAAATAGTAAACTTGTATAGCTTTATGTTGCCAGACAATAAAGGTCTAAACTTGTCATTTTTACCATCACTATTCGGAGTAAAACCAGAAGGAATGTAAAACCCTGTCATACATTGTTTCGGATTTACTAAAATACTGTCCCTTCCTTTGCAGTTATTATTGTCTAAAACTTCCAGCCAATACAAACCAGGCGACGTTATGCTGATTGATGGTGCTGCTGAATTAGTGTTCCATAAATAACCGTTATAAGGCCTTAACGATCCTAATTCCAAATTCTCAAATAGGCAGATTGAAGTATCAGGTGGTAAAAAAGCAGCAGGCGAGGGTAATAAGGTTGTAATTTTTGCCGTATCACTCGCCGTACATCCATTGTTATCTGTCACAGTGACATAGTATGTTCCAAAATTATTTATCGAAAGAGTTCTCTGTACACTTCCATCGCTCCATAAGTATGTTTTGAAATTTCCTGCATCAAGTTGCCTGGTGCCGTCTGTACATAAACTTGTTGATTTATCAAGCGAAACAACCGGTTTGGGTAGAAGAGTTATTACAATACTATTGCTATTGGCCGTGGTCGTTAATAAACAATTACTCCTTGATGTAAGAACGCAATTGATGATATCTCCGTTATTCAAATTATTATCAGAATATGTAGTAGTATTCGTTCCCACATTCACGCCATTCTTTTTCCATTGAAAACTGGTGGAATTATTTGGAGCTGGCGTTATTGCATTAAACAACACCGTGGCTCCCATACAAACTGAAGTGACGTTTGAATTAATTAAAATGGAAAGTGGCTGCGAAGTGGTGATTAGCATTTGCAAACTATCGCTGGTCTCAACAAAGCAACTTGATATACCTATCAGATCACAGGAAATAATATCATTATTGTTTAAGGCATTGTCGGAATAGGCAGGAGTATTGGCACCGACATCAATTCCATTTTTTTTCCATTGATATTGGAAAGTTTCGACACCTGTATTAGAAACAGAGGCCGTGAAGACAACATTGCTATTTGCACACACTTGCAGAGTGGGGGTTGAAATACTGACCTGCGGGTTATTCTTTTTCACGAAATAAATATCAGCAACAGTGGTATTATTAGAAAACAGGTTACCTTCCCTATCAACAGCGATACCCTGGGGATAAATGATTCCCGATGTAATAAATACTGGGGAAGGATTATAAGTATTGCCTGTCTTTACGATTTCAGTTATGGTAAAGTTACCCTGGTTGCATATAAAAAGATTGCCGCAATTGTCAATAGTAATACCGGTGGGGTGGCTAAGTCCTGAAACTAATAGTGAAGGAACTGTACTGTATACGCCGTTTACCTTGGATAGGCTATGTAATTTTCCATAAAATTCTGATACTATGTAGAGGTTTTCTGCATTATCAATAGTAATGTCAGAAAGCGACCCTATTCCTGTAGCAATCACAATTGGGGTAGTGCTATACACTCCGCCGGTATTTGCGATTTCATATATGTTGCCTGAAACATTATGAACAAAGTATAGATTTCCATTTGTTTTATTTATAGCAAGACCCATACAGTTAGGCGATGGAATTGTTGTTATTGAAACGGGAATACTACTATAGTTGCCACCTCCTGTATAACTTATCTTAAAGATCTTTCCATTATAAGAGTCTAAACAAAACAGATTTCTATTTTGGTCCATTACCAGATCCCATACTCCTCCCAGGCCAGAAGCAATAAGAACCGGATTTGGGTCGTAGCCCGTCGGTGTTTTTTTAACTTTATATATCCTGCCATCAAAACTTCCCGGGAGATTTTGATAACCGCAGAAAAAAATATCTCCTCCGGAGTCAACTATCATATCAGAGGTGGCCCATTTTGAAGTAGCAATAATTACCGGGCCACTGTATGTCTGGGCGGAAACAATATTAATTAAACAAAAAATACAGACGAAGTGAAATAAAAATTGCTTACAGTAGAAGGGGCTCAAAGGGATTTAAATATTTACAGGGTTCATTGGTTTCAATTGCAATCCAAAGATAATGGAACACACCAGCTTTTGCAAGCGAAAATACAGCCTCAGATAGTAGATGATCTCAGCCTGCGTTAGTGTGCGTAACAAAATAAAAGCCCGATTGCATGGGGTATGCATAACAGCATCTTCAAAATCAATAAATAAAAAAACTTCGACGGATGTCCTGATGTCTGGGACTCAGGATCAGCTTTGAAAAAGCTGTTAACCCTCCAATAGATGCATTTACAAGAAAAGAATACCGAGTCTGGACAGTATTCGTCATTGCCAGCAGGGCAAAGGTTTACTATTGCATGCGTGATGCCTGATGCCTGATGAGCAATCATATTCATCTGGTCGTATCAACAGTGCAAGAGATTATCATAATGGAAAGAAGTGCGGTTTGCTGAATCTGTTTTTTTATAGCAGGCGATAGAAACTAATGATAACAGGAGATACAATTAAAAAAAGATAAGGATTTAGCAGGAGCAAAATACACATTGCTTTTACTACTTATGTAGTATTGTTTTCTCCTTTATGGAATAGTATCTTTCAAAAAGTTATAATATCATCCCGCCTTGCCCTATCAATTACCCCTCTGGTTAGATAGTAGATCATAAATAGTAAACCTGCTTAAAAACGTTGCTTACTGGTTCATTCAAAAGAACGCAGTCAGTAATAAAAACTATCATCATGAGCACTATCATCAACCAAAAACTTAACGATGCAAAAAAAATGCCTCGGCTCTCATCCTTCTTCACCCATTTTATTACCTGTATCATCCTGTTCAGCATTGTAATTCCTTCCTATAGCCAGGATAATGGTAAAAAAGGAAGGATCCAAAGCCTCGGCCAGGTGAACATTAAAGAACTCCAGGAAAGAGAAAAGAAATTGCCTGTTGATTCACTTCGGAATACAAAATTCAACGAAGGCCCCCAGGAAAATGAACGGATTATTTCACTACCTGTGCCTGCAGGTGCCGTTATAAAAAGATCAGATATAAGAGCAGGTTTTATGAAGCAGGATACTTCCCGGCAACGAAATATTAATAACCAATCACCTGATGGAGTACAACCAGAATTTCCGGGTGGTGCTGGTGGCGGCATCTTTGGTAGCCTTCGCCCACCTGATATGGGGGGAGCAGTTAGTAGTAATCATATTGTTGAGACCATCAACACACAGGTCATTGTATTTAACCGCACAGGTACTGCTCTCAGCACTGTATCACTTGCCGGATTTTTTTCTTCTATTGGTACGGTGCCGGATGTTTTTGATCCGCATGTATTGTTCGACAATTACCAGCAACGATGGATCATAACAGCTGCGGCCAATCGGATTTCGCCAACTTCAGGTCTTGTTGTTGCAGTTTCAAATAATGCCGATCCTACGGGCACCTGGAACAGGTTTTTTATAGATGCAGATGCCACAAACCTGGCCTGGCTGGATTTCCCGATGATAGGAATAAACAAAAACTGGATCGTTATTAGCGGAAACCTTTACCCGGCGGTAAGCGGTGGAATAACAGCAGCTACCAATGCAGTGAATTGCCAGGTTACAAGCCCGGCTCATGGACTTGCAACAGGTAATACTGTTACCATTCAAAATGTAACCGGCATGACCCAGCTAAATGGAAATACATATACAATAACCGTAGTTGATGCAAACAATTTTTTGCTCAATGTAAACTCTACTGCCTTTGGCGTTTTTGTAGATAACCCCAACGACCAATGGAACAGGCCAATCCCCAATTATGCAATTACCTGGGTACTTGATAAAGGCGCTATTTATGGAGGTGCAGCGGCGGCCCCCAGCATCTTCAATCCTGCTGCCCAATGTTCATATCCTGCATGGGTGGGCGATAACACCACCAATAATTTAATGCTGGTAGCTAACTGGAATGGAAATTCCGGCGGCAATGGGTATCTCGGAGTCTACACCATCAGCGGAACAGCAGCCGCCCCAACCATGTCGGCGGTTCAATATATATCTACTCCAAATACATGGGCGAGTGGAGGACCCGCTGGTCCTCAACAAGGCTCTGCCCAGTTAATGGCCACCAATGATTCAAGAATGGAACAGGTGGTAATGCGCAATGGTTCACTGTGGTGTGCACATACTGTATTTCTTCCTGCCGCTTCACCTACCCGTGCCGCTGTTCAATGGTGGCAGATAAATTCAACTACACTGGCTGTGCAACAACTCGGAAGAATTGATGACGCCACAGCTTCCACTTTTTATGCATTTCCTTCTATTGATGTCAATGCATATAATGATGTAGTAGTTGGCTTCTCCCGTTTTTCAGCCACACAATTTGGAAGTGCTAATTATGCTTATCATCTACATACCGATGCAGCAGGAACAATGAACCCTGATGTGGTCTTCAGAGCCGGACTTGCCAAGTATGATGGCGGCCGGTGGGGAGATTATTCCAGCACTACTGTAGATCCTGACCTGAATTCATTCTGGACATTACAGGAATATGCAGAAACTCCTGCTGCTGGCCAGGATCGCTGGGGCACGGAATGGCAACATGTTATATTACCCGTTGCCGATCTCTATGCAAAAGACCGGCCCGAAGATTCAGGTGCAGAGCCCAACCCTTCAACATCGGCTATGTGGTTAAGTGATGATATCTGGGTGCGGAAGACACAGGATGCTGCTCACGCATTTGCCCATGTGCATGAAGATGCCGAGTATCGCACCATTGCAACAAATCCTAATTATGTATATATAGAAGTGCGCAACCGGGGTGGAGCACCCAGTTCCGGCACCGAACAAGTGTCGTTATACTGGGCAAAGGCCGGTTCAAGTTTAACCTGGCCGGCTTCCTGGAATGGAAGTTCCTTTTTTGATTCACCGACCAATTCGATGCCGATGGGTGCACCCATTTCAACCCAAACGATTCCAGTTATTGCTGCAGGCTCTTCCGTTATTCTTGAATTTTCATGGATGCCACCAAATCCTGCAATTTATACAGGTGCGCTGGCAGCAGATCAAAATCATTTTTGCCTGCTGGCAAGAATAACAACAAGTGCAGTGGCTCCCTTTGGAATGACATCGCTTGAAACCGGGGCGCTTTATTCAAATGTTCAGAACAATAATAATATTGTATGGAAAAATATTGCGGTATATAACTTAAATATGTCCGATGCTCCGGCTTATGCTGTTGTCGGCAACTTTGGTGAACAAGCAATGAAAGCAAGATTGAAGTTTGAAGTAATGGACGAAGAAGGAGTGACCGGGCTGCTCAATAAAGGAATCATACGAGTTACTGTAAATGGTAAACTCAAAGATATACTTAAAGAAAATCGTCCGGCCGGCGATGGAATTAAAGAAGCCGGTGAAGGCATGTTCGAAATAAGTAAAGACGGAGCTGTTTGGGATAATGTATTATTGCAGCCGCACGACTATGGCACCATGAAAATGGAATTTATTCCAGCCAATAAAAAAGATCTCGGAAAGGGATTTGCTGTTACCGTTACTCATATTGATATAACCAATGGCACTGAACAGGTCATAGGCGGCCAGACTTTTGTTTATGGAAAAGTAAAAGGATTTGGAACGGCCGCTGTTGCAGAAACAAAAACGGGTTTTACATGGCATTGGTGGTATTGGATATTGATCGTTCTGCTATTATTGTTATTAATATTCCTGTTACGTAAGAAGAAATAGGGACAGTAGACTTAGATGCGGCTAAACGCAGAAAGTAGTTTCAAAAAAAGAGCCGGAATGGTTTCAACCATTCCGGCTCTTCATTAATAAATATAGCTGGCCATCATTTTTTCAACTATTGATCCTTACTACCTGCGCTATCCCTTTTATTGCTTTTCTGATGAGCAGAATCTTTTTTCATTTGTCCGGGTGTAATCTCCGTCTTTTTGACTTTGGCATCCTTGGGAACTGGTAATGATTTTGACTGCGTATTTTGCTCCGGTCCTGTTTCAAATTTTTTCTTTTTCAATGTATCGGTCATTGTTTTCTTTTCTTTTTCCTCCAATTCTTTCATATTCACTTTACCAGTTGACTCGATCTTTCCCTTTGCTGGTTTTTTGTCCTGGCTACAGGCCATCAATGCTATTGGGAAAGAAAATAACAGGATCATTAAATGTTTTATCGGCCAGGATCGGAATACGCTTTTCATTTTACACAAGTTTGAAGCTGATTCTTGGTCTGCATCCATTGCTAAGTTACTACGAAAAGAGCTGCTTTGCCGGGCGTATGATCCAATTTTATAAATATGTTTTGTTTTCTAATAGCGGGCCATCATTCATTTCTTCTTCTTTTGTGATGGCTTTCGGAGTTTATTTAAAAATAGAATTCAATAACCCGGCCAGCCGGATACCGCCTTTGAGCAATTGTTTATTCAGTATATCAATATAATCAAAATTATAGCGAAAGCCCAGCCTTGGCACTGTTCCTGAAACACTGTTATAAACTTTGCCTGCCAGTACATAAGATTCATAGAACCATTCACTCATTGGTTGGGCCTGCCAGTTGATGCGCTGGCCCGCTGTACTATGATTAATGGCAGTGGTATATTCAGTATAACTTAATTTTTGAGACTCAATCAATTTATCATCCCATACACTATGCAGGTTAGTAGAGTCGCCAAACCATAATACACGGATACGATTACCACCAAGGTCATCAGGCTGGCCTACATGCAGTGGTTGATGAATATCACCAACAATATGGATCAGCAATCGCAGGTACATTTTCTTTTTAGCCTTATCTAGTTGTTTATTCTTTAATTCGGCGATTAAAAAATTAAGTTTGGTCCAGGCATTTGCAGAACTATCATTTTTCAGCACAGCATTGAATTCGGTTTGCGATAATCCCTGTTTGACGTTGATATAATGCCAGGCACTTAAGTAATTAAAAGCAGAATCTGATTTAATGAAATCAGCCCAGTTACTCGTCATTGCAATTGACTCATTACCCAGTATCTCCTGAATGACAGTTCTCGCCTTTTTGCTAAGATAACTGTCAGCAATTTCACCCACTATACGATGACCATTTAGCCCCCACCATGCAAAGGATGAAAAGGAAGCAAATAAAAATAAGGTCAGCAGCAGTGCTCTTAAATTTCGCATGAGTATTTATTTAAATAGCAAAGTTAGAGGATTGTTTATTCCCGGTAAAACAAGTAATGAATTAATTAATTCCGTTGTCCGTAGCGTCATCGTTCTTAAAATTATAGGATTGTTATGCCTGGTCGGTAATTAAGCATTGTTCAATGGATCCAACAACTAGTTAATCTTATCATTTTATGTACTGGGCAGTTTTATTAATTTGCAAATGTGGCTCGGTTATCAAAACATACGATGAGCTTATTTTCTACAATAAGCAAGAAAGTGCTTTGTTGGTTATTTGACCTTTTTTTGATCATCTGTCAATAAAAAAGGAAAGTTGAAAGGCCGTCCAGGCGTCTGCGACCCGGGAACAGTTTTACAAACTAATAGTACGGTAAGGAGTGAATATCACAGTAAGTCATTATGAAGTGGATATTGTGATATATCCCTCAGCTAAAATTCCTGACCCTCCAGTACCTAACCTGACAAAGCCTTTTTTCTGAACTGAGATAATTAATGAAGCCCCGGAATAAGGATTATTGAGTATGACTGATTTAGGATTTGGCTTTAATCGCATGGAATAAAATCCATTTAATTCGTCAGTAAAGTCAGAAATTAATAATGGAATATATACAAAGCCACTGGTACGAAACGCAAGTTGGGAAACTGATATCCATGTCTTTTTAACATTAGGTACTGGTATTCCCTGGTCATCCAACACTGAAATAGTTAAAACAGTAGAGCTAGATGTTTGTACAGCAATCGCAGAAGCTGATAAAATTAACTTAGACATAAATCCTCCTTTTTTAAAATTGATGTAAATGGATAAGTGATAAACGGGGGTAGGATGATTATTTTGGCTTGTAATGTAGCAGGCAATTATAACTTTTGAAATACTCCTTTAGTGTAATTTTTTCTCCACTCTGGGAAGCGTTCAATAAAATAACACACCGTGATTGGTGTTTGCCCTCTACCAACCACACGAATAAGTAAAATCTCTTCATTACACTTAAGAAACCCAAAAAAGTCCGATGGCTGATAGAAGATGTCAACAACGAAAAATGTTCATCACCCAAACCATCTTTCAATAAATAAATGTCTATCTTAATGTTGAGTACGAATTTTTACCCGGCTATAAACTATGCGCCACAAAAAAATAATTTTTGTCACAAGTCTTTTGGCAGCTGCAGTCATTTTTTTGATACGGTGCAGTGAGGGAAATTCATCTGCGATAGATCCCCGGGATTCTCTCTATGCGGGCGCCAAAGCTTGTGCTTCCTGCCACAAGGATATCGTGCAGGCGCATCTGACTTCCTATCACTATAAAACTTCAGGGAAAGTTTCCTATGACGAACTAAAAAAAATGGTCGGTTCTGCCCATAACATCGTTTATTATGAAGACTCCGCAAGAGTAAGTGTCGAAGAGAAACATTCGCAATTTTTTCAATCGTATCGGGTAAATGGGAAAGAACTTCGATCTGAACCGCTTGACATTGAAATAGGATCGGGTGAAAAAGCACAAACCTATGCATACTGGAAAAATGAACAATTGATCCAATTGCCGCTGACCTATTTTACCGCCCGGCAAAGCTGGACAAACAGCCCGGGTTATCCCGCCAGGAAACCTTATTTCGACAGGGTGATCCTTAGCCGTTGTTTGGAATGTCATGCTTCTTATGTTACGAAAACCGATTTTCAAACTGGTCCATTGGAGGTAAGTGAAAAACTGTCGGCCAATTCCATCGTTTTTGGAATTGATTGTGAACGATGCCACGGGCCGGCAGCTCAGCATGTACAATTTCATCAGGAAAATCCGGCTGCACACCAAGCAAAGTTCATCACCTCTATCAAATCTTTAACCCGGCAACAACAATTGGATGTATGTGCTTCCTGTCATTCAGGGAACGATCTGGATGTACAACGGTCGCTATTTGCTTTCAGACCTGGAGATACGCTGGCAAATTTTTACTACCCGCATTTCGGATCAGGTGGGAGCGAGCCGGATGTACATGGCAAGCAGATGCAATTACTACAATCGAGCAAATGTTTTCAGCAAAGCACGATGACCTGCAAATCATGCCACGATTCGCATCCGTTGGAACAAAACCAAACAAATGTATTTATCACGAAATGTATGGTGTGTCATCAAAATTCCAAACATGCCTTGCAAATGAAGACGAGCGGCAAAAATTGTATTGATTGCCATATGCCACTCCAGGTTTCAAAGTCGCTTAATTTTAATAATGGTACAGAAATGAAAAGCATTCCGTATATGTTGAGAACCCATAGAATTGCTGTATATCCTGGGTCTGAATGAGTACAGGAACATCATCATAAACAATCTCCTCTTCCTGGTAGAGAATAAGCGTATCAACCTTTATGCATTTGTAATCATGGTTGATCATATTCATTTGATATGACAACCAAACACAGCCACTGATACACCACACATACGCAAAGAGACTTGCTGAAATACGCAGTCCAACAGATCAAACATGACTTCTAAAAAAATACCCTGAGCATGCCATACTTTAGACTAGGAGCCGGTATGCTTGAGTAGTCAAACAGCGGGAGCCGTCAACCACGCAGTAAGAATGATCATTTGCACAAACGTAATAACAAGAGGTGGACAAAACAGATAATTTTACACCATGAACCATTTATTGCATAATCCTGTTTATCATGCGCTGCTCT
>DASVOE010000081.1:0-30462 GCA_036383515.1 Chitinophagaceae bacterium | reverse complement strand
ATGCATGCCGGTGCTGATTTTATAAAAACATCAACGGGTAAGATACAACCGGCTGCAACAATGCCGGTAACATTAGTAATGCTGGAAGCGATAAGAGATTTTTATTATAAAACCGGTAAGATGATAGGCATGAAACCGGCAGGTGGTATCTCTAAATCAAAACTGGCCCTGCAATATTTAGTAATGGTAAAAGAAACATTGGGTGAGGATTGGTTGAATAATGAATGGTTTCGCTTTGGCGCCAGCAGCCTGGCAAATGATGTGCTGATGCAGATCGTGAAAGAGAAAACGGGATTATATCAGAGTGCAAATTATTTTAGTGTGGATTAAAGGCCCACCAGACGGGCCTCATCCCGACCTTCTCCGAAGGAGAAGGCCACCGGGGCACAGACCTCGCCTTGAGGAGAATCTGATAATTATCAGATTCTTCGAAAATGTTGATTAGAATTATAAAGATGACGTGGTAGTGGTGAAGATGAGTAAAGATATGCAGCACCGCTCCCTCTCTTTTAGAGAGGGAGAAGGAGGGTGAGGCCGAATAGCGAACAGAACCCTGAAGACCCGATAGCTATCGGGTGCGACGCAATGGAAGAAGAGAAGTGTTGTTGTCGTTAGTAACATAAAAAAGAAAAAATGCCAGTAACAAAAAAGAAAGCTCCTGCAAAAAGCAACACGATCAAATTAAAATTTGATACGAGCTGGAGCTATGATCCGGCGCCAGAAAGCAAAAGTGCTGCAACGATCAACAAACAATATGATCTGTTCATTAATGGTGAATGGCAAAAACCGTTGAGCAAAAAATATTTTGATACCATCAACCCGGCTAATGAAGAAAAATTGAGCGAAGTAGCAGATGCCAATGCCGCTGATGTTGATAAAGCGGTAACAGCTGCCCGCAATACTTATGAAAAGGTATGGAAGAAAATGCCGGCCAAAGAAAGAGCTAAATATATTTTCAGGATCGCAAGGATGGTGCAGGAAAAAGCAAGAGAACTGGCAATCATTGAATCATTAGATGGTGGCAAACCCATTCGTGAAAGCCGCGACTTTGATGTGCCCACCGCTGCCAATCATTTCTTCTATTACGCTGGCTGGGCTGATAAATTAGACTATGCATTTCCAAATCGTACTACCGAACCTTTGGGTGTAGCCGGGCAGATCATTCCCTGGAACTTTCCATTATTGATGGCGGCATGGAAAATAGCGCCGGCATTGGCAACCGGAAATACTGTTGTATTAAAACCAGCCGAAACAACACCTTTAACCGCATTGAAACTGGCAGAGATCATACAGGAAGCTGACCTGCCACCGGGTGTTGTAAATATTATTACGGGTGCTGGTGCAACTGGCGCTGCAATTGTCAATCATCCGGACATTGATAAAATTGCTTTTACCGGTTCTACAGATGTTGGAAAAATTATTCAACGTGCTATTGCAGGAACAAAGAAGAAAGCAACCCTGGAGCTGGGTGGCAAAGCCGCCAATATCATTTTTGAAGATGCCCCGATCGACCAGGCGGTGGAAGGTGTGATCAATGGTATTTATTTTAACCAGGGACATGTGTGTTGTGCCGGTTCAAGATTGTATGTGCAGGAATCAGTAGCCAAAGAAGTGATCCGAAAATTGAAAGATCGCATTGAATCACTGATCGTGGGTGACCCCCTGGATAAGAATACCGATATCGGTGCCATCAATTCAAAACAGCAACTGGATACGATCCATAAATATTTAGCGATAGGTAAAAAAGAGGGAGCAGAAATGTATGAGAGTTCCTGCCGCTTACCCGGCAAAGGTTTTTTCTGCCGTCCTACTTTATTTACCAATGTGGCACAAAGCAACCGGATTGCCCAGGAAGAAATTTTTGGACCTGTATTAGCAGTGCTTACATTCAGAACAGATGATGAAGTGATCGAAAAAGCCAACAACTCGCCTTATGGTTTGAGTGCCGGCGTATGGACAGACAAAGGTTCCAAGATATTTAATATGACCAAAAGAATGCGGGCAGGTGTGATCTGGGCCAACACATTCAACAAATTTGATCCCTCCTCTCCTTTCGGCGGTTATAAGGAAAGTGGATTTGGAAGAGAAGGTGGATTGCATGGGTTGTTACCTTATGTAAACCTGGCCCCCTGACCTTCGACTGTTAGAAAAAGGAATTTAGATTTGAAAACCTGGTTACTATTTTGACGAGTCAATTAATGTGAAAATAATCTGTGTTAATCCGTGTAATCTGTGGCTAAATAATATTTATGGGAAAGACATTAATTAAGAAATCTTCGCTCAGCATCAGCGAAAATGGTTTAGAGAAAAAAATTTCTTCAAAGCGATTAGAGGTTTTGAAGACCTATAAAATATATATCGGAGGACAATTCCCTAGAACGGAATCTGGTCGTTATTATATACCGCTGAATGCTGCCGGCAAAAAACTGGCGAATGTTTGCCTGAGCTCTCGCAAAGATTTCCGGGATGCTGTAGTTGCAGCAAGAGCCGCTGTCAGTGGCTGGAGCGGAAGAGCTGCATTTAACCGCAGCCAGATATTATATCGCATGGCTGAAATGCTGGAAGGAAGAAAAGCACAATTCATTGATGAACTGGTACAGCAGGATGCCACACCTGCTAAAGCGGAAAAAGAAGTGAACCTTGCCATTGATCGTTTGATCCATTATGCAGGATGGTGTGATAAATTTCAGCAACTGTTCAGCGCTGTTAACCCGGTAGCCAGCTCACATTTTAATTTCTCTGTGCCCGAACCTACCGGTGTTGTTTCTATCATTGCACCACAGGGTGATTCACTGTTAGGATTAGTTTCCGTGGTTGCCCCGGTAATTGCCGGCGGTAATACCTGTGTTGTTCTCGCCTCCGAAACCAAACCTCTATGTGCCGTCACGTTTGCAGAAGTACTGAACTCATCCGATCTGCCCGGTGGAGTTGTGAATATATTAACAGGCAAACCAGCAGAGTTAGCCACCTGGTTCGTTGATCACATGGATGTAAATGCAACCATCTATTGTGAAAACAATGCGGATACACAACAAATGATGCGGGAAAAATCTGCATCCAACCTAAAACGCATTTTCTTTTATGATAAAGTAAACTGGTATATCAATGAGGGTCAATCGCCTTACTTTATTATGGATACACAGGAAATAAAAACAACCTGGCACCCGGTGGAAAATATTGCCGGCGCAGGTGGAGGATATTAAGGGCCATTGCAAAACTGGTAAGATATTTGACTTTACAATTTATATGAAAATACTTTTCACTTCTGTCACGTTGCTGATTACAGCTATTTGCTTTTCGCAGGATACTGTCTGGAAAAAAAACATGGATACCAATGCTGTAGTGGTTCATAAAGATCCACGCCTTGATATGCTGGTAAAAAAACAAGCCCAGATCAATGAGGAAACCAGCCGGGATGCCCGCCGCATTGTGAAAGGTTTCAGGCTGATGATCATCTCAACCAACAAACTGGATGAGGCCATAGCCGCCAAAACAAAAGTGTATACCTATTTTCCGGAACTGAAAGCCTATATGTGGCACCAGTCGCCTTACTATAAATTAAAGGTCGGCAACTTCAAAGAACGCAAGGATGCTGAAGCGTACCAGAAAAAACTGAGTGTATTCTTTCCAAAAGGAGTATTTATTATGCCTGATAAAGTAGAAATAAAACCAGGTAAGGGCAGCGAATCAGAACTGGACATAACACCTTAACATATTTCCACCCCCTATTCTATCCATCCGGTTATTTACGGGTGGATTTTTTTATTTACATCCTGCAAAGTCATCAAGTGTTATTTTTGCAGCATGCAGGAAAAGATCAAAGCACTGGCTAAAAAATACGCCCCGGAGTTTATTGCAGTTCGTCATCATTTACATGCGCATCCCGAACTCAGCTACAAAGAATTTGAAACGTCAAAATATGTTCAAAGCAAGCTTGATGAATTGGGGATACCATTTGAGATCAAAGCCACTACCGGGGTAGTCGGTTTAATCAAAGGCAATAACCCGGAAAAAAGAGTGGTTGCATTAAGGGCCGACATGGATGCATTGCCTATTAAAGAGGCTAATGATGTTCCTTATAAATCTATCAACGAAGGTATAATGCATGCCTGCGGACATGATGTGCATACAACCTGCCTGCTGGGAGCTTCAAAGATCCTCCACTCATTAAAGAATGAATGGGAAGGCACTATTAAACTCATCTTTCAACCAGGCGAAGAAAAAAATCCCGGCGGTGCCAGTTTATTGATTAAAGAAGGCGTATTGGAAAACCCTTCCCCTTCTTCCATCTTCGGTTTGCATGTGCACCCGGGACTGGATGTTGGCAAACTTAGCTTTCGTCCCGGTAAAGTAATGGCCAGCGCCGATGAGTTATATTTTACCATTAAAGGAAAAGGGGGGCATGCCGCTTCTCCTCATTTATGTATTGACCCGATATTGATCGCCTCGCATCTTATCATTAGTTTGCAACAGATCGTGAGTCGTCATAATGACCCGCACAATCCTTCGGTTCTTTCCATCACTTCATTTAAAGGCGGGGCAACAACCAACGTTATTCCTAATGAAGTAAAACTAAAAGGTACATTCCGTGCGATGAATGAAGAATGGAGGTATAAAGCGCATGAACTCATTCGAAAATTATCTACTGATCTTGTACAAGGTATGGGCGGTGAATTAGACCTGCTTATCGATGTGGGTTATCCGTCTGTATATAATAATGAAGCGCTGAATGAAGTGGCAAAACAAAAAGCAATAGACTTTGTCGGTTTGCAAAACGTAGAAGAAACGGAAAAAAGAATGGGAGCTGAAGATTTTGGATATTACTCACAACAGATACCCGGTTGTTTTTTCCGGCTGGGTGTAATGAATAAAGAAAAAGGAATTACGGCTGGTGTACATACGCCTACTTTCAATATTGATGAAAATGCAATCGAGATCGGGATGGGGATGATGGCGTGGCTGGGAAGCTCAGTGCAGCTCACAAATGAGTAGTTACAGATGATAGGATATTAAACACCGGTAATAATTTATTTACAGTAATTCCCTGGATTTATAAACCTGGAGGAATGAGCCTGTACACTATGATATCTTCTGCCATTTTCCTATTATCCATTCATAATCCGTTCGGTTTATAATTTTGTACATTGCACCCCATTTCAGAAAATGTGAAGAAAGGAGAATATTAAAATCTTACTATGTCGAACGACCTGCGTAAACAGCAAGCACTGGAATATCATTCGAAAGGAAGGCCCGGAAAAATTGAAGTTGTTCCTACTAAAGAAGCCAAAACCCAACGTGACTTATCATTGGCTTACTCACCGGGTGTAGCAGAGCCCTGCAAAGAAATAGCGGCACATAAAGAAAATGTATATAAATACACAGCCAAAGGAAATTTGGTGGCCGTTATCAGCAATGGCACGGCCGTTTTAGGTCTGGGTGATATAGGACCTGAAGCCAGTAAACCGGTAATGGAAGGCAAGGGAGTTTTATTCAAAATATTTGCTGATATTGATGTATTCGACATTGAGATCAATGAAAAAGATCCGGTAAAATTTGTTCAGATCGTAAAGGCTCTCGAACCCACATTCGGTGGCATCAACCTCGAAGACATCAAAGCTCCTGAATGTTTTTATATTGAACAGGAATTAAAAAAAACGCTCAATATTCCGGTGATGCATGATGACCAGCATGGTACTGCCATCATCAGTGCTGCTGCTTTACTGAATGCGTTGGAAATTCAAAAAAAGAAAATAGAGAAAGTAAAGTTTGTAGTGAATGGTGCCGGTGCCGCAGCAATGGCCTGCATCCAGTTATACGAAGCATTAGGAGCCCGGCATGAAAATTTTCTACTGTTTGACCGCAAAGGCGTTTTACATAAAGGACGGACAGAGCTGGAAGATTTCAAATTGAAATTTGCCAATGCCAAAGGCGAAATGTCCCTGGCACAGGCTATGAAGGATGCGGATGTATTCATTGGTTTAAGTGCAGGAAATTGCATTACACCAGAAATGGTAAAAAGCATGGCAAAGAATCCCATTGTATTTGCTATGGCCAATCCTGACCCCGAAATCAGCTGGGAAGATGCAACGGGTGCAAGAAAAGATGTGATCATGGCAACAGGCCGCAGCGATTATCCCAACCAGGTAAATAATGTATTGGGCTTCCCCTATATTTTTCGTGGTGCACTCGACGTAAGAGCTACACAGATCAATGAAGCGATGAAAATGGCTGCCGTAAAAGCATTGGCAGAGCTGGCCAAAACACCTGTTCCTGATATTGTGAACATGGCCTATAATGAAAAGAGTATTTCATTTGGTGTCAACTATATTATTCCAAAACCCCTGGACCCACGACTACTTTCGACAGTGGCGCCTGCAGTTGCCAAAGCTGCAATGGAAAGCGGCGTAGCACAACACCCGATCAGCGATTGGGAAGCCTATGAAACTAATCTTGACAGCCGCTTAGGTCTCGATAACCAGGTAATGCGGGTTATTGGTAACAAAGCCCGTCGTGATCCTAAACGGATTGTATTTGCAGAAGCAGACAATGTGAAGATATTAAAAGCAGCCCAGATCATTTACGATGATGGCATTGGTTATCCTATTCTGCTGGGTGATGAAACCAAGATCAGAAATATTGCCACTGCCAATGGTATTGATCTTTATGATCTGCCCATTTTTGACCCACGCAGCGATGCGATGGAAGACAAAAGAAATAAGTATTCAGAATTATTCCTTGCTAAAAGAGGCCGCAAAGGATTCAATGCCTACGAATCCAGGAAGGTGATGAAGGACCGTAACTATTTTGGCTGTATGATGGTGGAATGTGGCGATGCAGATGCGATGATCTCCGGTCTTGCAAAAAATTACCCGGATACCATCCGCCCTGCCCTGCATACAATCGGCACCGAAGAAGGTGTAAAAAAGATCGCTGGCATGTACCTCATGCTCACCAAAAGAGGTCCGTTATTCCTGGGAGATACAACCGTGAACTTTAATCCCACTGCAGAAGAGCTGGCAGAGATAACTTTAATGGTGGCAAAAGAAGTCCGTCATTTCAATATCATTCCCCGCATAGCCATGCTGAGCTATTCCAATTTTGGCAGCAGTAATTCTCCTGAAGCAAGATTGGTGGCCGAAGCAAGAAGGATTGTAAAAACTAAAATGCCATCGCTGATCGTGGATGGCGAAATGCAGGCCAGCGTAGCTTTTAATAAAGAACTGATGAAGGAAAACTATCCTTTCAGCGAACTGGTGAATAAAGAAGTCAACACACTCATCTTCCCTAATCTTGCGTCTGGTAATATTGCATACAACCTGATGAAAGAACTGGAAACAGCCGATGCAGTCGGTCCGATTCTTTTAGGTTTGAAAAAACCGGTACATATCCTGCAATTAGGAAGTTCTGTTCGCAGCATATTGAATATGGCACTTATTGCTGTAGTGGATGCCCAAATCAAAAGCAAAGTCGCTACGGACGAAATTGTAAAACGTTCTCCCTGGTGGAAACGATTCAGAAAAGTGAGTAAGGAACTGTAAAATGTGTCCGGGTAATTCGTTTAAGAAGATCAAAGGTTCGGAATCCGGGTATCAAATGAACATCTTTAATTGCTGAAGTCATTAAAAACTTCTTAAACTTTTTTCGTCGTATTTTACAGCTTAAATTATTGAATGACGATCTTTAGCGACATAGGCCGATACCTTCTGATGCTGAAAGGAATGTTTTCCAAACCGGAAAACGGCAAGATGTACTGGAAAGAATTCATGCACCAGTGTGCTGAGATCGGTGTCGGGTCCTTAGGTATCGTAGCTATCATTTCCGTATTTATTGGTGCGGTATCTACCATTCAAACGGCTTACCAGTTGGTAAGTCCGCTCATCCCTCCTTCCACTATTGCACAGATCGTAAGAGATACAGTGATCCTTGAATTTGCCCCTACCCTTGTGTGTATCGTATTAGCAGGTGTTGCCGGTAGTCGTATTGCCAGTGAACTGGGTAATATGAGAGTGAGTGAACAAATAGATGCGCTGGAAATTATGGGTATCAATACAAAAACCTATCTCATTTTACCCAAGATATTAGCAGCTCTGCTCATGATTCCCTTCCTGGTGGTTATTGCTATGGTATTGGGGATATGGGGTGGACGACTGGCCGGGTCACTCACCGGTATTCTTTCTGGTGATACCTATGACAAGGGTTTATTGGAGTTTTTTGTACCCTACAACGTTTTCTTTGCACTGACCAAAGCTTATGTTTTCGCTTTTATCATTTCAAGCATTCCTTCTTTTTATGGCTACTATGTATCAGGAGGTGCGCTGGAAATAGGCCGGGCCAGTACAAAAGCTGTAGTGGTAAGTTGTATTTTGATTTTATTTGCTGATTATCTTTTATCCGCTTTATTGTTATAAAGTCATTGAGTCAATAGTCATTTAGTCATTAACCTATATTATATGATTAAACTTGAAGACCTTGAAGTGTATAAAGTGGCAATGGAAATTGGTGATATTGCCTGGGAAATTGCCGAAAAATGGAATTACTATCAAAAAGATACGCTTGGAAAACAATTTGTCAAGGCAGCAGACTCAATTGCTTTTAATATCAGTGAAGGATATGGACGGTTTCACTATGCCGAAAACAGAAACTTTTGTTGGTATAGCAGGGGCTCAGCATTTGAAACAGGTACTGCTATTAGAAAAGCCAAAACCAGAAATTTGCTCACCGACGAAGAATATGAATTATTTAAGACAAAACTATTACTATACTTCAAACTGATAAACCCCTATATCAAATCAATAGGGATAAATAAAGAAAGTAACAGTCTCAAAAAATGACTTATTGACTAATGACTTAATGACATTTTGTGATTGAAGTAAAAAACATACGAAAAGCTTTTGGTGATAAAACGGTCATCGAAGATGTGAGTGCTACCATGAAAGCAGGGCAATGTAATTTGATCATTGGTTCAAGCGGCAGTGGCAAAACAGTGTTGATGAAATGCATAGTAGGACTATTTGAACCAGATAGTGGTGAAATTTTATACAGTGGTCAAAATTTTACCGCGATGAATGGAGAAGCTAAAACCGAGATCCGCAAAGAGATCGGGATGTTGTTCCAGGGTTCTGCTTTATTCGACAGCCAAACGGTAGAGCAAAACATCATGTTTCCACTTAGCATGTTTACCAAATGGAGCCAGAAAAAAAAGCTGGACCGGGTGAATGAAGTGCTGGCAAGAGTAAACCTTACAGGTGTGAACAGGAAATTTCCTGCAGAACTGAGTGGAGGCATGAAAAAAAGAGTAGCACTGGCAAGAGCCATTGTATTAAATCCAAAATATCTTTTTTGTGATGAACCCAACTCCGGTCTTGATCCGCAAACCTCGCTGGTGATTGATAAACTGATACAGGAGATCACTATTGAATATAATATCACCACCGTTGTCAATACACATGATATGAATAGTGTAATGGAGATGGGAAATTATATCCTGTATATGTACCAGGGTAATAAGGAATGGGAAGGAAATAATCGTGAGATCATCTTCAGTAAAAATCAACGGTTGAATGATTTCATTTTTGCTTCTGAATTTCTGCAGGACGCAAAAGATATGCGCATGCTGGAAGAAACTGGCAAAATTGCAAATGACAGGAATATGGGAGAGCTGTTAGATAAAGATGCTCCTACGCTGGTGCCACCACCTGATGAAGAATAGATTTTTGCACTAACTTTTTAACAAACGATTTATTTCGTAAGCTGTATGATGGAATAATAACTGCTGGAAAGTAATTATTGTTTTATTAAAACGACAGCTTATGTTCAAGATTTACATTCCCCTGTTTATTATCTTTCTTACTTCCTGCACCGCAAAAATTCGTTACATCGGTAAATCATTTTCTCCCACAAAAAGCATTGAAGTGTATGTTACAGAACAATCCATCAAACGCCCGTTTGAATATATTGGCAGAGGGTATGTGGGTGGCATCGGCGGACAAAACAATCCGAATAAAATTCAGCAAAAAGCAGAAAAACTGGGACGGGAAAAAGGCGCAGACGCCGTGTTGATCACCGATTATTATATACTCAATACCGAAGGTGTGCATATTACCAGTACTTACAGGACTGACAGCATTGCCCCTCGTGCAGTAACTACCGGGAATACCTTTGTGAGTCCAACTTCTGGCAGCGGGTACAATATTCTTTTTTTAAAATATAACAAGTAAGGATCGCTTATTTTCCGTTATTACATTTCCCTTACTTTTGCCGCAACTTATATTATTCAAACATGAGCATTCTCGTCAACAAAGCGTCCAGGGTTTTAGTCCAGGGATTCACCGGAACAGAAGGTACTTTCCACGCAACACAAATGATTGATTATGGCACCATAGTAGTGGGCGGTGTTACCCCCGGCAAAGGCGGCAAAACACATCTTGATCGTCCTATATTTAATACAGTGGCTGATTGTGTAAAAAGTACTGGCGCAGATACCAGTATCATATTTGTGCCTCCTGCTTTTGCGGCCGATGCCATCATGGAAGCAGCCGAAGCAGGTATTAAACTCGTTGTTTGTATTACGGAAGGAATTCCGGTGCAGGACATGGTGAAAGTGAAAAACTTTTTACTGGGAAAAAATACAAGATTGATCGGCCCTAACTGTCCCGGTGTAATTACTGCCGGTGAATGCAAAGTGGGCATAATGCCCGGGTTTGTTTTTAAAGAAGGTCGTATCGGCATTGTTTCCAAATCAGGAACATTAACCTACGAAGCAGCTGACCAGGTAGCTAAAGCAGGACTTGGTATTTCTACAGCCGTAGGTATTGGTGGCGATCCAATCATTGGCACCACTACCAAAGAAGCGGTTGAATTATTTATGAATGATGAAAACACTGATGCTATCGTGATGATCGGGGAAATCGGTGGCGGCATGGAAGCAGAAGCAGCCAATTGGATAAAAGCGAATGGAAATAAAAAACCGGTCGTGGGTTTTATTGCGGGACAGACAGCTCCTCCGGGCCGAAGGATGGGTCATGCCGGTGCCATCGTCGGTGGTGCGGATGATACGGCAGCTGCAAAAATGAAGATCATGAGTGAATGTGGTATTCATGTGGTAAGCAGCCCTGCTGATATCGGAAAGAAAATGGCGGAAGTGATGAAGAAAAATTAACTGGTTTACCTGTTCATTACAATAGAAGGTAATGAAAACGCCTCTTCAAATGAATGAAGAGGCGTTTAGTTTTATAGGAATATGATCCATCCTTTGAAGATGTTATTATTAACGGGCATTACGGATGAAACGGGCCAACTCATCTCTGCTTGTTTGAAAACTGAACACATCATTCATTGTGCTCATAAAATTCCGCTGATCCACCACTTTTGAATAAGCCTGCTTGGCAAGATCAACCCTGTTGTTTTCAAAACTGAATAACAAAGCCATTTGTTTTACCTGGGCCGAAGTGAAAAAGCTGGTACTAAGAACCTGTGAAGCTGACTTCATCTTATTGGTCTCTAACCATTCTTTGTTGATAGATTCCAGTATCCGGCTGAATTCACGATCGTTCATAGCATTGTTATACCTGTCGTTATTATTATTGCTACGATCATCCCAGTTGTAATCACCTTGTCTGCCATCCGTATCGTATTCAAAATCCTGGCCTCTTTTGTAATCATCGCCCCAGCCATAACCGTTGTCGTTATTGTTATAACCCCAGTCCCTGTTATCTTCATTACGGTTATTGCGGCCATTGCCATTGTTCCAGCCATCAAATCTTGTTTCTTTCAGGAACGTTCTGCCATTACGATCCACCGTAATGGTAAGATTGGTACGTGGACGCACAGTAACTGAGCTGTTATATACCATCTGGTAGCGCTTACCTATAAGGTTGAAATAACTACCAGTTTTCTCCTGGTAGATTTTTATTGTATGATAACCTGGTCTCAAACCTTGCAAACGCATAAAGTTGCCGTTGGGCTCAAATCGATTATCGTCGATTACAATTTTCATATCGCCACGATTAAACGATTGAATGGTGAGCATACTTTTTTGTTTAGGTGCTGCTGCAAATACAGCTATGCTCAATAATGCAAAAGATAAAAGTGTAAAAATTTTTTTCATGTTATTTATATTTAATTAAAATAATGGCCATTTGGTAATTACCGGGTAAATAACCATAAAGGCCTGATTTGTTTTTGATCCCGGTGAGTAACTGATTCAATTTGTCTTTCATCATTTTCATTTGTCCTCCTTTTTGCTGTTGATAATTTCAAAGGATATGCCATCGTGCCAAAAATGATTTCAATGAAACGTTAAACCACTTAAGCTGCGGGTCTTACAATAAGGCATGCTATCTGAAGAACAGCATCCAATAAGGGTTTGCTGAGAAAATAATGGCGATCTGTTTCTATAAAATATTTCCTGATCCGTTTCAAAATACCCTGCAGGCGGTATAGGTGGCTGTTAATTAAAAAGAAATATTTGAATCCTGATTAAACTTAAAACAATAACTATGTTCATCTCCGTTCACCACCAAATCAATAATCCCGAAGCATTCTGGGCATCAGCACAAAAAAGTTTACCGGAGCTTCCTCAACCAGGCGTTCAACGTGTTTGCAGTGTGTTTCCCTCTCATACAATGGCAGAAGCTACTTGTATCTGGGAAGCAGATTCCATTGAAGCATTAGATAAATACCTGCGGAGTAAAGTATTTGACTCGAGCGAGGAAACTTATTTCGAGATCAATGCGGCCAATGCTATGGGGTTACCCCAATAGCTTCTTTTTTTACAAGCCCATCATTTCCGGCGGTCCCATTAAAACGGGGCCGCTTTTTTATTTATGAAATACGGATACACCGTGCATCTTACCGTCACCTGCAGATTAATTAACTTGTACCAAATTTCAATAACATAAATTTTAATATGAAAACCTTATTCCTGATCGGCTTTGGATTTAGCTTGTTAACGATGAATGCATTTAGCCAGAATCCTATTAAAAAATATGAAAAGGAGTGGAAGAAAGTGGAGGAGTTTACCAAAAAGAACCTTCCTAAATCGGCATTAGCAGAAGTAAAAAATATTTATGCTCTTGCTAAAAAAGAAAACCAGGATGCACAGGTCATAAAGGCGCTTGTATACATAACCGGTTTACAGGGTGAGAATCGTGATAACAACGAGGTATTATCAATTAACGAAATAGAATCCGAAATTAAAACTGCTAAAGAACCGGCAGCCTCCCTATTAAAAAGCCTGCTCGCAGAAATGTACTGGAATTATTACCAGGTGCGCCGCTGGAGTATGTATAACAGAACAAAGACCACTGATTTTAAAAAAGAAGACATCGCTACCTGGGATGCCGAAGATTTTCATAAAAAAATAAGTGAGTTATACCTGCAGTCACTCAGTAACGAAAAACTTTTACAGCAAACCAAACCCGAACCGTTTAGTGCCATCATCGTAAAAGGTAATGTTCGTCACCTTCGTCCAACCCTTTTTGATTTGCTGGCACACCGGGCAATTGGTTATTTTGATAACGATGATAGAAATATTAAAAAGCCTGCCTATGCTTTTGAAATAGACCAGGCCAGCGCTTTTGATCCGGCTGCTGATTTTGTAACCAGGAAATTTATTACCAAAGACTCTTTATCGCTTCAGCATAAAGCTTTGCTGCTTTACCAGCGGTTGATCGCTTTTCATTTGAATGATAGCAAACCCGATGCATTGATAGATGCAGATCTTTTACGAATCCAGCTTGTAAAATCAAAGTCCACTCATCCGGATAAAGACAAACTCTATTTTAATAGTATTAATCATATTGCCAATCAATATGGCAATACTCCCGCAGCAACACAGGCATGGTACCTGGTAGCAGCCTGGCATAATGAAAAAGCAGATACTTACAAACCTTATGGCGATACTACACATCGTTTTGACAGGATCAAAGCAAAAGAAATTATTGAACGCCTTTTATTACAGAAAGATTCTTCTGAAGGAAAAATAAACGCCTTTAACCTTAAAAATAATATTGAAAGCAAAAAGCTCCAGTTTGAACTGGAAAAAGTGAATACACCAGACCAGTCATTCAGATCACTGGTGAGTTATAAAAATTTCACTACTCTTTATTTACGGTTGATAAAACCAGGTGAGGAGCTTAAAAAACAATTAGAAGATGTGTATGGTGATAAATACTGGTCTTCAATATTAGCTGCTACACCAGTAAAGGCCTGGCAGCAGTCGCTTCCTGCTACCAACGATTACCAGGAACATAAAGCTGAAATAAAAATAGAGGGGCTACCTGCAGGTGAATATTTATTAGTTGCTTCAACCGATAAAGATTTCAATGGCAAAAAAACAATATTGGGTGCCCGGTCGTTCTATGTTTCCAATATTAGTTATGTAAACAATGAACGTGATTATTTTGTCTTAAACAGGCAGAGCGGCCAACCTATCGCTAATGCCGCTGTACAGGTGTGGGAAAGAAAATATGATTATAAAACTTCTAAATACTCCAGGGAAAAATTCGGCGCCTATAAAACAAATGACAATGGTTTCTTCAAGATCAGCTTACCCAAAGAGCAACCTTATGGTAATCATAATTACCAGCTGGAGATCACTTCAGGAAGCGACAGGCTTTTCATGAATGATTATTCCAATGATTACTACTATTACGATGGTAATGACAGAAAGGAGGAACCTAAAATCACTACTTCCATTTTCTTTTTTACAGATCGCAGTATTTACAGACCCGGGCAGACATTGTTTTACAAAGGCATTGCATTATCAAAGAAAGCAAATGATAAGAACAATACGGTTAATGAAGGATATGAAACTATTGTATACTTAAGAGATGCCAACTACCAGAATATTGATTCCATTAAGGTAAAAACAAACGAATACGGATCGTTTTCCGGAAAGTTTCAATTACCTCAGGTAGGCCTGGCGGGTCAATTCAGTATTTACACAAAAAACAATGAAGGCAGCACAGCTTTCCAGGTGGAAGAATATAAACGCCCTAAGTTTTATGTAGATTATGAATCCGTGAAAGGAGCCTATAAAGTAAATGACAAAATAAAAATAACTGGTTTTGCAAAAGCCTATGCCGGTAACAATATTGACGGGGCTATGGTAACATACCGGGTGGTAAGACAACCCCGGTTTCTTTATCCCTGGTTATTTTACCGCTGGTGGCAACCTCCTACTCCTTCAATGGAAATTGCGCATGGTGAAGTGAAGACAGATAAGGACGGAAAGTTTGTGATTGAATTTACCGCCATTCCTGATCTTACCCTGGATAAAAAATTAGAGCCGGTATTCGATTACAGAATATATGCTGATGTAACAGACATTAATGGAGAAACAAGAAGCGGTGAGAAAAGTGTTTCTGTCAGTTATAAAGCCTTACTGCTAAAAACAAATATTCCTGCTTCATTACCCGCAGATAGTTTGAAGACATTATCCATCCGCACGGAAAATATGAATGGAGAATTTGAACCAGCTACCGTAAAAGTGAAGATCAGCAAACTCAAAGAAGAAAAAAGACTGATCCGTGACCGCTTCTGGGAAAGGCCCGACCAGTTTGTAATGAGCAAAGAAGAATACATCAACAACTTCCCTTATGATGAATATGATAATGAAGCGGATTTTAAAAGTTGGGAGAAGGGAGAAGTGGTGCTGGAAAAGAGTGACTCTGCAAGAGTGAATAGTGAATGGCCCCTTCGTCAGGCTCAGGGTGAGAATGGGAAATACAGTCCGGGTGTTTACATCGTTGAAATTGAAACCAAAGACAAGAACGGTGAAACAGTAAAAGATGTTAAGTACATAGAATTATTTGACGAAAAGGCAAATCAGCTTACAACGCCACAATATATCTGGAAACAGGAGAGCAAGGCTATCGAACCGGGAGAAGCAACTTCGGTTAAACTCGGAACATCGGCCGATAACTTGTTTGTAATACAATCTGTAGATAAGAAGTCGGGATCCGGGAATCAACAGTCAGGAGAATATAGTTTCATTAAATTAAATAATGAAAAGAAAACATTCGACTTTTCTGCAACAGAAGCTGACCGGGGTGGCTATGGTGCAGGCTGGATATTTGTAAAACACAACCGTTTTTACCAGTATAACGAAACGATCGCTGTGCCCTGGACCAACAAAGACCTGGCTATTGAATATGCTACCTACCGTGATAAAACATTACCCGGCAGTGAAGAAAAATGGAAAGTAAAGATCAGCGGTTATAAAAAAGAAAAAGTTGCTGCTGAGATGCTGGCCAGTATGTATGATGCATCATTAGATCAGTTTTCACCACATCAATGGAGTGAGCCGCCTGTCTGGACAAACTATTACAATATCAAAACATGGAATAATAGTCAGAATTTTTTGAAGGTTCAATCAAACCAAAGAAGGGATGAAAATGTTCAAACAAAATCTTTAGAAAAAGAATATGATGCGTTGTTCTGGAATATATATGGTACTGCATATTCTGACGGTTTTGGATATTTACATGACGACCTATATGCTCCAAGACTAATGCGATTGCCTAAGTCTGTTATGGCTAATCAGGCAGAAGCATTAGAAGAGAAAGCTGCTGATGGGATAATAGATCAATTTGACCGTCAACCTACAATATCTAATGAAAAAGCAGAACCTCTAAAATCTGAAGAAGTTCAAATTCGCAAAAACTTCAATGAAACTGCTTTCTTCTTTCCCGATCTGCATACAGATGCCGAAGGCAATATTGAATTTTCATTTACGTTGCCCGAAGCATTAACCAAATGGAAATTCCAGGCATTGGCGCATACCAAAGATGCTGCCTTTGGTTACAGCAGCAAAGAGATCGTTACCCAAAAGCAACTGATGGTGCAACCCAATGCTCCAAGGTTTTTGCGGGAAGGTGATAAAATGGAGTTCAGTACCAAGATCGTTAACCTTACGGAGAAAGAACTGACCGGGCAGGCAGAATTGCAATTGATAGATGCCACTACCAATCAACCGGTAGATGGCTGGTTCAAAAACATGATGCCTAACCAGTACTTCACTGTAGCTGCCGGACAAAGTGAAGCAGTGAAATTTCCGATCGAAGTGCCTTACTTGTTCAACAAGGCATTAGTGTGGCGGATCGTGGCGAAAGCTGAATCTTTCAGCGATGGTGAAGAAAATGCAATGCCTGTTCTCACCAACCGTATGTTGGTAACCGAAACGATGTCCTTGCCAATGAGAGGAACAGGAACAAAGAATTTCACGTTTGATAAATTACTGAACAGTGGTAAAAGCGAAAGCCTTCAGCATTATGCACTCACACTGGAATACACCAGCAACCCTGCGTGGTATGCGGTGCAGGCCCTTCCCTATTTAATGGAGTATCCGTATGATTGTGCAGAGCAAACCTGGAACCGTTATTATGCCAATTCGTTAGCCACATTCATTGCCAATAGTTCTCCACGTATCAAACAGGTATTTGAGCAATGGAAAATAAAAGACACCGCAGCCTTGATGAGTAACCTGCAAAAGAACCAGGAACTGAAGGCTATTTTACTCGAAGAAACACCCTGGGTATTACAAGCGAAATCGGAAACAGAACAGAAGAAAAATATTGCTTTGTTGTTTGATATGATCAAAATGAGTGAACAACTCAGCAGTAGTTATGAAAAGCTGAAACAAATGCAAAGCAGCAATGGCGGTTTTGTTTGGTTTAAAGGCGGACCTGACGATCGTTACATGACGCAGTACATTGTAACGGGCATTGGTCATTTGAAAAAAATAAATGCCTGGGCCAAAGGACAGGATGACCGTTTGAATGCCATTCTCAAACTGGCTATTCCTTATCTTGACCGTAAGATCAAAGAAGATTACGATAACCTTGTTAAGTCGAAAACAGACCTGAAAAAATATGCTCCTGATTATACAGCGATCCAGTATTTATACATGCGAAGCTTTTTCCCTGACTATAAAATACCAACCGCATCACAGAAAGCTTATACTTATTTCAGGGAAAGGATGCAGCAATCATGGACAACGCAAAATAAATATATGCAGGGCATGACAGCGCTGGCTTTACACAGAACAGGCGATACCAAAACACCGGCGATGATCTTACAATCATTGAAAGAAACTTCGGTTAACAATGAAGAGCTGGGTATGTACTGGAAAGATGCAACCCGTAGCTGGTGGTGGTACCAGGCCCCGATAGAAAGACAGGCATTACTCATTGAAACTTTTCATGAAATAAGTAAAGACAATACAACCGTAGATGATCTCCGGACCTGGTTATTAAAAAACAAACAAACCAATAACTGGGAAACAACAAAAGCTACTGCCGAAGCCTGCTATGCATTATTATTACAGGGTACGGAATGGTTAACGAATGAGCCAGTCGTAGAAATAAAATTGGGCAACACAGTTGTAAAATCGAGCGACAATAAACAAGAAACTGGCACAGGTTATATGAAAAAAACAATTGAAGGAGCTAAAGTGACTTCAGCAATGGGAAATATTTCAGTAATCGTTTCAAACCCAATTAACCAATCAACCAATCAACCCATTACCTCCACCAGTTGGGGCGGCATTTACTGGCAATATTTCGAAGACCTCGATAAGATCACTACAGCAGCTACACCACTTCAGTTAGTAAAAAAATTATTTGTTGAAAAAAATACAGATCGTGGGCCTGTTTTAACTCCAATAAAAGATGGCGATATTGTAAAAGTGGGCGATAAAATAAAAGTACGGGTAGAATTGCGGGTAGACAGGGACATGGAATATGTGCACATGAAAGATATGCGGGCTTCTGCCCTTGAACCGGTAAATGTATTAAGCGGCTATAAATGGCAGGGAGGTTTGGGTTATTACGAGAGCACCAAAGATGCCAGTACTAGTTTCTTCTTCAGTTACCTGCGCAAAGGAACCTATGTATTCGAGTACCCTTTGTTTGTAACGCATGCTGGTAATTTCAGCAATGGCATTACAACAATTCAGAGCATGTATGCGCCGGAGTTTTCATCGCATAGTGAAGGTGTTCGAATTAATGTAGAGTAGCCCTGAGCCTGGCGAAGGGCGGTAATCTATAAACATTCTATGCCTAAAGGATGAAAGCTGATATCGATGATTAAAAAAATATACAATCAAATAATCCTTCGTCAGGCTCAGGATTAAGCCCGACGAAGGAAGCAAATTTATAAGCAGCCAATGTATGCAGTTTATATCTTAGTATGTAATGATGGTAGCTACTATACAGGGCTATCAAATGACCTGGAGAAAAGAGTCTGGCAACACGAAACAGGATTTTTTACAGATTGCTATACTTATAAAAGAAGACCTATAAAATTAGTTTGGCATACAATTGTTGAAACAGTTGAAGAGGCATTTGCACTTGAAAAACAGATAAAAGGATGGTCACGAAAGAAAAAAGAGACTTTGATCAATAATAATATTGATGAGTTGAAAAGAATATCAAATTTAAAAAGCAAAGACACGTTGTAATGTCAAGTGTAAAAACCCTTCGTCAAGCTCAGGGGGTTAAGCCTATAGATTGTATCTTCGGGCCTATTTTATATGCGAACCACGCTAACCTTGTTTATTGCAGTCCTGTTTTTTTCGTGTAAGGTCACTGAAGAAACCGTCTGCGGCACCTACCAGTTAAAAAATAATTCTAAAACGAAACTTGTTTTAAATACAAATAAGACCTTTGAATTTGTCAAAAATTTTTCTGAACCCGGACCTGCCTTTTTCCCTGATTCAAACGATCTGAATTTCAGAACAACCGGCAACTGGCAGTGGGATAAAGCCGGGAAAATTATACTTTCAAGTTTGCCGGGCATAAGTTCATTCACTCAACAGGCCACTGATAGCGTTTCTTATAATACCGATATCACTTCCTTTAGTTTCTGGGATCAGTATGGCGATCCCGTCCCCATTCGTTTCATTCGTTTTCCCGAGAACAGGACCAAACTTCACAAAAGCAATGTGATTTCTTTTTTTGCAGAAGATTTTGTTGGCTCCGACACCATGGAATTTCATTTCTATGGCTATGCTCCTTATCGGTGGATAAGCCCCCCGGCGCAAAAAGGTATCAACAATCGTCATAAGATCACCTTATACGAGCAAACCCGCAATGGCTTTTTTACAAATCTCGTATTGGCAACAGAGCATAAAAAACTCATCGCTCCTGATAAGAGTTTTTCGCTTCATAAAAGCAAATAAGCTACTACACTTATTTTTGTTGAATGGTTATTGATTTTCTTATTGTTGGACAGGGCATAAGCGGCAGTTTTCTTTCCTGGTATTTGAAGAAGGAAGGGAAATCGGTGTATGTGATCGACAATAATCAGCCCAACACTCCTTCGCGGATCGCTGCCGGAATCATCAATCCTGTTACCGGCAGAAGATTGGTAACGGTTTGGATGGCTGATGAAGTACTGCCTTTTAGCTGGAAAGCGTATAGTGAAATAGGCCATGAACTGGAGATCACGGCTATCACTCAAAACTCAATCATCGACTTTTTCCCCAACCCTTTTATGCGGGAATCGTTTTTAAAACGCATTGAAGAAAGCGACCAGTATGTTCACGCTTACCCCGAACAAAATCATTTCAATCCTTTTTTTAATTATGAATTTGGGTGTGGTGAAATACGACCGGTCTATACCGCACATCTTGAAACATTGCTTCCGGCCTGGCGGGAACAATTAAAAAAAGACAGCAACCTACTGGAAGAAAATTTTGACAGCCATCAACTGCGGGTCAATGATGAAAATATTATTTACAACGACATTACAGCCAGCAAGATTATTTTTTGCGATGGTAGTACTGGTTTTGAAAATCCCTTTTTCAAACAATTGCCCTTCGCCCCTAATAAAGGAGAAGCATTGATAGTGGAGATACCGGGCCTGAACCCGCATCATGTATATAAAAAATCAATGACATTGGCACCACTGGCAACCAAAGATATTTTTTGGATCGGCTCAGTTTACCAATGGGAATTTGCCTCCGCTGAACCAACCATTGCATTCAGAAAAAATGCAGAGCAAGTATTAAAAGAATGGATAAAAGTGCCTTACAAAATAGTTGAACATTATGCAGGCATCCGTCCAGCAACAATTGAAAGAAGGCCTTTTGTAGGTTTGCACCCGGTTTATAAAAACGTTGGGATACTAAATGGGATGGGTACCAAAGGGTGTTCGCTGGCTCCTTATTTTGCAAAACAATTATCCGATCATTTGATCTATCACACAGACATACCTCCTGAAGCGGATATAAAAAGATTTTCAAGGATCTTAACCAAATAATTAACTCCTGTTTCAACCTGTTAACTGCTATTATGACAACAACTCCTGTTAGTGAAACCGAATACACCATACCGGCCCGTTACCGTCGTATTGAAAATCTGCATATTGTTTTCTGGCTTTTAAAAGATATAAGCTGGTGTATGATATGGAAAGAATTAGGTATTGCCATGGTGCTGCCTACATTGACTGTTGCTATCATCATTGCCTGGCAAACCCGGAAAATAAAAGCTGAACTGGCTCATAATCTTGCCGTAGCTTTTTGGATCACCGCCAACTCATACTGGATGATCAGCGAGTTCTTTGGTTTTGACACCGTGATTATTTGGAAAGACTTTACGGGCAAGCACCTTTCATTACTACCCTTTATGGCAGGCAGTGTCATCCTGTTATATTATTATGTAGTGCAACGGCCCATAGAGCTTAGAAAAAAGAAGGCGATTACGTCGCAAGGATAAGAATCCTTTTCTTTTTAATAAGATAACGGCGGCAGAAATAGATGATGGTGATAGTTATCATGGTTCGGATTTAATAGATTTGGTGGTGGTCATAGGATCCTGGTTCAATACCCGGCACAACGCATCATACAGATCGGGCATATTTTCTTTTAACCCTTTTGGGTTTTCAAAAAAAGCTTCCACACTCACGGCCCAAAATTCATGCAGGTTGCTGAATGCATAACTGCGTAAATAGCTCCGCCGGTTGGTGATCACATCGGCAAGGATGGGACCAGTGCTGTTCGAAAACTTTTCATAATTCAGCCGGAAATGGGAATCAATGCCATATTGTGCAAAAAAATTGTTGTACAACAGGGCATGTGCCATTTCATGCACAGCCACATTGATACCGTCCTTTTTATTAGAATAGCCATGCAAAAAATGTTTCCACGACAGGTAGATACCTTCAGGAGCTACATGACCGATATACAATTCTTCATCATTGTCCATGTGATAAGCATCCGCCAGCACATAGATGTCGTTGAAATGAGATAAAAGATAATTTTTTAATCCAAACGTTACCTGGATGGCAGAGGCACTCACCAGTATGGTCGTGTCTTCATTATTTTCCAGGCCGATAAAGTGAAACTTTTTTCCTGCCCTGAACTGGTAAGTTCGCTGCACAAACCGAAGCTTTTGTTCGTGCGGCATTTCATTAAAATAGGTAAATAAGCTGCCGATGATAAAAGAATAATTGTTGAAAATCTCGTCTGTAATAGTAATATCAGCGGGAATACTGGGGGATGGTGCTACAGGCCCACGGGCAAAAATCCCATTCAATTTTCTCAGTAAAAAATGCATAGTGTACGGGTTCGTACGTTAAATGTAATCATTGGACTTTCAATTTGCAAGTTCCGAACCCTCACCTGCTGGCGTTAAGCTGACTGGTCCAGCCGGGTAATGGCCACCGGATCCTGGTTAAGTATTTCACCTATAACGCTATAGAGCCCCGGCATATTATCTTTCAATGCCCGGGGATTTTCAAAAAAAGCCTCTACACTTACCGCCCAAAACTCCTGGATATTGGTATATGCATAGGGCCTGAGATAACTACGATGCTGCACGACCATGCCGGCCAAAGCGGGCCCGTATACCGGGGGCAAATTTTGGAAATCAGCCCTGAATTCCATGTCAACTGCAGCGTGATCCATAAAACAATCATACTGTAAAGCGTGGGCCATTTCATGAATAGCTACGTTCACATTATCAGAAGCATTTGCATAGCCCTGGAGAAAATGTTTCCATGAAATAAAAATGCCTTTGGGCGAAACATGGCCGATATATAGCTCCTTTGCATTTTCATATGAATAGGCATCGGGCATTATATAAATGTTCTTAAAAAAGGTAAACCTGTACTTTTTTAATCCGAAGCTCAGTTGAACGGCAGCAGCGCTTATCAAAATCGGGATTTCCTTTTGCTCCGCCATATCCACAAAATGAAAATTTTTGCTGCGACGGAAATACCAGGTCCGCTGAATGAATCTTTTTTTGTCTGTGTCCCGCAACGTGTTGAAATAAGGAATATAAAGTTCAATGATGGTTGTGTATTCCTGGATAGTTTGCAGCAATAATTCTTCTTCCGGTAACATCGTTTCGGGTACGAGGTTGTTGCGGGAAAACAGCTGCCGGATTATTTTTTTAATGCTTATGATTATAAATTGATCTGTCAAATATAAGGCTCATGAACTCCCCGAAAATGGACAACCCTTCCCTATCTTTGCCGCCTTGTAAGGCATGCTGGATGCATCTCTTACTATCAACGTATTAACTTACCAATTTTTCAACTTTCATGTATAGAACTCATACCTGTGGCGAATTAACGATCGCAGATAGCAAGAAAGAAGTAACTGTAGCGGGTTGGGTGCAAACGGTGAGAAAATTAGGCGCTGCCATCACGTTTGTTGATTTGCGTGACCGTTATGGCATCACCCAATTATTATTTGGCGAAGGCCTGAATAAACAACTGGAAGAAAATCCGTTGGGCCGTGAGTTTGTTGTGCAGGCAACCGGCATTGTGAATGAGAGAAGTAATAAGAATCCTAACCTGACCACTGGTGAAATAGAAATCATTGTTACTTCTTTTAAAATCCTGAATAAATCAGCAGTACCTCCATTCACTATCCAGGATGATACAGATGGAGGTGACGACCTGCGGATGAAATATCGTTTTCTCGACCTGCGAAGAAACGCAGTAAAGAAAAATTTAGAGTTGCGTTATGCAGTAAACCGCGCAGCCAGGAATTATTTGCATAGTCATGGGTTCATGGATATTGAAACGCCTTTCCTGATCAAATCAACACCGGAAGGTGCAAGAGACTTTGTTGTACCATCAAGAATGAACCCCGGGCAATTTTATGCATTGCCGCAATCACCACAAACCTTTAAGCAATTATTGATGGTGAGTGGTTATGATCGTTATTACCAGGTGGTGAAATGTTTTCGTGATGAAGACCTGCGGGCTGATCGCCAGCCGGAGTTTACACAGATTGATTGTGAAATGACATTTGTAGAGCAGGAGGATATCATCAACATGTTTGAAGGCATGGTGAAATCGATCTTCAAAGAAGTAAAAAATATAGATTATTCAGAAAAAGTAGAAAGGATAACCTGGGAAGAGGCGATGTGGAGATATGGCAATGATAAACCAGATATCCGTTTTGGAATGCAATTGCTGAATCTAAAAAAACCTTCTTCTGTTTATACCGGCAAACAGGACCAGGCAGCTTTAATCAACGGCGCTGATTTCAAGGTTTTTGATGAAGCAGAAACGGTATTGGCCATTGCTGTTCCGGGTTGCAGTGAATATAGCCGCAAACAAACGGATGAGCTGACTGAATGGGTAAAACGTCCGCAGATCGGGATGAAGGGTTTGGTATTTATAAAATGTAATACGGATGGGACGTATAAAAGCAGTGTCGATAAATTCTACACGGAAGAAAAATTAAAAGCGATCGCCGGCGCTGCAGGTGCAAAAGCAGGTGATCTTATTCTGATTCTGGCAGGTGCCGAAGAAAGAACAAGAAAAGCGACGAGTGAATTAAGGCTAGAAATGGCAAAACGTTTGGGTTTTCGTAAAGACGATGAATTCAAACTGCTTTGGGTATTGGATTTCCCCTTGTTTGAATATGCAGAAGATGATAATCGTTGGGTAGCCCGGCATCATCCCTTTACGTCACCCAAGCCCTCGGATATTGACACCATGATCAATAATGATCCTGTAATCAGTAATGCAGCAGAATATTTAAAACATCCTTATGCCAATATTAAAGCCAATGCGTATGATATGGTATTGAATGGGAATGAAATTGGTGGAGGTTCTATTCGAATTTATCAGCGGGAGTTACAGGAAAAAATGTTTGCCGCATTAGGAATGGATAAAGAAGAACAGCTGCACAAGTTTGGTTTTCTTTTGGGTGCTTTTGAGTATGGTGCACCGCCGCATGGTGGTATTGCTTTTGGATTTGATCGCCTTTGTGCTATCATGGGGGGCAGTGAAAGTATCCGTGACTTTATAGCATTTCCCAAAAACAATTCAGGAAGAGATGTAATGCTCGATGCGCCGGCAACGATTGATGAAAAACAATTAATAGAATTGAATATTTTACTTCGGGATAAGAAATAGAAATTTAAATGAACCGAGCAGGATAATACGCTGCTCGGTTCATTTAAAATCATTTAGCCTTTAATCTCCACCTTTTTTACTTCCCAACTTAAGCATTGCACCCAGCAATTTGCATTTATTATTCTTCATCATATAGTCCGCCAGTTTTCTATAAAATTCGCTATCGGTAGTTTGCAATTGTTCAACGGACTCAGGATATTTAGCTTCCAGTTTTGTTTCGCAATCCTTTAAGACCGGCATTCCCTCTCCTTCATCCAGCATTAAAATATGTTGCTGTATGGTAGTCTTATCTTTTTCTGAAGCCATTTTATACCATATCGCGAATTTTTTAGCAGCGGAATCCTCTCCTACTTCTATCATATCTGTCATCATCGTTTTAAGCGCCGGGTGCAATGTATCCAGCACGGGCATAATGCAGTCGCACAAATCCTTCGCCAGCGAATCGATCCGATCTTTATTGGGTTCATTGGATTGTTGTGCAAAAGCGTAAAGGGAAAAAATATTTACCAGGATAAAGAGGAGGCTTTTTTTCATGCCGGAATATTTATTTTAATATAGATAAACTGCAATATTAACTCATCAGAAGATTTTTCTGTACCTCATCCTCTTGAACAAATAAATTCCGGCCAGTAAAGCGATAATGATCATGATCCAAAAAACATACTGGCGGGGAGGTGAATTGCGATCGCCACCATCGGCTACCTTATCTTTACTTTGCTTCAGGAAAAAATTAAGTTGCGGATAGTTGCTGTTGAGTTGTTTTACTTTTTCAAATTTTTCCTTCGCCTTTCGGTAGAATTGTTGGTAGAAGAATTGAAGCCCTTCATTGAAAAGAGTTGATGCTTCGCCGGGTTGGGGTTCCAGGTGTGCTGAATCAATAAATTCTTTTACTACCGAAACCGGGATGGCAAAATTGAACCCGCTGGCCAAGGTACTTCCATCCTGGTCCAGGCTTCCAAAAGTGGCCAGGCCTATCACTTCACCTTTATCATTACAAACCGGGCTGCCACTACTGCCATGGCTGATCATAGCATCCATCTGGATCACCGGCCAGCCTCCTATTGATTTTTTGATGGCGCTTACAATACCCGTGGTTAACGACGGATCAATACTGGCTTCCGATGCCAGGAAAGTATTATTAGTAGCTGGTTCGGGATAGCCAAATACCAGTACTTCCGTCCCAATTCTTACGATGGGATCGGAACTAAGCGTAAGAGTTGGTAAATTTTTTACATCTTCTATTTTTAAAATAGCTACATCCTTACCGGGCATAGGCTGTCCTTTCACGATAATTGTCGCTTTTTTCTTAACAGTAACATTACTTGTATCCTCACGATATAAAGCAAAAAACTCTTTTTTCAGGTCAAACAAAATCATCGAAGAAACCTGTGAATAGATAAGTCCATACGTATTGTATAAAAGATTGCGCTGTTGTTCGGTGAGGGTCATTGCCCACGATGACTGCAGTGCATTAATATTCGATTCCGTCACTTCCCTGAAAGTGGAAAGAATAAATTTATTGCGGATAAAGGCACTATCCCTGTCGATGATATGGGAATTGGTAACAAGATACCCATCACTCGTAATCAGGAAACCGGTTCCTGTGGATTGCACCCGATGAGCCTGCCTGAAATATTCGTTGCTGGAAGAAAAAAAACGCAAGGGCGTTTTATAGAGGCTTTTCACCACGATATCCAACTTTTGTGCCTGCGAAAGAATATTGTCCGTGGTATCCAATCGTTTTACGGAATCAACCAGTTTGTCAAATACCCTTTGATTCATATCCATCTTATTGACATAGACCGTGGCGGAAAAAACGGCTTGTACCATGACGATGCCCGGCGAATTCATCGCATAATTATGTTCTGCATCCATGGACTGTCCCCTGCTCTGAAAAAAAAACAGGCAACTTAAAACAACCGCAGCTGTTGCTTTACATTTATTTTTATAATTCATCAGGGTAAACAAAGCTTTAATTTACGCAATCTATATTGCAACCAGTTACTAACTTGACTTTAGCTGTTAAAATTGTATCGAACCCTTTTTAAAGCAATGATTTTTGTAATTTGTCCTGAAATTCACCACTCTTCAATCAGCTTTGCTGTCAAAAATATTTTTTCTCAATGAAATACTTTTTCCTGTTGCTAACCTTCGGTTTTATCGCCTGCCAGAAAGAAAACAATGGAGGTGCACCAGGAGAGCCCGCTCAAACCCTGATGAATACGGCCTATGGAACAGATGCTGCACAAAAAATGGATATTTATTTACCTGCAGGCAGAACAAGTAGTAATACAAAAGTAATAGTGCTCATTCATGGTGGCGCCTGGGCTACCGGGGATAAAACAGATTTTACTGAATATGTTGATAGTTTAAAAAAACGATTGCCTGATTATGCCATTTTTAATATTAATTATCGCCTGGCAACAGGGACTGCCAATTTATTTCCTACCCAGGAAAATGATGTAAAGACCGCTATTGAATTTATTTATTCTAACAAAGCAGCATATAACATATCAGACAAGTTTGTTTTATTAGGTGCCAGTGCTGGTGCTCACCTTGCCTTATTACAGGGGTATAAATATACAAGTCCGGTAAAACCAAAAGCAATCGTTGATTTTTTTGGACCTACTGATATGACAGATTTGTATAATTACCCGGCCTCACCGCTTATATCCGCTTCTACTGTTGCCCTGATCGTAGGGGCTACCCCAACCACTAATCCCACTTTATACCAACAATCAAGTCCAATTACTTTTGCTGATACACAAAGTCCGCCCACGATCATTTTACAGGGTGGCATTGACCCCCTTGTATCCGTCAGTCAATCTACCTCTCTCCGCGATAAACTATTGATAAAAGGAGTAATAAACCAATATGTTTTTTATCCTGCAGAAGGACATGGCTGGATTGGTGCTAATCTTACCCATTCATTTAACCAGGTACAGGCATTTCTCGCTGCAAACGTGAACTGATGATGACGGCATAGTTTTTCGTTACTTTGAAAAGTGAAGCAGCATATCCCACTCGCAGAAAGAATCAGACCCCAAACATTGGATGAACTGGCCGGCCAGCAGCACCTGACAGGCAAAGGAAGTATTTTAAGAACAGCGATTGAAAAAGGTCATATCCCTTCCATGATCTTATGGGGACCTCCGGGCACGGGCAAAACCACTATTGCTAATATCATTGCCCGCACACTGCAGGCTCCTTTCTATTTGCTAAGCGCCATCAGCTCCGGTGTAAAGGAAGTGAGAGAAGTAATTGAAGAAGCAAAAAACAAACAGGGAGCTATCTTCTTTATTGATGAGATACATCGTTTCAATAAAGGACAGCAGGATGCATTACTCGGTGCGGTTGAAAAAGGAATTATTACATTGATAGGTGCCACTACGGAAAATCCATCTTTTGAAGTGAATAGTGCCTTGCTAAGCCGTTGCCAGGTATATGTATTAAAAGCATTGGATGAAAAAGAACTTATAAAATTGCTCTATGCTGCAATAGAAAAAGATGAGTTCTTATCAACTAAAAAGATAGAGCTGAAAGAGACAGAAGCATTGATCAATATTTCTGGTGGCGATGCCCGGAAATTACTGAACCTGTTGGAGCTGGTGGCAGAGACTTCTAAGGTATCAGACACGTTAATAATCACGGATGCCTTAGTGATGGAAGTAGCGCAAAAACGAATTGCGCTATATGATAAATCAGGTGAGCAACACTACGATATTATTTCAGCCTTTATAAAATCTATCCGGGGCAGCGACCCTAATGCAGCAGTTTACTGGCTGGCAAGAATGATAGAGGGCGGCGAAGATGTTAAGTTCATAGCAAGAAGATTACTGATACTGGCCAGTGAAGATATTGGTAATGCAAATCCAACAGCGTTAGTAATGGCAAATGCAACTTTTGATGCGGTCAATAAGATCGGCTACCCGGAATCAAGTCTTATCCTGTCTCAATGTGCCATTTATCTTGCTTCGAGTGCAAAAAGTAATTCCGCTACTGTAGCTATTGGCAACGCCATGAATGCTGTTAAACAAAACGGAGACCTTCCCGTGCCGTTGCATATACGTAACGCTCCTACCAAACTGATGAAGAACCTGGGATATGGTAAAAATTATGAGTACTCACACAGCTATGACAATAATTTTTCTCCGCAAGAATATTTGCCTGAAGGATTATCCGGAACAAAATTTTATGAACCGGGTAAAAATGTACGGGAAGAAGAGTTGCGGAAATTTTTAAAAAATCTCTGGAAGGAAAAATATAAATACTGAATTAAAAATCAGCAGCAGATGGATAAACAGCTTCGATGGGATTTAAAAAAGTTTGAAGAACTTAATGTGAACGAACTCTATGCTATACTCCGGTTAAGATCGGAGGTATTTGTGGTGGAACAAAATTGTGTGTTCCTGGATATGGACGATAAAGATCAATTAAGCTATCATTTACTGGGATGGAAAGATACGTTGCTGGTGGCGTATACAAGATTAGTTCCACCAGGCGTTGCATATAATCTGCCGTCGATAGGTCGTGTAGTTACATCGCCTGCAGCACGGAGAAACGGGTTGGGCAAATTATTGATGAAAAAAAGTATTGATGAAACAATACGGTTATTTGGACATACCTCCATTAAAATAGGTGCACAAGTTTATCTAAAAAAATTTTATGCATCATTGGGATTTGAACCTGCAGGTGATGTTTATCTCGAAGATGGTATCGAACATATCGGGATGATACTTTCCTAATTTGTTTTAGTAAAAGCACTAAGTATAAAAACAAATAGGATTTACACAATAAAAAAAACAATACCAGAGCTTTTGAATTGGGTTTTCTTTTTCTATTTTCGATATTGAAATCCAATAGTAGAAAAACCAGAAATCTGATACCATGAGAACAAATGTACCTTCAGTACGCAATGCCGTACTTGTTTGCCTTCTCGCATTTACTTCATTAATTACTCATTCACAATCCATCAGTTCTTATGATGGAAAACTGGAATTAGGTATTGGCCTTGGGCCATCCTTCTTTTTAGGTGATCTTGGGGGTAATCGCGGAACAGGTAAGACGTTCGTTAAAGACGTC
>DASVOE010000080.1:0-36283 GCA_036383515.1 Chitinophagaceae bacterium | reverse complement strand
TTGCCGGTATGGTTTCTTCATCACGAAAGTATTGTTGTTTTTGGTATGGTTTTTTATGCCTCTGTTCTATCAACAATCATTGATAACCTTTAAATAATCATTTATGTCAACAAAAACCAAAGTTGCCCTGGGCATTATAGGCGCCGTAGCTGCTGGTGTGGCCATCGGTTTGCTTATCGCTCCTGAAACCGGAAAAGATATGCGTAAGAAAATTAAAAAAACAGCTGGTAGCTGGGCTGATAACCTGACACATTTATTTGAACGTGGCAAAGAAGAACTGGAAGCAAAAGGCCGTAGCGCAAAAGCTAGTGCAGAAGATAAAATGAATAAGATGAAGGAAACACTTAGTTGATAAACTTTGCAGAGGCCGTCACAAAATCTATCCCACCAAGACACAAAGATCACAAAGAATAAACAAGAACAACACAGCTTTGTGTTCTTTGTGTTTTGTGGGAACCAACAATAAGACAGGGATGCGGTCTCATTCATTTCCACCAAAAGAAGATTATGGAAACAGATCAGCTGAAAAAAGATACAGAAGAGACTACAGCGAAAAAAGCAAAGGATATTACAGATAGTCTCTCTGATCTCGCTAAAACATATTACCAGCTCACCGTTGTTAATGCGACGCAAAAGGCTACCAATATTGCTTCCTCAGCCGTGGCAGCTATCATCTTATTTCTACTGGGCATACTTGTCGTCTTCTTTGGCAGTTTTACATTGGCGTGGTGGCTCGGCGCTCTTCTTGAAAATCAAACGGCAGGTTTTGGTATTGTAACAGGCTTTTACGTTTTGGTTACCGTTATTATCCTGGCCTTACGTAAAAAAATAATTTTCCCTTATATCAGGAATCTCATCATCCGTAAATTTTATGACTAATAAGATAACAACATATGATGACCTGCTGGCGGAAAAAGAAAGGCTGGAAATATTGCTGGCATCACAAAAATTGCAGGTGCATCACGATTGGCAAGACCTGAAACACGATTTTCAACCCGCTTTCGAAGCTGCTTCTTTTATTGGCAAACTGGTAACCCGTGATAAAACCAACCCTGTTTTGAACCTGGGTGTAGAAACTATCATAGATGTGGTTTTCAAAAAAGTCATTTTAGCAAGAGCCGGATGGTTGGGACGAACAATCATACCTTTCTTTATGAAGAATTATTCTTCACATGTAGTAGATGACTATGCCGATAAAATAAAAGAAAAGATCTTTTCTTTGTTTTCACGCAAGAATGGAAAACAAAAAACAGAAGAAACTCCCAAAGAAGGCGTATAATGTGAGAGGAAAAGATTTGCAGGAATATCTCACCCAAAGCTGCTAACAAATATGGCCGTATTTAATGACAAGATCAAACAGGTGCTTATTTTGGTCCTGCTTATCTTAATGGTCTATCTCACCATCAAAGAACTCTATCTCTTTTTACCGGGTTTGTTAGGTGCACTGACATTATATATGTTAAGCCGGGCCAGTTATTTTCAATTAGTGTATAATCGCAAGTGGAAAAAAGGTGGTGCAGCCGGTTTATTCATAATTTATTATTTACTGCTATTGGGTATCCCCGTTTTCCTTAGCATCACACTGATCAGTCCAAAAATTAATGCCTTTCTTGAAAATCCGACAGCCATGCTGAATGCAGCGAAGCAATCGGTCATGAAAATTCAGCAGAATATAGGTTTTACTTTTTTGACAGAGCAATCTCTTTCTACTTCGCTCACCAAGCTCACCAATTTTATTCCTACCATTCTTAATAGCACCGTCAACCTTATTGCCAATCTTGCTACCATGTTATTTATGTTGTATTACATGCTTTACCATGGAAGAGAAATAGAAAAATTTTTAACCCGCATCATTCCTTTAAAAAATGAGAATATCAACCTGTTGGCGTCTGAAACAAAAAAAATGGTAAAGGCCAACGCCATGGGTATTCCCCTTATATCATTGATACAAGGTCTCACTGCCATGCTGGGTTATTTTATTTTCGGTGTGGATGAATTTTTATTATGGGGTTTTATCACCGGCATATTTGCTTTCTTTCCGGTAGTGGGTACGATGATCATTTGGGTGCCGCTCGTACTTTATACATTTGCCATCGGTGAAACCTGGAATGGTACCGGTCTTCTTATCTACAGTGTTTTAGTTACCGGCAATGTTGATTACCTGGCCCGCATGACCCTATTAAAAAAATTAGGCAATGTCCATCCTGTTATTACCATCCTTGGTGTCATTGTAGGTCTCGGTCTCTTTGGATTCATCGGGCTTATCTTTGGCCCTTTACTCATCAGCTATATCATCGTCCTTTTCAAAATTTATATGAACGAATTCATAGAAAAGGAAGAAGAAAGCAAACCCCAGGCCTCCTTAACTGTAGAAGAATCACCAAAACAATAACAGACAAGGAAGCGGTCCTTTTACATCACAATTTCTTTTTCACTAATTTCATTGTCATTAAAACCCCCGCTATGGCAATATTAATTTTTGTTGGTATTCTTGTGTTGATCGCCTTTTGGATGACCAATCTATACAACAGCCTGGTACGTTTGCGCAACCGGAGACAAAATGCATTTGCCGATATTGATGTGCAACTCCGCCAGCGCCATGATCTTATTCCCCAGTTGGTGGAAACCGTGAAAGGTTATGCATCGCATGAAAAAGAATTACTGTTAAAGGTAACAGAGGCCCGCACCGCTGCTATGTCTGCAGTAGGTATTGATGATAAGATAAAAGCAGAACAGCAACTCACCAGTGCATTACAGGGTTTGAAGGTGCAGGTAGAAGCTTACCCTGACCTTAAAGCCAATCAGAATTTTTTGCAACTGCAGGAAGAACTCAGTGATATTGAAAACAAACTGGCCGCCAGCCGTCGTTTCTTCAATGGCGCTACTACTGAATACAACAATGCAGTGGAATCATTTCCGGGTAATCTTATTGCACGAAATTTTGGTTTCAAGCGTGAAGTATTTTTTGACCTGGGTGAAGATAACAGGCGGAGAATGGAAGAACCTCCCACGATTAAATTTTAGATAGCCCCTCCATACCTCCCCGATGGGGAGGCTTGGCTAAGCACAGACCTTAAAAAAAGAAAATACACTCAAAATTCTGACAGCAACCTAACATTGATGCAATACATCGGTCTTGATCAACAGATTCGTAAAAATAATTTCAATTCGTTCCTCTTACTGATAGCATTCCCGGCATTGCTACTGGCAATGTTCTATTTATTTTTCTTTTTTGTAAATCAGCAGGATGCTGCATTGGCCAACCAGCATTTTATTCAAGCAGCACCCCTGGTGCTGGTCGGGGTTGGCATCTGGTTTTTGATAGCCTGGGCAGGTCATAGCACTTTTATCCGGTTAGCTACCGGTTCAAAACCGTTGGAAAGAAAAGAAAATAAAAGAGTTTATAATCTTGTAGAAAATCTTTGCATCTCGCAGGGTATGAAAATGCCAAAAGTATTTGTGATAGAAGACGATTCCTTAAATGCATTTGCCAGCGGCATCAATGACAACAGTTATTCTGTTTCTCTTTCAAGAGGTATGATCAATAAACTGGAGGATGATGAACTGGAAGGAGTGATCGCCCATGAACTTACGCATATTAAGAACAGGGATGTAAGGGTGTTGATCGTAACGATCATCTTTGTGGGCATCTTCGCTTTTTTGGCCGAGATGGCCTTTCGCAGCATTCGTTTTGCGGGAGGTGGAAAGAAAGACAGTAATGGAAAAGGAAGCGGGGCAATCATCCTTATTGCTATTGTTATTACAGCTATTGCCTACTTCATTTCTATTTTACTTCGCTTTGGCATCAGCAGAAAAAGAGAATACCTGGCCGATGCCGGCGGAGCCGAAATGACAAAAAAACCTTATGCTCTTGCCAGTGCGTTACGTAAAGTTTCTGCCGATCCAATGATTGAAGCCGTAGAAAGTCGTGATGTAGCGCAGTTGTTTTTTGATAACCCCAAACCTTCTGCTCATCAGTCTGCGTCGTGGGATAATATGTTTGCTACGCATCCGCCGATTGAGAAGAGGATCGCTTTACTTGAACAGTTTGTGTGAGTCAGAGAAACTTATCGGGATTGTTGATCATATACCACACCAGTTTTCCGACCTCCTCATTCTTTAATGTTAATTCATTATATTTTTCTTTTGAGAGGTAATCACAGGCTAATGCAAAATCCAGCCAAACTTGCGTTTCAGCATTTTCCGTTTCGCAATCATTTAGCTTGGAGATAAAATAGTCCTTATACCTTCTTCTCTTATAAGCCTCCACCATATTTGTACATACTGATCTTGATGATCTTCTTACCTGATCAGTTAAACTAAATTTTTCTTCAGGTGGAAATCCTTTGGATAATGTATAAATCTCCATGGCCAGAGAAAAATCTTTCTCATACGCCATCAGCTTCCTGTAATCTCCCATAAAAATTCGTTTATTGCAATTTACTAAGACTTGCGACTCCCGACTATTGACTTATGACTTTTTCCCCTCTATCATCGGCACAAAAGAAAACTGGTCAAACACTTCTTCTCTTATAGCACCGTTGTCTAATTTGGTAATGCGCATCATTCGTTGCAGATCGCCTGCACCCACAGGTATTACCATCATGCCTCCTGTTTTTAATTGCTCAATTAATTTAGGAGGAATGCCGGGGGCGGCAGCGGTAATGATCACTTTATCAAAAGGAGCATACGTAGGCAATCCTTCATAACCATCTCCATAAAAGAATTTAATGGAGGGATATTTTTTTAGATGGGCAAACAGTTTATTACCGTCAAATAATTTTTTCTGTCGTTCGATCGTGTACACCTGGGCTCCCATTTCAGCCAATACACAAGCCTGGTAAGCACTGCCGGTTCCTATTTCTAAAATCTTTTCAAACTTCTTTATTTCGAGCAACTGACTCTGATAAGCTACCGTGTAAGGTTGCGAAATAGTTTGCCCCTCTCCAATTGGAAAAGCCCTGTCTTCATACGCTACATCGTCAAATGCAGAATCCAGGAAAAAATGACGGGGAATTTTATTGATGGCTTGTAATACGTTTTCATCCGTTATTCCTTTCGAACGGATCGTATCAACGAGTTTATTGCGGAGGCCTTTATGGCGGTAAGTATCTTCAACAGGTCTCATAAGGGGTGCAAGATAGGGTAAGAGGATAAAAGAGAAAAAGTGTGAAAGAGAAATACAGGAATACACTCATTTTATATTTCCTGTTCAATCATAGTTCACAATTTCATATCCGCAATCACAGCTTTTATCTTTTCGTCCAGCTCTTTATTTACCTTATCAAACTCAGCGGCATTGTTCAATTTTTTATTGACGCTAAAATAAAACTTGATCTTCGGTTCTGTTCCACTCGGTCTCGCTGAAATGCTACTGCCATCAGCCAATATAAACTGCAGCACATTTGATTGGGGTAATTTGATTGCCCACTCCTCTCCTGTTTGTGGATTACTTCCTTTCTGCAATTCATAATCCAGCAGTTTTATTACATCAGATCCGTTGATCTTCTTCGGTGGATTATTGCGGTAAGTTTCCATCATGGCTGCTATTTGCTGCTGTCCATCCATTCCTTTTTTAGTGATGGAGATAAGGTGTTCTTTATACAAACCATGCTCCACGTAGAGGTCAATCATCTTCTGGTACAGCGTTCTTCCTTTTTCTTTTTCATACGCAGCCATCTCGCAGAGCAGCGCTACAGCGCTGATACCATCTTTATCTCGTATCTTATCACCGATCATCAGGCCAAAGCTTTCTTCACCACCGATGATATAATTTTCTTTCCCTTCCTTCTGCCGTATCAGTTCAGCGATCCATTTAAACCCTGTCAGTACTCTATAGCAAGCCACATTATTCTTAGCAGCAATCGAATCGATCATAGGAGTAGTAACGACCGTAGTGATCACCATATCGTTGGGCTTTGCAATTCCTTTTGCTTTTCTTGCTTCTATTAAATAATTAAACGCAAGCACCGCAGTCTGGTTACCATTCATCAACACCCATTTACCGTCGGAGTCTTTTACACCGATTGCCAGCCGGTCTGCATCCGGATCGGTACCTGCCAGAATATCTGCATCAATTTCTTCGGCCATCTTCAATCCCAAACTCATGGCTTCACTCTCTTCGGGATTAGGATAAACAACTGTTGGGAAATTTCCATCGGGTACCATCTGCTCTTTTACAATGTTTACATTCGCAAAACCAAATCTTTTTAATACTTCCGGCATTAATGTGATACCCGTGCCATGTATGGGTGTGTAAACGATCTTCAGGTCTTTATGTTTGGCAATAATATCGGGATACACACTCAGTCCCTGCAGCATTTGCATATACTGTTCATCCAGTTCTTTGCCGATGATCGTGATATTTTTTTCACCCCCGCTCCATTTCACATCGTCCACGCTGGCTATCTTATCCACTTCTTTGATCACGTTCTTATCATGCGGCGGCACCAGTTGCGAACCATCATCCCAATAGGCTTTATATCCATTGTATTCTTTCGGATTGTGAGAGGCAGTACATACCACACCGCCCTTGCATTTCAACGTGCGGATGGCAAAAGACAACTCTGGCGTAGGTCGTAAACTTTCAAACAAATAAACCTTAATGCCATTCGCTGCAAACACGTTTGCCGTTGTCTCTGCAAAAAAGCGGCTGTTATTACGGCTGTCATGTGCTATGGCTACACTCACTTCCTCACCGGCAAAACATTGTTTCAGGTAATTGGCATAACCCTGTGTGGCCATTCCTACCGTATACTTATTCATGCGGTTGGTGCCTACACCCATCAAACCCCGCAGACCACCTGTACCAAACTCAAGACTTTTATAAAACGCATCGGCTAATTCATTGGGATTTGTTTTTTGCAACCTCTTTATTTCTTCTTTAGCAGGCTCATCAAAGTTGCCGGCCAACCATGTATCCACTTTTGCTTGTATAATAGCATCCATAATTCAAATCATTTAATGTTAAATGCGGGGGATGAAGTTATCAAATTTTACTATTTGAAATTGAAAAGCTTAGGGAACCGTATTTTTGTTGTTATGAGCCCGGCTTCAGTATTACTATCACCTTCGTTGCGCCTGCCCCGACGAGGAGTGAAACGACGGAACTCGGGGTCGCACCCGATAACTATCGGGTCTTGTACGTTCCGTTCGCTAATGGGCCTATTGGTATTCTCCTTTTTTCTTTCATCCCATCTTGAAGCACAGACAGACACATTAAACGTTGATAATATAAACAAGGAAATAAAAACGATAAACACTCCTGCTCCAAACGATTCATGGAGTAGCCGTCCTCCTGGTTATAACTATTCCAATCTTACACCAGGCCAAAAGAAAAAACGTCAATGGTTGATTGGCGGAATTAACGTAGCCGGATATGGTGGTTCATTTTATTTTTTGAACAAAGCCTGGTATAAAGATTATCCCAAAACATCTTTTCATACATTCAACGACAGCAGAGAATGGTTGCAGGTAGATAAAATGGGACACTCATGGACAGCCTATAATACCAGTCGTGGTTCAGCAGCCATGTGGCGATGGGCCGGTGTATCACAAAAAAAAGCAGCCTGGATCGGCGGCTTAAGTGGCGCTGCTTATCTTACTGTTATTGAATTGCTGGATGGTCGTTCTTCCAAATGGGGATGGAGCTGGTCTGATATCGCTGCGAATTATACCGGTTCAGCTTTATTCGTAGGACAGGAACTGGCCTGGCAGGAACAACGTATACAATTCAAATTTTCGTTTCATAAAAAAAAGTATGGTGATCCGCAACTGGAACAAAGAGCTGATGATTTATTTGGCATGAGCTTACCGGAGAGGATGCTGAAAGACTATAATGCGCAAACCTATTGGCTCAGCGTTAATCTCAAATCCTTTTTTAAACAAAGTAAATTACCTCCCTGGTTAAATATAGCAGTAGGATATGGGGCTGATGGCATGTATGGTGGCTTTGAGAACAAATGGTTGGATCAGTTGGGGAATGAAATGAACAGAACTGATATACCCAGAAAAAGACAATTCTATGTAGCGCCGGATATTGATTTCACCAAAATAAAAACTAGCAGTAAACTTTTACGAACCTGCTTTGCTGTTTTAAATTGTTTAAAAATGCCGGCGCCTGCTTTAATGATGGATAGCAAGGGTAAGTTTAAAGCTTATCCCTTTTATTTTTAGAATAAACTTTATTGCAAATAAGCACCCAGCACTTTGTCTCCTTCCACTTCCACATAAATATGTTCCTGCAGTGTGGTGGCAACAGAAAGACCTGTATAATCCGGGTGAACCGGGAAAGAATTATGACTTCTTCCTACCAATACAAGGGCCTGTATTTTTTTAGGATGAAAAGCAAGAAAAGGTTTTAATGCATACAATAATGTTTTACCGCTGTTCGCTACATCATCAATTACAATAATAACTTTACCGGTAAAATCGATTGTCTTGCTGAGTTCCACTTCACCGGGTTGTTTTTTATCCAGCGAAAGAATGACGAGTTCCGTTTCAATAGAAGATATTTCAGCCAGCATTTTTTGAAGGCAGCGGGCCACTACACTTCCACTCTCCCGTATGCCGGCAAGGATGATTTGTTTTTCATCCGCATTATGTTCAAAAATTTCCAATGCCATACGGCGCATTTTCCGTTCCGCTGTTGATTGATCCAGTATATAATTCTTTGGTGCTGCCATAAAATTGATTGCTCCTTTAAACTTTTAAACCCCTTTGCGTTACAACCCGTAAATTAGCACTTGTAATTCATTGCTATGCAGGTTGCCCAACAAATTTTGTTTATTCTTATTTCAGCCCTGTCGGTATGGTTCTTTTCGAAAAAAGTAAAAGAGATCAGCCGTAATATCCATCTCGGCAGAGAGGAAGCTATCAATGATAACAAAGCCATTCGCTGGAAAAATGTATTGCTGCTCGCCTTTGGGCAAAAAAAGATGTTCAGGAATCCGTTGGTAGCGGTGCTTCATTTTTTTGTATATGCCGGGTTTGTTATCATCAATATTGAAGTATTGGAGATCGTGCTCGATGGGATTTTTGGCACGCATCGTTTATTTGCCGAACCGTTAGGTAGCTTTTATACTTTCCTGATCAATGCTTTTGAAATACTGGCATTCTTAGTGCTGGCAGCCTGTGTGATATTTTTGATCCGCAGGAATATCATTAAACTAAAACGTTTCATCAGTAAAGACCTTGATGGCTGGCCCCGCAGCGATGCCAATTATATATTGATCACCGAGATCATCCTGATGACGTTGTTTCTTTCGTTGAATGCCAGTGATACCTTATTACAAACGAGAGGCGAAGCCCATTATGCAGCACATCCTACCGGCAACTTTATATTGTCACAATACCTGCACCCGGTAATAAATGGAATGAGCAATGATGGTTTACAGTTTATGGAGAGAGGCACCTGGTGGCTGCATATCGTTGGCATTTTTGCTTTCTTAAATTATCTGCCTTATTCCAAGCACCTGCATATTGTACTGGCATTTCCGAATGCATACTATGCAAGGCTGGAGCCTATGGGAGAAATGGAAAACATGTCTTCTGTTCAAAACGAAGTGCTGTATGCTATGCAACCCGAAAAAGCTCCGGCCGGGAATACAGAGACACCGAAAAAATTTGGCGCCAAAGATATTCAGGATCTCAGTTGGAAGAACCTGATGGATGCCTATAATTGCACCGAATGCGGGCGATGCAGCGCTGCCTGCCCTGCGAATATCACCGGTAAATTATTATCACCCCGTAAGATCATGATGGATACCCGTGACCGTCTTGAAGAAGTAGGAAAAAATATCAATGCGAATAAAGACCCGAGGGCTATCGGGTTTAAGGAAGATGGCAAATCGTTGTTACATGATTATATCTCGGTAGAAGAATTGCGGGCCTGCACCACCTGTAATGCCTGTGTGCAGGAATGCCCGGTCAGTATCAACCCGCTGGATATTATCTTACAACTGCGTCGTTACCTCGTAATGGAAGAAAGTAATGCACCGCAGGAATGGAACGCTATGTTCAGCAACGTAGAAAATAATTTTGCCCCGTGGAAATTTAGTCCGGATGAAAGAGACAAGTGGGCGGAGGAAATGAAATAAAAAATTATTACTTGAAAATAGATTCACATCTCTTCCAACCGCTCAACTGGTCCTCCATCCCCAAAGAGGAACGCAAAGGTGAAACAGGATTTGCTACCTGGCAAACGCAACAGGTGAATGAAATCCGTGTAAGAATGGTAGAATATTCTCCCGGCTATAAAGCCGATCATTGGTGCAATAAAGGTCATATCGTTCTATGCCTGGAAGGAGAAATGGATAGCGAACTGTCAGATGGCCGTGTATTGAAACTCAGTAAAGGCATGAGTTATTTTGTAGGAGATAATAATGAAGCTCACCGCAGCTCGACTGTCACCGGGTGTACATTATTTATTGTTGACTAACGCATACCGGCAGTCCTGGATCCTCATCATCCATTTTGGTACTGTCTCCATTTGAAAAAAATATATCCCACAAAGCCCACCAAGATCACAAAGTGCTTACAAGATTTCTTAGTGTGCTTTGTGTCTTGGTGGGACATAACGGCTTCCGTTTTGAATGTGCATAAATTAATTTGCCCTAAAAAAGTGCTACCGGGTATTTATGTATTTACTTTTATAGTGCTGTTGTAAATTGTCCTTACTCCTTAATCGCCCTATGCTCCGCATCCCCCTGAATTTTCCTGCCTGAAACGAAAAGGAGTTTAAAAAATCAAGGTATTCAATAAATACGTTCGTCTTTGAAAATGGCCGGGTTCATATTATCCATCTCAAATTTTTTATTATGGAAGTATTAGTTCGCAATGCCGAAAAATCACAACAGATGTACGATGCTTTTAAACGGGGAGACATCCCATTCATTCTCTCAAACTGTCACAAGGATTGTATCTGGGAAGTGATGGGACAGCCCGATATTCCCTATGCAGGTATCTATCACGGGCCGGATGATATCGGAAAATTTTTTCAAAAATTAAACGAGCATGTAGAAGTTACGGAGATGGTACCTGAACACCATCTCGAAGTTGGTAACCTGGTAGTAACAACAGGGCATTGGACTGCCACAGTCCGCAAAACCAACAGGCCTATCACATCCATCTTTGCCATGTTTGATGAATTCAACGAAGAAGGCAAGCTGGTGCATTTCCGCGACTGCTACGATACACTTGCAGCAGCCAAAGCCTTTAAGGGCTAATCATGAAATGCAGACGGTCCCGGTATCACCGGGGCCGTTTTTATATTATTATAACCCCGGTTACTTATCTCAATTTATTGCCCGGAAAATATTTTGGTATCTCCTTCGTTTAAGGCAAGAATGTCTAAATACATATTTTATATCTTGTTCCTGGTCACAACGATTACCAGCTATGCCCAAAATCCTTTTGAACTGGGTGCAGAGTATATGCGATCCTTTGGTCGCGGACACAGTGGCAACCGGGTAGGTGTGCGGGCAGAGACTTTCCAAAACAAAAACAGTTTCAGCGCCGGATTTATTTACCTGTTCTCTTCTTCAAAATCTTATTCCATCTCGAAAGGATTTGGCTTATACGCTGGCTACCGGTATTCATTCAGTAGTAATATCAATGATAATACTCTCTTTGCTGGAGCAAGAGTTTCGTTCAGCTTTGAAAACTTTGAAGGCAAAACATTTCTCAACAGCCTGATGACAACTCCCATGGCCGAACTGGGTTATCACATGATTTTTGGTGATCATGTTTTTACAGCGCCATCAATAGGATATGGCTATACCATCAAAATAACAAGGGAACACAATTCGCTTGATGAAGATGTTGGTAAACGTTTCCTCCCTTCGCTTTCTGCGGGCTATCGTTTTTAAAAAACTTACTTGAAGCTCTTGTCAGAATTTTTCATCTGCACTCGGTCCATACATTCCGGGCACCGGAATATCCAGCAACCGTAAGTACACCGACAATTGTCCGCGGTGATGAAATAGGTGACTGAAGGCCCAACCACGGATCGCCACTTTTTTAAGACTGGCCATGATCACATGGTCTCCCCGTTTTATACTCCATGTCTTATTAAACGTATCATCATCCGCTAAGGATAAGGCTGTGGTGGCCTTAACTATATTAGCGTCAAAAATGGCAAGCAGCTCTTCCTGGTTTTCTGCAGTGCGTCCTGCAGGCGAAGGATTGGCAGCAAAATCAAATTCATCGGCCTGCAGAATGACGGGTATCCAATGTAAATTTTCTGCAATATGGGTAGCCAATCTCCCCAGTGTCATTGATTTTTCATGTGGTCGCCATTCCTTTTTATCCATGGGTACTTTCTCCAGCATCTTACGGGTCATAGCCGTTTCCTGTTTCAATTCACCAATAAACGAATCTTTAATAGCCATAGTGATTTAATTTAAAAGTTAATTTTCTTTATCCTTGTGTGTCATCTTTTCAATACCTTCTTCAAATTTTTCAAATTGTCCTTCAATCTTACCGGTTACTTCTTCCGGATGCTCAAGCTGGTGAACCGCGTCTTTCTTTTTCGCCATTCTCCATATTTGTATAATCGCCGTTATGGCAAATATGCCACCGATGATCCAGTTAAGAACATGCTGGTTATTACTGATCTTAGTCGCAATTAATCTTCCTCCAAAAATAAAAAGGCAATTGCCAACGAATGTTCCAATGCCTATACCAACAATATAAAGGTTGTAATGATCGTTCCTGGGCAACAATATCTTCTTCGTAAATAATACGGTACTCCAGCCAAACCAGAAAGGTATCTGTACCGGGTTCACCGCACTCATCACCAATCCTAATATGAATTTTGGCATTGGACTATCCAATACAAAATTCTTTTCCACTTTTGGATGAAGTGCTGCATAAAAACTGGAACAAGCCAATGCTACCACTACTACCAGTGTTACCCACTCCAGTATCTTAAATATTTTTTCCTGCTTTCGCACCCAATCCATTGCCACCAGTGATAATCGTACATAAATGATCTCTGCAGTTAAAGATCCTGCAGAAAAAAGTAATGCCCCGGTAATGCCATCGGAAACTGATATCTGCATAGCAGCAATATTCAATGTTCCCAATGGCAGTGAACCCAGGAAACTCACCAGCATACCCACAAAGAATATTTTAAGTAAAGGGTGCATCCGACGAAAATAAGAAACAAGTCTGAAAGAGAAGTAGTCAGGAGTCGTAAGTCATTAGTCGGGAGTCAGAAGAATCATTTAGAACAAATATAAGATCCTACTATTATCATTTGGAGCTACAGACTATGGACTATGGACTAAAGACTCACGACTTTCGGCTCATATCTCAATCATACTTCTCCAGCATTTTAAAATGTCTTTTTGATTCTTTTAAAAAATCCCAGCCTTTTTTAAAGGACCAGTAAGGAACTCCATGCTGATGATTATAACGGCTGATCCGGTATAAGGCTTTCCAATGCTGCAATATTACGCCATAAGCTTTCCAGAGACTCATGCCACAGTCATAAATATGATTGGGTTCGGCACCACACCCATTGAATTCAAGAATAAAGAAATTCTTCCCCTGCTTCAGGTCTTCAATCGAGGTGGTTTTAATATCATAACGACCGTAATAAAATTTATCGGTGTAATGACTCAGCTCATCAAATACGTTGTGCAGGCTCGCATCAATTTCTTTGTGCAGGTTGGTAAAATGTGCCCCGCGGTTGTGATTACCTGCGTAGGATAAATAAAATATTTCTCCTGCGTGAATGACCCGGTCAAAACGATGACTATGGCGATGTTCCATTTCTTCCATCCTGAATTTTGCACGGGGATGCAAAGCTACCAGTTCTTTCAGGGTAAGTTTGCCATCTCCTTTTACCTGCAACAGTTCTTTATCAATAAATCCGCTCACTCTTCCTTTTTGTTCCCAGGGGTAGCGGTAATAAAACACACTTACTTCCACTGGCAGTTCTACCAGGTACTGAACGATATATTCTACAGGAATTCTTTCATGATATTTCCGCAATTGCTCTTCATTATCAATTTTGCGAAACAGGATACCCTTCATACCGATATCCGGTTTTACAATAAAAGGGAATGTCAACCCTGCTGCAACGATAGCCTCTTTTACTTTGTCAAAGGGCCAATCGTGCATAATATAGATGGTGCGGGGAACGAGATGAAGCGGAAGCTGATCATACATTTCTTTTTTCCCTTCTCCTTCAAATCCCCCGAAAGTGATGGTAGGGTTGGATGAACTGAAAAACCAGAATGATCCGCTACGCAGGCAATACCAGCACCACACAAAGCTGAGAGGGAAATAGAGTACGTAAAAATTCCATAATTCCCAATGAGTCAGTTGCTGAAAAAATTTTTTAATTCGCATGTATCGGGCAAAAATAATATTTGCTATTCACCTTATAACGATTAATTTTCTTAATTACCAACCATGAAAAAAATCATACTGTTTGCCTGTTTATTTTCCTTCCTGTGTTGTCTTTCCTCTTTTGCTTTCCCGGCTTCTGTTCCCGCTACATCAACAGCATCGGTAAGGATAACAGAACCTCCTTCTCCATTCAATGCAGGCATAAGCCAACTGAGGGAGATGAACTTTGTAGAGAAACTTGTATGGAAGATGATGGTGAAAAAGATACAGAAGAAAATGAAGAAGTGGAAAATAGATGAGGCAGATGCAAACAAACAGGCCACCCTGGCAAAAACAATGGGGTTGATATCACTGGCTGCTTTTTTCCTGTTTCCGCTGGCAGCTATCCCCTTTGCTCTCATAGCTATCGATAAAGGAACCCAGGCTCTTGCCAATGGTACTACATTACCCCGCAAAGCCCGTGCGGGCAGAACAATGGGGATTATCAGTATTGCCCTGATACTCGCCGTGATATTCCTTGTAATTATTATTATTACCGGGTTTTCTTTTGCCTAAATTTGGTTTTTTAAAATGATAAAATGAACGTACCAACTGTTGCGGAAATGTTTGCCAACGGGAAAAGCCCAGAAGTTCTATTTTGGGTAGGATGTGCCGGAAGTTTTGATCAGCGGGCACAAAAGATCACCAAAGCCTTTGCCACCATTTTAGATAAGGTAGGTATTAATTATGCCATATTGGGTAAAGAAGAAATGTGTACCGGTGATCCTGTTCGCCGGGCCGGCAATGAATTCATGTTCCAGATGATGGCTTACCAGAACATCCAGGTGTTGAATAATTATGAAATTAAAAAAATTGTTACGGCCTGCCCGCATTGTTTCAATATCTTAAAAAACGAATACGCTGAATTAGGCGGACATTATGAAGTGATCCATCACACCGTTTTTTTGCAGCAGCTGATCAATGAAGGAAAAATAAAACTCAAAGAAGGAGGTTCTTTCCAGGGAAAAAAGATCACTTACCACGACAGTTGCTATTTAGGAAGAGCTAACGATATTTATGAAGCGCCGAGAAAAGTGCTGGAAGTATTGGATGCAGAACTGGTGGAAATGAAACGTTGTAAAAGCAATGGACTTTGTTGCGGCGCCGGTGGTGCGCAAATGTTTAAAGAAGAAGAAAAAGGAATTACCAGGATTAATATCGAACGCAGCCATGAAGCAATTAATACCGGAGCCACTATTATTGCAGCGGCTTGTCCTTTTTGTAATACGATGCTGACCGATGGTGTGAAACTGGAAGAAAAAGAAGATTCGGTAAAAGTGATGGATGTGGCAGAATTAATTGCTCAATCACTTCAATAAAGCTTATAATATTTCTTTCAGTCTATTCTTGTCAATTGTTCCTGCACCGCTATTGCTTCCCTTAGTTTTCCTTTAGGTACAGGAATCCATATCTCATCATAGCCCGGTGATTTTTTATGGAACCATTCGTAAGTGATCACCATAATATTCATATTGGCCTGCTCCTGGAAATTGATCCTTTTTAATTGATGCTCATCGCTGCTGAAATGCTGCTGACGCTCCCCTATCCATACGCTATCGGATGTAATTCGTACTTCCGGTATTGGCTTTGAGTAGAACGGTATGCGGTGCAGGAGGTAATGAAAAAGGCTTTTTCTCCAGCGGGTAAACGCCTTCCACTCATCACGGGTATAAGTCCAGTGGGCCAGTATCATAGGCTCATATTTGGGTGAATGTTTCAACAGGATTTATTTGTTTGTAATTTAGCAGCATGAACTTTGATTACAAATACCTTCTTGACGGTAGTTTTCATCCGGGTTCCCGGGTGTGGGTTTACCAGAGCAACCGTATTTTTTCATTGAATGAAGCATTGGAGATTGAGGGAATGCTTAAAGATTTTACGCAGCAGTGGAAAAGTCATGGCACGCCAGTGAAAGGTGAAGCTCATTTATTTTTTGGACAGTTTATTGTTTTGATAGCTGATGAAACGGCTACAGGTGTCAGCGGTTGCAGCACGGATAGTTCGGTACGATTAATAAAAGACATTGAACAACGGTTTACTGTTACCCTATTTGACAGGATCACGTTAGCTTTTATTATAAAAGACAAATCCGATAGCTATCGGATACAATTATTACCACTTTCACAGTTGCCCTATGCCGTTGAGAATGGGTTTATTAATGGCGATACGCTTTACTTTAATAACCTGGTGCAGACAAAAGAAGAATTGGAGAATAAATGGATCATCCCGGCAAAAGAGAGCTGGCTGGCAAAGAAAGTTCTGTTTTCAACTACAGTTTCATAAATTTAGAATACAAATTCCAAGCGGAAGTAACTCACCTGGTAGAGCGACAATCGGCGGATCCCAAGCTGTAGGTGGCCCCGATTGCATCGGGGTCCTCCGCTTAGTAAATTATTTCTGCAGATGTGCTCCTGTCTTATTTAAAACCGGTATTGTCGGTTTTTTCTTCTGTTTTTTTATAAAATTATACCCTACACTAATTCTGAAGTTGCGGGTAATGGTATTGCTATAGCTTTCTAAATTAAAATTAGTGCCATAGGTAAATGTTCTCCGCTGCTGGTTGGAAAATGGATCAACCGCATTGATCGTAACGGTCATCTTCTTATTAAAGAATTTCCGCATCACTCCTATATTTATACTCGTATTCCAGCGGGCATAACCCTGGGGGTTTGCAAACCGGTTCAGGTTATAACCTACTGTCAATGTCCACCTGTCAGTAGGAATAAAACTGGAATTAAGATTAGAAGTAAATGAACCGCCATTCCGGAATTTGCGGACGGTGCGGTCAAACGCACTGTATTTATTATAGGTGTAACTGGCGCTGGCATTCAATCGTAATTTTTTAGATAGTGTAATGCCATCCCAGGTGCTGATCTCATATTCTTTCCGGTCGCTTATATTTTCCCAGGTGATCTGCGTTTTACCATCAGGCAATAAAGTTCTCAATTGGCTGAATATATCCTGCACAATATTATGACCAAAGCCAAGGTTCAAATAATACTTTGGCTTCGTTCTGCCGATTACCAGGTCAAAATTATGAGCTGTGGATGCTTCAAGCTTTTCATTGCCAAAACGGGTATTATAAGGATCTGAAAAATCAATGGTAGGATTTAATTCACCGATACCCGGTCTCCGGATACTGCGGCGATAGGCAACGGTCATATTGAGATTATCCTTCCAGGTTTTATTGATATTGGCAAAAGGCAGCCAGGTCCAGTAATTGTTTTTAACATCACGACCTTCTTTCAGTAATTCAAACCAGATAGCTGTTTGTTCAACAGCAGTGCCGGCGGTAAAACTGAAATTGGGACCCAATATCTGTCTTACAGATACATGATAGCTCGTGACTGTCTGGTGAAACCAGAAGTCATTACTTAACAATTCCAGTTTCTGCATCGTGCCTTCGGGTTTCTTTTTATAGCTGGCCTCAACTGTCACATGGTTATTGTTGCGGTTATATACTGAACTTAATGACAGGAATGTTTTTTTATTATCCAGCATCCGGTTATAATCTGCCCGTAGTGATTGACTATTGACCTTTGTATCGTTCAATTGTTCCTGCATGGAGTCAATACCGTTGGGAGTGAGATCGGGATTAAAAAATTGCTGAAAAAAATCTCTGTCGCTGTTGCTAGCCGAAAAATTATAATTGCTGATTATCTTCAGCGTCTCTCCTGGCTTTCCTTTCCAGGTATAGCTCAGACTGAGGTTAGGACTATAATTACTTCCTTCATTGGTTACCTGCCTGCGACTCATTTTCCATAGTTCAGTAAAGCGGTTGATAGTGCGGTACTCCGTGTTATTAGTGTTCTCAAAATCGCTCTGGTTATAACCCACTACTATATTCAACAGGTTATTTTTATTGATATCGTAATCAATGTTCATTCTGAAATTGGGACGAATACCTTTATTTGAATAATTATTGGTCGTATTGAAAAAATTAGAAGAATCGGTATAAATATTATTCCGGATAGAATAACCATTTCCCTCATAATTACTATAGCCGCCCCCGCCATTTATATTAATAGCCAATCCCTGTTTACGATAGGAAAAACTTCCGTTGAACGAAACATCTCCCCGGGTGCCTGAAGTAATTGCTATTCTTCCATTCCTTCCTACACGACCTTTCTTCGTTACAATATTGATCACCCCACCCTGTTCATTCGCATACTGAGGTGGCGGGTTGGTCATCACTTCTATTTTATCAATAGAACTTCCCGGCATTGATTCCAGCAGATCCTGCAATTGCTGCAGGTTTAATTCTACAGGCTTATCATCAATCAATATCTTAGGTTCTTTACCTCTTACAGTAATTTTTCCATCAGGATCTTTTGCAACCAATGGTACATTCGTCAGTAATTCGCTGGCATTGTTACCTGCTGCCAGGGCTGATTCACCTGCATTGAAAGTAACATTACCGTCCTTTGATTCTATCAATGGTTTTTCAGCATAGATCACGATGGCTTCCAGGTTATCGGTTGTTCTGGGTTTGAGGATAATATCAGTAAGATTAAAGTCAAATCGCTCGGTACGAAAATTAATACTATCAATGGCCAGTGGCTGCAAACCAATATAGCTGATGGCAAGTTTATAATACCCGAAGGCGATAGAGGAAAAAGTAAATTCCCCGGATTTATCTGTAATGACCGTGGTTTTATTTAATGAGTCAGCAAACGAAATGAGTTGTACAGTAGCTCCTTCAAGAGCTTTCTTTTTTTCATCCATTATATTGCCCGTAAGAACGCCAGATGGTGTTTTTTCCTGGGCTCCCGCAGTTAGCGATAATAAGACAGTGATTATGAGTAAAGCAGAATATTTCAACATCGGGTTTTAGACGATCAAAGTTACCGGTAACCTGCTATTCGTTTTTCAATTTTTTGAAAAAAGGTAAGGGCAAACGTTTGTAATTCAGAGGCTACGGTAACTGTGCTGTGAATTTGAATCCTGCTAATTGAATGTGGATTTTAAAAATCAATCGGCCGTGATCGCCACCATAATGCTGCTGCCATCATGGCATAAAACTTCATTGTTTTGGGTATATTTGCACTCCTAATTATATTTTGAATGCTTGATTATGTGACAGACAAAGTGCCCCGAAATGATCGGGATAAACAGGATGAAACAAGGCAGGGCGAAGCTTTTGCCCCTTTTGCCGTTGACCCCAACATCTATAAAAAAAGATTTTATATCGAAAGCTATGGCTGCCAGATGAATTTTGCGGATAGCGAGATCGTGGCTTCCATATTAAATAAGGAAGGATTTGGCGCTACGAGAAATGTGGAAGAAGCTGACCTCATCTTTATCAATACCTGCTCTATCCGGGAAAAAGCGGAGCAAACAGTGAGAAAACGTTTGACAGAATTCAGAAAACTGAAAGCAAAGAAAAAAGGAATGCTGGTGGGTGTGTTGGGATGTATGGCCGAACGGTTGAAGTCAAAATTTATTGAGGAAGAAAAACTGGTGGATATTGTTGTAGGACCAGACGCTTACAGAACATTACCGGGCCTCGTAGAAGAAGCTGAAGGTGGACAAAAAGCGGTGAATGTTTTATTGAGTCGTGAAGAAACTTATGCTGATATCGCACCGGTTCGATTGGATAGCAACGGTGTTTCTGCTTTTGTAAGCATTATGCGGGGTTGTAATAATATGTGTTCGTTTTGCGTGGTTCCTTTTACAAGAGGTAGAGAAAGAAGCCGCGATGCAGAAAGTATTCTTGCTGAATGCCGGGATCTTTTTGATAATGGTTATAAAGAAGTAACGCTGTTGGGGCAGAATGTGGATAGTTATTATTATATAGCCTCCCCAAACCCCTCCGAAGGAGGGGCTTACAACGCACAGCCCTTGCTTAATGGAGAATACACAAGAAATGAAACAGCTGCTGAAAGCGAGGTTAGCGGGAAGGTGGCCTTTCCCTTTGGGGAAGGTCGGGATGAGGCTACTCCGATAACATTTGCAAAACTCTTAGAAAAAGTAGCCCTGATCTCTCCCCTTCTCCGTGTACGGTTCTCTACTTCGCATCCAAAAGATATTACAGATGAAGTATTGCATACCATGGCGAAGTATGAAAATATCTGCAAATACATTCACCTGCCGGTACAGAGTGGCTCAACGAGAATATTGCAATTGATGAACCGAACCTATACAAGGGAATGGTATAAGGGTAAAGTAGATCGTATCCGGGAGATCATGCCAGATTGTGGGATCAGCTCAGATATCATTGCCGGTTTTTGTACGGAAGAGGAACAGGACCATAAAGACACTCTGGACATCATGGAATATAGCCGTTACGATTTCAGCTATATGTTTTTTTACAGCGAACGTCCAGGCACACTGGCGCAAAGAAGATATAAAGATGATATACCGGAAGAAGTAAAAAAAAGAAGGCTGGCAGAAATAGTAGAAGTGCAGAACCGGCTATCATTGGAAAGTAATAAAAAGGACCTGGGCAAAACATTCAAAGTGCTGATCGAAGGTGATAGCAAAAAGAATGATAAAGAATGGAAAGGAAGAAGCAGCCATAATAAAGTAATCGTTTTTCCAAAAGAGAATAATGATCCGATAGCTATCGGATTGAACAAAGGCGATTATGTTACTGTTAAAGTAACAGACTGTACCCAGGCCACATTGTTGGGTACAATAATCAAATTATAAAAATAGGCCGGAGCCTGGCTTCCGGCCATGGATTAATCAATAATGGACATTCAAATTATAAAGAATCGTTTCGGCATCATTGGCAACTCACCTGCTTTGAATTTTGCGTTGCAGGTAGCCGTGCAGGTAGCCAATACCGATCTCACTGTGTTGATCAATGGAGAAAGTGGTGTGGGTAAAGAAGTTTTTTCACAGATCATTCATTCGCTTTCTGCCAGGAAACATAATCCATTTATTGCGGTCAACTGCGGCGCTATCCCGGAAGGAACGATTGACTCTGAATTATTCGGGCATGAAAAGGGGTCGTTCACAGGCGCTGTAGATGCAAGAAAAGGATATTTTGAAACTGTAAATGGCGGAACTATTTTCCTTGATGAAATTGGTGAGCTGCCACTGGGTACGCAGGCAAGATTACTCAGGGTATTGGAAACCGGTGAATACATCCGGGTGGGTTCATCCAAAGTGCAAAAGACCGATGTAAGAATAATAGCTGCTACCAATAAAGACTTGTTGCAATTAGTAGAAGTCGGAAGATTCAGGCAGGATTTATATTATCGTCTTAGTACCGTTCCTATTCGTGTGCCGGCATTGCACGACAGGCCAGAAGATATTCATATTCTCTTCCGCAAGTTTGCAGCAGACTTTGCCGACAAGTATAAAACATCACCGGTGCAATTGGATGATGAAGCAAAACAACTGTTAATAAACTATCCGTGGCCGGGTAATGTGCGGGAATTGAAGAATATTGCAGAGCAGATATCAGTTCTTTCACAAAATAAAAATATAACAGTAAAAGAGCTGGGTAAGTTTTTACAGCCTTACTCTAGTAACCGGATGCCGGTATTGGCCTCTTCTCATTCTGCTACACATGATTTTTCGAATGAAAGAGAGATATTGTACAAGCTTTTTTTCGATATGAAAAAGGATGTAACTGAATTGAAGAAAATGTTTGTAGAAATATTGCAGCACCCCAATATGGCAAACCAGGGTCAACATTTTATCAATGAACTGAAAGAAGCAGATAGCTACAGGATAAAGAGTAATGATAGCCTGCAACCGGCTTTTTCGCAGCAACCAGCCCTGCAAACTTCGCAACCTGTTATTATGAATAATAACAACGACATTCATGATCATGTAGAAGTGGAAGAAAGCCTCAACATCATGGATAAAGAAAAAGAGCTGATCATAAAAGCGTTGAAGAAACACAGGAGCAAAAGAAAGGATGCCGCACTTGATCTCGGCATCAGCGAAAGAACTTTATATAGAAAATTGAAAGAATACGATATCGAAGAATAATGCATTCCCCCAAAAAAATATCAATCCTTTATTTCTCCCTGGTTGTGTTCCTGATCACCGTACTTCAATCGGGCTGTGGCATTTATAAGTTTAATAGCGCTTCAATTCCTGCGGATATTAAAACAGTTAAGGTTAAGTATATTGAGAATAAAGCCCGGTATGTAAACCCGCAATTAAGCCCCAAACTATCAGACAGGCTTCGCCAGAAGATCGTAGGGCAAACAAGACTTTCACAAACCAATAATGATAATGCCGATTGGGAGATCGCTGGTGAGATCCGGGATTACTCCTTCTCTACTTCTGCCATTTCCGGTCAGCGGGAAGCAGGCAACAGGCTTACGGTATCCGTACATATCAGCATTTATAAACGGAAGGAAGATAAAACAGAAGAATACGATGTAAGCCGCAATTTTGAGTTCGGCGCTTCTAAATCTATTCAACAGGCCGAAGCAGAATTGGCCGATGAAATGATCCGCAGTTTGACCGACGATATTTTCAACCGCATTTTTTCCAACTGGTAGTTTCTGATTCACAATCCTCTTAACTTGCGGCCATGAACAATGCCCTGCAGGAACTGGTACAATTTTTTTTTCAGAAGGAATCGCTACAGCAATGTAGCGAACAGGAGTTGCATTTATTATGCGATAAACATCCCTATCTCGCTGCATCCAGGTTATTACTTACACAAAAGTTGAAGTCAGCCGATACAGCATCATTTCACGCCCAATTGCAAAAAACATATTTATTTTTTAACAATCCCCTCCAATTGGATCTGTTGTTGAATGAAAAAGGGAATGCAGCTATCGAACAAAAGAAACAGGAAGAGATGGTTGAACCGATAGTAGCGGCAACGGTTAAAAGCAGGGAGTTAGTGCATTCAGAAAACGATCGTTTTGATTCTTACAGTCAACTTCCCGTTTATCATCAAACGGAACAACTAAATGAGGAGCATCCGGTTCATGAAGAAGTTAATGAGGTAGCACTATCTGCTGCAGAAGAAACAGTTCATTCAGAAGAAGTGCAACAGTCCCGGAACGATGATGAGCCTGTTACAAAAATTCCTTCTTTAACAATAGAACCTATTGATGCTTCAACCACTGCATTCAGTTTCCAGCCTTATCATACGGTAGATTATTTTGCATCACAAGGCATAAAAGCCAGGGAGGAGGAAAAACCAAAAGATAAATTCGGACAGCAGTTAAAAAGTTTTACGGAATGGCTAAAGACCATTAAAAAAACACCTGTAGCTGAAATAGTGGTGACAACCAATGCTAATTCCGAACAAAAAGTGGAGCAATTGGCCCAGCATTCCCTTTCAGAACCGGAAGTGATAACAGAAGCTATGGCGGAAGTATGGGAACGGCAGGGAAATCGGGAAAAAGCCATTCGTATTTACGACAAATTAAGTTTGCTCAATCCCTCTAAAAGGTCTTATTTTGCAGCCAAAATTGAACATTTAAAGCACAGCTGATATGACAACCATTTTTTTGATAGTATTGATCCTGGCGAGTGTGATCCTTGGACTTATCGTGTTGATCCAAAATCCAAAAGGTGGCGGCCTTGCAGGAAATATTGCGGGCATGAGTAACCAGTTCATGGGTGTAAAACAAACCACAGATGTACTGGAAAAAGGTACCTGGCTGTTCGCAGGTATTATTGCCGTATTATGCATTACGTCCAGCATTTTCATCAGCAGCAGCAGTGGCCCCGGTGCTATTGAAAATGTTACAGGTCCTGGTGCTGGCAGCACAGCTCCCGTACAAAATCCTAACAATGCACCTTTCCAGCAGGGAACCACACCAACGCCACCTGCAACACAGCCTGGTTCTAATAAATAAAAAGACTCTACATATTTACTACCCCGACCACAAAGCGTCGGGGTTTTTTATTTAATTTGTTTATAAATCCAACCCCGTCAAACAAATAACGATATTCCAATGAAAAAGAAAATAATTTTTGGCATACTTGCAGTACTCATCTTTCTTTTTGCATTTATTGCTTACAAATTTTTTGGACCCGCTGTTTCCACTCCCAGTGGCGAATTTTTTTATATAAAAACAGGATCGGATATCAACAACGTAAAGAAAGAACTGGTTGGTAAAAAATACCTGGCTGGTACTGCCTGGTTTGATATGACTTCCCGTATCCTGAAATATAAAACGGTGAAACCCGGGCGATACAAACTGAAAAAAGGAATGAGTGTTTTTGATCTGGTAAGAATGTTGAGGGCCGGCAACCAGTTACCCGTCAATTTTGTGATCACAAAACTCAGGACCAAAGAAAACCTATCGGCTAAAGTGGGCAACCTGTTTGAATGTGATTCACTACAAATGATCAGTTTCCTCAATAGCCCCGATTCATTGAAACCATTTGGGTTAGACACCAACACGGCCATGGCAGCAGCTATGCCGCTTACTTATAGTATCAATTGGAATACTACTCCCGGAAAAATATTCAGACAATTATATACAGCCTATAAAACATTCTGGAACAGTGAGCGCAAACAAAAAGCAGACAGCCTGCACTTCTCGCCGGAAGAAATAATGACATTGGCCTCTATCATTGAAGAAGAAACGAACAAGAAGCAGGATAAACTTAATATCGCCAGTGTATATATCAATCGTTTAAAAAAAGGAATGCCATTGCAGGCTGACCCCACCGTAAAATTTGCGTTGAAAAACTTTGCACTGCGACAAATATTGCACGGTCATTTGGAAACGACATCACCTTATAATACATATATTAATAAAGGACTTCCTCCCGGACCCATTTGTACGCCTTCAACCGAAACCATTGATGCAGTATTGGATTCACCGCATACGGACTATATATACTTTGTTGCCAGCAGCGAGTTTGATGGAACAAGTATCTTTACGAGCAATTATGAAGATCATTTGAAATATGCACGGCTTTACCAGCAAAAACTGCCGGGCTATTTAAAACGGGTTGATTCGTTACGGCAGGCAAAGAAACTTACTGAATAATGCGCTTTTTAGTACGCATAAAAAATAATCTATTTGACTCAGCACCGGTCAGCTTCCTGGTGCGAAAGAGCAAGCTGGTATATTTTCCCGGCTTCAGAGGTATCCCTTTATATGATGTGATACTTTTTTTTATCGGGCAGGTAAAAACAGTGGGTATGTCGGAACGGGCATCCTCTATTGCCTTCAACTTTTTAATGGCTATTCCACCGGCGATCATCTTTTTATTTACATTAATTCCCTTCCTTCCTATTTCCAACCAGTTCCAGGAAGAGATGTACAGCCTGATCAGGGATGTGATTCCCGGTCAAAAAGATAATTCCGCATTGATCGAATTTTTGAAAGATTTTATCAATAATCCCCGTCATGGTTTATTGTCATTAGGTTTTTTATTATCCCTGTATTTTTCATCCAATGCTATCATGGGTATCATGCGGTCGTTTGACAAAAATTATATTGGTTTTCGTAAAAGAAAAGCGTTGGAGAAAAGAGTGATTGCATTAAAGATCACTATGATCTTATTTATAATTATTGTGGTTTGCATTTTGCTCATCATTTCCCGAGAAACCGTTTTGAAATGGATGGGGTTACACAACAGGTTGCTGATTGATATTATCAATAATTTTCGCTGGGTCTTCATTGTTTTATTATTCTTCGCTTCTATTTCCTATATCTATCGTCATGCTCCGGCAGTGCATAAGAAATGGCATTTTATAAACCCGGGTTCTATTGTTGCTACTTTTCTTATGATTGTATTCACCTGGGGATTTTCATGGTGGGTCAATCATTTCGGAAATTATAATGAGCTGTATGGATCCATCGGAACTATTCTCATCCTTATGTTGCTGATCTATTTTAATTCACTCGTTTTATTAATTGGATTTGAACTGAATGTGAGTATCGCTTCGCTAAAAAAAATAGCCGATGAGCGGAAGAATAATCTGGCAGACGGGATGGAAAAACCAACCTGATTTCCGAAATTTGGATACGCTAAATTTTATATTATGAAAAAGATCTTGTTTTCAGCTTTACCATTGATGGCTATTGCTGTCATGACATTGAATGGTGTGAGTGATCCGCTTGCCATTGGCGCCTCTATTCCGAATGCTGATACCAAAATGAAAGACATCAATGGAAAAGAAGTTTCATTTAATGATGTAAAGAAAAAAAATGGTACTCTCGTCATGTTTAGCTGTAATACCTGCCCGGTTGTTAAGAAATATGAATCACGGACAGTAGAGGTTTCAAAAACAGCTATGCAGAATGAAATAGGAGTGATCTTACTAAATTCCAATGAAGGAAGCAGGGAAAACGGCGACTCTTATAATGACATGAAAGCTTATGCCAAAAGAATTGGTTATTCATTCAACTATGCCGTGGATAATAATTCGGTGATGGCTGATGCCTTCGGAGCTAATCGTACACCTGAATGTTTCCTTTTCAACAAAGAAGGAAAATTAGTTTACCATGGCGCCATAGATGATAACGCTACCAATGCAAATACAAGACAGCCTTATTTGAAACAAGCTATTGCAAATCTTGTAAAAGGAGAAAAGATAGATCCGGAAAAGACCCGCTCGGTAGGCTGTACCATCAAACGCCAATAATTATTGAACATAAATGATTTGAACCTGTACAAAAAAGTACAGGTTTTTTTATGCCCTCGTATGGAAATAAATAATTGATGCATCCCAAAAACGACACACACTTTAATAAACCAAAAACCAAGCTTATGCTTTCCCGGACTTTCATCAACCGCCTGATCATTTTTGGATTCTTGGTATTAGTGGGTTTTAGCCTGGCAAAAGCCCTGTATCACAAAAGCGTAATGGGAATTATTCTTGCCCTTGTAAGTCTTTTGGCTACTATTTATTTCCTTTACCTGGTAGCCCGGATCAGGGAAGAGGCACGAAAAGAAGAAACAGCCTGACCTGTCAAAGCATAGCCATGATTTCTTTTTTAAATTTTTCTGAAGAGAGTTGTCCTTCAAAAAAATTCCTGTACTCCTTTTTATTATTCAGAAATAAGGTGGCTGGTATTGCCCCCGACCATTTCGTATCCACTTTAGGGCAAAAATAATCTGCATTGGTCTCATCCAGCCAGGCTACTGACGCTGTAAATTTTCTTTTTTTAATAAAAGAAGATAATGCTGCGGGATATTGTTCTTCCATATCAAGACTGACCAATAACAATACAATACTGTCGGTTGATTCTAACGTTGCGTTATGCTTTTTCACTTCTTCCTGGAAATAAGGGATTTCTTCAACGCAAGGCACACACCAGGTTGCCCAGAAACTGATTATCAAAGGCGTTTTACTTTCCGTCATCGTCTTTTCAAGATCGGTAATCTTGATTTTTTTTATGGATTGGGCCGAAATAAATATTCCTGATAATAAAGCAATACAAAAAACAAATAAACGCTTCATACTTTATAATGTTTAATTCTTCTTAGAAAGCAGGAGTTTCCTCGTTGTTTAGGCTCCACTTTTGCAATAAATCTTGTTTCATGACGTCATCCATATTCTGCCGGTTGTAATGACCCGCACTATTCTTTTGCCGGAATGCTTCATATAAAGTGACGGCACAGGCCACACTTATATTCAGGGATCGGATAATGCCCACCTGTGGAATAATAAAATTACCATCTGCCAACTCCCTTATCTCATCACTAACCCCGCTATGCTCATTGCCAAAAACCAAAGCAATGGGTTCCGTCATATTTATTTCATATAAACTTACGGCATCACTGCTGAGATGAGTAGTTAAAATTTTTGAATACCGTTTTCTCAGCGATGAAAAACATTCGACAGCATTATCATACTGGTGAACAGTAAGCCATTTGGCTGCACTGGAAGAACTTTTGGCTCCCCATTTTTTATGACGGGGTATTTTGTTCGTAAGAATATATACTTCCTGCACACCAACTGCATCACAGGTTCTCATCACAGCGGAGATATTGTGAGGATCAAATACATTTTCCAATACAATGGTAAGATCGGGTTGTCTTTTGGTTAATACATTCGTCAATTTTTCTCTTCTTTCCGGGGTCATTGAAGCGGGGTTGATTAGCTTGCAAAACTCGTTAATTTAAGTATATTTATAGTTGACGATTTTCTACATTCCCATTTAACCAGATTGCAATGAAATATTCCGCTATTCAGAATTATATAAACGGCCAGTTTACTGATCCATCTTCGGCCCGGACATTACAGGTCATCTCCCCTATTGATGGCAATTTATTATCCACGGTTCCAATGTCAACAACAAAAGACCTGGATGCTGCAGTAAAAGCAGCTAAAGCAGCCTTTCATGCCTGGAGTAAAACCCCTATTAAAGAACGTGTCCAGGTTTTTTTTCGCTATAAATATTTGCTGGAAAAAAATTTAAAAGAACTGGCGGAACTCTGTAGTGAAGAAAATGGAAAAACGTATGGAGAATCGGTAGCCGAAATTGAAAAATGTATTGAACTGACTGAATTTGCTACTTCATTACCACAATTAGTTACCGGTGAAGTGTTAGAAGTGAGTAAAGGTGTTGAATGCAGAACGGAGCATGTGCCATTAGGTGTTGTTGCTTCCATCGTTCCCTTCAATTTTCCATCGATGGTTCCTAACTGGACTATTCCTAATGCGATCGCATTGGGAAATTGTATGATCATAAAGCCATCTGAAAAAGTGCCCCTGAGTTGCGGACGCCTGGCCCAACTTTTAAAAGAAGCAGGTTTGCCCGATGGTGTTTTCAATATTGTGCATGGTGATGTGGAAATAGTGGAAGCCATTTGCGATCATCCCGGAATTGAGGCTGTTTCATTTGTCGGGTCAACCAAAGTGGCGAAGATCGTTTACAAAAGATCCACCGCTAATTATAAAAGATGTCTTGCATTAGGGGGCGCCAAAAATCATTTGATGGTATTGCCGGATGCAAAACCTGATATGACCGCCCAGAATGTAGCCGCCTCCATGAGTGGTTGTGCCGGTCAGCGTTGCATGGCGGCATCGGCCATGATCGGGGTAGGCAATGTAGATAGTATCATAGATAAGATATGTGAAGAGGCAAAGAAAATTATTCCCGGCAAAAATCTTGGCGCTGTAATCAGCAAAGCCTCAAAGGATAGAATAGAAAAATATATTACTGAAGCAGAACAGCAGGGTGCTAAAATTTTGGTGGATGGAAGAAACACAACAGTGCAGGGAAAAGAAAACGGAACATATGTGGGACCCACTGTAATAGATTTTGTAAAACCAGGAATGGCTGTTGCTACTGAAGAAATATTCGGTCCTGTCATTTCAATCATGCGAACCAACACCGTTGATGAAGCATTGGCTATTGAAAATGCAAACCCTTATGGTAATGCAGCATCCGTCTTTACACAGAATGGTGGCATGGCAAGGTATATAATTGACCGGGCCAGCGCCGGCATGATCGGTGTGAATGTAGGCGTGCCAGTGCCCCGGGAACCTTTTTCTTTTGGGGGATGGAATGAAAGCAAATTTGGAGTGGGTGATATTACGGGTAAAAGCTCAATTGAATTCTGGACCAAGTTGAAAAAAAGTACAACCAAATGGAATCCCGAAGCGGGAGTGAATTGGATGAGTTGAAGCTGGAAAGGAATATGCACCTACCATTATAGAACCTTAAACCTTTGCATATGACCAAACCTATCCTGTTGTCAGTAGCGATAACGTTATTGTCAGCGTTTTCTTTAACAGCTCAAAAAATTGTTGATGTTATTGAAAGCACATTGAAAGTGGGGCTGATGGGTGAAGAGATCTTTTATTATGGTTTTGCTGCAGGCGATCAACTAGTTTTCCATTTTGAAGAAGTAAATGGCAAAGAAATGAAAGAAATAGAGATTGTGGAAATGCCCTCTACAACCCGTTTCATGGATTATAAATCAAAGAAGATAGAGAATAAAACTATAGCTGTGCCTAAAACAGGTATTTATAAATTCCGTTTCACAAATGCTGCACTGGGTATACGGATGTGTAAATACAAGATACAGCGAATACCGGCAAACTCTGCCACACAAAATTTTAATACAACGGTTTATTACCGCATGACCAACGATACAACCTATACAACAGAAGAAGAAGACTTCCTGGCTAAAACGGATACTGTTATTATTAATTTAAATGAACAGAGTTTGAAAGTAGGATCCGTCGCTGATGCTGCCGGCAATAAAGCCTCTTTCACGTTTACATTGCCGGAAAAAACAATAGCCTGGAGTTATTATATCAGTACAGGTGAAGGAGGGGAACAGATTTATAAAGAAGCGATGCAGCAGGTAAGTGCTGCAGGCGGACCTGCTGTCGCCAAATACAAAAACTATACGCCATTGGCAGCGGTAGCAATGAATGCGCCTTCTTACCTCACCAAGCTTCAAACGGGTGATGATATTGATTACTGGATCGTAGAAGGTGAAAACGCAGACTTGTTCATGAACAAAGCACCTTTTCGTTTTATGAAAAAGGGCAAAGTGTTTAATGCTTATGGCCGGATGGAATACCGAAAGGGCGGTTTGTATTTTTGTTTTGCTAATGATAATCCGGGTAGCTCCGTTAACCTGACTGTTAAAATAACAGCGATCCAGGTAAATGATGCCCTGGCCAAAAGACCCATTCAACGGATAGTCACTACACCGAGAAAGGAAATGTATTTACAGAATTGAAACGCTAACGAATCATAATGCATGGCAAAAGCAAAGCAAAAGATTACAAAAGTAATTCCCGAAGAAACGATTATCAGGAAAATTTTTGTATTCAGGAAACATAAAGTAATGCTGGATTTTGATTTAGCAGACCTGTACAATATAAAAACCAAAGTATTAAACCAGGCTGTTAAACGAAATATAGCAAGATTTCCAACGGACTTTATGTTCCGGTTGACGACAAAGGAGTGGCAAAGCATCCGGTCACATTTTGTGACCGCATCTGACAAACCTGTGATGCGGTCACAAAATGAAACCGCATCACAAAAGAAGAGAAATATAACTCAAACACCTTATACTTTTACCGAACAAGGCGTGGCTATGCTTAGTGGAGTTGTTAATTCAGATAAGGCCGTTAAAATGAACGTTGCCATTATGCGGGCCTTTGTTGAAATACGGCGGGCAGTAATGAATCATAAAAGCATTGCCGGTAAATTAAAATCATTGGAAGAACGATTGGGCGAACATGATGCACAACTAAATAAGATTTATGATGCCATAGAGAATTTGTTAGATAAAAAAGTGGGAGAAGAGAAATGGCAGGAAAGGAGAAGGATTGGGTTTAAACAAAAATGAATGCGACAAATTAAAATATGAAGTAAAGATTTAACCTATTTAGCAATAACAAGAAAGTGTCAGATTTATGAGTACAAAAATAATCCCGATAGCTATCGGGACAGAATCACAGGAAATAATCCAGGACAATCAAGACTACACATTATTTTCCTGGAGTAAACAAAAAGGAACCAACCCCATTGCAGTAAAATATGGTGAAGGGGTTTATCTCTACGATTATGATGGCAAACGCTATATCGATTTTTCTTCCGGGTTGATGAATGTGAACATTGGCCACGGCAATCAACGGATAACTGAAGCCGTGGTAAAACAAATGCAGGAAGTATCGTATGTAACGCCCAGTTGTGTTACAAAGGCTCGCGGTGAACTCGGAAAGAAGCTTGCAGCGATTTGTCCCGGCGATCTGAATAAAGCATTCTTTACACTGTGTGGCGCCAGCTCTATTGAAAATGGAATAAAGCTGGCGAGATTATATACAGGCCGTTATAAAATACTCAGCCGTTATCAATCGTATCACGGTGCTTCGATCGGGGCCATTTCAGCAAGTGGCGATCCAAGAAGAATACCCGTGGATGCACAACAATCGCCCAACTTTGTACACTTTGATCTGCCCTATTTATATCGCTGGGAATATGGTGAAGAAAATTTATTAAAAGAATCTGTGGCTTCACTGGAAAGAATGATCGCCTACGAAGGTCCTGCAACTATTGCTGCTATTTTACTGGAAGGTGAATCTGGTTCATCGGGTTGTTTGCAATACCCGGTTGGTTATTTAAAAGCAGTAAGAGAAATATGTAACAAACACGGTATCTTATTGATCATGGATGAGGTAATGAGTGGCTTTGGCCGTACTGGTAAATGGTTTGGTTTTGAAAATCATGGTATCATTCCGGATATGATCTGCATGGCAAAAGGATTAACCTGTGGTTATTTACCGCTTGGATGCCTGATGGTGAGTGATAAGATCGCTTTAAAATATGATGATGCATTTTTGCCCTTAGGTCTCACCTATTCAGCACATCCTGTTAGTTGTGCTGCCGCTCTGGAAACATTAAAGATCTATGAAGACGATGCATTGATAGAGAATGCAACGGCTATGGGCACTTATATAAATGCACAGGTTGAAAAATTAAAACTAAAACATCCCAGCATTGGCGATTTCAGGAATACAGGTTTATTGGGCTGCATTGAATTAGTAAAGAATAAAAAAACAAAAGAACCCATGGCTCCGTTCAATGCCAAACCAGATGAAATGGTAGTAATGAACAAAGTAGCGGCCAGGATCAAAGAGTTGGGTATGTACACTTTTGTCCGGTGGAGTTATATTTTTATTGCTCCTCCCCTGGTCATTACAAAAGAGCAGATTGATGAAGGGTTAGCAATTATCAGCGAGGCGATAAAGATTGCAGATGAACATACAACTCCGTAGGAGTCGACTATTTATAGAGATATCAGAATAACACCGCCGACCCTGTAGGGGTCGAACAATCATTAGAAGAAGAAATGCCTAATACATATACACAATTATACATTCAGTTTGTATTTGCCGTTAAATGGCGTGAAAGCCTGGTTCAACCTCAATGGAAGAATGAATTATATAAATACATCACCGGCATTGTTCAAAATAATAAAAGCAAAATGCTGGCAATAAATGGCATGGCAGACCATATACACATTTTCATCGGTTATAAGCCTTCTGTTTCCATTCCCGATTTAGTAAAAGATATTAAAGTTGCCAGTAGTTTATGGATCAATGAAAAAAAACTTACCAGGGAAAAATTTAACTGGCAGGAGGGTTATGGAGCTTTTTCATATCGGTTACGGGATGTTGACGAAATATGTAACTACATTCAAAACCAGGAGAAACATCACCAGAAAAAAACTTTCAGAGAAGAATATACGTGGCTATTAAAAGATTTCCTGGTAGAGTATGATGATAAATATTTGTTTGAATTTTTCGATGAAATAAATTCAACTCCTACGGAGTTGCGAAAACTCATTTAAAGGATATTTCAATAAGGGTTAGTCTCCTTCGGAGACTTAAAAAAATGAAGAAAAAGATAGTAAAGTACGACTTTCTATTTTACACGAAGAAAATGTTTAGCCCTTTTGTGTTTTAATAGCAAAAATAAAATGAACGAAAAACAAACTATACCTGATTCCTCGCTCATCAACGATGATCTTGCTCCTATTCCTTTATCAAAACGAACCTGGGGCACAGGGAACTATACTGCTTTATGGGTAAGCATGAGCTTATGCATTCCCACTTATACCATGGCCAGTTCGCTCATCAGTAAAGGAATGAACTGGTGGCAGGCAATTCTCACTATTTTTTTAGGTAATGTGATCGTATTGATACCCATGTTGCTGAATGGCCATGCCGGAGCCAAATATGGAATTCCTTTTCCTGTTTTGGCAAGAGCCAGTTTTGGAACCCGTGGAGCTAATATTCCGGCAATGCTGAGGGCTATTGTTGCCTGTGGTTGGTTCGGCATTCAAACATGGATTGGTGGCGCTTCCATTTATAATTTACTGCGGGCATGGAATCCGCAATGGGAAGCAATCAATACATCTACTCTCTTACCACAGACAATACCGATGCTTTGTTTTTTTGGTTTCTGGCTGCTGAATATGTTCATTGTTTATCTCGGTACTGACAGCATCCGGAAATTACTGGTGTTTAAGGCCATCTTTTTACCTGTTGCTGCATTGGCCTTGCTGGCATGGGCAGTTGTTGCCGCTAAAGGATTAGGTCCGATATTAAGTCAGCCTTCAAAGTATAATTCTACTTCCGAATTTTTTAAATTCTTTTTCCCCGGGTTAACAGCCGTAGTTGGTTTTTGGGCTACCTTATCATTGAACATTCCCGATTTTACACGCTATGCAAAAAGCCAACGGGCGCAAATAAGAGGACAAGCGATCGGGCTTCCTCCATCCATGACCTTATTTGCATTTATCGGTGTAGTGGTTACATCTGCTACGGCTATCATCTATGGACAAACCGAATGGGATCCCGTCGTATTAGCGGGTAAGTTTGAAAATAAAATAATGGTGAGCCTGGCTATGTTTGGAATTGTGATCTCAACACTCGCTACTAATATTGCGGCAAACATCATCAGTCCTGCAAACGATTTTTCTAATCTTTCACCACAGAAAATAAATTTTAAACTGGGCGGTTATATCACTGGCATATTGGGAGTATTAATATTTCCATGGAAACTAATCGCCTTACCGGATAGCTATATTTTTAACTGGCTCATTGCTTATTCAGCATTACTCGGACCGGTCGGCGGCATTATGATCGCTGATTATTACTTTATCCGCAAACAGGAATTAAATGTAGATGAACTGTACAGTCATAAAGGACGATATCGTTTTAATAATGGGTTTAATCAATATGCTATCATTGCTTTATTACTGGGTATCTTACCCAATGTGCCGGGTTTTTTATTACAGATAAAATTGGTTTCGCCAACCGCTTTCCCGGGATGGATCAATGACCTGTATCATTATGCATGGTTCGTAGGATTTTTTGTTTCAGGAATTACTTATATCTTATTGATGCGTTCTTATACTGCTGTTACTCATCCAAAAGAAACTAGCTATGTCACTGCTGATTAAAAATGGAAGAATTATTACAGCTTCGGATGACTATGTTGCCGACATTTTCATCGAAGGTGAAATAGTGAAAACGATCGGGAAAAATCTAAATGTAAAAGCGGATAAAGAAATTGACGCTTCAGGCAAATTGGTTTTCCCTGGTGGCATTGATCCGCATGTGCATTTAGATATGCCTTTTATGGGAACATACAGTAGCGACAATTATGAAACGGGTACAAGAGCTGCATTATTTGGCGGCACTACGATGGTGATCGATTTCGTTTTACAAAAGCAAGGCAATAGTTTACGATCAGCGCTGGAAGAATGGAAAGGAAGAAGCGACAATAATTGCGTAGGTGATTACAGTTTTCATATGGCCGTTACGGATTTTAATCAGAACACCAAAAAGGAAGTGCAGGAGATGATAGAAAAGGAAGGTATCACTTCTTTCAAAACGTTTATGGCTTATAAAGGTGCATTGATGATTGATGATCGCCAGATGGTGGGTTTGATGGAAGAGGTAAAAAAACAGGGAGGTTTAATAAATGTGCATGCTACCAATGGCGATATGATAGATTATCTTATACAAAAACATAAAAGTGAAGGGAAATTATCGCCACTTTATCATTATCTCTCGCAGCCGGAAGTAACAGAAGCCGAAGCCAGTGAACGTTTTGCTGATATGGCTAATTACACGGGTTGTCCCGGCTATATTGTTCATCTTACCTGCGAAGGTGCGTTGAATGCCGTTCGTAATGCAACAAGGAGAAACCAGAAAGTATTTGTAGAAACCTGTATTCAGTATTTGCTATTGGACGCCTCACTGTATGAAAAAGATTTTGAAGGCGCCAAATGGGTAATGAGTCCACCACTAAGAGAGAAAAAAGATCAGCAAACGTTATGGGCCGGCATCAACCAAGGACTGGTGCAAGTAGTGGCTACCGATCATTGTCCTTTTAAATGGGAACAAAAACTTATGGGCAAGGATGATTTTTCCAAAATACCAAATGGTCACCCTGCTATTGAAAACAGGATGGAACTTTTATACAGTGAAGGAGTAAATAAAGGAAAGATC
>DASVOE010000079.1:0-72791 GCA_036383515.1 Chitinophagaceae bacterium | reverse complement strand
AATGATATTGCCATCTTTTGCAAATACGTCCAGGCCTTTATAACCTACTGCCCACATTTTATTATTAAGCGTATCCCATGATCTTCCACCATCTGATGTTTTATAAATTGCATAGCGGTCATTAGAATAGATCACCTTTGGATCAGTCTGGCTAACTTTTACATTAGAACCACCCGGGCCTATTTTATGCCAGCTTTTTCCCATATCATTGCTTTTCCAGGTTCCATTTGCTGGTCGATGGGCAGCGCTGTAAAAACCGCCTACATAAGGTATTGCAGCTACATAAATTTCTGAAGTGGTTTGTTGAATGCTTAGCCCATACGATAGCCCACCATATACACCTTGAATTTCATCCCGTGTATAAGAAGAAGCTGCAGGTATATTTTTAACCTGTGCATTTATTTCTACTGCAGCAAAAAATAAAATAAAGATCAGGCAACACAACCGAAAGTTGCGGCAAACTAAACGCGATAAATTCTTCATTTACTTTTTATATAGATGGGTAGTATAGATTGATCAAATGCACCGGCTCATTCTAATGTTCTCTTTTTTAGTAAACAAACTGCTATGTCAATACATTAGAAACCATCTCAAAAGGCAAGTTTTGCCACGAAGGCGCTAAGTCACAAAAGAATTCAATGTAGAAGATCAAAGCTTTGTGCCTTCGTGGCTTAGTGGCAATAATTAGTTTTAAAGTTTTGAGATAGGTTCTAGTTTGATTTGTTAAGCTTTACCGTTCCCTCCTTTATTTTGTTATTATCTTCTACCACTGAACCTTCGGATTCTATCAACTCTATGTTGATTACCCGTTCTCCTGTAAAAGTGCAATTGCGAATGGTATGATTTCCGTTTCCATAAATTGCAGGCGAGCGGCCGGGAGTTTTAAAAGTGCAATTGTCGATCAATACATTTTTAGTGAATAACCCGCGGGTTTCAATGGCAGGACCGGCTCCATTCCTGCCTGCATCGAAGTTGGGTGCAACGTCAAACGTACAGTTCTTTATAGTGAGGTTACGGCTATTGGAAAGATAGATCACAGGGCTTCTCTCTCCGGAAACTGGCTGAACAAAGTGAAAGTTTTGAATGGTTACATTTTCCATATCATCTCCAAAGATCACATTGCTCGTAGCTGTTGTAACTGTATGTCCCTGGCCGTCAATAATAATATTTTTCATACCACGCGGCATCATAATAAGATCATGTGCTTTACCTTTTAATGTTATATCCTGCGTGAGCTTATAGGTAGCGTTGGAAAAATTGGCAAAGATGGTATTGCTGAATGGAATGGTTTTGCCTTTCCCGTCCACTACTTTGAATTCATGTGGTATTTCTTTGCGCTGAACATCTTTGGGATGTACCCACCATATCCCTCCTCTTGTTCCCATATACACTGAGTTTTTATTCCAGGGGTCATAACTTATGGCACCGAATGTATTCCAGATCTTTTCCCAGTTATCTCCTTCATCCGTTGTGCGAACTGTTCCTGTTGCGAGGTCCGACATCCATATCGTACCATCGAGTGCCTGCGCAAAACGTGTGGGACCTTTTAGTTCAATCGTTAATTTATTCCAGGTCTTTCCCCCGTCTTTACTTCTAAATAGTCCGGCATTTCCACGAGCACTTAACATTAGTTTTGAATTCGTGGGGCTAAGAAAAAAGTCGCCTAAATTTTTTTCATCAGAAACCTTTGTAAAAGTTTCTGCTTTATTATAAGAAACTACAAGTCCATCAGGAGTCTCCGCATAAATAGCTTTATGCTTTGCATCAATAGCAAGGAAAGTTCCTTTGCCCAATTGCTGAAACGTTTCACCACCATCTATTGAGCGGCTCATATCGCCTTTGCCACTGCTGCCTGAGATGTAAACAATATTGGGGTCATCGGGATCTATTTTACAATAAGGAAACCAGCTTCCCAAAATTCCAAACCATGTCATTCCACCATCTTCACTTTTGTAAAGTCTTGTCTCATGACCTGCATACACAATTTTTGGATTGGAAGGTGAAGGAGCAATGCGATGTAATGCCTCCTGTTGCTGCATCCCAAATGAATTGGTGATCCATGTTTTTCCATCTGTTGTAGAACTCGTTCCAGTAGCTTCATTGGCTGCCCAAACAGAGAAAGGTGTGCTGATAATATCGGCGATGCTGATCACATGATACCCGCTATCAGAACGCTGCAGACTTACCTGTCCACTATTTGCCTTCTCTCCTTTCCATAAACGATCACCACCGATCCATAGCCTGTCATGTTTTACATCTATCGCCATCGCCTCTGCTTCTGTACCGTCATATTGATATTCAACTCCCAGGATAGTGGCAAAAGATTTTCCTCCATTTTTGGTACGCCATACAGCAGCGCCAGGCCGTGAATAATAAGCTACATCAGGATTAGTAGGATGTACAACAATACACCATGGCCCACTGCTTTCCGATTGTATGGGCGCCCACGTTTTTCCCCCATCATGACTCACACCATCTCCGCAATAAATAATATCAGGGTTACTGGGCGAAACACCCATTGCACGTGAACCACCTTTATGCAACATCTGAAATGTTTTACCTGCATCAGTGCTTTTCCATATTCCATCCTGTGCTCCATCATAAAAAGCCAGGAAAACAATATCAGGATTGGTGGGATGAATTTGAACAACCTGTATTCGTGCTACCTTTCCTGTTGCATCTTTTGGTAAGGTATTGTCACTCCAGGTTTTTCCGCCATCTTTTGAAACACCCAACCAGTCTTTACCGCCGGCATAGATAATATTACCATCACCTGCAAAAACATCAAGCCCTTTGTAACCAATGGCCCACATTTTTTTATTTATTGTATCCCATTTTTTTCCGCCATCTTCAGTTTTATATAATCCAAACCGATCGTTTGAATAAATCACTTTAGGATTCGTCTGGCTGACTTTAACATTACTACCACCGGGCCCGATCTTATACCAGGTCTTTCCGCTATTATCACTCTTCCAGGTTCCATTGTTTAGATCATGTGCTGCACCGAAAAATCCACCCCGCATGGTTTCAGCAGCCGCATATACTTCAGAAGATTTTTGCTGGATACTTAAACCATAGGTCACACCACCATAAACTCCCTGTATCTCGGTGGGCTGGTAGGCTGATGCCGGCGGGATCCGTTTAACCTGGGCATCAACTTTTAGTCCACAAGAAAATAAAATGAAGAACAGAATCCATGACACACAAAACATTTTAGTAATGGAGCATCTAAATAATTGTATCATCTATAGTTTTTTTAAATTCTTAAACTGATCTTCCAAACAACTCCGCTGGTTTGTGTTATAGTTTATTTTAAATAGCTTACATGAACAGTCGCAGCGCCTATATTGTTATTTTTCTCTATCACAGAACCATCGGCCTCTGTAAGAAGAATATTTGTCTGGCGATTTCCATCGAAAGTGCAATTGCGAATAATGTGCTTACCATTTCCGTAAATTAAAGGTGCCCTGCCGGGAGTTTTAAACGTGCAGTTCTCTATTATTACATTGTCGGTAAACAACCCACGGGTTTCAATCTCCGTACCAACTCCTGTTCTCCCAGCTACAAAATCAGGGGTAACATCGAAAGTGCAGTTTCTGATAGTGATGTTGCGACCATGCCCCAGGTACAATACAGGACTGTTATCTCCTGTAGCAGGATGAATGAAATGGAAATTTTCAATCGTGATATTTTCCAGGTCATCTCCGAAAAAAGTATTACCACCGGTTATCGTAACATTATGCCCCTGCCCGTCAAACGTTACGTTCTTCAATCCACGCGGCATCATTACCAGGTCATGTACTTTTCCTTTAAGAACAACATCTTTCGTAAGTATATATTTTGCATTAGAACGATTGGCAAATATCCCATCAGAGAAAGGAATGGTCTTCTTAGATCCGTCAATTGCTTTGAATTCATTCATGGTTTCTTTACGCTGAACAGTTTTAGGATGAAGCCACCAGATACCACCACGGGTTCCCATGTATAACGAATTCTTATTCCATGGATCTGATGCTAATGCACCAAACCCATCCCAAACTTTTTCCCAGGTATTGCCGTTGTCAAAAGAACGAGCTGTTCCTGTTGCCAGATCAGACATCCAGATAGCACCATCACCTGATTGAGCAAAACGGGTAGGGCCTTTTAATTCAACAGGTAATTTATTCCAGGTCACACCACCATCAGTACTGCGATATAAACCACCAAGCGCCCTTGCGCTAAACATCAGTTTAGTATTGGCAGGTGTTAAGAAAAAATCTCCCAATCCTTTTTCATCAGAAACTTTTGTAAAGGTTTCGGCGTGGTTATGAGAAACCATAAAGCCGTCGGGAGTTTCAGCATAAATTGCATTATTCTTTCCATCTAATGCCAGGAAGGTGCCTTTTCCTAATTGTTGAAAGGTTTCACCACCATTGATTGAACGGCTCATATCCCCTTTCCCGCTGTTTCCTGAAACATAGATGATGTTATCATCGTTAGGATCAATTCTGCAATAGGGAAACCAACTGCCAAGAATACCGAACCATGTTGTTCCACCATCTTCACTTTTATACAACCTTGTTTCATGACCTGCATAAATTACTTTAGGATTTTTGGGTGAGGGAGCAATGCGATGCAATGCTTCCTGGGCCTGCATTCCCATAGAGTTGGTGGTCCATGTTTTTCCATCTGTAGTAAAATGCGTTCCCTGTGCATCGCTTGGCGCCCATACAGAGAATGGCGTACTTATAATATCAGCTATGCTGATAACATGATAACCATCATCAGATCTTACCAGGCTCATTTGACCTGAAGAAGCCTGTTCACCCTTCCAAATCCTGTCACCTCCTACCCAAAATCTGTCATGTTTTATATCTATTGCCATCGCTTCTACTTCCGTGCCATCAAGATTATGCTCAACGCCAAGAATAGTTGCGAATGATTTACCGCCATTTTTTGTACGCCAAACTGCTGCACCCGGCCGTGAATAATAAGCTACTTCAGGATTAGTTGGGTGAACGAGAATACACCATGGTCCAGTACCTTCCGACTGAAAGTTCAGCCATGTTTTTCCCCCGTCATGAGTAACTGCATCACCACAATATAATACATCAGGATTGCTGGGAGAAAGACTCATAGCCCGTGAACCACTGGCATGCAACAGGGTAAATGTTTTACCTGCATCAGTTGTTTTCCATATTCCATTTTTTGCACCATCATAAAACGCCAGGTAAACAATATTTGGATTTGTAGGATGTATTTGGATAACCTGGATACGAGCCGGTTTTCCTGCAGTATCCTTTGGCAAAGGATTATCTGTCCAGGTTTTGCCGCCATCACGGGAAATGCCAAGCCAATCTTTTCCACCTGCATATACTATATTACCATCTTTGGCAAATACATCAAGACCTTTATAACCTACAGCCCACATTTTATCATTGATGGTTGTCCAGTTTTTCCCTCCATCAATCGTTTTGTAAATTCCATACCGATCATTCGAATAGATCACGTTAGGATCAGTCTGGCTAACTTTAACGTTACCACCACCCGGTCCAATACGGTGCCAGTTTTTGCCCATGTCATCACTTTTCCAGGTGCCATTATTAGGGTCATGCGCTGCGCCAAAAAAACCGCCTCTCATGGTTTCGGCTGCTGCATAAATTTCAGAAGTGTTTTGTTGTATGCTAAGTCCATACGTAAGACCACCTTTTACGCTTTGAATTTCTGTAGCTATATAAGATGAAGCGGGAGGAACATTTTTAGATTGCGAAACCGCATGAAAGTTAGTAACGAAGAAAACAATTACCGTTATATAAAAATACATCCCGATGTGGGTCATATTGGCCGATCCTTTTCTTTTTGACCAGAAAATTTTAGGGGGAGCATCTTTAAAAATTGAAATTTCCATTTTAAGAGTTTTGGGTTGAAAAATTATAGCAAGACTTTTATAATCGTAGGACCAGGTATACTTAATACATAGTTATTTGTTCAGCAACATTAAATGGGCTATGGAAAAATAACTACAAATTATTCTAACTTATCAGGCTGGGCTATATAAAAAGCCGAGAACGTTATCGATAAAGCGCTAACGTTTTTTAACTAAAAGGGCTGAGTAGTTCCGGGTATTCCGTTTAAAGGATAAAATATCTTAGCTGGTTTGTGAGGGATCTAGAGTTGCAATAGTTTATTCAAAAACAAATAAGCTAAGATCAAATTCATTCATCACACGTTCTTTGATTCACTTTTGTCCAATAGAAAAGGGCTTCTGGAAAGCCCTTCAATTCTCCATATCATCCATCTCGTTTATCTCGATTTATTGCAATCTCTCATTACCTTATTTTTATCCTTTAGGGTAACTTCCTTCGTCTTCTAATATACGGTATTCAACCTGCTGTAAATTCAAATCATCGCTTCCCTTGAAACGGAGATAGCTATTATAAAATCTCAAATACCAGTAGTAACGGTTATAGTAAACGGTAATCGGATCAATATTTTTAGACTCATCAGAATGATACGTAAGCAAGGCATAATAATCGAAACACTTCTTGGTTTCTTCTTCGCTGTAAAAATCGGGTTGAATTCCTCCGTGAATTCAGTATTATCAAATTCCCTATTGAGTTCTTCTTCACTGATTAAATCGGTCATTCTGCAAAAATTGAATCAATCGATTTAATGTCATTTGATCGGGACATTACTCCTTGTTATTAATTTGTTTGCTAAACTTGTTTATCCAGCCATTTTCTATTATAGGTTCAGCTTTTAGCATTTCACTGGTATCTAGTAGATTAATTTCTTTTTCACCATGGGTGTACACAATCTTAAACTCCTGGTGTTCCTCAAATATTCTTAAAAAATTAAACATCAGCGATCTAAGGTTTTCTTTAAGATACCGTCTTAAGATTTGATAGTCTTCATCGCTAATGCTTTGAAATAAGCGTACATAATCTTTAAATATCTCAGGGGGATCACTACGCTTTCTTAAACTATCCATATTACCCATGCAGGGATCAAAGCAATCTTGTATGGCTAGCCTGCCAAACTCATTTAAAATTTCTGTATTTGATTTCATATAGTTATTTTAGTTAGAACCATTCCACGGTATTTTTTTAATCCTAAGTTGTTCTTAGTCTTCTACCTCAACGAAATCAATAAGAAATGTAACAAACTGTAGGGTTTTTATGCTTAGTCTGCGGCTATGCATAGGCTTCAAGGAAGTCGTAAAAGCAATTTACTAAGACAACCTGTATTTCTTAGCATGGAAATAATCTCTTGTACTGTTATATAAATATACTTCGATTTATGAGCAATGCCGACTTATACAAGATTGTTATTAATGTAGTTTAGCTTCTGCAAATTGACGGCTTTCGCAAAGTCGATCCTTCGTTTAAACGAAGGATAACGATTCAGCTTTTTTTATTTATTCAGCTGTCATTTCCATTCATCTAAGGAACACCATGGACAACGAGGGTACCCTGTAAGGTCAGGTACATTGCCTGGAGAATATAAATACTCTTCCGCTCTATTCTATGAAATAGAAATTGATAACTGGAGATTTCTGCCCCATGACCGGGATTAATTATAGTTAGTTTGCCGGTGGAAGAAAACACCAGCAACGGCGTAAAAAATTTAATTCCCCGCTGATTGAAAAAATCCATACCCTGATTAATCGTTTCCTCACTCAGCGAAATTAAAAAGATCACTCTTTAGGATCACTTACTGCACCCCATCTTCTCTTTTTAATCCATTAATAAATTCTTCAAAACTCGCTGCAATTATTATAAAATCTTTGGATAGATCAATCGCAAGAACACCTATTTTTAAATAACTGGCTTCTTCAAATGAAATAAAATAGTTCATCCCATTGGGATCATTTGCAAAAGGAAACAGTCTGATGTTTTGCCCAAAAAGAGATTTTGCCAAATCATATACCCGGGTAAAGGACATAAATTCATTTACTATAAATTCAACCGACTTTTCCCTAAAATAAAAAACCTTTTCCTTAACGCTCATACCAGAATACTTTTTTAAAAAAAGTACAATTTCTCCCGGGATATTTATTCCAAAATCTTTTTCTATAAAATCAATTTCAAATTGAGAGATTCTATCCTCTATCGTTAATTCCATCATACTTTCAAAATTCTTAACGGCTTTCATGTACCAGCTATTAAACTTCACTCTGACGTTTCAAGTTATCAATAAAGTGTTCAAAATTATCTGCTATTTTTAAAAACTGTTCCTCTGGCAAATGGTCAGTCCAACGATTAACAATGATAGCACCATAATCATCACCAGGATCGAAGCAAAGACAAAAATGCCATCTCCCGGGATCGTAAGCAAACGGAATTAGTTTTCGTTTATACGTCTTTAAAAATTCTTCTGTCAAACCATACAGATCTTTGAACATATTATATTGCTGAATTTGCCAGCGGGTTCCGTCTTTATCAATAAAAATGTTTTCATAGTGACTTAAGCCCGAGTTTTCTTTTAAAAACTCTCTAAAATTTTCAGAGAATTTTTCTCCTACAATTTGTTCTAACATTTGTACGCTCGCTTCTCCCATTCTGGGACTAATGGTTAATTTTCTCATTTATCAAGGATAATTTAATATTCCAAAATAGGCTTTCCATTGAGCTACAGAACCACTATGCTGCATACCAGTCACATTTGTGCCTTAGTGAGCCGAACTTTCGACGAATTACATGGTACAATAAACTTTTCCATTAATGAGTGATATAGTTCATCTTCTGAAAATACACATCCTTACTGTACAGATCAATGCTCAATGGGCTGCGATCCCAAAATTGAAACCTCCTGTCTGCTGCATCTAACCGAAACTCTTCCAGGAATACAGGATTGCGTTTCTGCAAATCAAACTTTATTTGTGGAGACTATCGATCAGTCTTTGCTACACATAACTATAGCAATTTATAAATATAATCGAATCCCTTGCTGGTGAAAACACACAGCAAGGGCGGCAAGATTCTTTAACAGGCTTCATCCGAACATCAACAAGTGCAAAAAAGGACGTTGACTTTCTAACCAGTTCGGCACTACACTAACAACTACGGAAATGTTTTTAATACATTAATAGATTTACCTCATTTTCCAATTTCATCTTCCCGTTTTAATCCATTAATGAACTCTTCAAAGCTATCAGCAATTATTAAAAACTGCTCCTTAGGTAAATGATCTGTCCATCGGTTGATAATTATTTTACCATAATCTACTCCCTCATCCATACATAAACAAAAATGCCAGCCTCCTGGATCATACGCAAAGGGAATTAATTTGCGTTTGTAATTTTGAATAAATTCTTTAGTTAGTTCATATATAGAAGTAAAATTATCAAACGATCCTAAAGCCCAAATATTATTATCTCGGTCTCGATATATATTTTCAAATACATTAAGCCCTGCATATCCCTTCATGATGGCTTTAAAATTATCAGAAAATTTACTACCTACAATATCTTCAATTATCTGAAAACTTTTGTCGCCAATTCTTGGTACTACTGTTAATTTTCTCATTAATCCAATTTAAGATTTTTAATACCCAGAACCAAAATATGCACGCCACTGAGCAGCTGATCCACTATGAGCCTCGCCCGTTGCCCTGCTCCCTGATGGGCTGTGCCGAAGAGTTGGAATGAGTTCGCAACTCACGACAATTATCCCACACCATACAAAAAAAGGAAATCTAATACCGAAATTCATTTATTATCCCTGCTTCTGAATCAAGTAATCATAGTTGCCATAACTGCAAATTGACGGCTTTAGTAAAGTCGATCCTTCTTTTAAACGAAGGGTAACGGCTCAGTTTTTTTATTTATCCAGCTATCATTTCCATTCATTTAAGGAACACCATGGACAACGAGGGAACCTGTAAGGTCAAGTATGTGTACATTGCCTGAAGAATATAAATATTGGGTTGCTGGTAGAAGAAAACACCAGCAACGGAATAATGGCTACCAACAACCGCAAAACAAGAGGTGCAGAATGCATGCCCTTGGCAACAATTGATACTATATAATTCCCATTTTTATTACTGCCACTTCTATTTTCTTTTCATCAAATGAAGAATTGGGTTCTATGTAATTTGTGGTAAGGCTTTGAATGATAAATGGTCCATTAACATCTGATTGCTCTGTAATAAAAAAAACAGAAGATTCACCTCTGGGGCTACTTGACATCTCATATTTCAATGAGAACTCCTTTACTAATCTACTAATATCTGAAAACGAATCATTGGTCGAAAGGGAAATCATATTCCATCGGTCAGCTTGATCCTTATTGATTGAAATGATAACTGAATACGATCTATCAACAGAATAATCAGGGAAATTTTTTTCAAATTCAAGCCTTGTATCAGATGCTTTCGTTTTCCAGCTACTATCAAGCGCCAAGCGATCAATTAAATTTTCAATTGATAAAAGCCTGCAATTAATACTATAATAAATAAAATAAAAAATGGTGGTTTGGTTTTGAGCCCCCCAAAGCCTGTCGATAAATAAATTTATATTATTCATATTTAGCTATATATTGAACATTAAAATTCATAGTTCTGATTTGAGGGTTAAAGTATTGAATATCGCCTCCCTTATAAAATATACCAGGCGCATCCCAGGCTTTTATATCCGTTGTAAATGATTCTAAAACGTCTGCATCTGAATTCAATGTTATTTTAAATTTATAACGTCCTTCTGGATTAATACCAATAAAATTGGGGTTAGCGGATTCATTTGTAAAATAGCTTCCCAATTCCCCCTGTTTTATTCCTATAGGGTTTCCTGAAGCATCTTTTATTACATTTTTTTCTAAAACCCATGCATAAAATTCTCTTTTTTGAGAAATTTGCACATTTCTGTCGAAATCAATCCCTTTCAGATGCGAATCTGTTTGATCAGAAAAATGAAGATCCGTACTCTCATTATATTGCTGGCCGGTTTTCTCCTTCATAAAGCTTTTTGCTCTTTTAAACTTTTCGAGTTTGTCTGTAATAAAATTTTTAGCTTCTCTTGACGATATATTATCTGAATACTTGGCCCCCTGAGCCATCCAACTTTTAATTCCTTGGGACTGCTTAACAACATCATCAGCCAGTTTTCTTAATTGAAATTCATCTATAGATTCGATAATAAAATTGGTGTTCTCCGCATATCCTGTAATAACAATTTTCTTATTCCCACCAGCTTCATCAAGGTAACCCACAACTACCTTGTTTGCTACCGAACTGGTTTGTCCCCTTTCAAAAGCAATATAATAATTTCTAGTAGCAGGATTAGAGATAATATATTCTTCAACTCCTGTATTTAGTTGCTTCGAAAGCAACTGTTCTATTGCTTCCCTTGTTGGACCAGAGCTGACTACATTCCTGAATTCTAAGGCAACTCTGTAATCATTAAAAATAGATACAAGCCTATTTCCTGTAAATTTAATAACTCTGTACCCTGTAGTTACTATACCTTTTACTGCCTGAAAAGCGACTGGAACACCAAGTGCCGCAAGGTAACTTCCAAATTCATCCCATTCCCCATTATACCCATAATATATCAGAGCGGAAGAAATTACTAATGCTGACAGCCTGGCACTGGGTGCTGTCACTAACGTAGCTATAGTAAATATGTTGTCAATTAAAACATCTGCACAACTTTTATTCAATGTAAAATTACAAGCTCCTACAGTAGGGGCTGCATTTTTAATTATCGGGCTTTGCTGGTTATCTTTGCCTCCATCCCAATAATAGTAATTCCAGTCTGCCTTCTTCGTTCCAAGAATTTTTGCAACCGGCAAGCCATATTCTTCTACTTTCCATTCTTTTAATTCAAACTGGGAAGACACCACCTGTCCAATCGTAGAAGTGAAATCTTCATTCATTATTATATACTCAGTCCCAATTGCTTCACCTTTTTCAGCAGATACTTTCTGTACTGTCAATTTTATCTTACCTGTTAAGGGAGGATAAGTCTGGCTACTTGAAATTCTGTTTGACCGGTCGTTAATATCTGCCTGAGTTGGTTTTGAAATTTGATATGTATATACTAGCCTGGATTTGGGAATTTCTTTATAAACCTGAATAATGCTGTATGGCAACTCATAAGCTACTACGCCAGGTGTTGCTTTAATAAAATTCCGTACAATTTGTTTATCACTTTCTTTTACACTTGCCCCAAACGCAATACCGAAAGTGTAAGCTCCGATTTCGTCAAAATTTAAACGGTCATTTATCATAACCATACAATAAATACCAAACTCCTTATCAATATTGCTATTATCAAACACATCTTTTGCAAATTGATCAGCATCATCTTGTAAAAAGGTACACCAGTTCGCAATAATTCTCATGTGCAACTGGTAGCCTGTGGTTAATTCTAAATAGGCTAATTTTCTATTTAGCTCATCCCATGTATACTTCTTTCTTAAGACAGTATTTCCTTTATAATCGAGACCAGGCTCTATATATTTAATTGACTTATCTCCCACTATATGCAAATCAGCTCCAAACTTGATATCCGCATCTTTATTCAGTTGAAGATTATAGTTGAGTTGTTTGACAAGTTTTTCGCCCCATGTAGAAGTTCCATCTGCTGCTTGTACCATTAACTCATGAGGAGAGTAATATGCCCTGGTACACACTTTGACGATTTCTCTTTCCTGTTTATTCTCAGGTTTAATTTTTCCAGTTACTGCTCCATCAATTTTCTTTTGCTTCTTAGGTTCAAAAACAGAATAATATACATTACATTCACAATCAGCCAAAGTTTTACCATTAATAGAATTATTTTCATCAATCAGTACCAATCTTGATGTTCCATTGGCAGCTTCAAGATATATTTTATCATTTGAATCATCAATTGGGGCATAGAAGCCGGCAAAAGACATGTTATCATCAGGATCCAAAAAATATATATAATACCTACCATTGTATTTAAATCCTGCTAGTTTACCGTAATATCCGGTTTCTTTGAAACCAAAAAAAGCATAAGGCATCGCTCCTGCAGGCAGTTTAACTTTTTTATTGTTTGGATCATAAAATGCATTAGCTAAAGAATTAATCAAATCCTGATCCTTTATACATTTTATATATGGCTTTGAAAGGCTCATACCATCACCATCACTATCAAACAATGTCATGACAAGAGCCGGGTCATGAAGCAAGTCCCATTGGTACTTTGAGATTTGAATATCATCAAAATAGTTCATTAGGTTATTGGACAGATCATTCTGTTCAAATGCTCCTATTTCTGTTATATGCTTTAATGAAAAACATCCATGACCAATTTCGTGAGCTGTAGTTTGCCCTATTTGATTATTCCCGTTATTAAAAAGATACCCGATTTGTTTTCCTCTGGGCATATATCCTCTTATTACACTGTCAGACGCAGAACTCAATACAAATAAATAAAATGAATTGTCTGATACATTTCGTGAATTCCGAAATGAAGCATTTAGATTTTTCATTTCACTTGTATAGTCAGAAAAAACTCCGCTCCCTTTCACATCCAGGCCATTATTAGTAACATCCCATGATGTATTTGAGAAGTTATCTTCCACGGTTATATTGAAAAATATGTTTGCCTTACTATAAACATTTTTTAGTACGTTAGAAATGTCGTTCAAATTAATTGCGGCTCCATTTACCGGAACTAATTTTACCTTATATTCCCTCTTTGGATAACTCGACACCTTCACCTTACCCAGGTTCAGCGTCTTGGCACTCGTTTGTTTATATACCGCATAAATTTCCTGTGCATCTTTTTCAGGACCGCCGACTATTGCTATCTCATAGGCATTACTGCCCAGTGAAGTGCTGGTATAGATCGTTCCTTTACCATTTACAAATTGAATACTGTCTGTATGAATAGCTGGGTCGGTGATAGTGACTACAGCTTTCAGATAATCCGTTTGTCCCGGGGCTATCGCTTTCTGGCTTACATAATAATCACCTATGCGTTCATACTCTTTATTAAATGTGTTGCTTTTCTTGTACACTTCCTTCCATTCATCAAAAGCATATACCTGCTTGGCCGGGTAGTCCACAAATTTTACTTCGGCCTTATCCTTATCAATCACTTTTGTATTCATGGTTTTTAACAAGGCGTCTCCCCCGGCCTTGCCAATCTTAGCGACGTTACCGTTTTTATCTACCTGGTACACGTTACCATCTTTATCCTTTATAGTAGTCGGTAACTTTTCAACTTCGAAAGAATTAGTAGCACCACCACCCTGCGGCTGAATCGTAATGATTATTGGTCCGGTACCTGTTCCCGTTTCGGAATTATAATTTGGAGGCAATTGCCTAGTTATTCCTCCTGGCCATTGCACATTATAGGTGAGCGTCGTATCGGCAGTCACCTCCCCGGTTATTACATCACCTACTCCATGGCCGGCAGTAAATATGTCAACATATTCATCAATATCATCTATCCCACTCTCCGTTGGATCATATGTTGTTTCAATAACCCCGCTAAGCAGTTTACGATCGAGGCTCAGCGTTATGGTAGTAAACCTCACTTCCACTTTTGCATTCATCAGCCACGGCACAATCACATAACCTGTTCCTGTAAAACTTCCCGTACCTGTTGCATAACCAACATGCACCGTAAAACTTCCGGCTCGGATCGTATCTCCTGCATTTAATGTTTGCAGGGTTTGACCACCGCCGGGTAAAGGCAGTGTGCTATCACCACAGTTAGCAACAGGTGGCACAGGGCTGCCTGCTGTGCTAAAACTATATAGAGCGCTATAAGTAAAATTGCCAACCTCGCAACTGCCGCCTACCCGGTATTCATATTGTGTACCTGGTTTTAAATCTGTCAGCATCACCCGTGGCAACGTGTTGCCAAGATTGAACCATTGTGCATCAGGGTTATTTTTTTCCCGGTATTCTACTTTCCATTCCAGGTGTTGAGGATTATTCTGCCATTCAATAGTAGATCGTAAGCCCTGAACCGTAGCCGTTATACCCAATGGAACAGGACAATTATTCTGATAGGTAAACCAGAACACTTCACTAAATCCATTGTTGCGGAACATGGCCAACTGCTGCGCACCATCTTTGGCTTTGGCCTGCACCCGCCAGGCATATCGTTTACCGGCTATGAGTTGCGGATGCCCGGGACCAAATAAATACGTTGTTGTTTGCACACTGTCAATAAATAAAGGAGGACTGCTGGTGAAACTGGCTTCAGGTCCCAGGTTGAGATCATTGTATTCTGCCAGTGTAAAAACATAATCGGTATAGTAACCGGCCGTGGGACTGGTGTTGTGCCGCGGTGTCCAGTTGAAAATAATGTTCTGCGGGTTAGAAGGGATAACGCCTTCTGCTTTTGCCGGTGTATTTAATAAAGGAGGATCAGTCAGCGTAAGCCACCCGAGTGCAAAGCCTTTATTACTTACCAGGTTACCGGTGAAAAGTTCAAACGCTTCAAAGTAAAAACTGTAAAGTCCTTCGGGCAATCTTCCTGTTTGAACATATTCCTGCTCGCTATAACCTCCCGTAAAATCTAAATTAGCTGCAGAGAAATAAGCCTGCAAATCCTGCGGTGTCATATAATAAGGTATGCCGCTGGTAAGTGTAAGTGTTGGCGTGGCTGCATTATCCTTTGTCCGCATCCGGCAGTTCTGACTTTCTACCGTCATCTTTAGTTTTACCTGGATCGTGGGTTGATTAATATCACGGTTCAGCACCAGCACCTGCATCCTCGGTTGAATGCCCGCATAATAATCACTTACCTGCAAACTATAGGGCGCCAGTAATTGTGGCGTTATCTGCACAGGACTTATTTGAGCAACAGCAACAACGGGAAAGAAAAAAACCGATAGAGCAGTTAATATATTCCGGGCAATTTTTTTCATCTTACTTGCTTTTAATTTTTACTATTGAGCAGTTGAGTCCTTATTATAATTTATTCAGCTTGTGTACAAAGTTTCCTTTCGCCGTTTCTATCAGCACTATATAGGTGCCGGCAGGCTGGTTGCCAATACTAAATTGTTCCGAGTAACTCGCCGAGCTCTGCAGCATTCTGTCACTGATAGTGGTATTGGTAAGAATATTAATGACACGAACCCTGGCAACCGTTACAGCATTAAATAAAAGATTGAGTGTAAAATTGCCGCTGGTAGGATTGGGAAATAATCCAAATTGTTTCAGGAAAGCATCACCCTGGTTGCCCAGGTTGGTGAACGATTCTTTTTTAACTACGTTGATTTCCTTATACTTTTCGTCAATACAACCATTGCTGTAATAAGCCCGGATACCTACTACATAACGACCGGTATCTGCAAACTTCAGTTCACAAAAAGTTTTACTCTGGCTGATGAGTGTAATAGCTGAATTAACGGGTAGCAACCAGGTGGCGCTATCCTGCAAACTGGGACTGATATTGACCAATGTTGTATTCTCTGCTGCAAAAGCCTGGGTGCTGACAGTAAAGCTGGTAGCAACGGTGGCATTCTCAGCCGTGACAAGAACGGTATCTTTTTTCTGGCAACCGGTCGCATTCGTTACAGTGACAATATAAGTACCGGCTGTGTTGACATTGATTATATTTCCGTTTACGGTTCCCTGCGGTCCATTCCATACAGTGGTTAAGGCAGCAGTGGTCTGGCTCACCTGTGCTTTTAACTGAATGGTTTGTCCAATACATATTTTACGGTCAGCTCCTGCTGTTACCGAATAGGCTTCCGGTATATCTAATTCCAACGTATCTGTATCGTAACATCCATTGGCATCAGTAACCCGGTACCAATACCTTCCTGCAGAAAGATTGTTGGCAGCAGCAGTTGTATTTCCATTGCTCCATAAATAAGTGTAACCGCCGGCTCCGCCTGTTGCAGTAAGTGAAATAGTCCCGCTCGTGCTGCCATTGCAACCCACGGGTGTTACCTGTTGCGTAACGTTGATTTTGGCAGGTGATGTAACGGTTACCTGTTTGGTGGCCAGGCAAAGATTTGCATCTTTAATAACTACAACATAATCGCCACCAGCCACATTAGCAACAGTGGGTGTAAAATGACCCGTACTCCATTCATAACTATACGGGGCTGTTCCACCTGATGCTGTTACACTCATGCTGCCATCCGGCGTAAAGAAACAACTTGAAGAAGTAACCGATGAAGAAGCTGCTATCAGTGCTGGTTGGGTAAAATTGAAAAGGTTAGATTGTTTAAGGTTATTATACTTATCCCTGATTTCAACTTTATATTCCCCGGCCCCGATGTTGCGAAGCATACTATCATTTACATTGAGGTTGGAAAAAGATCCGCTTACTAACTTATACCAGGTGAAATTGTATACCACCGAATCAGTAGTAACAGGAACGCCGCCCGCTGCCAATGCTTTTAGTTTACCGTTGGTATTGCCATAGCATTTTATAACACTATCTACTACAACAGAGACGGTAAGAGGAGCAGGCCGTGTTATTTTTATATGGAGTAGTACATAACAGCCCTGCTGATTATAAGAAGGAGCAATCCCATACGAGGCATCCCACGCTTTAAAAGTATAAGTGCCATTAGAGAGGTTATTAATGACCGTTTCAAATTTACCAACGGTGTCAAGCGTATAATTATTAATTAAAGCGTTCGTTACAGAGTCACGCCACTCAAACTGGTATTTTTTGTAATTGTTTACTTCCGGCGAATAGACAAATGGGGAACCACCGGCTAATCGTATTTTAATACTGCCATTGGATACATCTGATGAAGTGATAGGTGATACATTCAACAAGGTGACGGCAAGCGCTTCGGCAGGTTGCCTTACCAAAATTTCCCTGAAAATTTCACGGCCAATAGAATCCCTGTTCATGCAATTGTTCCCATCCCGCACTCTTACTTTGTGTACCTGCGAATTAAAACCGTTGATGGTTTGCTCCGTTGTTCCATAGACAGGATTCTGAACCGGGCTCGTAAAGTTTGTAAATACAGATTGAAAAGCAGAATCAACAGGCAGCAATTCATATTTATAATTACCTACTCCGCCTTTTGCTGCAACTGTTATTTTACCACTGTTGCCTCCATAACACAGTACAGATTCCTGGTTGAGATAAAAACGAACTAATTCGGGGTCAGTAATTTTAGCAAAAGAAAAATGTCCCGGTGCACCTGTGTAGGTGGCTATATCATGATACTTGCCGATCAAAGAAACTTTATAAGCTCCCTGTACCAGCTCACGGGGCCATGTATAGGTAGTGGTGGCTGCATCAATATCAGTATTAGAAAGATTTAATGCTGAATAATCCAATCCCAAAGCCGTGTCCTTTAGAAAAACATTTACTTTTTCATCCGTCAGCAACATCCTGTCAAATTTTACTTTGATATAGGCTGTATCAAATCCGAAACAGGGATTTTGAAATGTCTGTACAGAAACAATTTTAGGAGAAGATAACCGGTGTGTATAAATAAGAATATTAGAAGTAACACCCGTAGTGCTGTTTCGTAAGCGGAAAATGATCGTTTTATTAATATGGTTCATCCAGTTGGAGCCCAACAATGATTGTCCATTCAAAATGAGTTGTGTTCCACCGGATTGAACCAATCCTGAAGGAACAGGGCTCCAGGTATTTGAATTAGGTTCCAGTACCTGGTATTCCCAGGTATAACCCGTTACTTCTCCTTCTGCTTTGATGGCGATATTGTCAGAACTCGGAAGATTATAATTATTATCGCCAGCAGGCCGTACAGAAATAGTTACAGAGTTTGAATTAAAAATAAAGGTGGTATCATAATTAGGATAGCTTAACGGAATAGAATTATACAAAGAATAAAAACTGTTGTTTTGCCACCAGCAGGAACCACAATTGGGTTCGATAATCATCGTTCTGCCCGATTCAGTCGCACCAGGGTCCTTTTTATTTTTTGTTGCAGGTGATGATGATGAAATGCTCCCTGCTTGCCGGGCTTGTGGCAGGCCGCCTTCACAATTGGGATCATAATTTTCACAATAATAATATTGATAATTGACAGAATGCCTTGCACTCACTGTCTCTGGTTTTTTAGCTTCCGTTACATACATCGTCTGTGTAAAATTGCCATACCCATAGGAACCAATGGTAGAAGTAAGGGTGCCTGTTATATCGTAAAAAAGGTATTGGCGGGAGTAACTTACGTTAGGATAATTATCAAAATCATTAGGCTGGTTACTTTGAATCGTAATAATATACTGGGCAGCGCTTATCGTGGGCACCTGCGCAAATGCAGTACTATACAATAAGAATGCAAACAGACCCGTCATTAAGATTTTTTTCATAACTGTAGTTTTGGTATAACGCCTTTATTTTTCAATAATTAATATCCTTTATCAGCATTTCTGAATATTGACCATCCGGGAGCAATGCTCTTATCCCATATTTATATTTTGTGTTTGCCAATAAATCATTGTCCAGCAGCTCGGTTGTTTTACCATCAAGAACCTTATACAATTCAAGCGGACTTTTTTCGGTGCCCCGGAACACTTCAATAGATTGTATAACCATTTTTTCCTGAACCTGCCAACGCAGGTAGATAAGCCTTTTGTCCCTGTTTAAATCATTATCCAGTGATTTAAACACTTTTCGGTTGACAGTTGGTAACGTTTGAATAGTAAGCACCTGGCCTTCCGGTGAGAATAATCCCGCTTCATCTGTCGCCGTAAGTTTATAACTGTATTTTTTATCCGCTACGGCTTCTTTGTCAATATAAGATGAAGCTTCTTTTTTAGACGTTTTGAAAATCGTTTTCCAATCAGTAGCAGTGGATAGTTTTCGTTGAAGTGCGACTTCTTTCAGGTCTTCTTCTTCGGGATTGATCCAATTAATTTCTATTGAATTTTCATTTATTTTATAATCTGAAAAAATGGGAGACGTAGGAGGTATGATATCAGGCTTAACGATCTCAATTTCCTTTGACATGGATGACTGGTTGAACCGACGATCAAGCGCAGTAACAGTATAGTAAGCCTTCCTGTTTTTTAATTTCAAATCGAGTGTATCATAAAATACATTGGTCATCCAGACAGTATCAACTAGTACTGCATGCTCGGCTCCCTTCACCATTGTTCGGAATACTTTATACCCTAGCAGATCTTTTTCTGTGTTGGGCATCCATTTTAATTCTACTCTTCCTGTACTATCAACAGAGACAGACAAGCCACTGGGAGCTGAAGGAGGAAGAGAATCTTCAGGTTGATATAAATAGGGAAAAGACGTTCTTGAAATACCTTCCTTACTGATCGCTTTCACAACCAGGTAACCAGCCGGCAACGTAGTTGGAAGTTTTACAGCAGAGGAAACTGCGTCTATATTTTCAAGGATGGGAAGGTAAGGGCCCCCTTCATTGGTGGCATGCGTTAATTCGAATCCTTTTATTTTATTCCTGACACTATCTTCAAAATACCAATTAAGAACCAGTTCCCCTTTTGCATCGGGCACTATACCCTGGATACCAGGAACACCTTCTAATAAAGCAAGCGCTTTCCCATCAGCCACGGGTGACCACGGTCCTAATTCTCCAAAAATATTGATGCCACCTACCCTATACTTATAATCTACGCCTGTTTTAATAGTAGTGTCTACAAAAATGATGGCGTTGGGCATGCCGGGATCATTGCCTTGTCCCATACTGGTGTAGGGCCGCTGGTTGAGATTTCTAAACGTTTTTCCTCCGTCGCCAGATCGTTGAATAATAAAAGAATTGTAATAGGTTTTAGTTCTTTCCATATCCCAGCTCAACACAATAGATTTATTGGAAGGCTCTACATAAATTTCAGGTGTCTGTGGTAATTCGGCTATATCGAGAAAGGATATAAAAAGTAAAGCCGTATCACTTTTAATAATTTGCTTAGGCCCGGCAGCGTATATCCTGTAAAAATATTTTTCATTCGTTTTTGCTGATGAATCCAGGAAACCCAGGCCTGCCATGGTAGCTACATTGAAGTCATTATCGGCAGCATACATGCTGAACAGGTATCGTTGCTTATTCTCTTCTGATTTTTTTATTAATGATGGGCCCTGGGTCAGTTTACTTGAATTGTTCATATCCAGTTCGAAGCTTTCTCCATATAATGCCTGGGCCATCACCGCAGCGTTATCATTAAAAGACAGTAATGGCTCCCAGTATCGCATCGAATCGGCGATACAGGGATAAGATCTGAAAGATTTGATCTGCTCAGCACCGGTTATTAAATTACCATCCCGCACAATGGTTCGTCTTTCAATAATATAACCATACTTATTACCCATTCGCCAGCTTTCTTCATTCACAGGAGCCCACCTGATTTTTATTCTGTTGTTCTTAACGAAATAAGCAGCCTGCAGACCCACCTTTATTTTAGTGGGAGCTGTTTTTTTAGTAACACCTGCAGGGTTCGCATTCGTTTTCTTTTGCGAAAAGACCGGAAGTATGAATCCGAACAATAGCAGGAATAGAAAAATAAATTGTTTCATTTTTATTTGTTTGTTCTTATTCATAATACCCTCCGCATGAAGAATTCACAGAAATGGTATAGGAACTGCCGGTTGAAAAAATCAGGGTGCCTGAGTTAGCGGAAGTCCCATACCAGGATTGCCATGGATTATCTAAATAGTATTCCGTATTGCCGGAATAATTATCAGAATAAAAGCTTAACTGATAGGATCCCGCAGGAATTTGAATTTCCATATAAGCTCCGTAATACCAGGATGGGAAGTCATACGTAAAGCTGCCAGCAGCTCCATTGAATGTTACCGTATAACTTGAATAATAATTAGTGCAGTTTATATAACCATATATCCCGATGCTGACGGTCCCCGGAACATAACAATTGCCGTTCATGCAGCATTGACCGTTCTGATTAGCATATTCCTGCCCGTATGTATTGATGGCATCGATAGCTTTTTGATTCGCATCCGCCTGGCTTATTTGAGAGCTATACGTTCCGGGTTGTATCGCATAATTCACCTGGCCACCATCTTCTCCTGAGCTACAATTATTTTTTGTAAACGTGCCAGACTGCCACTCGTTGAAAAAGGTGGATTCAATAGGATTATGATACGTAAAGATGGTAGAAGTGCTGTTTTCAAAATTAAAATTATCAACGCCACTCCAGCTTACAGGTTTTTTTAACTGAAACGCAACTTTGTAATCACCCATCGTCATGAAAGGGAATGGTTTGGTCACAATGTTTTTCATTCCTTCATCCGTAATATTGGATAAACCTGCACTCGTTAATGAATTCCTATAGGCCGCACTATTAAAATAAGTGGCCCACGGTTGTGTGAGGCGTTGTCGTTTGGAACACAACCAGCAGGGGCGATACCATTCATACATGGGTACATTTAAAGGAGCACCCGTCATATTCGCCAGGTATTTATTGACGATCCGTGTTCTTAATTCAATAAAGTCGCCATTAAAAACTTTATTTAAATCATAGATGTAAGGAATTCTGTCAGTGAGAATGGTATTGTAATTAGGACTAAGTGCGGCATTAAGATAATAACTTGAAAGACTAATAGCCTTAGTGGGTATCAACCCAAACTCATTCGGGTCACGACTGATCGTAATATCTGAAGATGAAAAGAAATAAGGGTATCGTATTAACGGTTGGATCTTATTGTTATAATAATAATCATCCGTCAGTATGGCCTCTGCGCCAATTAAAGAAATATTTCCAGTCAGTGCCGTAGGCATCATTTCAGCTATATCGAAGCCCTCGTATTCCGTAACTTTTGCCTGCAGATCAATGACATCACTTTCTACTCTTCCTACAACAGAAGTAGGAGTCACTGCTTGTATAGCAGTTATTTTTTGTGCGAGGGTTCCGTATACACTTGTATTGAAGTTAACCTTAAGAATTGGTCTTGAGGTATCAGTAATGAGAGATCCGGCAACATAACCTTCACCATAAATTTCCATGATATAGGGACTACTTGCTTCCAATTGGGAAGGAATGGGATAGGTAACTGATCTGAGTGATGAATTATAGGTGACAGCAGTGGTTGCTACAACCTGGTTATTCGTGGTCTTAATAAACCTGGCTTTCCATGTGTTAAACGAAGAGAATAATTCATCTCTTGTAGCAGTTAAAAGTACCCGGCCAACAGCAACTTCATTCCTGTAAAAGAAGCGTTGATTTTTATATGGATACATAAACCCGATATTATCATCAGGGATATCGGGAGGATTGTTACCGGTTCTGAAATGTACGGCATGACTTTCGGTAACGGTGCTGCCATCTTCATTGGTAACATTCACCCAATTGCCTGAAACAAGTTTCTGGTAATTCACTTTTACATTAAGGACGTAATCAGTTTGGGCTGTAAGATTTGCTTCGGGGTAAATAGTCACCTTACTGCTATCCGACGATAATTTATAGGTGCAGCCAAATGTTTGGCTGCCCTTTACAAAGTTGATAGTGGCAATATGCGGTCTGTACGTTTCTTCTGCACCACCTTCTTCATCTGGTGGCAACGTAAATGGTCCTTCAGGAGGTGTGAGGCAGGTAAGCACCGGTTTGGCAAACAGACTTACTTCCTGCGTATTATCGGAGGGACTAATTGCAGTAACCACTTTAAAGTCATCAAAATCTATTTCACCACCGCTGGTCTGTACCAACGTACATTCATCTCCAAATGAAAATTTAAGATTTACATTGATTTTGATCTTACCTCCCAGCAACCGGATATTCACATGAAATAATCCACCAAACCACGAAGGATTCGGTAACCGGGCTTCCAGCAATGCAACAGCAGCACCTTTGATAATGGGTATTTTCTTTTTTATAGGACCGAGTTTAATTCTTACACCACATTCACCTTGTAAATACGCATACACTCTTCCCTGTGCATACCAACCATTGATACCGGGAGCCTGGTTAGTTTGCTGGCAGATATAATTGGAGTAATCTTTTACCATCACGTCAAAACCCATTCCCGCCTGGAAGTTGGCATAGAGAATTAAAAATTTAATATCACCGGTAGCAACTTGTACACCAGCACCAAAGGCAATTCCTTTTGCAGATTTGATGTCATCTTTTTCTTCAATATTGATGTTGGATTCATATTGAATATGATTTTGAGTCATGATAGCCTGTAGTGCTGCGGGTAAAGGAGGAAACGCTGGCAGATCGTGTCCCACCATAAAATAAGCTGAAGTTTGTACACTGACAGGACCAAGTCCGATCTTGATGCCGATCGGATCAGTAGGAGTACCCATGTGCATATACCACTTCAGTGGATCAATATGTATTACAGCCCATCCGGCTCTTCCACCTGCTCCTACACCGGTGAGAATATTACCCGGAGTGCTTACATACAGATCAAAATTGGCATGGAAGATCCGGTTATTGAAATCATAACTAATACCCATAATAGCCCGAAAATCTGCTTCGAAACTTGCATCCAGTTTTCCTTTATACATATCTTCTGCCGCAGCGGTAGGTTGCAAAATCTTTTTAGTGATATCGCTTTCTTTTTTAGCGGGGTTCCAGGTGTTCATCTCGGTTTCAACTTTCTTAAACTCGTTTTTGATAAATGCAAAGGCATTTCCACCGGGAAGCTGATTGACTTTTAAGGGAGCCATAATTTTTGCATACCCATAAAAACCTAAATAGCGCATGCCCCCATGCCTGTTAAAAGCAACTTCGAAAGTGGCCTGGCCATGATCTAATTTCTGTGAGCCTACATTAAATAAAACGGAAGCCCGGATACCTAAACCTGCAGTAGAATCCGGAGTATATTCAAGTCCTGTTGGAGTAAGCGTAGGATCAAAGCCCTCTTTTTTCATACGGTAATAAGCGCCACCGCCAAAACCGTTGAAATTAAGTACACCGGATCCGATACTTGGAAATTCAGCCATCCCATCTACAAACCAATAGCGGAAACCTTTGTTACCGAATAAAGCCGTTACTGAAAGACCGAGACTATCAGGCTTATCAAATTTTATATAGATGGACCCTTTAAACCCGTCTCCATACCTGGGATCATCATCAAGAAAAGCGATACTCCCATTCAACGACATCACTCCTATCTTTGCATTGATAGTAATATCTTCAATTTTCAACCGGTCATATTTCCATTTCGAAAGCCCTTCTTCCTGGTTATATTTTCCAATAACATATAAACGGGTTTTACCACTAAAAGAAGAATCCTGTAAATTGACTTTTAAATTAAATCCTACACCCAATTCATTGGTTGCAAAAGTTTTTAATGCAATACTATCAATGGATACAGGCAGGATACCAATTTTAATGGCACCGTTATAACCAAAATATTGAGCTGTCAGATAAGGAGCATCAGTTTTAATATGCAATCCCTGGAATTCTATTCCTTTAAAATCAAGAATTTTTGTTAATCGATCACTGCCTCCTGTTCCTGTATTGGAAGATATATTCATGCTGCCATGCAGCATAGCAGATGGCTTAAAACTTTGTTTGTTACCGGCAAGCTCAATGTATGAGTTCGGCTTCAACAAAACATTGGCTTTCCAAACATCGAAATTGATAGAGTCTTTCGTAATAACCCTGCATAAGTAATCGCCTGAACTGCTCATGATAGCTGAATAAGCAAGATATTTTCTCCTCTGAACGCTATCGGCCTCGTTACTCGTGGAAGTCGCTTCTTTATTAACAGGCAATCCGACCCTGCCACCAAAACCTGCACGTAGTAACCTGTTTGCTTCTAAGGCAATCCTGAAACTATCAACTGAAAACTGCCAGCCTCCTGCACTTCCTTTTGTTAAGGGAAGAATATTCTCCGCATAAAAAAGACCTGTTAGTCCGTTATTATCAATGATCATATCCTTTGATCCGAAGGATACTCTTTCACTACTGGTTCGGTCATCAAAGGAAGCAGGCAAAGTGATCCGCAATTCTTTTGCATAAACGCCACGCCATAAATTCAGCGTAAGAGGATCATTGCCCAGGTATTTTTCTTTGTATCCAACAGGGTAAATAATATCGGCGCTGTTACGGATATCACTTAAATCGACCACGGCATTATCAATTTTGAAACCAACCCCATCTATACCTTTAATTTCAAAAGGAGTGAGTGTTACGGAAGCCAGTATATCATTCCAGTTGCTTACTACCGTTGTAAACGATCCCTTCACCAGCCCGGTTGTTTGATTTCCTGCATTATCAATAGGTATGAATAAAGATCTTGGAAATTCTACATCAGCCGATAAACCCAATTCCTTAAATCCGTTACAGTCTATGTTTATATAGGTTTTATCCAACGCTTGCCCGGTGGTAATATCAAAACCTCCTTTCAGCACAAGTGCACTTTTACCTCCATTCATCGGGATAGCATAGTCTCCCAGTAAAACAAGTTTCGCATCACCTATAATTCCTCCGTCTTTAGAAAGTTTTAATCCCTTCACACCAAAAAAAACAGATCTGTTAGTTTTTAAACTTGCGGGACTATTACTTCCTATGTTACTGTTGTTGTTTTGGGGTATATCTATTTTAGCATAGATAGTCAGTTCTGCATACCTCGGCGTAAAGACAGCACTGCTGATGGCAATCTTAACCGTTGTATTGCCAATTTTCTTTTTTAAGCCAATCGGAAGGTGATTTAAATCTGATGGCGAAAGAAATTCTACATACCGCTGCTGTGCGTCTACTTCATTTACCGAATTAGCAGCCCTGGCCCGCTGTTTTTGTATCTCAGGATCATCGCCGTTGCTTTTCCGGTAATAATATTTTCCATCAAAATTTTCAGTTGTGTTTTTCTTCTCCGGCCTTTCTTTCTTATCCTTTTCATCAGCGGTGGTATTTGCAAACAGCGCTGATTGCCCAACGATACCTGTTAGCGCAAGAATAACAAGGATGAGTTTGACTAATTTTCCCATAGCAGTGTGGTTATTAATTTTCGTAGAAAATATTTCGTTTAATTTTTTTCATTAAAATGAATAGGAATACGTAACCGAAGTGGAAAAATCCTGTCCACTTTTACCTTTTACTACACGATGCATATACACTCCGTTTAACCCCAATTGATGTTTTTTTCGAAGTGTATACGATGCATTAAATCTGCCTGATATTATTTTCTGTTGTTGTACCCCCTGCTGCAGGCTTATATTGTAAGCTGCAGAAATACTTGTCTTCAATTGCTTATCGAAAAAACCTTTACCGCAATTGATCATAGGGCCGGCGGTAACCATGTTAACGATGCCGATCGTGTTGTAAGTAGCATTAAATCCGTAAGCGATATTCAGGCTTTGAGGTATCCGGATACTGGAATAGCTAACTGCCAGGTTGTAAAACTGGCTTGCATTTCCTTTTGAAATAATACCTCCCTGTTCATCATAAGAATCCTGGAAACTAAAATTCATGTTGAGCACTTTTGATTTCAACGTATCAGACCGGAGAATTAAATTGACATTGGCATTTGCCGTTTGGCTAAGCTGACGGTAGTTAAGTGTATCCAGGTTATCATACGGGGTCAGCTGATTGATATATTGAAACTGTGGTTTGATATTAGTGAATGTTTGAAAGTTGGAATACCCAAGACTGGATGTAAATTTTTTTCCGCCGTTAATACTGGCGTTAATGGCAGTAACCATCCGCCTGTTTTTCCCCGTCTTTTCATTTTTCAGATCATCCTGCTGTATGCCAGCATTCATGGAAAGGTTGAGCTTGTTCTTAAACAATTGTTGGGCAAAATTGACAGTGATGTTTTCCATATCATTGGTAAAATAATAAGCGCCTAATGTCTGGTAACCGGGATCAATTCTTTCGTAACCGATACCCACGGTTGAACTGCCAAGGGTGTATGATAGATTTGTTTTAAGAGCTTTATAAAAGGTGGTTGATGCATTCATTTTAGAAGCCAGTCCGATAATTTTATGAAAGGCGGGCTCTACGCTATCTTTTTGTGCTCTAACATCATTGGTGAGATAGCTTATTCCCAATTCGACTTCTATTTGAAGTGATTTGGCAAGCTTAAGTTTATTTTCAAAACCAAATGCAATATTCGCTTTGGGATAAATGTGAAGTGAGTCCGGTTTTTGAAGAAGAGAGTTTTGCAAATCATTTATCCTTATGATAGATAAAGCAGACTGGAATTTTTTTTCTGTAAAATTCAGTTTGATGCCCGCTCCCACTCTTTTATAAGTCGCCAATGTGTTTCCGTTTCCTTCTAAATAAGGAACCGCTTTCTGAAAACGACCGTAAAAGGCACTGTACTTCCATTTCCCTTTGGGTTGCAGATCCACGCCTGCACCTTTAATCTGAAATCCACTCATCGTATAGGGCGAAAAATTCATACTGAAATCACCGATATGTGCCTGCACCCATTTATATTTTGGATGAATGCTTAACCGGCTGGGTGGACGGGGATACTGGTAGCTATAGGAAAAACCGGCATTTGTATAGCTAAGACTTACCGGAATATTGATGGACAGGAAAGAGAAATTGACATTGCCGTTAATGGAATAAACAAAAGGATCCCGTAATCCTCCTGCGGTACTCATTGAATAAGTAGTACTGGAGCTTATGCCCCCGGTAATTTTTAATTTCTTGGTTTGCTGGTATTTTTTTCTGAAATCACTTAAAGCATTTTCCAGGTCAATGCTCTGCGAATAAACTCGGACCATCCCCACCAGTAGAAGGAGTAAGACAAATAATATATAGTAAGTCTTACGCGGCATTTATTCTTTTTGAATTTTAATGTCACATAATAAGTAGCTGTTGGCTCCATCATCTACAAAGCGGGAAATTTTTATAGCACCTTTACGACCGGCTGCGTTTTTAAAAAGTATAACTCTTGGCACCAACGTATTGTCAAAATCGGATAGTCCTCCGGTAGTTTGCACAATTGATAGCCCATCAAAAAAGGATCCGTTCGAGATCGTTTCAAATTGAGCAGGCGTCACATTGATACCACAGGAACAATCTTCCTGCTTATTGATGACCACATTATCCCGGGCGCCCGGAATCGGGTCGAACGTCCAATTCTGTACATCTCGTGGTGATAAGAATTTATTAAAGGAAAAACTCTGACTAAGTCCGAAGTAGCATATATCAATATGAGGACCGTTAACGGCATTCACACTATCCTTCTTTATTACTTTGCGTAAGTATGTAGAGAAAAAACTGCCGGTTGTTTGATGCGCAGTATTAATCCCGAGTTTAACATTAGAAAAAGTGCGGAGATTGGAATTAGGATATAGTGTAATTGATTTTGAAACTACCTGGGTTTGCTTGCCATTGGTTGCTGTATAGGTAATGGTATGCGTGCCGGGAGTTGTAAACTGTACAGTAGGAATGGAATCTGTTGCATTACTAAAATTTCCACCTGTTGCTTCCCAGCGATGCGAAACAGCACTGATCGTATGATTGTCAAGCTGAGCAGTAAAGGGAACTTCAAAATCATCATCATCAAATGAAGGAAGAATATCAAAGGAAGCGTTCAATGGAGGTTTTACAGTAATAAATTTTGTAAGGGAGTCTGCTTTATTCCTGTCATTAAAAATTTCCAGTACAACTTTGTATACGCCCGGAAGCGAATAAAGTATCTGCCGGGGATTACGGTCGGTAGAAGTTGTTACTGATCCGTTTTCAAAACTCCATTTAAACCGTGTGGCTCCTTGCCCGGTAAAATTGAAATCCCATTCAACAGGAGCATAATTATTTAATCGGGGAACAGCTGAGAAATTGGCAACGGGCAGCGTATCTAAAACAATTTGTATTGTTTTCTCATCCCGGTCATAATCATTCCAGGCTTCTAACTTTACGGTGATGGGACCGGGCTGCGTAAAAGTAATATATCCCGGGTCTTTATAATTACTTCCCGTTACATCTGCAGTAGGAAAAGTCCATTTATAAAATAACGCTCCTGAAGTTTTATTGATAAAGACGATTCTTACGGGAACATTGTAATTGTTGTCAATTACTGAATACTCAAAATCTATTTTTAAAGGAACGTCTATTTCTTTTCTGCATCCCGGGAAAAAAAAGCCAATGACAATAAATATTAATAGAGGCTTAATAGTTTGGTTGGCTTGAACAATCATAAGCAGTAAGTATTATCCACCGACTGGATAAGAGTAAACGCTTAAAGTTTTGGTTTAACGAGAGAGAAAACTGTTATTTTTTCCCACTGTTTCAAATATATATATTAAAAAATCAAAAAAACAAAAAGCATTTTATGATTGCTGAAATCTTTTTTGAAATTTTTATTTGAAAAAAGATTTACACTTTTAAAAATGACTTCATGGTATTTTCTAAATTTATTTTTATTTAGAAATAGATTAAATGACAAAAAAATCTTTCACTTTATTTTATTTCTAACCTTTCTGCTTTCCATTTTATGTGGTCATGCACAGGATTTTTCTAATAAGGGTAAGGATTTTTGGGTTGAGTATGGTTATCACCAGGACATGACTTTTGCAAATAACCAGGAGATGGTTCTTTATTTTGCAACTGAAGCGATCACGACTGTTACTGTTTCAATACGGAACCACTGCAAAACCACAGCTTAATATCAACCTGAAATTGCAGTACCAGGATCTCGTATGGCTGGGTGGCGGATATCGTTTACAGGATGGTTTTACAGCATTGATAGGAATTAACCTGGGCCATACGGTCAACGTAGGTTACTCATACGATTATACTACAAATCCTTTACGAAGTTTCAGCAATGGGTCACATGAATTTATCATTGGATTTTTATTGGGTAATCAATATGGAGATACTTGCCCGCGGAACGTGTGGTAACACAATAAGATTATGTTCCTGCAACTGAGTTTATTTAACCAGGATCAAAAAGGAATAGATATTTTAATTTGAGTGCCTTTTCCCAATGCACTGTTCAATTCGTAATGTCCGTTTAATATAAATATCCGTTCTTTCATACCCATAAGACCCACCGCTTTCTTATTATCCTTCATAGAAGTATCGAAGCCAAGACCATCATCTTTAATTACCAGGATAATGTTGTTATCTTTTTTACTTAAACTGGCGTTGATATGTCTTGCCTCCGAATGGCGGACGGCATTGGTCAATGCTTCCTGGTATATCCGGAATAAAGCAGTAGCTGTAGCCGTGGGCAGATCAGGTTCAGGCATAGTTGCTTCGAATTTTATTTGTATACCCGATCTTTTGTCTATCTCTTCGCTTAGCCATTCGAGTGCAGCGATAAGACCTATATCATCCAGTATACTCGGTCGCAGGTTAGTGGATATTGTACGCACCGAGTTTACCGTATCATCTATCAGGCTGATAATACCTTCCGCTTTTTGTTGCAACAGCTTATCAGTGATATTCATTTTTTTAATCAGGTGCGACATTTCAAGTTTAAGCCCCGTGAGTTGCTGACCCAATTCATCATGAATATCTCTTGCTATCTGCATTCGCTCCTCCTCTCTCACGTTTTGCAGGTGAGACGAGAGATAATGCAGCTCTTCGTTGGTGTTACTCAGTTCTTCTTCTGTTTTTTTTCGTTCTGTTATATCCCGTGTTACTCCCAATAATGAAATGATCTTTCCGTTCGCATCTTTCAATGGCACGGCATGTGTTTCAAGCCAGCGCTGAGTACCTTTGAAACCAGTAACCTGGAATATCAGTTGTCCCGACTTTCCTGCAAACACATCTTCTGTTAATTGGGTAAAAGCATCCCTATAGGGTTCATTAATAAGTCCAAGTATAGAGTTGCCTTTTATCTCCTCCAAACTATTGGCCTCTATCATAGCAAGACCTGCAGGGTTCATCTCTTCCAGCTCTCCTTTTTTATTCAGCAGTTTTATACACTCCGGTTCCGTTTGTATAATGGTGCGTAAATAATTTTCACTTTCCTTCAATGCCTCTTCCGCTTTTTTGCTTTCAGTAATATCATGCACCGAACCGACCAGCCTGATGCAGTTACCTTTTTCATCAAATACCGGGGTAACATTTACAACACCGGTTTTTGTTCCTGAAGGATATTCAGATACTTCCTCCCATTGCACGGTACTTTTTGTTACAATAGCTTTCCTGTAGTGAGCAAGTGCTATATTCCAGGATGGAGCAGGAATGATCTCATCCGCATATTTATCAATTACCTGGTTGGCCGCAAGTCCTGTTGCTTCAAGGAATGTATGATTAACAGAAATAAATTTAAATCTTTCGTTGTCTTCTACACTCAGCAGAAATATTACATCGGCTACGGTATTATAAATAACAGCCAGTTGCTGTGTACTCATCACCAATTGCTGTTCTATTTTTTTCCGCTCCGTAATGTCCGATGAAATACCAATGACACCTATAGTCTTATTATTGGCGTCACAGATCGGAGAGTCTGTAACAAAAACAGGAAACACCTTACCATCTTTTCCCTGTACCAAAAACTCTCCTGCCCATCTTTCTCCCGTTGACAAATTTTCCATAATCTCAATTGCCTGTTCTTTTAATTGTGTTGCAGGCAAGAGATCTATTACGTTTTTGCCTATAGCTTCTCCTTCTGTCCATCCATATATTTCTTCGGCGGCCTTATTCCAGAAATTTATAATCCCATTCATGTCAGTCGCCACTACGGCCTGGCCGATCGTGTTTAGTAATTTTGCCTGGAACCTGTTATTTTCTTCAGCTTTTTCTTTTTTGATTTCAGTAAGCTTTTGTTTTAATGCAGACTGAATGGCCATAGGCAACCTCGTCATCCTGTCTTTTAATAAATAATCGGCAGCGCCGGCTTTAATGATTGCAGCAGCAAATTCTTCAGATACAGTACCGGTGATCAGTATAAAAGGGGCATAGGGCAAAATTTGTTTCACTATCTGTAAAGCATACTGGGCAGTAAAAGCCGGCAAGACGTTGCAGAACAGTACGACATGTGGCCGAAACTCAAGCAATGCCTGTTCAAATGGCTCCTTCTCCTCCACCACTTTAAATTCACAGGATTGTTCTTTTACTTGTAATAAATCTTTAATGACCTGAGTGTCTTTATCGCTGTCTTCGAGGATCAGTATTTTTAATATATCACTCATGTGTTAGTCGGTCTCACTGATTCCGGAATTGGTTATGAATAATTCCGTAGGTTTTAAATATAGACAATTTCAATAGCTGCCTGCAACGGTGGCCGGGGAAATTTCGGTAATTAATTTGCTATTCGGAAGTCCAGCCGGTTTTTTTATTAGACCGTAACCGGGTATTGCCATAAATTAAAAGTAACAGCAAGATAAAATATATAAAACAAATACTTTGCTCTATACGCAGAAAACAATAAAGTTATATATGCAAAAAAGCAAGCTGACGGTAAATAAGAAAAGGCTTGCTGGCCAAATTTTTTCTGGATGATAAGCTAGTTTTGCTGCGCAAAAACGTTCTGTTGAACGGGGATAGTTATTTTCAGGACACAGCCTTCTCCGGGGGCAGAAATGATGCGGGTGCTTCCATCATAATAATCAACCCGGTTCCTGATATTTCTTAACCCAATTCCGCTTGAAGTTTTAGCGGTATCAAATCCTTTACCATCGTCCTCAATGGTTAACTGGATATTTTCAGCTGTCGTGCTCAATTTTACAGCTACATTTTTTGCCTTTGCATGCTTTACAACATTATTGATCTGTTCCTGTACGATCCTGTAAAACATCAGGCTGACATTATTATCAATTTCTTTTTCATTGTAGTTGCAGGTGAACACTTCCAGGTGCAATGAAGTGGTCATCCTGATATCGGCAAAGAGTTCCTCTATAGCCTGGATTAATGTAACAGGTCCCAGTGAAGGCGCCACCAATGTATGTGAAAGTTTGCGGATCTCGTTAATGGCAAGAACAATATTATGCTGAGCCTTGTATAATAGCTGCGGTCCCTTCTCTTCTTTTTTTATAGCCATGTCCAGGTATAGTTTTGCAGCGGCCATGATCTGGTTTATATTATCATGTAGTTCTTTGCCTATTTCATCCCTTTCACGCTCCTGCACCTGTATGCTCGTTTCGGTAATAAGTTTTTCCCGCATCATCTGCTGGTTAGCTAATTCGGCTTCTACTTGTAGTTTCTTTGTTACGTCGTTGGCAAGAACAAGTCTTACCGGACTGTTTTCATACATTATATTATGAGTGATTATCTCCATCATGATAATGCTTCCATCTTTCTTTTTATGCCGCCATATACCAGCCTTTTGTGTACCAATATATTCTTTTTTTATATGCGCTATATAGGCAGGAACATCTTCTGTGGGTCTGAGGTCTGAGGGAGCTAATTTCAAGAACTCTTCTTTGGTATAGCCATAATGTGTCGTGGCAGCTTCGTTTACAGCAATAATGTCGAATGTTGATCGCGAAACCATCCACATCGGCATAGGATTACTTTCAAAGAGTAGTTTATACTTTCGCTCAGACATACGAAGTGTTTCATCTGCCTCTTTGCGGGTTTGCTCAAGGTTATATTTTTCCATGGCGCCCGCAATAGAATTAGGCAGCCTTTGTAAACGGTCTTTCAATATATAATCGCTGGCCCCCTCCTTGATGATACTGACAGCATATTCTTCGGAAACGGTTGCCGTGATAAGTATAAAGGGAGTTTCTATTCCCATTTCCTTTACAATCTTAAGCGCTTCGTGAGAATCGAAAGAGGGAAGTGAATGATCAGAAAGTATGATATCAGGTGAAAATTCCTTTAATGCTTTTATAAATTCAACCTTATCCTCAACATGCTTTATTTCACATTCGACGCCTCCTTTTTTTAAGGCCCGGGCTACCATTTCCGCATCTTCCTGCAGGTCTTCTAAATGAAGTATTTTTAAAAGCTTGCTCATAGGCGTATTTTATTTTTTACGGGCTGGCTATTGGGGGTTTGGTTGGTCAATAGCCAGTATAGTCCCAGGTCACTTACAGCTTTTGCAAAATTTTCAAAATTCACCGGTTTTACCACATAGCTGTTAACACCAAGGCTATAACTTGCAATCATATCCTTCTCTTCGCCCGATGAAGTCATAATAACAACAGGGATCATCCGGGTTGCCTCATTGGATTTAATAAGTCGTAATACTTCGATGCCATCAACCCTCGGCATCTTAATATCGAGTAAAATAACTTTGGGTTGCTTTGAAAGCTCACGATTTAAAAAATTTCCACGCCCAAAAAGATAATCAAGAGCTTCCTGGCCGTCTTCTACGTGAACAAGATTATTGGCCAGGTTTACTTTCTTTAAAGCCCTGATGGTCATTTCCGCATCATCCATACTATCTTCCACTAATAAAATTTCTGCCTCGTTATTGATCATAATGATTCGATTTAATTAAACCATTAATTAGCCTGTTTTCGCAAAAAGATTTTTTCTGGAAGCGGGCAACGTGAAATAAAATGTTGCCCCTTCGTCTATAGAAGACACTGCCCTGATTTCCCCGTTATGTTTAAGCATGATCCTTTTAACAAATGCTAATCCTATGCCAGTGCCTTCAAAGACCTTGTGACTATGAAGCCGTTGAAAAACCCCAAATAATTTATGAGCATGCTGCATATCAAAGCCAACACCATTATCACGGATAAAATAAGTATTGGTATAAGCGTCTTCTGTACAACCTATTTCAATACACGGCACCGGCTTCTTTGATGAATATTTGATGGCATTGCTGATCAGGTTCATCCAAACCTGTTTAATAAGATTGGAATCGCCATGGCAAGCCGGCAGATTATTTATATGGACCTGGTACTTATCAGGAGTTTCATGGTGCAATAATTCGGCCATACAGTCTTCGGCTACTTTTTTCATGTCAACCGTTTGGTGAACAACCTCTTTTACACCCATTTGTGAAAAAGAGATCAGGTCATCAATAAGTTTTCCCATCATTTTGGCATTCGAAACGATTCTGTCAGTAATACGATTGGCTTCATCATCCAGCTTTGGCCCATAATCCTCTTTCAGCATCATACCATATCCGCTCAGGGCACGTAAAGGAGCCCGCAGATCATGCGATACTGAATAAGAAAATGCTTCTAATTCTTTATTAGCAGCTTCGAGCTGGGCAGTACGTTCCTTCACCTTTTTCTCAAGGTCCAGTTGAGCATTGTGTACCTGGATAGACATAGTATTGAATGCACGGGCCAACTTACCCAACTCATCATTCCGGTCAACCTGCACCAGTGAAGAATAATCACCTCCTGCAATGGCTGATGCCGCAGCCGTCAGTTTGTTTAATGGCCGGGTAATGTTTCGGCTCATGAGCCAGGCCAACAAAATGCCGATAGCGATTAACGCTCCGCCTATTAACAGGATTGAATTTAGAAAATGGGTGGAAGCTTCCAGGACAGTTTTCCGCGGAAACACAACTAATACCAACCAGGGCGTATTGGGTATTGGTTGTGCAACAGCAATAGCCCGGCTGCCTTTCGGTGGCGAATATTCAAACAAACCTTTATACCTGATATCCAGCGGTGGGTTAGGTATAGGTTTCACCAGGTCCGTCCAAAGACTTCCATCATTATTTCCAATATTCAGCGTGGCATTTGTGCCGATAAGCTTTGAGAACTGTTCGATCGCTTTTGGAGTAGCAGATAATAACCGCCATCGAATAACATAACCAATTACTTGCTTTTCATCTGTTATTGAAGCAACAACCGGGTAATACATAGAGTCTCCGGAAAGGTATATTTTCCCAATTTTTGAAGCATCTTGCCCAATAGATAAATCATTGAGCACTGAATCGAGATTTACTTTTACTTCAATACCCGGTCTCGCTGAGCGAAGCTTTAATGTTTTGTTCGCATCCAGTAACTCCACTAACAATGTTGAGCTATCCTTTTGCAGCTTTTGCATTATTTCAAGCGACGCACTCGCACTGCCTGAATCTTTTCCTTCTGACCGAAGAAATTTTTTGATTGAATCTTGTCCGGCCATCGTACGGGCGGCTATTAAATAATTCTGCGATGACTGTCCAAACATTGAACATAACTGTTCTGTCAAAGCATATAACCGGTCCTGCCCAACTTTTAGTGTCGCTCTTTTTACACCAACGTAGGAAGTCCAGCTAAAAATTATGATTACGCAGAGCAAAAGAATGCATATCAAAATAGGCAATCTTTGCTGAATAGAAAGACCACGGAATTGAAAACGGTTTATCCGGGTTCTGGCGGATGAATTTACTTTCATAGTTCAGGTATTAAACTTGATCCTCCATATACTTTATAGCAATATGTAGGATCAATTAAATCTTCAGGTATTGATGGCGCTTTTTTAAAAGCTCTGAAATTGTATATCTGCTTACCTGTATATTGAATGACTGCGATTAAATTGGACTGTTCGTAAATATGCTCATCAACTCAGGTATAACATAATACTGTTACTGTATTACTTACCTAGTAAAGCTTGCAAAAGTTTGGCTGGAATTCAACTATTTCATTCATTAAATCAGCTTCTTAAGAGTATACACTTATATTCTTATATGGCGATATTATTATCATTGAGCAGAACTACTTGGACATCTTACTATTTCAAATTTATTTGTTGCATCCGGGGTGGTTAAAAACCAGGTAAGGGCAGTCATTTTAATTATTTGTTTATCGTAATCTACTTATTTATTATAAGTTAACCAAAAGAGAATAGGCTGTTATCAAAAAAAATATAGCACATCTTATAATAAGTAGTTTTAAAAAACATAACAACTTTTAGGTTCTGCAACGACGACGTTTTACTATAAGATTTTTAGCCAACCTGCTATCAAATTACCGGCTATTTTTATCAGCTCATAATGTTGATCAACGATTCTCACTCAAAGTAAAAGTGTATAAGTCCATAGATTGTAGAAAAGCGACTACAAGCCCGCTTTAATGAATTACACATAGATACAATAAGGTAAACTACCCCTGTAATCTAAGTAAGATATTATCTTGCGTCAGTAATTAACATTAAAATCCTAACGTTATGCAAACCAAAATCATCATCATTGACGACCACACACTAATCAGGGAAGCCTGGGCACAGGTTATTGACTCATATCCTTCTTATACAGTCGTAGCTACTTATGGAAGTGCTGAAGAAGGTATTGAGACAGCAAGAACCCAAAAGCCGGATATTATCATTATGGATATAAACCTGCCGGGTATGAATGGCATTGAAGCCACATTAGTATTACGGAAATTCCTTCCTGGTATAAAGATCATTGGAGTGTCGCTGCATACTCAACCGGCATATGCAAAACAGATGATGAAAAACGGGGCGCAGGCCTATGTTACTAAAAGTTCTGGTTCGCAAGAAATGCTGGCCGCCCTAGAAGCAGTAAAAAAAGGCAACAACTATATCTGTAAGGAAATAAAAGATACGATAGCTGAAAATTTTACTTCAACTGATGAGGAACAAACTCAACATGTATTATCCTCAAGAGAAATTGAAATCATTAAGCGGTTGAAAGAAGGGCTTTGCTCAAGAGAAGTGGGTGCGGCATTAAACATTTCTTCCAAAACCGTGGAAGTGCATCGTTACAATATATTGAGGAAATTGAAATTGAAAAATGTGGCTGCTCTTATTTCCTATGCGAATAAGTATGCAATTGTGTAAATGATGGTCGTTTTTTAGTGATATCATTACTCTTCTTTATATACCACCACCTTACTATCAAGAACCGTTTTCCGTTTTATATCCGGCGTATCGTTTTTATTATTGATCAGGCGGAATAAAATATCCGTAGCTTTTTCCGCCTGCTGGTAAGGAAATTGCTCCACGGAAGCCAACGGTGGATAATCCATATAACTGGTGATGGGAAGATTAGCGTAACTCACAAAGAATATATCTTTGTTGATCTTTAATCCTTCATGACGGGCAAATTTTATCGCATCCAGTGCTACGTAATCATTAAAGGCAATGATGGCGGTAGGCCTGTTGGTAACCGAAAGCAATGTTGTCATAGCAGCCCGTGTAGATGATCTGTCCAGGTCCGTTTGCACTACCCAGTTATTATTGGCTTTTATTTTATTTTTTTTCAGTCCTTCATGATATCCCTCCAGTCTTTCCAATGAAGGTTGCAGGGTATCCGGTCCTTTTAAAAACCCTATACGGCTATGTCCTTTGTTCACCAGCCAGTCAACTAATTCTACTGAACTTTTTTTCAGATCACAGGAAACAGTGTAGGCATCTGCAATTGGCGGCACCCTGTCAAAAAAGACAACCGGGATTTGAGCATTTTTCAGCTGTTCAAAATGTTCATAACGATCTGTATTCTTTGATAAAGAAACGATCAAGCCATCCACCCGGTGTTTGCGCATAGTGTCAACGATTTGTTTCTCTCTTTCTATATCGTCACGCGACTGACCAATCAGTACCGTGTAATGGTTAATAGTGGCTACATCGTCAATACCATTGATAGCAATCGAAAAAAATTCCTCCCGGAGATTAGGAAGAATGACTCCAATCGAAAACGTTTTACCCTGTTTGAATGATATAGCTGCCCGGTTAGGTTCATAGTTTAATTCTGCTGCCAATTGCTGTACCTGCATCCGTGTGCGCAGACCAATACCGGGATGATCGTGCAAAGCCCTTGATACAGTTGATATAGAAACATTGAGTCGTTGTGCTATTTCTTTTATGGTAGCAGGTTTTTGTTCCATTTGCAGCGCTGCAAATTAATAAGAAGAAGAACAGTGAAACCAAATTATTTTTTGAGCGACACTTATCTTTTCGTACATTTCAGTATAAAGGATTGCCACATGAATAAAGTATCAGCTGTTTTAGCCCGCAAAGGTAATGTAGCTATTGGTGTGTCACCCGCAACAACAGTGCTGGAAGCTTTGAAACTAATGGCAGAAAAAAACATCGGTTCAGTGGTGGTGAAAGATGGTGATAATTTTCTGGGCATAGTAACAGAAAGAGATTATTCAAGAAAAGTAATACTAAAAGGGAAACATTCTGCCGACACTCCTGTGTCAGAGATCATGTCAACCGACCTGCCCGCTGTTAAACCCGATGATAGTATTGAACATTGTATGGGACTGATGACATCCAACACAATACGCTACCTGCCGGTTTTTGAAAACAATAGATTAGCCGGTATTATTTCGATGAGTGATGTAGTAAAGGAGACGATCCTGGCGCAAAAAGAAACGATCAATCATTTGCAAAACTACATTCACAGCAACAGTTAGACTTACACACTCATTAAATACCGCGAAGCCCCGTAAGGCTTCGCTTTTTTATTTTATTTGAGAATAACTGATCTTCGTTTAGAAATCATTTTGAAAAATATATAAGAGTAATATCTTGTGGGCATAACCTAACACCACACTTCTGCATGACCAATTCTCCAGTTTTTTCTAAAAAGATTTTCCCCTTTTTGCTTATAATTTTTCTTTTCTTTTTTATTTATTACCAGGTTTTTTTTGCGGATTACGCCTACCTTGATGAGATTCATCAACTCTGGCACAACAAAGACGGCTCCAATTATAATATGTTCTTCTCGCAGGGAAGATGGCTTACAGGCTTGCTTATCAATAAATTGTTTGGTGGTTTGTCTGCCATTGACGAGTTAAAGTATTTACGGATATTTTCTTTTACAGGGTGGGTAATTACCACTATAGTATGGCATATCGTTTTTAGTAAATGGGTACGGGCAATGAAACTTGATAGCCGGTTACCTATTTTATCTGATGTCTTTATTGCATCCTGCATTGCCGTGTCCATTTATATAGGCTGGGCTTCCTGTCTTGAGTTATTCATTGCAACCGGTGCCGGTCTTATAAGTGGGCACTTGCTATTTTATACACTGCATGGAGTTCAGGGCTATCTTAGAATACCAACTACAATACTTGTATTGTCTATAGCCGCTGGCTTGTGTTCGTTATTTTTATACCAATCTGCATTTGGCATATTCCTTCTTCCTTTCTTAATTTACTATATTCAATCAAAAAAAATAAAGCCCGATCGCATTGTTTGGATAGGCATTGCAACCTATTTTTTTATTTACGTAATTTATTATTTTCTCTTCAGATACTCATTGCAGCATAGCAATGTGCAGGCTGGTGATCGTGTAGGAATAAGTTTAGATGTATTGAAAAAAGCGTCATTTTTTTTCTCAGGGCCTCTTCCTTCCGCCTTTAGTATTAATATTCTTTATAGTCCCCGCAGTATATTTTCACAAATTGCTTATCCTTTAATTTCAATAACCTGGATCATTGGATTGTTCCGCCAAAACAGGAAACAGAAAATCATTTCTTTTATTTGGACGCTGGGAATAATAATAATCTTCTTGCTATTGATATACCTGCCTTCAATGATAGCTATTGAAAGCTTTGCGTCTTATCGCACATTGTTTCCGTTCAACCTTGCTGTATTTATATTGGTAATGATGATTGTATTACCCTTTTTTCAATCCGGTAAGAAAAGAAACTATTTTACGTTAGCAATTTGCCTGTTTCTTTTGGCAACTGGATTTTATAACTACAATTTTCAGCTGATAAATCCTTTGAAGGCTGAATATTCATCAGTGAAATCTTTTTTTGAAAAAAACTATACAGACTCTGTAAAACAAGTCCATTTTATCCGTGCTGATAAGTTTATGTTTCGTGCTTCTTTTTGCACAGAAGCTTATCGTGATGAATTTGGTGTGCCCTCTACCCACAGAGATTGGGTACCGGAACCGCTGGTGCGGCAGCTTGTTTACGAAAAAGAAGGAAAAAAGGAAATAGCTGAAAATATTAGTATTGTTCAATACCCGGATACAGCTATTTATCGAAGTCAACACCCATCAATGCAGAAAGGTGATTTGATAATAGACATGAATAAAAATTTTTATGAACATTGTAAAAAGAGGTGACTTTGTCCTTATGAATATATCCAGGCTCGTTAAAGCCCGTGTAATATCATATATCATTACTCCGTTTCTTTTTCCTTCACCACTACCAAATCTTTTACCTCCACCTGCATAGGCAACAACCCAATTTTTACCACGGCTCTCTTACCTCTCAACTCCATCACCTCTCCTACCTGGTGATTGCGTTTCATTTTTACCTTGTCGCCTATTTTTATTTCGCCACCCACTTCATCGAATTTAGAGTCGATCTTTTTCTGCATCTTGCTAGCCACCTTCGTTTCGTTCTTTTTAAATAATAAGCTTTCCATTTGCCTGATCACCTTATTCTTATTCTCTTCTTTTCGCCATTCTACCAGCATTTGTTTCAGTTTTCTTTCCATGTCTTTCAGGTACAGTATCTTTTCTTCTGATACCCGGTTCTGCTCTTTGAGCAACTCGACTTGCTGCACATGTTTTTCTTTATTCAACACCTGCTGCATTTCTTTTTTCAGTCGCTCATTTTCTTTCATGGCCATCTGCAATTCCTTTTCCCGCTTTTCAATATCCCGTAAGTCTTGTTCTGTCCTATTCAATAATTTATCGAGACGAAACTGGTCATCATCCACCAGGTCTTTAGCTCTTTTGATCAACGATGGGTCCAACCCGATCCTTTCTGCTATTGAAAATGTATATGAACTTCCCGGCTTACCCATAATGAGTTTGTATTGTGGTTGCAGGTTCTTCTCATCAAATGCCATGGCGCCATTCACGATACCAGACGTTTTACCAGCCATTACTTTCAGATTCAGGTAGTGTGTAGTTACAATACCCATCGCATGTTTTTTTGCCAGCTCCTCCAATATCACTTCAGCAAAGGCGCCACCAAGATTTGGATCACTGCCGCTACCGAGTTCGTCAATAAAAAATAAGGTGCGGCCATTGGCATTCTCCATGAAATGTTTCATGTGAATGAGATGACTGCTATAAGTACTTAATTCAAATTCGATGCTTTGCGTATCGCCGATATGGATCATCAGCTGTTTGAAAATGCCAAACTGCGAAGAGGGATGAACAGGCACCAGCAAACCACTCTGCACCATCATTTGAAGAAGCCCAACCGTTTTTAACGTAACCGTTTTCCCTCCTGCATTAGGCCCGCTAATGACAAGAATACGTTTGCTTTCATCCAACGTGATCGTTACAGGAATAGTAGGTTTTTGTGTTCGTTGATTATATAAATACAACAATGGATGATAGGCATCTACCAGCTGTACATGAGCTTTATCCGTGACTGCCGGATATTCTCCTTTTATATCATTGGCCAGTTTTGCTTTGGCTCTTATAAAATCAAATTCACCCACCACTTCATGATAGGTATTCAATAATGTTGCGTATACAGAAAGTTTTGCTGTCAGTTCCCGCAATATCCGGTACACTTCTTTGCGCTCATCATTTTCCAACTCGTATACCTGGTTATTAAGTTCAATGGTTTCTTCCGGCTCTACAAAGGCTGTTTTTCGACTATCACTTTCGCCATGCAGTATTCCCTTTACCGTTCTTTTTTGTTCGGCAAAAACAGCCAGCACCCTGCGACCGCTCATATAGCTTTCTTCGATCTCGGCCAAGTAGCCCTGCTTATTCAGCTTCGCCACGATCTTATCAAATAGTCGCCGCAGTTCATTCCGTTTACGGTATAAACTCATGCGAATATTCTTCAGGTCTTCGGATGCATTATCTTTTACATGGCCATTATCATCCAGCACTTCATCGATCATAGCGATGACCGCTTTTTCGTAGTAGGTATTATCAATCACCCGCACTAAAGCGTTGTAGGCTATCTTTCTTTCCGCATCAAACCAGCGGAATATCTTTTCCATGCTTTCCGCCAGCTTTCGTAGTTGCATAAATTGTTCGCCGGTTAATAATGCACCGGGAATCGTTAATAATTTCAATTCCTTAGCAAGATTCAATACATAGTCGTTGGGGAAATAAATGGTGTTCTGGATCAGTTGACGATACTCATGACTTTGCTTCAGTTCCAGTTCAATAAATTCTCTGCGGGTATGTATACGGAGCTGCTGGGCTTTAGTATGAGCATGATCTGTTTGGCAATAATTGGCCAACAGGTCTTTTACTTTATTGAACTCAAGTTGAATATAGGCAGATTCAGGGTATAGTTTCATTTGTTTATGCTGGTGAAGTGAGAGACGCCAGGTCTGCAAAGGTATAGTACTGACCTCTTTTTATTACAAGGGAGTGATGATTGATTTTTATCCATTGACCAGGTCATTTTTTTTCGTAGTAATTTTTTTACCTTCCGTCGAAACCAATTCTCATGAAGCGACGAATAAAATACATGCGTCTTTTATGGTTAAAGCATGATCTGCCGGCAGGTCTATCTGTTTTTTTTGTAGCCCTTCCTCTATGTCTTGGGATTGCGCTGGCATCGGGAGCTCCTTTGTATGCCGGGATACTTTCAGGCGTCGTTGGTGGATTAGTGGTGTCATTGATCAGTGGGTCTGCTTTAGGCGTTTCGGGGCCTGCTGCCGGATTATCACCGATAGTGGCTGCCGCAATCCTGTCGTATGGTGATTACAAACTTTTTCTTTTATCGGTGATCATTGCAGGAGTATTCCAGGTAATATTGGGTGTATTAAAACTGGGGATCATTGCTAATTATTTTCCATCGGCGGTTATAAAAGGAATGCTGGCCGCTATCGGTATTATGCTTATTGCTAAACAGGTGCCGGTGGCATTAGGATATGATCAGCCGGATTTCTGGCGAAGTGGTTTATTAAATGTGGTTTCTTCAAAAGACATTACTGGTAATATAGAATATTTCAACCTGCATATTACAAGAGGAGCTGTTATCATTACAGCTGTTTGTGTTCTTCTCCTTATTTTATTACAACAACCTTTTGCAAAAAAATGGAAGATAATTCCAGCTCCATTAATAGCAGTACTTGCGGGTGTGCTTATGAATTACCTTTTTACAAAAGCTGCTTCAGGATATATGCTTAAGCCTACTCAACTGGTAAATATTCCGGCCAATATTTTTGCTGAAATTTCTTTTCCCGATTTTTCTAAAGTGTTTTCATCTGCTGCCATCTGGAAAAACGGAGTGATCATTGGCTTGCTGGCATCACTTGAAACATTATTATGTGTGGAAGCCATTGATAAATTAGATAAACATAACCGCATTACCCCTATGAACAGGGAATTAGTGGCGCAGGGAATTGGTAATATGACCTGTGGAATGTTGGGCGCTATCCCGATAACTGCAGTTATTGTAAGAGGCGCTGCGAACGTGGATGCAGGAGGCCGGACCAAATTATCAGCTTTTACACATGGATTATTCCTGTTGCTAACAGTAGCATTCATTCCTTTTGCTTTGAATCAAATACCGTATGCTTCATTAGCAGCTATTTTACTCATTACCGGGTATAATCTGACCCGGCCAAAACTCTACCGGAATATCTGGAGCCTGGGATGGAAGCAATTCCTGCCCTTCATTCTTACCATCATTATTATCCTGCTCACCGACCTGCTGGTTGGCGTGACAGCCGGATTGTTGTTATCGGCGTATTATATAATTCAGAATAATTTCAAAGCAGAGTATAAAATACAAAAGCGTATGCAGCATGAAACAGCGGTGTATCATATCAAACTCAACAGCAATGTAAGCTTCCTGAATAAAGTGAAATTAAAAGATGCGCTGGATAAGATACCCCCTTACTCTGTATTAACGATTGACGGGAGTGAATGTAATTTTATTGATTATGATATTCTTGAGATCATCAGTGAGTTTGAAACAAAAGCTCATGACCGGCATATTGAAGTGCATCTGCCAGGGATCGAGAAAGTAAATGTAACAGCGATACATTGATTGCTACACTTTGTTCTCCCTGATCTGCAATTCATTCCAGGGAGTGGTTCCATCTTTTTCTCTTGTAAATAAATATTTATTGCTGTATTGAATGATGATCTCCGCTGTAGTGTAAACCGTGCAGCCTTCCAATAAATGACCGCCTGTTGTTTTACCGGCGCTGTCACTTACACTAATATGAAGATGAGAGCCATTTACACTCAAAGTACCTGTGAGACTTACTATTTCAAAATGTCCATTACCAGCACTTCCTGCGGACTGGTTAGCAAACCGGATCCTATACGCCGTTAAACTCCCTACTGCAGTATTTATCCAGCCTGCCTGTATATTGTTTTCCTTTACTGATTTTTCAATCCCCTGCTTAATATCTTCGCCGGGCCTAAGGCGGATAACGCAGGTATTGATCTTTTCTTCTTTCATATTCTTAGTTGGGCTGCCGTTTACTACTATAATTGTTAAACAGGTTATAAGTATCCTCCCTCAACATCTTTTTAAGTCAACCATTCGTATGTGGATTTGTTATTTTAATTACCTGTTATGAATAGTAAAAACAAAACAATTTCATGCAACTTACAAAACCCCTGCTTGCCGGGATAGGAAATTGCACGAAATTTATACTCAGATTTATTAAAATGAAACTTATGAAGCCAGCGTTTATCTGGGCCACACTGGCCGTTACTACTTTAAGTGCATGTGCCCAAACACAAAAAACAGATATAAAAATGAATGAGTCAAAACCCATAGCCGCCGCTGACAAAACAGCAACGAAACCATCTGATCCTTCAAAATATGATACGGCTACATTTGCCAACGGATGTTTCTGGTGCACCGAAGCCGTGTTTGAAGAACTGGATGGAGTGATCAGTGCTGAATCAGGATACACCGGCGGTCAAACTGAAAACCCGGATTATAAAACGGTGAGTACCGGGCAAACCGGGCATGCAGAAGCATTGCAGATCGTGTATGATCCGGCTAAGATTACGTTTGATGAATTGCTGGAAGTATTCTGGCAAACACACGACCCTACTACGCTCAATCGCCAGGGTGCAGATGTAGGTACGCAATACCGCAGCGGCATTTTTTATCATAATGATGAACAAAAACAAAAAGCGGAGAAGTATAAAGAAGAACTGAATAAAAGCGGTGCATTCAATAACCCGATCGTTACAGAAATAACGCCCTACAGTAAATTTTATGTGGCGGAAGATTATCACCAGCAGTATTATGAGAATAATGGCAACAGCAATCCTTATTGCCGTATCGTTATTCAACCCAAGCTGGAAAAATTCCGTAAAGTGTTTAAAGATAAATTGAAGAAAGATCATTAAGAGATGTCCCACGAAGGCTCAAAGGACACAAAGCTTTAATTAGAAATAATAACCGGGAAATCGGTAAGTTGGTAAAGTGTAGTTTTAATATTCCTTCACGTCTTACCGTCTTCCCGGCAAAAGTTCTTGTTTGCTCATTCACTTATTCAATTCTCACCCTCCGCAGCTCCAATAGATTTAAAGCATTGGCATTAAAATCCTTTACATTCATTTGCACTAAATGAACGGCTTTATCATACCATAGCGGTACCACCGGTGCATCATTGATCATCACCTGGTCGGCTTGCCGGTATAGTTCATACCGCATAGAATCATTTTCTTCCAATAATGCCTTTTCAAACAAGGCATCAAACTGCGGACTCTTGTATCTTGTATAATTCGGTGGTGCAGGGTTTTTGGAATAAAAGACGGATAAATAATTTTCCGCATCAGGGTAATCGGCTATCCAGCTACCACGGAAAAAAGAAGCTCTTGAATTGGATGTCATTTCCAGCAGCAAATGTTTTTGCACTACTTCTACCTGCACATTGATACCGCTTTCCTGTAATTGTTTGGCGATGAAATTGCCGATCTCAGCATAAATGGAAATGGTATATAATTTTATGACGGGTAAATTGTTGCCCTCAGGAAAACCTGCTTCAGCCAGGAGCTGCCGGCTTTTAGCAGGATCGTAATGATATCCTTTTACGAGGTTCGCATCAAAGGAAGGTAAGCCCATAGGCACAAACCCCGATTCTGCCGCCGTGCCCAATGAATTACGGAGATACAGGACAAGTTTTTTTCTGTCAAATCCATAATTGATCGCCTGTCTTATTTTGGTGAATCTTGTAGGTGAATTTTGTAATAAGGCATTAGTGGTATCTACTAATATACCCAGGTATTCGATATTCAAATAAGGACTGGTGTGTAACTGAATTTTGCCTTCCCAGTCTTTACGCAATGTTCCTTTTTTTGTCAGTACCTCGTCTTTAAACGAAGCATCAATATCATTAATGAATTCCAGCTTTTTTTGACGTAGTAATAAAAACTCAGTGGCTTTGCTGTCATAAAAAGTTATTTTGATGCCATCAATATAAGGTAAGCGATTACCAGCTGTGTCTTTTTCAAAATAGTGGTCATTCTTTTTAAGTACCAATGCCTGTCCTTCTTCCCAGGCCACAAACTGGAATGGCCCGGTACCAACAGGATGACGCCGGAATGCATCTCCATATTTTTCTACTGCTTCTTCAGGCACTATAGAACAATATTGCATGGATAAAATGCCGGTGATAGGATTGTATGGCCGAGATAGTTTGAGTTGAAAAGTAGTATCATCAATAGCAGTAAAGGGTTGTAACGAATCTATTTTGCGGTTGAATATCCAAGAGCCGGGGCTGGCTGTTTGCTTATTGATAATACGGGATAAACTATAAGCAACATCATTGGCTGTCAATTTTCTTCCTTTATTGCCCGGGAAACATGCATCGTCATGAAAGAAAACATCATCTCTCAGGTGAAAAATATAGGTAAGCCTGTCTTCCGATATGTCCCAGCTTTTAGCCAATGAGGGAACGATATGAAGACTATCATCTACTTCTACCAGGGTATTATACAGTTGATGGATGGGCCACATGATAGATTGGTTCTTGGCAAATGTGGGGTCTAAGGAAGCAATGCCGGTTTGTTCATTATAATGAAATATCTTTTTCCCGCTGTTCTTTTTAGAAGAACAGGACATCATCATTAAAAGGGTTGCGGCTAAAAGTGGAAAATATTTTGTTAATCGGTTCATGTATTAATCCTAAGGTGTCTAAATTAGCAAACTATTACAAATACGATCATTAATCTGCAGAATATGCTGAAGCTTGTCCGTTCTTTATTACTTTTTTCACTTTTGTTATTGAGTTTAATGGATATCTCCTATTCACAACCCCTCAATCAAAAAAAAATATTTACCCGGCAGGATACGCTACGGGGATCAATAACGCCGGAACGGGCCTGGTGGGATGTGGTGAAATACAAAATTTTTATACAGCCCAATTTTTCCGATAAAACAATTAAAGGACAGATCGTCATTATTTATCGTGTAGTAAATAATCCAGCAACAAAAAGAATGCAGATAGATCTGCAGGAACCAATGCATATTGATGGAGTGACAAGTAATGATGGACCGGCGGTTCATGTAACGAAAAGTACGGGTCATAAAGAAACTACAGCGCATCAACCACCCCGGGCCCTGACCTACAAACGGGATGGTAATGTTTATTATATTGAAGATGCCCCACAAAAAAATAAGATCGATTCGATATTGATCAATTTTTCAGGATCACCACGCATTGCATCTAATCCACCCTGGGATGGCGGCTGGATATTTACAAAAGATGAAAAGGGCCGGCCGTGGATGACTGTAGCCTGCCAGGGATTGGGAGCCAGTGTATGGTATCCCTGTAAAGATCACCAGAGTGATGAACCGAATGAAGGAGCGTTGATACAGGTAAAAGTTCCCAGTGATCTTGTAGCCGTAGCCAATGGAAAATTATATTCCGAAAAAAAACAAGCTGATGGTACAGTATGGTCGTGGCTGGTAAGAAATCCTATCAATAATTACAATATTGTTCCTTACATCGGCAAGTATGTAACTTTTAAAGATTCCTATGTTGGAGAGAACGGCAAACTCTCTTTGGACTATTGGGTATTGGATTATAATCTCGACAAAGCCAAAAAACAATTTGACCGTAATGTAAAACCCATGTTGAAATGTTTTGAACACTGGTTTGGTCCCTATCCTTTTTATAATGATGGGTACAAATTAGTAGAAGCGCCGCATCTTGGCATGGAGCACCAGAGCGCTGTAGCTTATGGCAATCATTATAAGAATGGTTACCTGGGTATGGATCTTTCCGGCAGCGGCTGGGGCAAGAAATGGGATTACATTATTATTCACGAAAGCGGTCATGAATGGTTTGCCAATAATATTACAACGAATGATATTGCCGATATGTGGGTGCATGAAGGGTTCACTGATTATTCAGAAGTATTATTTGTAGAATGCCAGTATGGTAGAAAAGCGGCTGATGAATATTGCCAGGGATTACGTAAAAACATTGATAACGACATTCCCATTATCGGCACCTATGGCGTAAACCAGGAAGGAAGTGGGGATATGTATGCCAAAGGAGCCAATATCCTGCATACGATCAGGCAGGTTATTAATAACGACAGCTTATTCAGAAAAATATTAAGGGGACTGAACAAAGAATTTTATCACCGCACGATTGACTCAAAAGATGTAGAAACGTATATGAGTAAACAATCAGAGAAAGATCTTTCAAAAATATTTGATCAATACCTGCGAACGATTAAAATTCCTGTACTGGAATATAAAATAAAAGGTAAAACACTCTCGTTCCGCTGGTCCAACTGCGTAGATGGCTTTAATATGCCCTTACAAATTGGAACGGGGAAAATGTTTTTGATCAACCCCACCACCCAATGGCAGGAACAAGAATTACCACTCAATTATTCCATCGAAGATGTCAATAAGAACTTCTATGTCTCTTTAAAAAAGGTTGATTAACCCCGGCTCATTATTGACCATTCACTATTGACCACTATCTTTACCCTATGAGCTCCATCCGAAGGCAAAGCATTATTTCCTCGCTGGTTATTTATATTGGCTTTGCTGTGGGCCTGCTCAATACTTATTTTTTTACTAAAGAAGGATTTTTTACTGAAGAACAATACGGCCTCACCAGTATTTTTATTGCCATTGCTTCCATGATGTGTGTGTTTGCGATGATGGCTATGCCTTCTTATATTTTTAAATTCTATCATTATTATGCCGATCATCTTCCGCCCCGGAAGAATGATATGATCACCTGGGCATTGGTTGTTAGTCTTATCGGCTTTATACTCGTAATGATTGCCGGTTGGTTTTTCAAACACCTGGTGATACGAAAATTCGGAGAACACTCCCCGCTACTGGTATCCTATTATTACTGGATATTTCCCATGGGGCTTGGCCTTACGATCTATTCGGTGCTGGAAGCTTATACATGGAATGTTGGCAAGCCTGTTATCACCAGTTTTTTAAAAGAAGTACAATGGCGGGTATTGACAACTGTGCTGATCGTTCTTATGATCATGGGGGTGATCAAAGACTTCGACCTGTTTATTAAATTATACGCTTTTACATATCCCGGCATAGCGATCACATTGTTCATTTACCTCGTGGTCACTAAAAAAATTCATTTTGCTTTTAAACTAAGCAAAGTAAGTCGCCGGTATTTTGGCAAGATCATCAGGCTTTGCACATTTATGTATGCCGGCACGATCATCTTCACCATCTCACAGGTGTTTGATACGATTGTTATTGCTTCTGTTTTACAGGATGGTACAGCGAAGGCCGGTATTTTTGCCTTAGCGCAAATAATGGGAAGTGTGATACAGGCACCACAGCGGGGTATTGTGGCCGCATCCATCACGCATCTTTCGAGAGCATGGAAAGAGAAGAATATGGCGATGCTGCAACGCATTTACCAGCGGTCATCCATCAACCAGCTTGTTTTTGCTTCCGGCCTTTTTGTTTTGATTGCTCTAAATTATAAAGAAGCCATCATCACTTTTCATCTTAAAGATGTTTACCTGCAGGGATTCTATGTTTTCCTGTTACTGGGGTTGACACGGATCGTTGATATGGGCACAGGAGTTAATGCACAGATCATTTCCACTTCCAATTACTGGAAATTTGAATTGATCAGCGGCGTTACTCTTTTAGCGTTGATGCTGCCATTGACCTATATACTTACTGTAAAGTATGATCTGATTGGTCCGGCTATCGCTAATTTTATTTCTATCACGATTTATAATATTATCCGCATTATTTTTCTCTGGAAAAAATTCAGGTTATCGCCTTTCACGATACAGTCTTTATATACCGTTATATTGGCGACGGCCTGTTTTACCACCTGTTATTATGCTTTTATTCATCTCCATGGGTTTGGAGGATTGGTAGTGCGCAGCATTGCATTTATAGTTTTGTATACGACAGGAACCGTTTACATGAAACTATCTCCCGACATTCATCCGGTGATGCAAACAGTAAAAAAGAAATTGAGGATCCGCAAGTCTTAATTGGAAGAAAGTGCCATGTCCTTTTTATCATTAACTCTTCCGGCACCGATATAGCGGCTCAGGTAATAAGGATCATACATATCACTGACGGTAACACCTTTGGAAGCAGATGCATGAATGAATTTATTATTCTGCATATAGATGCCTACATGAGATACACCACCAGTAGTATTGAAGAAAACGAGGTCGCCTTCTTTCAATTCTGTCCGGGATATACGTTTAGCTGCTTTATATTGTTCCCTTGCTGTGCGGGGTAATGAAAAGCTATAAGCAGCAGCAAACACGGCCTGAACAAACGCAGAGCAGTCAATGCCTTTTTTTGTAGTGCCTCCCATCCTGTAGCGGGTGCCGTACCATGCATCAACACTTTCTAATAATGCTTTATCCTGTAATTGTTCTACTTCTGTATTTAAAAGAATAGAATACTTTAATTGGAGTTTGGAAGCATTTTCTATTGTCGCTGAACGATCTCCATAAAACGAAGATTCGGGCTTTGTTTCTTCTATCGAAAAACCTCTTGTGTTAACCGTTTCTTTTTTTGAAGCGTTGATTTTTTCATTTTTAACTTCCGGTTGATCTGCTGGCCGGGCAGTTACAGCGATATCATCAATAAATTTTACTGAATTTTTATTGCTATGGGAAGAAGCTTCAGTATTACCCACAGCAGAAGTTTGCACAGGTTTACTGCTGGTAAAATTAAGAGGCTTCAGACTTGAACAACTTGCCAATAAAACGAGGAGGCCTGCTGCGTAAAAAATGTTTTTAACCATTATACGGCGTTTTTTCAGGTGATGGTAGGGTCGGCTTTGATTCAGAGCCACCTTTCGGCAGGCGGGCAAAAATATACTTTTACTGTGGAATAAAAGCCACATCCCTTAACGAATTTTGTGCCACAAAATTGCCCGGGGATAACTTTCTCTCCTCAAGCGATTTAAGTTGCTAACATGTTGTGAGTTATTGAGATGGATCAAGCGATGGCCGGTTGAAATTATTTGCCTATTATTGATATTATGTCCGCCTCATCATACTTACCCTTTATCAGTTTACTATTCGTTGCCTGTGGATACGACTTAAACCCGGGTAAAACACTTGCTGCCGAAAACATTTCAGGAATAGAAATAACAGAGTCACTTGCTTTAAAAGACACCCTGCTACCTCTTCATTCACTGCGGGAATATGATAAACTGGTATATGAAAAAGTAGAACGACTGGCTGCTGCTCCCGGCACCAAATCAGTACTCTTCAATTCAACCGGCTCAAAGCTCTATGCAATGAACCTTGAAGGAATGAGTGTGTATGAATTTGATCAGCCTTCCCGGAAAATAATCCGTGAATTCAAATTCAAACCCAATAAAGGAACCGGCTGGGATTATGTAAATCAAAAACCTATTTCTTCTTTTGAGGAAAAACCGGTGGAAGCCTGTTTTAGCCATGATGATCAAATATTATGGGTATCGCTTCACAATGCGGAAGGTATCGTTCCGATAAGAGTGGATTCCATTTCGGAAAATGGAAAGAAGCCGGACACACTCAAACAGGCCGTGAAGAAAATAACAGTGGTATACCCCGGTATCTCAAAAAAAGATTCTTTTAATGTACCTCTCATCAAAACCGGTAAAACACCCAAGATCATTTCACGGACTGCTGATAGTAAATATTTACTCGTAAGCAACTGGCACTCCTATAATGTAAGTGTACTGGAAATGGATAAAGACAAATATCCTTTTGCCAAAGTCCTCAGCACTGTTCCGGTATCATCAATTCCCCGGGGAATTGTTGTAGATGACAAAAACAACCGCTCTTATGTTGCCATCATGGGCGGAGCCAGTATAGCAGTTATTAATAACTCAGTCTGGATGAAAGAAAAAGATATTGCGGTAGCTGCTAATCCGCGGCATATTGTAATGGACAGCAGCGGCCGTCTTTTTGTTTCGTACAACAGTTTGGGCAAAGTAGCAGCTATTGATGTAGAAACCGGTAACACATTGTTCACTGCTTCCACACATGCACAACCCCGGACGATCATCTTATCAAAAAATCATAAGTTTTTATTTGTAACCTGTTATAGCAGCGACTTTGTAGATGTCTTTAAGATCAATGATGACAGTTTTGAAAAAGTGGTTTCGCTGCCCTGCAAAGGACATCCTGTAGGTGTAGATATTTATGAGAGCGAAGAAAAACTGGAAGCCTGGGTATGCAGTTATTCCAACGGATCGATCAGTGTATTTAGTTTTAAAAAGAAATAAACATCGCGTTTTAAATCAATAAACAATCGGAAATTTGCAGCCGAAATCGGATTGACTATTGACTATTGACTATTGACTATTGACTATTGACTATTGACTATTGACTATTGAACTATGAAATTTTCTCACCTACACGTACACACACAATATTCCCTGCTGGATGGAGCTGCTTCTATTTCCAATCTTTATAAAAAAGCAATTGCTGATGGTATGCCGGCGATGGCGATCAGCGATCATGGCAATATGTTTGGCGTTTTTGACTTTGTTGCGGAAGCGTATAAGCACAAAGATGAAAATGGTAACGTAAAAGTGAAGCCAATTGTAGGATGTGAATTCTATGTCACCGCCAGCCGTCACCAGAAAACATTTACCAAAGAGCAAAAAGATATACGTCACCACCAGATCTTACTGGCAAAGAACGAACAGGGTTATAAAAACCTGGTCAAACTTACTTCGCTGGGTTACATAGAAGGAATGTACAGCAAGTATCCACGGATCGATAAGGAACTTATCTTACAATACCATGAAGGGTTGATCGCCACCACCTGCTGTTTGGGTGCGTCGGTGCCACAGGCTATCTTAAAAAAAGGTGAAGAAGAAGGCGAGAATGAATTCAAATGGTGGCTGAATATTTTTCAGAAAGATTTTTACGTAGAGCTGCAGCGGCATGGTATGCCGGAGCAGGATAAAGTAAATCTTGCTTTGATAAAACTGGCCCGCAAGTACAATGTAAAGATCATTGCCAGTAATGATTCGCATTATGTAGAGCAATCAGACTTTAATGCGCATGATATTTTACTTTGCATCAATACAGGCGAAAAGATAACCACTCCTGCCCTGCGTGACTTTGCTGATGATGATATCAATGTAAAAGACAAACGCTTTGCTTTTCCCAACGATCAATTCTTTTTTAAGACCACAGCAGAGATGACCAACGTATTTCACGATCTGCCGGAAGCGTTGGACAATACCAATGAGATCGTGGATAAGGTTGATCTCCTGAACCTGAAAAGAGAGATACTGCTTCCCTTCTTCCAGGTGCCCAAAGAATTTTCTACGCAGGATGAATACCTTGAACATATAACGTGGGAAGGTGCAAAAAAAAGATATGATATAATAACCCCGGAGATTGATGAACGTATCCGGTTTGAATTATTCACAGTGAAAACGATGGGGTTTGCCGGTTACTTTCTTATTGTAAGTGATTTCATTCGTGCCGGCAGAGATATTGGGGTATTCGTAGGACCCGGCAGGGGTTCTGCTGCCGGATCAGTAGTGGCCTATTGTATCGGTATTACGAATATTGATCCTATTAAATACAATTTACTTTTCGAAAGATTCCTGAATCCCGATCGTAAGTCAATGCCCGATATCGATACCGACTTTGATGATGAAGGCAGACAAAAAGTGATTGATTACGTTGTTGACAAATATGGTAAGAACCAGGTAGCGCAGATCATTACCTATGGCACCATGGCGGCTAAGATGAGTATCAAAGACGTAGCGAGGGTAATGGACCTTCCACTGGCCGAATCCAACGTATTGGCTAAACTCGTTCCTGATCGTCCGGGCATTGTATTGAAAAGAGTACTTCATGCGCCAATGAAAATAAAAGATGGTGAAAAATCATTGGAAGAAAAAGATGGACTGGGAAGTGATGATTTAGAGAACGTGAAAAAGCTTCGTGAAATTTATGATAACTTAAGTTTACCGGCCAGCAAAGTATTGCATGAAGCAGAAATTTTGGAAGGTTCCGTTCGCAATACAGGCATTCATGCAGCGGGTATCATCATTGCGCCAAGAGATCTCACTGAATTAATTCCTGTAGCTACTTCCAAAGAATCTACCCTGTGGGTAACGCAGATCGAAGGAAATGTGATCGAAGAAGCCGGTGTTATCAAGATGGACTTCCTGGGATTGAAAACATTAACGATCCTTAAGAATGCCCTGAATCTTATCAAGATGCTCCATGGTATAACAATAGACCTCGACGCTATACCATTGGATGATAAAAAAACATTTGAACTTTACCAGCATGGATCAACGATCGGCACTTTCCAGTTTGAAAGCGCAGGCATGCAAAAATATTTACGGGAATTAAAGCCGGATAAATTTGGTGATCTCATTGCCATGAATGCCTTGTATCGTCCGGGCCCTATAGCTTATATCCCTAATTATATTGACCGTAAACATGGCCGTGAACCCATTTCCTATGATCTGCCGGAGATGAAAGAATTTTTAGAAGAAACCTATGGCATCACGGTGTACCAGGAACAGGTAATGCTGCTGGCACAAAAACTCGCTGGTTTCAGCAAAGGCGATGCGGATGTATTGCGGAAGGCCATGGGTAAAAAACAGAAATCTGTTTTGGATAAGATGAAAGCGCAGTTCATCAAAGGAGCTACAGAAAAGCTATTGCCTGCTGAAGCCTTAGAAAAAATATGGACCGACTGGGAAGCGTTTGCACAATATGCATTTAATAAATCGCACTCTACCTGCTATGCATACGTTGCTTATCAAACCGCTTATTTAAAAGCACATTATCCTGCCGAATATATGTCGGCCGTGTTGAACAACGCCGGCGCTATTGAAAAGATCACCTTCTTTATGGAAGAGTGTAAGCGAATGGGAATAAAAGTACTGGGACCTGATATCAACGAATCATTAAAAGGATTTGCAGTGAATGATAAAGGTGAGATTCGTTTTGGACTCGGTGGATTGAAAGGTGTGGGTGAAGCTGCAGTAGAAAGCATCATTGCCGAAAGAGCAAAGGCCGGACACTATCCCAACATTTTTGATTTTATCAAACGTATCAACCAGCGTACCGTTAATAAAAAAACACTGGAGAGCCTGGCCTATGCCGGTGCTTTTGATTGTTTTACTGAACATCACCGGGCGCAATATTTTGCCATACCGGAAGGAGAAACAGCTACGGGTTTGGAAAGAGTGATAAAGTATGGCCAGATCATTACCACTCAAAATGCAACAACAGCCAATACGTTGTTTGGTGATCTGCCAATTAGCATGGAAATACCGCCACCCCGCTTACCGGTATGTGAACCGTGGTCATTGACCAAACAATTAGATCATGAAAAAGAAACAACAGGCATGTTTCTGAGCGGTCACCCGTTAGATAATTATCGTTTTGAAATGTATCACTATGGCGCCACCACCATTGCCGACTTCAATGAGTTTAAAGAAACGATCACCATGCATCCTAATCCCGGCCGGATGTTTCGTTTGATTGGGTTGCTCGCCGATGTGCAACACCGGGTGGCCCGCAGCGGAAATAAATTCGGTACTTATATTATGGAAGACTACACCGGCAAAATGGAATTTCCTTTATTCAGTGAAGATTATTTACGGCTCTCTCCTTTTTTACAACTGGGCAGCACTGTATACATCACGGGATATTTCAAACAACGGTATAATAAAGCTGAGTTTGAATTCAAAGTGCAGCAGGTATCACTGGCCGAAACATTAAAGCGGACATTAACAAGACAGGTAAATATCCAGGTGCATCCTAAAGATGTAAACGAAGATATCATCCAGTTTGTAGAAAAGAATATGCGGAATTATCCGGGCAATGCTTCTTTACGCATTATTCTCGCTGAACCAAGGAATAAGCTGAAGATCAGCCTTGTTAATACTAATAGCGGGTTTGAAATGAATGAAGAGATGATCCATTTTTTACAGGAAAAGCCAGAACTGGAAGTACAGGTGTTAACGAATTGATAAGTAGGACTATTTAGCAGATAAGCCTGCAAACCGATACCAAAGAATGTCAAGTTTTACACAACTTTATGCCATCCCTGCATGTTATTTATAACGGACTTAAATTTGCAATCCTCTGAGTAAATCGAAGGATCGTAAATTAACGAACAAACAAAAAATTAAAATCAATACAATGGCAAAAGAATTCAATGATTCCAATTTCCAGACTGATGTGCTGGCTTCTGATAAACTGACCGTAGTAGACTTTTGGGCTGAGTGGTGTGGACCTTGTCGTGCAATCGGCCCCGTTATCGAAGAACTTTCAAAAGAGTATGATGGCAAAGTGAATGTAGGTAAAGTGAACGTAGATAATAATCCACAGGTATCTATGAACTATGGCATCACTTCTATCCCTGCGATCCTTTTCATCAAAGGAGGACAGGTAGTAGATAAATTAGTAGGTGCACAACCAAAAGGAAACTTTGTAAAAAAGATTGAAGCGCATATTTAAATATGTGGCTGAACCCACGGTTTAAAATCGTGGCATGATTAAAAGTAAACCCCGTTCAATTGAACGGGGTTTACTTTTATGCTGTCTTGTCCCGAATGATTTTTATCTAATGCTTTACGCTTAACACCTCTTTCGGATTATGCTTGTATTTAAATATTAATAAGAACAGTACAGCAATAACCAAAGCATAACCGGCAAACGTAAACCAGATGTTTTGCCAATCTTTATTACCGGCAGCATTGGTAAAGTAGTCCACAATTTTACCGGCAAATAGTCCTCCCAAAATAGCGCCAAGCCCGTTGGTCATTAGCATAAACAAACCCTGTGCACTGGCACGAATACCAGGCTTAGCTTCGCGGTCTACAAATAACGACCCTGAAATATTAAAGAAATCAAATGCCATTCCATACACGATCATGGAAAGAATAAGCAGGTAAAGACCTGATCCCGGATTTCCTATACCAAACAAAGCAAATCGCAGCACCCACGCAATCATGCTGATAAGCATTACCTGTTTGATGCCAAATCTTTTCAGGAAAAAAGGAATGGCGAGGATAAACAATGTTTCTGAAATCTGGGAAAGAGAGATCAATATATTGCTATGCTTCACAGCAAAACTATCTGCATACTCTGGTATTTTTCCAAAATCACCGAGAAAAGGATTGCCAAACATGTTGGTGATTTGCAATGCAGCTCCCAGCAGCATGGCAAACAAAAAGAATTTTGCCATCATAGGGTTTTTAAATAACTGGAAAGCATCTAAACCCAAACGGGTGGCGAAGGATCTTTTCACTATGGATTTATCCACTTCAATGCGGGGTAGGCTGAAGCAATACAAACCGGTAAATAAAGCAGCCACTGCTGCAAAATAAAATTGGTTGTTGTTTTGTGTCCATCCCAATAAATCCACTGCCCACTCTGCTACAATAAACCCTACCGTTCCCCACACACGAATGGGTGCAAATGTTTTTTGAACATCAAAATTGTTTTTACTTAATAAAGTATAAGAAACGGTATTGCTTAATGAAATGGTAGGCATATAGAAGCAGCTTACCAGGAAGATTGCCCAGATCATGCCCCCTGCACTGTCTACCGTGCTTGCGTAATATAATCCAAGTCCCCCCAATATATGACAAATACCAAGCAGCACTTCTGCCCTTATATACTTATCGGCCAAAATTCCCATTAATGCAGGCATGAATAAAGATGCCCAGCCCATCGTGCCATAGGCGTTGCCAATTTTAAAACCAATGTTAGGTTCATTGCCGAAACTGATGAACATATATCCTCCCAATGAAATAAGCCAGATTCCCCAAACAAAAAATTGTAAAAAGCTCAGCGTGATAAGCCGGGATTTAAGATTCATATACAAATCGTTTAAAAAAATATATTGGTGAGCAAAAAGGGAAGATAATCATTTTGAATAAAAAGAATAAACAGGCGGGGTGCCCGTCATTTTAACCAGGAATCATTTATTGTTTAAAGATCATCAGTTACAGCTAAAGCAACCGGGTTTAAAAAGTTGACGTTAAGATGACTGAAAAATCACTCACAGAGCCGTTTTTAAGATGAATATTTTTTCTGGTAATTTTTATTATTCTGTATAAATTTGATGGTTTATGTCTAAATCCGGCATTCTTAAATATTAAACTATCCTTTTTTGAAAAAACAAGCCTTACTCCTCCTTTGCTACTTTGTTCTTTCCTTTTCCATAAATACAAATGCACAGCAACATAATCCGCAAAATCGTACTTGTGGTACGAATGACTGGCTGGAAGCCATGAAGAATAAATACCCCGGTTTCAAAGCGCAATATGAAACAAGTGAAAAGAAATTGGGAGAAGCGATGATCCGTCGTGCGCAACATCAGGATGCCGGCAGAACCAATGTACTGAACATAACTATTCCCATCGTATTTCATGTGGTGTTGCCGGCTGCCCAGCAGGCTCTATTAACAGATGCCATGATCATGGCACAGTTAACAAGATTAAACCTGGACTATGCTGGTTTAAATGCAGATAGTTCTAATGTGCCCGCAGAATTCCAGGCAGTGAGAGGTCATTCTGGTATTCAATTTTGTTTGGCAAAACGTACACCTGGCGGTCTTCCTGCTACCGGTATTGTAAGGGTAGTATCTTCTACTATTTCCGAAGGCCCCTCTGCCAATGATCCTGTTAAATCCTCTGCAGACGGCGGTTCTGATGCATGGGATCCTACTAAATATTTCAATGTATGGCTTACTAATTTTGAAGAATCAGGAAGTTTAGGATACGCATCCTTCCCGATAGGAAGTCCAGAAGATCCCACCTGGGGACTCAACCAGCAGGGAGTGGTTGTATTAGCACAGAGTGTGCCTGGTGGATCAGTAACAAGATTCAACGGAGGCCGCACCCTGGTTCATGAAGCGGGTCATTATTTCTGGTTAAGACATATTAACGGTGATGCGTCCTGCGGTGATGATTTTCCGATTACTTCATCATTGGATGATACACCCAAGCAATCATCTTTAAGCGCTGGTTGCCCCGCTCAGTCACCTGTAGTAGTTGCTGTTCCATCTGGTTGCCCGGAATCGCCAAATCCTCCGGGCAAGATGTTTCAGAATTATATGGATTATACAGATGACGCCTGTTATTCTATGTTTACAAAAGGACAGGTATTGAGAGCTGAACAAGCAATTAATACATTCAGGCCGAGCTACCTTACTTCCAATGGTTGTGTGCCGGTTGTATTATTAAACAATGATGCGAAAATCTCTACAATACTTTATCCTGCCAATGGATCATCAAATGCCTGTTCACCCATTAATCCACAGATCACTCTTACGAATTTTAGCGCCAACAATCTTACTTCAGCTAATATCAATGTTATCCTGAATGGTACCACTATAGGATTTCAAAGTTGGTCAGGTAACCTGGCCACTGGTGAAAGCACTGCTATTACATTGACAACAGTACCTATTACTCCCACACTGGGAAATAACATATTGAAAATTCATAGCACACTTCCTAATGGAGTTGCGGATGCTGCTCCTGCTAATGATACGGCTACTTCTGTGTTTACATTCACAACAGGCGTCACTTTCATACCTCCTGAAGGTTTTGAAACCACGCCATTCCCTCCTGCAGGTTGGTCAATTACTCCTGACCCGGTGGCTTCAGCTCGAAAATGGTTAAGAGTAAATACAGGAAAACAAAGTGACTGGTCTATTAAAGCAGATTTCTGGAACTATTATAGAGGAACAAGTTTTAGCATCGCTACACCGTATATCAAAATAGTAAACAGCCCTGCTATAAACATCAACTTTGATATTTCTCACCGGAGATTTACCGGTTCTGACGACCGGTTACAAGTGCAGGTAAGTAAAGATTGTGGTTTATCATGGACTACTGTCTATGATAAAAACAGCAGCACGGGTCTCACAACAGTTGCCGGAACTCCCGATGCCGAATTTATTCCTGCGTCATCAGCCGATTGGAAAACAGAATCCGTTTTAGTTACAGGTTCTATTCTTTCTGGTGGCCCTATATTGATAAGATGGTTAGCTACATCTGATTATGGTAATAATCTTTTTGTAGATAATATCAATATCGAGTTATTGTTCAACCGCGATCTGCAGGTTGCTTCTATCGATAAACCGCTACTGGTAGAATGCAATGGCAATTTTACAGCACAGGCAACAGTGAAGAACGTTGGTGTTGAAAATATAACTGGCTTCAACATTTCTTACAGCATAGACAATGGCCCGTCTCAAATTACCAATGTTACAAGTGTAAACCTTGCAAGAAATGCAACGATGCCTGTTAATCTTACTCCTGCCATAGCCGGATTAGCTTCAGGTCAGCATACGATAAAAGTATTTTCAGCTAATCCTGTATCGGCCAGCGGAACGGGAGATCAGCAACTGCTCAATGATACATTGGTGAAAACATTTGGTGTCACAGGCACTATCGCAGCTCCATTAACTGAAGGATTTGAAACAACAGCTTTTCCTCCTGCCAACTGGGCTATCGCCAATGCAGATGCTGGCATTACCTGGTCAAAAACTAATGTGGGCAAAAACAGTTCAGCTTCTGCCTATATCCGCAACTTTGCTTATACACAAAAAAACAGGATTGATGAACTTTATAGTCCTGTCATTACTTATACAGGGGTGGACTCTGTTCGACTTTCCTTTGACCTTGCAGCAGTACAAAATAATACTACAGCGGATCTGGATACCCTGGAAGTTTTAATAACCTCGAACTGTGGTGCAACGTTTACTTCTGTCTGGAAAAAATGGGGGACAGCTCTCCAAACCACCACAGGAAGTTTTCCGGCCGGTACTGAATTTATACCGAACAACCTTTCGCAATGGAGAACAGAAGTGATTGATCTCACTACCGCCTTTGCACCCAACGGGCCCATCCAGGTAGTATTCAGAAATACAAACAATAATGTCAACAACGTTTATATTGATAATGTAAACCTGTCTACAAGAATATTACCGGCTGCTTTAAAATCACAGGGCTACCTTATCCTTCCCAATCCTTTCCATAATCAATTTACAGTATGGCATCTCCGGCCACCAACCACCCTGCGTCATATTTCAATTTATAATACTGCAGGACAATTGGTATGGCAACAAAAATATTCGGGTGATGCTGCCAACCAGGTAACGGTTGATCTTACAGGCAAATCGGCCGGTCTTTATATCATTAATCTTGGTTATTCTGATAAACGCAATGTGAAAGAAAAGATCATTAAACAATAAAACTTCATTGTAATAGTTTCAAAAACCTCCTCTACAGGAGGTTTTTCTATTAGGCCCATAGCGTAACTTTGTGTCTCATTATAATTTGTCCATGCATATGATCATTAATGGCTCTCTAGCTCTGTCTTCTTCAAAAGAATTAAGAACAATAGCGGATAAAGTGAATGCCGGCGAAAGAATAACAGAGGAGGATGGTTTGTATTTATTTGAAAAAGCGAGCCTGGGTTTTGTTGGCAGCCTTGCCAATTCGATCCGTGAAAAATTGCATGGAGATATCACTTATTTCAACCGCAACTTCCATATCGAGCCTACCAATGTTTGCGTATTCAGTTGCAACTTTTGTTCCTATTCCCGCCTGTATGCACACCGCGATGAAGGATGGGAGTTGACGATGGAGCAAATGCTTGACATCGTAAAAAAATATGATGGCAAACCAGTAACAGAAGTACATATTGTGGGAGGAGTGCATCCAAAAATGAATCTTGAATTTTTTGCTGAGCTGATGCGAAAGATAAAAACGCATCGCCCTGACCTTCATATCAAGGGATTTACTGCAGTAGAATTAGACTATATGTTTCGCAAAGCAAAAATGAGTATTGAAGATGGTATGAGCTATTTACATGCTGCTGGTTTAGATTCTTTACCCGGTGGAGGAGCTGAAATATTTCATCCTGAAATAAGAGAATTGATCAGCGCTGACAAAGTGGATGGAACCGGCTGGTTGTATATACATGAAGCTGCTCATAAACTGGGTATGCATAGCAATGCCACTATGCTGTATGGCCATATCGAAAAATTCCATCATCGTATTGACCACATGAAACGACTGCGGGAATTACAGGATAAAACAAACGGTTTCAATACATTCATTCCTTTAAAATTCCGCAACAAGGATAATGATATGAGCAATGTGGCAGAAAGCAGTATTATTGAAGACATGAGAATGTATGCAATTGCCCGCATCTATATGGATAACTTCCCTCACCTGAAAGCCTACTGGCCCATGCTGGGCAGGCAAAACGCACAGCTATCACTTTCGTTTGGAGTAAATGATATTGATGGCACCATTGATGACACCACGAAGATTTATTCAATGGCCGGATCTGAAGAACAAAATCCTTCGATGAGTACGGCACAATTGGTAACGCTGATCAAACAAGCGAAGAGAAAACCCGTAGAAAGAGGAACACTCTATAACGTGATAAGAGATTATGACGGAGTGGATACAAATGAAATAGAAACCAATCCCCTACTTAATTGAATTATTGAGATGGACTTTCCGGGTGTGGAAGTGGATCGGTCCCGGTCTCACCTGGTAATAAATCACCCATTGGCGTTTGCTCTTTTAATTCCTGGATATTTTGCATCCGTTGCAAATGGGCCATGGAATGCTTTTTCAAATGATACTTCTGCGGTTCACCCAATAAAAACCCATACGGTTTTAAACCCGGCACCCTGTCAAATATCACTTTTAAAATGGCGGCCATTGGTAATGCTAAAAATAAACCGGGCAATCCCCACAATTCACCAAAAAGAAATAATACAAAAATAGCCACCAGTGGGTTCAGGTTTATTCTTGACCCAATAACATAAGGCGCTACCACATTGGAATCTATAATATGGATAAACCACAATACACCAAATGCAGTAAGTGGTTGCCAGGTAGTATCAGTTGTTAATAAAGCAACGAACAAGGCCACCACAGAACCTGCTATCATACCGAGGTAAGGAATAATACATAATACCGCAATACCAAATCCCAGTATAATTGCATAACCGATACCTAATACATACAGCGCAATGGTATTTACCAACCCTATGATGAGGATGTCGAGGAATTGACCGAAAATATATCCTTTGATAACAAACTCTAAGTTCTCCATCGTTTCATCAATATCGCTTCTCTCCTGGTTATGAAAAATTTTATAAAAAAATTCGAGAAAGAAATGACGGTAGTACAGCAAAAAGAAAATATATAACGGTATCAGGAAAATATTGATGAGGAAAGCAGGCAATGCTGCAATGATATCTTTAAGTACGTTTTCAGAATAAGCCTGCATCTGGTTCAACTGTTCCTGGATATTATCGGCCATTACTGATTTCTTTACCCCTAATTTTTCAGATAAAAAATCCCTTATTGTATTTACTATAGAATTGGTCTTTTCGGAAAGTTCTGGTATCTGTCCGAAAAAAGTACTAAGCTGGCTGAATATCATGTACACTAAAAAACCCAGCAGCACAGTAGTGACAAAGACAGTGATAAAGGCCGATAAGCCTTTTTTAAAACCCCATCGTTCCAGTCGGAGTGAAAAAGGAAATAACATCACGGCGAAAATGATAGAGAACAGAATGGGCACTAATACCACCTTCAGGTAATATAACATCACTACCAGCAAAACGATTGTAACAAATATGGAGGCAATACGAAGAATGTAGGGATACCTGGCTTGTGGGGTCATATAGATAGTTATAGACGAAGTTTACCAAATTTGTAGCCAAACTATTTATTGGAGCCTTATCAGCATTCCGGCAAACTCAAGGGAACATTAATAGCAAGGCCTCCATCAGCAGTCTCTTTGTACTTAAAGTCCATATCTTTTGCCGTATCCCACATCGTTTTGATCACAGCATCTAACGATACTTTTGCAAAATCGGGACTGCTTTGCAAAGCCAGTTGCGAGGCAGTGATAGCTTTGATCGCTCCCATGGTATTGCGTTCAATACAGGGAACCTGCACCAGGCCTCCTATTGGATCGCAGGTCATTCCCAAATGATGTTCCATCGCAATTTCAGCAGCCATCATAGCCTGTCGTTGTGTGCCTCCCATACATTCAGTTAATGCGGCAGCAGCCATGGCAGATGAAACACCGATCTCGGCCTGGCACCCGCCCATCGCAGCAGAGATGGTAGCTCCCTTTTTAAAAATGCTGCCGATCTCCGATGCTGTTAACAGGAAGTGCAATATTTTTTCGGCCTCATTGCCATCGCAAAACACAACATAGTATTGCAGCACTGCAGGTATTACACCTGCTGCTCCATTAGTTGGCGCCGTTACAACACGACCAAAAGAAGCATTCTCTTCGTTGACGGCTAATGCAAAACAACTCACCCAATCCAATATATATTTGAAATCATTACCGCCCTCTCTTATAGCTACTAACCACTCATCAGCATTCGTATAGGTTTTGTTGCCGATTAATTTTTTATTCAGTCCCGCTGCTCGTCTTTTTACGTGTAAGCCGCCTGGTAAATATCCTTCTGTATGACAGCCCCTGTATATACACTCTTTCATCACCTCCCATATCTTCGTCATCTTTTCCCTTGTTTCATTTTCAGGACGCCAGGCATTTTCATTTTCCAATACAACTTCGTGAATAGCAAGACCAGTCTTAATACACCAATGTAAAAGATCATCGGCAGTAGAAATAGGAAAAGGAAGTTGTATTTGTCTGCCGGCAGATGCGTTCTCTCCCTCCTTTATGACAAACCCACCACCAATTGAATAAAATGTTTCGGCGATTGACTCACCGTTTTTTAAACTGGCAAGAAAACTAAGTGCATTGGGGTGATAAGGCAGTGCTTCCGTGATAAGAAAGTCAATATCCTCCGCCGGATCAAAATCAACCTCGTGCATGCCTGCCAGCAGTATTTTTTTCATGGCAGCGATGTCCGACATCTTCGCCTGGATAGTATGAACATCAAAAGTAACAGGATCATCACCACTTAATCCTAACTGAACAGCAATATCAGTTCCATGACCATGCCCGGTTTTTGCTAATGATCCATACAATAATACCCTGACATTAGTTACCTGGTATAACATCTCCCGGTCAATAAGTGATTGTAAAAAACGTTGGGCAGCTCTCCACGGGCCAAGAGTATGAGAGCTGGATGGCCCCACACCTATCTTAAGCATATCAAAAACAGAAATAGCTTCGTAGACCAATTGATTTATTTTTTTCAAAAATACAATTAAAAAACCCGCTCCGCAGAAGCGGAACGGGCCAGGCAAAGCAGATAGTAAAGGCTGTGATTGGTTTTATTGAACATCCACCAACTCGATTTTGAAATATAATATAGCATCACCGGGAACAGGATTACGACCGCTACATCCGTAAGCAAGTGATGACGGAATAATAAGTTCAATGGTTCCTCCTTTTTTAATAAGCGGAATACCAATTTGCCAACCAGCAATAAGGCCACTAAGCATTCCTACATTCGTAGAAGTAGTTGCCTGCTCAAGAAGAGTGTTATTAGAAACATACTTTGCTGTATACTTGACATATAAAGTAGACGTGCCTGTCGGCGTTGCTCCGGTACCCGGATCAATGATGTGGTAAAGGAGGCCACTTGAATGAGCTGTAGTTGTAATTGAGTTAGTACTGGCATAAGCCTGCATAGCAGGAGTTTCACTGGATACTAATTTATCTGTACAAGTATTGCCTGTTGTTTGTTTAAGACATCCCGAATTGCTCATAACGGCTAAAACCAAAAGCGAGAATAGAATTTTGTTTTTCATTGATTGATCGTCTTACGTTTAATTATTTAGTTTGCTATGACAGCTTTTAATGTATATACGCTGCATTGGGTTAAAAAAGTCAAACCTTATCGCGGCTTGCGATAAGCTCTTTGTATCGCTGTTCGTGCTGATCCCATTTGTGTCGTACCCCAAATATGGTTACAAAAATTACTATCAGAAGCGCTGCAACGATCAAAACAAGGATCAACGATGCATCATTTTGCTGAGTCGCTTCATTTCTCACCATTTCTGCTCTTTTATACCAGCTGGAAAAGAAGTTGACGAAGATGGCTATTACCAGCACTGTACCTAACGGCAGACCCACAGAGAGCTGGTTAATCACTTTCTTTTTCCGTAGCCTGTTTTCTTCCCAATATTGAATGAATTGTTTCTCTTGTTCGGTTATCATCTGGCAAAAATAAAATACTGGGTAATACCACACTTGCATCAGCCAATCTTATTCTTTATATTGTGATTCCTTAATATCCTAAATTCTAAAAGCCTTGAAACTAGCACCTTTACTAGCCAACTATCTTTATAGTCAAAAAAAGCTCGATTTACCCGGCATTGGCAGCTTCATGTTAGATCCATCTGTCTCCTTAGAAACAGACCCCAAACAGCAGAAATCCTTTGTAACAGAAGGCATTAGCTTTGAAAATAACCCTGCAATAAAAGATTGTAACGACCTTATCAATTATATTTCGTCGCAAACGGGAAAAATGAAAGCCCTTGCTGCGGCTGACCTGAGTTCGCACCTCGAGCTGATACAGCAATTCCTCAATATTGGCAAGCCCTTCCTGCTGGAAGGTATCGGCAGCCTGGTAAAGATAAAGTCGGGCAAATTTGAATTTACCTCCGGAACAGTTCAGGCCGAAAAACTAAAAGACCTGACGGCCAGGGAAGCAACAGCCACCTCGGCTAAAGAAGAATCATTCAGTAGTTATGAACCATCAACTCATAAAAAGATCAGTGCAATCGCCTGGAAAAAACCAGTTCTGTTTTTATTGGCAATTGCCGGCATTGGAATAGCTGTTTGGGGCGGCTACACTATTTATAAAAGAAACTCTGCTAAAACAACCAGCGAAACTTCACTCGCAGAAAAACAATTGGAAACTGTACCAGTTACTGATACCGCTTTGGCAGCTAAAGAAAAAACTACATCATCGTCTTCTTCATTAACATTATCAGGCTATAAATTCGTTTTGGAAACTGCTACTAAAAAAAGAGCGTTGAACAGGTATAGCACTTTAAAAAAATACCAGTGGGATGTTCATCTGGAAACCAAGGATTCATTACAGTTTAAATTATTTCTTGTGTTGAATGCTACCGATACTACACGAGCATTAGACTCACTTACGGCATTGAACGGAAGAAAAGTTTATATAGAAAAGTTTAACTAAGAATGCCTGCCACAACTGCCGGTGATTGGATCACTCACCTTCAACTTCAAAAACATATTGAGGGCGGATGGTATAGCGAAATTTACCGTTCTGAAGAAAAGATAGAAAACGAAAACAGATCCCTCTGCACACATATTTACTTCCTGCTGCAGGAAAATGACTTTTCCGCTCTGCATTGCATTCAGTCTGACGAACTCTGGCATTTTTATCATGGTGATAATCTTATCGTTTATGAACTGGAACGAGATGGGCTACTCACTCAACATAAACTCGGAACAGATATAACAAATGGCTTTCTTCCTTTTTGCATGATAAAAAAAGGAAGTTGGTTTGGCGCCAGGGTAAGTGAAGGCGGAAGTTTTTCGCTGGTGGGTTGCACCGTATCACCAGGATTTGATTTTAAAGACCTGGTATTGGCAAATGCCGGAGAATTATCGCTGCAATATCCTTCACATAAAAAATTGATTGCTTCCCTCTGCAGGCATTAAAGATTGAAAGACACGGTTCGCTTATAACCTTTATTTCGTTCTTGCTCTTACGTATTTTACATCACCCGGGGTAACAGCAATGGCTTTGTTACCAAAACTATTTCGCACATAGGTAAGCACATCTGCTATTTGCTGATCGGTTAAAAAATTATGCGGGGCCATGATGTTGCTATATGTTTCTCCATCTATCTCTTCATGTGTGTCCATCCCTTTTAAAACAATTCTTATCAGTTTTGTTTTACTGCCCAGCACATAGGTTGTTTTTTCCAATGGAGGGTTTAACCCGGGTACTCCTCCACCATCTGGCTGGTGACAGGTAATACAATATTGAGTATACACTTTTTTACCTCTCTCCATCGTGGCCTTATCAATTGGTGAAGTGGTAGCGATCATCAGCATCAGTCCCATAACAGGAGTTAAGACTACTAACTTTTTCATAGGTTATTCTTAATTGCTTTTATAAACAATTTTATAAATAGCTCCTTTTACATCATCACTTACATACAAACTTCCATCGGGACCTTGCGCTAATCCACAGGGACGATGTTGCGCCTGCCGGGTAGACATCACGGTTTCCACACCAGCAAAACCATCTGCAAAAATTTCCCAGTCACCACTGGGCTTGCCATCTTTGAATGGAACGAATGCAACATAATAACCTTCCTGCTTTTCAGGCGATCGGTTCCATGAACCATGAAAAGCAATAAAAGCCCCGTTCTTATATTTGGCAGGAAACATTTTCCCGGTGTAAAATAATAAGGCATTAGGCGCCATATGTGCCGGGAATGCAACGATGGGTTGTTCCATTCCTTCACAACGGGTTGTCTTTTTACCATCACCGCCATACTCAGGAGCCAGCATCTTTTTATGCTGTTGCACATCAAAATAACAATACGGCCATCCGCAGTTGGCCCCTTTTTTAATCATAAACATTTCTTCGGCCGGAATTACTGCATTTTGCTCTGGAGTAAAATAATCTGCGAACATATCTAACTGATCACGGCCATGCTGCACCACGAATAATTCATTGACCTCGTAATTCCAATCCAATCCCATTACATTTCGTAAACCAGTTGCATAGCGAACACCGTCACTATAAGTTTGATCCAATTTATCTGCCTTGAATTGCCAGATGCCGGCAGCGGAGTCAAGCAGTGGGCAAGGCTCTTTTCCTTTCGAGCCCTTGCCCCTGTCCACTTCCTGGCAGGAATTGGAAGGAGCACCAATATTCACATAAATATTTCCTTTGTCATCCAGTGTAATTGATTTGGTATTGTGCTGCCGGCCATTCACCAACCCTTTGATGATTCGTTCCGGGGTATCAGGATTAAGCACTTCACCGTTCTTATCCAGTTTATAACGGAACACTTCGCTATTGGAAGAGGCATACAGGTAATCATCCTTAATGGTGATGCCAGTGCCCTGGTAGTTTCCAAAGCTTTTTATCTCATCTGCTTTACCATCGCCATTGGCATCTCTTAAACGTAAGATACCTTTACCATTCACCAGTTTGTCGAGTTTAATATAGAGATCGCCCTGTTGAGTGGCTACAATATGCCGGGCTTTACCTACACTATCCGCCAATGCAGATGCACTGAACCCTGCAGGCAATTTTAGTCCTGCATTTTCTGCTTCTGCCCGGTTTGTTTTCTTCGCCGTCACAATGGTAGTATCGCCCGCATAAGCAGTCGCAGTTGCTACCAGTAATAATGATCCTAATAAATACTTGAGCATAATACTTTTTTATAAATGAACTATTTTAAATGAATGAACGGCTAATTCCCATTTCAAGTCCCCGCAATTCTGCTAATCCTCTTAATCGCCCGATTGCCGAATATCCCGGGTTTGTTTTTTTATGAAGATCATCCAGCATCTGGTGACCATGATCGGGGCGCATCGGGATATTTGTTTTTCTTTTTTGCATAGTAGTCACCAGTTCTTTTACTACAGCATACATATCCACGTCTCCTTCAAGATGATTGGCTTCATAAAAATTTCCATTTTCGTCGCGTTGAGTGCTGCGCAGGTGAACAAAATTGATCCGGTCGCTAAATTGTTTTACCATCTGGGGCAGATCATTATCTGATCTTACTCCAAAAGAACCTGTACAAAAACAAAGCCCATTGCTGGGAGAAGGAACACTTTCAAATAATTGTTCAACCTGTTGGGCAGTGCTTACCACCCTTGGCAATCCAAAAATAGGGTAAGGCGGATCATCCGGATGGATGGCCAGCTTTACGCCTGCTTTATCTGCCACTACAGTTATTTGCTGAAGAAAATTGATCAAATGTTGTTGCAATTTTTCTTCATCAATACCTTCATACTTATCAAGGGCCTGTTGAAATTGTTGCAGCGTAAAGCTTTCTTCACTACCCGGGAGACCAGCTATAATATTTTTTTGCAATAACGTTTTTTGCCCCTCATTAATCGCCAAAAAATACTGTTCGCCTTTTGATAATTCCGCTGAACTATACGCTCCTGCAGCGCCGGGACGTTTCAACATAAAAACATCAAACGCAATTAAGGCTGCTTTTTCAAACCGCAATGCCTTGCTTCCATCTTCACAGGTATAACTGAGATCAGTTCTTGTCCAGTCAAGCACCGGCATAAAATTATACGTTACAATTCTTATATCACAGGCAGCCAGGTTGCTTATACTTTCAGCATAATTATTTATGTATTGCTGGTAATTTCCTTTTTGTGTTTTGATATCTTCATGTACGGGTACGCTTTCAACAACGGACCAGCGCAATCCCGCTTCTTCAATTATTTTTTTTCGTTCACTGATCTCCTTTATTGTCCATATTTCTCCGTTGGGGATATGATGCAGGGCAGTCACCACCCCACTGCATCCTGCCTGTCTTATATCAGCAAGACTTACCGGGTCAGCTGGCCCAAACCATCGCATTGTCTGTTCAAATTGGTTCATATATATTTTTTTTACCATCTTGCATGTTCCGTCGGCAGCGACCTTTCCCGTATCAAAAAATATAAATTAATTATAAAAAATGGTTGTATCCCTTTGTGCGCAGCGTCTGCGTCTACAAATAAATATAAAATTTCCGGGTCACTGCCTTTAGCTATTGCCGTAGTATTCAACAATACTAGCATGAAAAGAAAATAAAAATCAGCCGTTGAAATAGTTTTACGAAAATATTTACGCAAACGTTTACGAAATTCGCCAACTTAGTGTTTGCTTATAAACCACCTACCCTGAATA
>DASVOE010000078.1:0-27041 GCA_036383515.1 Chitinophagaceae bacterium | reverse complement strand
GCCTGTTAACTTAATTGCGTTGTAAGTTCTAATAATTTATTGCGGACCCTGCTCTCTGAATTCAAATAGCTTGTACGGCAACGCCAGGTTTCATAACCACCTGCTTCAATTTCATGATCAGGAGGCATATAACCAAAATAACCGTTTGCCATGGTGATAGTAAAATATTTGTCCTGGGAAATATTTTTTTTAAGCCATAATCCTGTTTCAGAAAAAAACTCTCCGGCCAATGCCCCGATAATCCCTGAACCAATTTTGATTGCCTGTAATGGAAGTGCAACGATGTCCGGGTATTCATGCAGCAATACCTGTTCACGTGCATACAATCGTCTCAATCCATCTTCGTTGGCTTCCACTTTTTCATAATCAGTTGTAGCGATGATCTCTTTGGCCGATTCTAATTCCTGTGAAGTTGCTTTACGCACAGGAACCGCTATTTCCTCATACTTTACAGATAGTAAAGGGTCTGTTTCCCATTCAATATTTTTCAACGACTGAAAAACCTTGTCAGCCAGGTCAGTTCCTATCATTTCACTTTTTTTAAAAAATGCTGCAGGATACCGGTCGGGTTGTAAAAAATCCCAGATGTTAGCGTCACCACTGGTGCCATTACTCAACATGCCGACAAACTCCTCTCCTGCATTTAGCCTTGCAGCGATATGGCTTGAAAAGAAGCCAAAGTAATCAGCAGTAATAGTTCCGTTTGGCCAATCACTGACATAATGCATGGAGTAATTGCCCAATATACTTATCCATTGTTCATCGATACCTTTTACTGCCAGGTAATTCAACTGCGTGTCGGCCTGAGCAACACGTTTTATGATCTGGTCTTCTGCACCAATCGGGTTTGTTTTTACTTTATCTACACCACCGGTTAAAGGATTCCGGGCCTGGTATCCTTCTTTCATATAATATCGGCGGCATACCACATGTTCAGGTGCATCGGCAGAACCAAAAGCAATTTTTGCAGGTCTCAAATTTTGCTTTGCCTTTTGTACAGACTGCACAATTAAACTTCGCAGCTTTTTTCTATAGGGAAGGTCCATGGCGCCCAGGAGAATACCTTCTATTGACCCGGCTGCATGCGTATGTGTACTTGAGATAAGAATATTTTTTGGACTAATCCCCCAATATCGTTGAATGTCTGATTTTACTTCATCAAGAAAATCTTTTGGCATAATACAGATGTCTACCACCACAAGAGCAACGATAATATCCTCGTTTTGCAGCACTAAAGCTTTTGAATACAGAAGATCATGAACGTTATTGGCATAATGAGTTATAAAATCACCATTTATGAAGGTGCCCAATGGTGGTGTTATATCTGTTTTGGCTGCACCTGCAGTGAACGCTTGACGAGGCATTATTTATATTTATTAATTAGAAGAGAATATATATTGCTGATACTGCTGGCAGAAATCTATCAACTCCATGCTTTACGTAAAAACCGAAGCCAGTTCTTGTGAAAAATATTTTCAACATCCTCTTGCTTATATCCCCGCTTTAATAATATGGATTGATATTTTTGCAGATCGGCTATAGAATTTAAATCCCATGGCGATTGTTCTGTTCCAAAAATTCCATCCAAATCACTTCCGATCGCAATATGATTACTGTTCCCGGCGATCTGGCAAATATGATCCCAGTGATCAACCAGGTTTTCAAGCCTGATATTCAGCTGCCATGGATCTGAAACGGTATCAATAAAACGGATATCCATCGCCCAGCAATCCAGCATGCCCCCGATAACAGCATTACGTTCGATCAACAATTTTATTTGTTCATCAGATAACTGGCGCTGTGTAGGCGCTATCTTTCTTACATTATGATGACTCGCCCATACAGGTCCCTGGTATAAATCCAACGCTTCATTAAACCCTTCATCAGTAAGATGTGTTACATCCAAAATAAGATTTAGCTGGCCCATTTCTTTCAGCAACTCTTTACCTAAAGGAGTAATGCTACCTTCCATTTTAGTGCCCGGCGCATATCTTCCAGGTCCAAAATGTGAAAGGCCTATTGCTCTTAATCCATATTCATACGCTTTATGCAAATACGAAACATTCACTAAAGAATCGGCACCTTCTAAACTCAGGATATAGCCAATTGCTTTGGTATCATCATTTACGTTGGTATCATTCCATAAGGCTAAATGAGCATCCAGTTCTTTAAGATTGGTTATCTGCTTCATTTCACCCATTGCCTCCATTTCCCTGTACCATGCAAGTTGCGCCTGTGTCATAGCCCACGCCTGCTGGGGAGAGTTCCATCCGGGTAATGAACTTCCCGGCGGAGTGTAGCGGGATAACTGGGTTGCTACCACTAATCCAATTCTGCCCTTTCTTAATTCAGGAAGACATACAGTTCCCTTGCCCCTGTCAGGTTTATCCTTCATGTGCATTTCACGTTGCCTTACCTCGTTCAGTGGTCTGCTAAGATCACGGTTCCATTCAATAGCATTCATGGCAAGGTCGAGATGGGCATCAATAATAAAAGGCTTACTCACTTTACTGGTATTGTTTTATTTTCGATTGCAGTTCTTCCAAATATGCAAACGGATATTTCTCAATGATCTCTTGTATCTGGTAACTGAATGTTCTTGCTAATTCATTCCGCTTCCGGGCTTCACCTTCTTTGTATTCATAAAATCCTTTGCCATTTTCCATGCCCAGCCCTCCCGTTGAAACAGTATCGGTAAAAAAACCGGGAATATGCCTGTCCTTCGAGAGATCAGGGTTCATATCTTTCATTACCAACCCGTAAATATATGTTCCCATCAGGTCCATATACCTGAAGTTGCCGGCAAAGGGAAGATAATAACCTGCATCATTTCTACAAGCACGGTCAACATCTTCGAAAGAAACATAGCCGTTCTCAACAAGATAGAAAGCTTCACGTATTAATGCACTCATCACTCTGCCCCGGATGCTATAACCGTTTTTTACTATGTAAGGATCTTTTTTCCATTCTTTTGCCATTGAATAAAGATCATTCACTAATTCCTGCCGGGTTATGGCATTATAAATGATCTCGAGAAAGTAAGTTGTATGAGCAGGCTCCACCCAATTAACTCCAATTATCCTTGCCGGGTTTTTAGAAACCTTTTGTATATCGCCAAGCAAAATACTTTCTGTATTGATCGCTATCGTTGCATTAACCGGAAGAACTTTTTCTAATTCTTCAACAGCGTTTTTTTTATCAGTTAAATTTTCAGGAGTAATAGCTATGGCTACATTATAGTTTTCCTTTTCATTAAGCCCGGTATTTATTACAAGATCAACAAGCGGCAATGTAACAGAAGTAAAATTAAAAATATCAGCAACGTGTTCATTGATACTTTCCAGGGCCTTCTTTTCGTCCTGCGTATATAAATTGACGGTATGCCCTGCCTGCAGTAAACAAACAGTTATACTGAAAGCCAGTTTATCATTGCCTGCTACTAATACCGCCTCTTTTGTATTTAAATTTTCGCTCATGGTAAATAACTAAATTGTACGTAATACTTCTTTTGCTGTAGTAACAGCACGATCAATTTCTGCTTCGGTATGTGCTGCGCTTATATACCACAATCCTCTGCCAATTACTCTTACTCCTTTGTTATGCAAACCCGCAATAAATTTTCCCAGTTTGGCTTTATCATACGAAAAAGTATCCCGGTATTCATTAACCTGGCTTAAGCTGGAAAATCCACTGTGAACAATAGGGCCAAATCCCTGTACTAATAAATTCTGCCCTGTTTCTTTGGCGGCATCCTGTAAACCTTCCTTCAATTTTTCACCATATTGAAATATGCGTTCATAAGGGTTCTCCTCTTCCAACACTTCAATCGTAGATAAGGATGCAGCAATGGTGGCGTTGCTTGCATTCATTGTGCCCGCATGGATAACCTTTGCACTTTCTATCAATTGCATCCACTCTTTTTTTCCTACGATCGCACTGATGGGGTAACCGCTTCCCATTGCTTTTGCAAAAATGGAAAGGTCGGGAGTGATGCCAAAATGTTTTTGAGCGCCACCAAGCCCTAATCTAAAGCCGGTTATTACTTCATCAAAAATTAAGGCGATACCAAACTCATCACAAATGTTTCGAAGCTCTTGCAAGAAACCATCATGGGGTGCAATACAACTGTTATTACACATAACAGGTTCGGTAATGATGGCTGCAATTTCTTCGTAACGTTCAGCTACGACTTTTTTTACAAGCGCTAAATCATTCCACGGTAAAACAATGAATTCATCTTTTGCATTTTCGGGCAATCCCTCACTCCATGGAAAAACATTGGGATGTTCGCGGGAACCTAATGCCTCTGCTGACGGTCCGGCATATCCCCATGCAACATTATCAAGCCAGCCATGATAATGACCTTCAAAGCGAAGGAATTTTGGTCGTTTTGTTTTGGCCCTTGCTATTCTAAAAGCAGTATGAACAGCTTCTGAACCATCCAGACAAAAACGCATCAATTCTGCCGAAGGAATTAATTGATTCAATTTTTCAGCCAGTTCTATTTCTTTAATATGCTGCCCGGCAAACAACTGGCCTTCTTCGGAGTATTCATTGATCGCCTGTAATACTTTGGGATGAGAGTGCCCCAGTATCAACGGTCCCTGGCTCAACGTGAAATCAAGGTATTCATTGCCATCTACATCGTATAAATAACTCCCTTTGCCATGCGTGTAAAAGATAGCATGCGGGTGATTGTATTTTCTGAATTCAGATGAAACCCCACCTGCTAAAACTTTTTTTGCACGATCCAGTAACCCGGCTGATTTTTCATAGGTATACTTTCCTTTCACCTCCATACCAATTGAATTTAAATATTAAGCTTCCCTTAGTTTACTTTGTGTTTCCCGTTTCCAGCTTTGCAACCTGTAGCCCCTGCTGGCGAAGAAAAGGAGTACGAGGTAACACGGTATCAATAATAAAATAGCATTTTGAGGATAGGTAGGATTCCTGTCGATCAACCCGCCGAATATCAACGGGAAAATTCCACCGCCAATAACCGACATCAATAACATAGCAGATCCTTTTTTTGTATGTATCCCCAATTCTCTTAATGATAATCCCCAGATGGTGCCCCAAAGCATTGCTGCACCAAATCCCATTAACATCAAAAAGATTATAGAAGCATACCCGCTGCTGAAATAAGCGCCGAGCGTTAACACTATTCCTGCTATCGCACAAAATTGCAATGCCCTGTTCTGTGATAAATATTTTGGAATAAGAATGGTACTTGCAAGGTAGCCACCCAGCATAGCATATAATGTATAGGTAGAAAAATGTCTTGCTTCTTCGATCGGAATTCCTAATGCCCTGCTGTAGATGATCATACCATCGATCGGTATCACTTCGCATGCCGCAGCAAAAAATAATCCCAATACGCCGAGTATCAGGTGAGGATAATGAAAAATAGAAGACCTCGGCCTGATCTCTTTCACTATATCGCCCTCTTCTTTTTTTGTTTCGTTAATCTCCGGCATCTTTGAAAAATAGATCATCACAGCAAGCAATAAAAGGACAATGGTTATAACTATATAGGGATTAACGATCTTCAACGCATACTCATTCAATATAGCTGCCCTTTCGCCACCGCCTGCCTTACTTACTTTGTCAATTATTTCATCCGCATTAAATAAAAAGATAGACCCCAATAACGCCAGCGCAATGATGCCAGCCGTTTTATTGGCCAGCCCCATAAAACCTATACGCTGAGCTGTACTTTCAATAGGGCCTATGATAGCTACATAGGGATTGGCTGCGGTTTGCAATAACGCAAGTCCTGAACCGGTGATAAATAAACCGGTCAGGAAGATGGCATACGTTCGTGTATAAGCAGCGGGAATAAATAAAATAGTTCCTACCGCCATGATCACCAGGCCCAGTACCATTCCTTTTCTATACCCTGTAAATTTTAGAATGTATGCAGAAGGCAATGCCATTACAAAATAAGCGATGTAAGCACAAAAAGCTACCAGCGAAGCCTGGAAGTTGGTAAGGTCGAGGCATATTTGGAAATAGGGTATCAGTATGCCATTTACCCAGGTAAGAAATCCAAAAACAAAAAAGAGTATTCCTATAATTGTAAGCGGATAGTAGTACGATTTTTTAGTAGACATGTAGTGCTGGTTTTATTTTCACAATAACAGTTATAGAAATTAAGATCAATTATTTTGTTCTGAATTATTTTCCTTTGCAGAAGGATATAAGGCAGCTAAACGAAAGATATCCTCATTGAACATCGCAAAAGATTCATCCCAACGCTTCGCTTCTTCCACCGTGTAAGGATAAAGTCCCTTTACACTTTGAGTGCCTCTTGCTTTTGCGGCGATCATTTCCTGCATCATTTCCGGCACCTTTTCCTCATTGGATAATTTGGGGAAAGTATTCTTTAGAATTTCCTCATAGTCCTGCAATCCCAAAAAGTCCATTCTCCTGAATATTCCCATCAATGTCATCCATGAGCCGGCATCATACCTGAATGCTTTATCAACATCTTCTAAAGTTGCTTCACCTTTTTCAACAAGATGCAATCCTTCCCTGTATATAGCATACATTAAACGGTTGGTTACAAACCCACGTAAATCTTTTTTGAGAAGCGTTGGCTCCTTTCCCCAATGATGCGCTAATTGAAAAACCCAGTCGGCATATTCAGCAGTGGTTTTGCCGCCGCAGGTAATTTCCATAAAACGGGTCATGTAAGAAGGTTCCGCCCAATGGATACCAAGAAAACGCCCGGGCTTTTTTACAAATTGCTGCAACTCGGTAATAGGTATTGCCGATGTATTACTTGCAATAATTGTATCAGCAGCAACTACTGATTCTATTTTATTATATACTACCTGTTTAATTTCGGGTATCTCTATTACGCATTCGAGCACCACTTTACAATTCTTCAGCCCTGCATAATCTTCTGTGATGGTGAGTTGTTGAATATAAGAATCAACAGGCCTGTTCAACAACCCCGACCGTTCGCATTGAATAAGATGATTATTAATGCGGCCGGGTGCCGCTTCCATATCTTCTGGTAAAGGAGCAATTGCTTTAACCGGGTGACCGGCAATAAGCAGAGAAACAACAATGCTGCTTCCCATTAAGCCAAGGCCAACTACGCCAACGGAAATATCAGATGTATACACGTCGGGCATAAGTTAAGATGATAGTTTTACAATACAATCAATTTCTACTTTCAATCCCTCTGCCAGTACAGATTGCACCGTTGTTCTTGCTGGTTTAATGCCAGGAAAATATTCCGCATATATTTTATTATAACGGTCAAATTCGTTTATGTCAGCAAGGTGAACGGTGCATTTCACTACATCTTCCATTGAAGCGCCGGCTTTTTTTACAATGGCTTCAATATTTCGCAATGTTCTGTGTGTTTCCTCTTCAATTGTTCCTAAAATAAATTGGGAAGTTTTAAAATCCACGGCGGCCTGGCCGCTTACAAAAAGAAACCCGTTCACAACAACTCCATCTGAATAAGCGCCTGTTACAAAGGAAGCATCACGGTCAGGATGGACGATTTTTACTTTACTCATAAAATACCAGTTTTAAAAACTAATCAATAGTTGATTTATAATTAACAGGATAAGGTTAGCTTTTTTAAAATTCAAAATAGTCAAGTTTTGGAAACGAAATTTTAAAAGTCGAAGTAAATCTATGGAAACGTTCTCGGCATGTAATGGCAGCAACCGGTATGGCTGAAGGCGATCGCAATGATTGACTTTCCGGTGCGTATTATTTCAGGGTGCGTGAAAGTGCCGCATCCATATTGGCTTTAAACCTTTGTCCCACCTTCTTTATCCCGGAAACCACTGCGTCAAAAGTTTCCCTGCTGGTTTGTTTTACTTCACCATTAGCGTCATAGATGTCCGAAGGTTTTAACAGGCCTTTCTCCAAAGGAATGTTTTCGTCGTCAACAAAATCGGTGGTAACATAACGATACTTGCCCTCTTCAACAGTAATAGTCAATGTAAAGTTGAAGAAGTAAGGTAACTCAACACCGATCTTATTTAAATTGTAGAATGCAAAACCTTTAAATAGTACTGAATCCGGGCCTTGTTTGATAGCAAGGCCCGGGATTGGGCTAAATGCTTCCGAAATTATTTTTACTGCTTTATCCTTTAATAGTTGTTTTGATACTCCCGGCACTTCAACCTGCTCAGAAAAAGTTATGCGTCCGTTCTTACCGGTTGGCAATTGTTGAGCAGCTGACCCTAATGATAATAATAATAATGCAGCAAGAAGTCGTTTCATTAAAATTATTTCACCACGATCCGTTGATTTGCTTTCACATTTTTTTGTACCAGTTTGCCTTTTCCATGTGGAAGAGTGACTTCAACATCTACCTGTTTTTCTTTTCCCAAACCAAAATGTGTGATATCCGTATGCCCGGAAGCATATCCAAAACCTATACTTACATCCTGGCATCCAAGCAAGGCAGACGGGTCACCCAGTTTACCAGCCTTGTAGATCTTGATCCTTGAACCTACACCCATCAGGTTTACACCTTTTGGACCTTTAACCCTAATCTGTAACCAGTTGCCGCCAGGAGTTTGGTTATGCAGCAACATGGAAGGTATTTCCGGCCACCAACTGGGCAGGAACATATCAAGCCGTCCATCATTGTCATAATCTGCTGTAGGCCCCGGTGCAGTATAAATAATTCTTGTATCGTTTATCAGCTTTTTAAATAACAGATCGGAATTATCCATTTTTTTATCCTCAGCGTTTGGAAAATCATTTACCGCCAAAGCATCTTCATAAAAATGCGGCTTTCCGTTTTGTAACCCCTGGTTCTTATAAATTACCGGGTAAGGAATATGATCTTTAAACTTAACCATACTTGTATAAATATCCGGCCAGCCATCATTATCAAAATCCTGCATTTCGACATGCGGAGATTTCATTGGCAAAAGTTCAAGACCTGCAGATTCCGTTATTTCCTCGAATACCGGAACCCCGTTCTTAATTCCTTTGTTCAAATAAAGTTTTATCCGTTGTGAATTTATCCAGGGCAGTTGAAAGTGTGGACCCAGCGCCATATCCAGTAAGCCATCCCTGTTTATATCGCCAAATGTTACGCCGCATACCATGTTATTTTTATTGTCGCCACCGGAACCTTTCCAATAAAAAAATTCACGTGATCCCGGAGCTTCAACAAATTTTCCGTGCTTATCATTAAGAAATAAAACATTTCCTCCATCATTTGCAGCAAGAAAAAAATCGGGCCATCCATCATTATTAACATCTGCAGCCGATACGCCGTAACCGGGTATTCCCTCTGGTAAACCTACAGCACGGGAAACATCTTCAAATTTCAGGTTACCCTTGTTACGAAAGATACGGGAGCTTCTTGTTTCGGATCCATTATATCCTGTCATAGGATCTTCGCCTACCAGTAAGTCAAGTAAACCATCCCCATCATAATCAAATACTGTGGCACTGCGTCCTCCAAATAAAAGCGGGCATGCAGCATTCCCTTCTGAAATGTCAGTGAATATACCTTTACCCTCATTCCTGAACATTTTACAACCCTGTATCTTAATTAAGTAACTGCTGTCAATTTCGTGCGGCATGCTTGAAATATAAAGATCAAGGTCTCCGTCATTATCAAGATCAGCGAAGACAATACCAGTGGCACGGGATGAAATTTGCAAAACCTTCTGTTCATCAAAATGGAACTTTCCATTTTTATTGGTAAAGAATTTATTCGGTTTAAATCCTGCCTTATGAAATGTTGCAACATACAAATCGATCCATCCATTTCCGTCCACATCACCCCAACCAGCGCCATGACCGTAAATGCCACCTGCTTCCGGAAGAATTCCGGCTTCAACCCCGGCATCCCGGAATACGAATGAAGTTTTTAATTGCGCTTCCGTGTTGTTGGTAGCCGATGTAACAATCATCAAAACAAAAGCCCTGAAAATTAAAATACATTTTTGCTTTGCTGATGCCTGGCCTGATCTTAACAGCCTATTTTTTATTGTTGCCATTTTATTTACCTGTTTATTTTATAAAGGATCATTTTGTAGTAGCGGGTTGGGGAACAATGAATTCATATCCTGCCGGTGGCCATGGACCAACACTTTGCCCTAAAGGCCGGGAATGAGAAGGAATGATGGGAGTATATCCTTCCACCGAATAATGCATATTTAAAAACGGGGTTTCTGTTAGCTTTCCGCCTTCTGCTATTGACCTGATTCCCGTATCCAGGATCCCGCCTGTAAGTAGTGTACGCTCCAAAGGAGCCGGCGCTTTGCCCGTTTGAAAAAAGTTTTGAATGTTCAGACCGAGGTAACTGAAATGCGCATTTGTAGTTGACTCAAGAACAAATTCACAACCCGTAGTTTTTCCTCCTGCTGTCGCAGCGTATCCCCAACCTTCACCAACGTAACCTGACAACATAAGGATAGCTCCTTTGGTTCCATCTTTATAATTCACCAGTATCGCTATCGGTTCTTTTACCACTTCACGCATTGAACCATTCGATTTACCCTTGATCCTGTTACAGGCCTCTTCAACAAGTTTCATAGAAAATTTACCTTCATCAGCAGCCTTCCACACAGCCGGGCCTTTTAATCCCTGCACACTTGCCACTCCCGTTTCCCCTCCCTTCCTTCGCTCTAACATGCATTCAAGTATTTCAGCCACATGAAATCCATACGAGTCCAGTGCACCATATCCCACAGCAACTGCTTCGGTAATTTTAGTTCCTACCGGGTGTTGAAGTATAGGATCACGCCAGCTATAAGGCAATACTGAACCGGCCATTAAAGGAACATTCAATTCTTTTGAGCGGTCATAAATCCATTTGGCATCAAGCCAGCTATATGCTAATGCTTTATCCGTATAAACCGGGACAACTTTGTTGGATGCATCGAAGACACGGAATATTTGCTCCAGGAAGTTTAACCGTGGATACATCTTTACTCCTAACCGGCTTCTTGGGTATTCTCCATGCTCACCAATATAGATCACTGCATCAACTGCTAACTTATCGCCTCCGAGTGTTAACGCTTCAGCAATTGTAGGGTATATTTTTGCACCATTCTTTTTGGCGATCTTCCGGCCCACATCCGCAACACCTTTTTTTCCGGATGAATCAGGTGAAGGCTGATCAATCCAAACAGATACGATCTTTATTTGAGAAGGAATCATTCCTTCATCTGTAGGAAACCCAACAAAAAATTTTGTTGCAAGTGCATTGGCATGTGAGCTGATCGCATAATAATTAGCAATCAATGCTACACGCTTCTGTTGTGGCATCGCCTGCGCCCGGACATCCATCGGGTTTAATACGGCTACAAACAGAATAACGAATACAGTTGCGACGATTTTTTTTAGTGCCATTCTTTTAGATGAAAGATAAAAAGTTGCAGAAATGTTTATGAAAAGGATAAACGCTCTACCAGTAAACTTAATTACAATTAAGCTACTTAAAGGTATTCGGGTGAATAAAAAAAGCGAGAACGTTATCGGAAATGGGAGGACGTCGTTACTATCAGGAATGGCTTTTTTGAATCGTACTTTATTTTCTTTTGGTACTCTCCCGGGTTATTAATTTCCCCGACAATATTTTTTCTTCCGGTATAAAATTTTTCTTTTTAATATGCTTCAATAACAATTCACAGCTTTCTTTACCAATTTCAAAGGCAGGCTCCGAAATAGTTGTCAGCGTAGGAGAAACAAGAGAAGATACCGGATCGTTTGTAAACCCGATTACTCCTATCTTTTTCCCTATTTCAATTTTTTTCTTTTTAAGAGCAACCATCGCTCCTATTGCCTTACGGTCATTCGCTGCAAAAATAGCATCCGGTTTTTTAGAACATTTAAGAAGCTTATAAGTATCGCTTTCTCCTGACTCTTGTGAGAAGCCCGAATAAAGAATATAATTTTTATCAACCGGAATATCATGTTTTTTAAGCGCTGCCAAATACCCTTCCAACCTCCTTTCTGTAAAAAGCAATCCCTTGGGCCCGGCTATATGGGCTATTTTACGATACCCATTTTTAATAAGATGCTCAACGGCATCAAAAGCACCATTGAAATCATCCTGCATCACTTTTGATGTTTTTATATGCGTTGGAACCCTGTCAAAAAATACAACAGGTATACCTTCATTAATGACCTGCTGAAAATGTTCGCATGAATCAGAATCTGAAGCTATGCATACCAATAACCCATCGAGTGTAGCGATTGAAAGATTTTCAATGATAGCAAGCTCTCTTTCAGGAGAATCATTGGTTAAAAACAAGATAATATTATAATTCTTGGAATAAGCAATCTCCTGTATACCTGTCATCACAGTTGAAAAATAATAATTGGTTATAAAGGGAAGGATGATGCCAATATTATGAGTGCTTCTTTTAGCAAGCCCTATTGCATTATAATTGGGTTTATACTTTAATTCTGCAGCCGCATTCAGTACCTTTTCCCTTGTCTCCTTACTTACATCATAAGTGTCCCTTAATGCCCGGGAAACAGTAGCAACTGAAATACCCAATTTTTTTGCAATGTCCTTTATTGTTATGTAGTGATGCATGCCAAAGAAAAAATATATTTTAGAATTTAAAGTTTGAACGCCGAACGAAAGTTAGTAAGATATTCTGTTAAATAAATACTTTATTTCATATAACGCTACCAATCCAGGTTCCGGAATTCTTAAAAAGTAAAACCAAATCTTCCTGTACTGGTAACGTCTCATTTTGAAAAATACGATATAAATAGTAAGATAGTTAACCGTCCTTCGAATAATGAAAAAATTGATGATACGCAATCTCTTGTTTTAAAATAGTTCCACTTTGCGAAGCATGGTGCGATACTGACCAGGTCATTAAAATGCAGCTGGGGTTGGCATTAGAAGGGCTATTTCATCATCAAAACCTTTGCTTATGCTGTCGAGCATCTAAAATCATAAACGTTCAAATGGAAGAACGTCCTGCACTCAACTTAATTTTTCTTATAAACGATTTTCCCTTTAATGATGGTTGCCTGGATATTAATATTCTCATCAAATATTACTATATCAGCTTCTTTTCCTCTCGTTAATGAGCCCTTTTTTTCATCAACTCCCATTATTCTTGCCGGGGTTGAAGTTATCATACGTACAGCATCAGTTAAAGGAGTGTTTGTAAGTTGTATCATATTTCTTACCAACCGGTCTGAAGTAGCAACGCTGCCGGCAAAAGAACTTCGGTCTGGTAATTTTGCTACTCCGTCCTCTACTATCACTTTCATTCCATTGTTTAAGCTTCCAAGAATGCTTTCACCTTCAGGCATTCCTGCTGCCCGCATTGCATCCGTTATTAACGCAGTTCTTTCAGCGCCTTTAATCTTATACACCAATTGCAATAAAGGCGACGGAAGATGTATGCCATCTGCTATTATTTCTACATCCATTTCGTCAATAATAAAAGCGCTTTCAATTACGCCTGCATAACGAAAAGCGTTGCGCCGTGTTACGCCGGACATTCCTGAATAAAGATGAGTGGCAAGAGAATATCCATTGTCGAACGCCTCAAGCACCTCCTCATAAATTGCATCAGTATGTGCTAATGCAGGAAGTATACCTTTTGATTTTAAATACCGGGCAAACTCCATAGCGCCTTTTAATTCGGGTGCAGCGCTCCACCGTATAATTGAGCTTGATGCAGATATTATTTCTTTATACTCATCGGGATCAGGGTCCCGTATATAACGGGCATCCTGTGCGCCTCTTTGATTCATTGAAAAATAAGGTCCTTCAAGATGCAAGCCGAGGAATTGTGCACCCGAATGATTTTTCTTATTTGCCTGTTCGTATAACTTCAATGTCTGAAACAGATCTTGCTTTGTGCTGGTTAATGTTGTTGGAACCATTGATGTTGTTCCGTACTGGGCATGTATCTCTGCTATTTTTAAAAAAGCCGTTTCAGTGCCATCCATAAAATCATGCCCGCCTCCGCCATGAACATGAATGTCTATAAATCCCGGGGCAACATAATTTCCTTTAGCGTCAATTACAAGGGCATCTTCTGCTTCTATATCGCCATCACTAACACCTGCAATATTATCACCTATTACTAAAACACTTCCATTGGGAATAATGCGGTACGGGGTGATAAGATTACCGTTTATTATTTTTAGTTTCGGCTGCTCCATTGGCGTTTTTTATACAACATTTAATGAATGGGAACCAGTTTGGTTCCTGAAGATCCGGCACCTATAGGTAATGTAAATATAGATTCAGCAAACATGTAACGAGACAAATATTTATAGAATTATAAATACCATCTCCGGATTTTATTGCCGTAAAAGGCATAAAATACCAGGTACAGGTAGCAGGGAAATAAAACCCAGTAAGCAATACGTACATTAAATATATCCGCTAAGTACCCGTAGAATAAGGGAATGATTGCATTGCCACACAAACCCATAATAAGAATAGATGCCCCCAGCTTGGTAAATTTCCCTAACCCATCTAGTGCCAATGGCCAGATGCCTGCCCATATAAGCGAATTAGCCAAACCTAAAAGCACTACGAACCAGATGGAGATATCAGCCTGGTGTCCTAAGAAAGAAACACTACCCTTTGCAAAAACGATAAGCAATGTTAATGCTCCTCCCAGTAAAGTACAAAACTTCAGCATAGTTACCTGGCTTATTAATTTGGGAATGCAAATAATGCCAAGTATGTAGCCACAAATAGTTGCAAAAAGCGTATACGATGGAAACACCTTTGCCTCCATCAATTGAATATGCATTGAACCAGCATATCCAATAATGGTATCAATAGCAATAACCTGTGTTCCTACGTGAAGAAAAATGGCAACAGCGCCTAAAACAGTATGCGGAAATTGAAATATGTTTTTCTTTGAAGAATTAGTCAGGCTGATCTCGGCGCTTTCATTTTCTGTATTAATTTCTGGAAGAGGCGAATACCGTACCATCAATCCCAACCCAAAAAGTACAATGCCTATACATGAATAGGGAATAATTACTCTCCTGACCAGTTCATCCAGTGCAGCATTTCTTTCTACTACACCCATTGTATGCAGTTGCGCAAATAAGCCCGTATCAGTTGCTTTCAAAATAACAGCTGCAAATAAAAGCGGGGCAAGAATCCCGGCGCCTTTATTGCAAATACCCATAATACTTATTCGCTGGGCAGCTCTTTCTTTAGGACCTAACACTGTTATATATGGATTAGCTGCAGTTTGCAACACTGCCAGGCCGGCGCCGATTGTAAAAAGACCCAACAGGAAGAGTTCATAGGTTCTTGTAAGCGCCGCAGGCACAAAAATAAAAGCCCCTATAGCCATTGTCCAAAAACCTATCATCATTCCTTTTTTAAATCCAACCTTTTTTAAAAGAAATGAAGAGGGAACTGATATAACAAAATAAGAAATGTAGAAAGCAAAAGTTACGAGGTAAGATTGAAAATTCGAAAGCTCACAGGCAATCTTAAAATAAGGTATCAGGATAGCATTCATCCAGGATACAAAACCAAAAATAAAAAACAAAAGCCCTATGATAAGTATAGAAATGAAAGTATCCTTCCTTGTTAAGGAACTCACTTCTACAGTTGCGTTCTGAGCCTGGCCCATGTAAATGAAACCTTTTACTTATCTATAAACGAAAAATCTTTGTTTCCTGCCTTTACCCTTATCTGCTCGGATAATAATGTCGCAGAGTACCTGTCAAAATAAAATTTACAATTAGGATGTAGCTGCAATATACTTGCAGGATACTTTTCCGTCGGTAAATGTTCAAGACAATTTTTAACCGCCACCGCTTTCCGCTGATCAGGTACTGAACAAATAATACTTTTTGATTTCATTATTTGATGTATGGACATGCTGATGGCCCTGGCAGGAATTTCTTCTAATGATGTAAACCAACCCTCGGCTAATTGCTGCTTCCTGCACAATTCATCTAACTCAACCACCAAATATGGCTTTTCCGTATTGAAATCAGCAGGAGGATCATTGAAGGCAAGGTGACCATTTTCGCCAATGCCAACCAGCGCTACATCTATTGGATGCTGGTTGATTAATTCTCCTAACCTGGCACATTCCGCTTCCGGGTTCTTCTCACCATCTATAAGATGCACTGCTTTTAAAGAGGGAACTTTTTCTAAGAACCGTTCTTTCAGATATTTTCTAAAACTTGCGATATGGGTAACAGGTAATTCAATATACTCATCTAAATGAAACATTACTACCTTACTCCAGTCAATATCTTTTTCGGATACGAGTTGGTTCAATGTTTCAAACTGGCTTGTACCGGTAGCAAGAATAACATTTGCATATCCTTTTTCTGTGATCGTTTTTTGAATTTTTTGCGAGGCTGCCTTCCCGGCCTCCTTTCCTAATTCGACAGCATCCCTGGTTATGGTAATCTCCATTTCTAAATTTGTTTATATATTATATTATTACTTTAGTATTTCCCCCCTGCTTAAGTTCAATGTCCAAAGGCTGATTGGTTTTCCATGATCCCCGTGTAAAGTCTGGTATTTCCACAGTAGCACGTTTGGCAACCGATAGCTCACTCAATGGACCGATACAACCCCAGCTTGCCGTATCGTATACATCAATATCAAGCGGCAGACCGTTGCGTAAACAATCAATCAAACGCCAGTTCATTAAAAAGTCCATCCCACCATGTCCTCCTACCTGTTTGGCCAGCTCTCCTACCTTTTGAACAATGGCAGGCGTATATTTTTCAACAGTTGAACGATATTCTTCCGCCGGGATCCATTCGGGCGCAGGTGTTTTATTGTATTGTTCAGGATCACTCATGTCGTATGAAACCGCTATTCGCCCATCCGTACCTGTGAGCGGATATTTTTGTGCAGTGCCTTTTGTGCCGCTTACCAGGTGAATCCGGGAGTAGGGCCTGGGTGATGTAACATCATGCTGTAGCATTATGGTACGCCCTTTTACTGTTTTGATGGTAGTCGTATTCATATTGCCGCGGAAGTGCTTGCTGACATAGGGCTGATAAAAGTTGTCTTTTGCGGCCAGCTGTTTTGCCATTGCTCCCATCATAAAATCATTGCTGGACATAGCAACCATATAATCCATTCTATCACCCCGGTTGATGTTCATTACCTGCGCCACAGGTCCCAAACCGTGCGTCGGATAAAGATTCCCGTTCCTGGTGGCGTTTTGTTTCAACCGCCACATATCCCAATATTTGGCCTTTGAAAAATTTCCCTGCATCAGTGCATGGATATAAGCGCCTTCGCAATGAACAATTTCTCCAAAAAAACCCTGGCGGGCCATGTTCAGCGTCAACAGTTCAAAAAAATCATAACAACTGTTCTCTAAGATCATGCAATGCTTTCGTGTCCGTTCAGATGTATCCACTAATTTCCAGCTATCCGCCAGCGTTATTGCACCAGGAACTTCCATGACCACATGTTTTCCATGCTCCATCGCATATAAGGCCATGGGGGCATGCAAATACCAAGGAGTGGCAATATATACGAGGTCAATATCCTTTCGCTCACATAATTTTTTCCAGTCTTCTTTCCCTTTATATAACGTTGGATCAATATGCGCATTTTCAATTTTCTTTTTTGCGGCTTCTAATTTTTCAGGTCTCAGGTCGCATAAAGCCATTATTTCCACACCTTCCAGTTTACTTGTCTGCGATACATGGGCAGGCCCCCTGTTTCCCAAACCGATAAAACCAATGCGTACCTTATCCAGTTTAGGTGCTGCATACCCACTCATATTGAACCGTTGAAGGTTGGTGGAGCGTCCATCACTTATCGTTTGGCCAACAACATCAGCAGGTTTAACCAGGTTGCTGATAATTCCAAGGCCGGCAATACTGCCAAGTTTTAAAAAATCTCTACGTTTATTATTCATCTTATTTGGTAAATGAAAAAATCTAAACCCAGGGCAATTAATAAAAGGAAATGATTAATGACAGCATTTTCAGGAAAAATGCTATGTAATTCAAACTTATATATATCCGAACAAACTCTACCCTCTTTTGCGATAAAAAAGAGCGAGAACGGTTTCGAAAATAATCGCTGGTCGTAAATAAGCATTTAAAAGATAAAGAAACGCTGGTTTAACCCTGGAACTGCTTTGTATTTTATACTATAAATTGGAAATAATAAAATGCAGGAGAGGTATTGTTTTGTGAACAGGCATAAGTCATATATGTTTGTTGAAAACAACAGCATTGACCTGTTATGGAAAAAATATTATCTGCATATAATTTACTGCCTGGCCAATTTATCGTAGAAACATTCGGAAATGGCCTTATTAATCAAACCTGGCGGGTTAAAAATTCACAGGATGATTTTATTTTGCAAAAGATCAATCATACAATTTTTAAAACCCCTGAAAACATTGCACACAACGTTCGGATACTTGCTGATTATTTATCATTGCAGCATCCCGGGTTTTTATTTGCCGCTCCGGTGCAAACAAGCAGGAATGAGGGAATGGTCTATGTAAACGAAGGATATTTCCGGCTTACTCCCTATGTAAAAGGATCGCACACGATTGATGTTGTAAACAAGCCTGAGCAGGCTTATGAAGCAGCAAAGAAATTCGCAGCATTTACACGGGTATTATCCGGTTTTCCTGTTGAGCAATTAAAGATCACGTTGCCTGATTTTCATAACCTTTCTCTCCGGTATGAACAATTTAACCAGGCGTTGAAAACCGGGGATCAACAAAGGATTCAGCAATCCAAAGAACTCATCGATTTCATCATTCTAAATAAATCGATAGTTGACAAGTATGAAGAAATTTTACAAGATCCGGCATTTAAACGAAGGGTAACACACCACGACACCAAGATAAGCAATGTACTTTTTGATGATACTGATAAAGGATTGTGTGTGATAGACCTGGATACCGTTATGCCCGGCTATTATATAAGCGATGCCGGTGATATGATGCGTACCTACCTGTCTCCAGTAAGCGAAGAAGAAAAAGACTTTTCAAAAATCCAGGTGAGAGAAGAATATTTTACCGCCATCTGGAAAGGCTATATGAGTGAAATGGGGACTGAATTATCAGCTGAAGAAAAGGATCATTTTATTTACGCTGGGAAATTTATGATCTATATGCAGGCGATGCGTTTTCTCACGGACCATCTTAATAATGATATTTATTATGGCGCAACATATAAAGAGCATAATCTTGTAAGGGCAGGCAACCAGGCCATGCTTCTAAAGAAGGTAATGGAAAAAGAAAAGATATTCCGGCAACTGATGGTTTAATACAACCATTTTTTATTTAAACGGCCCTGTCTGAACGGCTGCTATCACTAATGAAGGAACAAATCCGGAAGGACAAGAAGAAACTAAAGAACTGTTATCAGTAATAGATAATGGTTCTTATTTGATAAGTAATTTTCAAAAGTTTATTAATGCTTCTGCTATTGAGCAATCAAAAGCAACCGAAATAGTCTCCCTATTGATGACATTAAAATATATCTTGTCCGTCATTCTACCTAATATTTGTTTAGTTATTATTCAAGTATTTTTGCCTGCATGACAAACGAACAAGCCGTTAAAATACTAAACGAACAGATTGATAGTTTGAAATGGGTTAACGACAATACCCATATAACATGGCTAACACAAACAAAATCTGAAATAAAAAAAATATTCGGGAGTGGTTCTGAAGAGTCTCTTTTTTTAATCGGGTTTCATCTTATCGATAAGTTTTCCAAAACTCCGATTAATACTCAACTAATCTACGCCCGTACAACAATGACTGATTTTTTACAAAGGTGCATTGAAAGTATTAACAGAGATAAGCCATTGAAAGAACCAGCACCTATCATTAAATACGTGGATAGAATTGTGGAGAAAGAAGTAATTAAAGAGGTTATAAAAGAAGTTCCAGTTTACCCGCCAAAAGCTAACCAGTTTCGCATTTTTATAAATTGGCTCAAGCGTAGAGACACTTTGAATTTAATCGGAACTATAATACTGGTTTTAGGATTGCCCTTTGGGTTAGGATGGCTTTTGGCAGAGAATAAGGGAGAGATTAAAAACATAGAACTAAATAGAGAAAATAAACAACTAAGAGAAGATACGACTTCATTAGGTATTAAAAACAGGGAGCTACTGGACTCTATTACCGTCATATTTCCCTTTGATATACCCAAGAGCAAATCCGACAGTAACACAAAGAATGATAAGAGCAAAGAAAGGCCAGATAGTGTCCATCAATAAACCCACCTATTTTCACTTAAAATACTTTTGAAAGGGTGGCGAAGGTAATAGTATAAACACATTAAAACATCAATCTCCTTATCCACAAAATGTGGTTATGTTTTGCACTACAAAAAAGCCCCTCGACTATTATCAAGGGGCTAAAATTCGTTATATTCGCCCTATCCTCTCATTGGGGAAAGATTAGGCGAAAAATGCTACTAAGAAGTAAGTAGTCCAACACTGTAAATCTTACGACGGGCAAAGTATCAAAACCTAATTGGCGGTCAAGTCTCACCACTTGACCGTTTTTATTGGTTGTTTTGATACAACCAAATATACTTTGTTTAGTCATTCAACGTGACAAGTTATAAACTTAAAATTTTAACCCCTGATTATAAAGAACTTAATCACTATTACCAACAGGTTTATCTTTATTTAATCTCCTTTACTCTTAATCGCTTGTCCTCCTTGTCAATCTTTAAAAAGGAGTGCCTACCTTGTACCTTAATAGTAAGTGGTAGCCGTCTGAACAGGGCCGTTTAAATAAATATATTTTAAAAAAATATTCCAATACAGTTATACACCCAGGTATTTTTTTCCTTCAGACCAAAGTTGTTCCAGCTCTGCATGCGTTGGAACTTCTCCGGGTTTGCGCCAGCCTTTTTCACTTTCCTGGCTTTCAGGAATGTTCTTTAAAAGCGGTTCATAGTCTTTAAAAAGGCGCATAAATCCCTTACCCAGCAAGGGTTTTGTGTGGATCATGTTGGTGTTTGTAAGACGTGCCCCAAACATTGTTTCATTCTTTATCGCTTCAATAATGGCAGCATTATCTTTTGCAGCTGCTGCTTCCCAAACTTTGTTCCGCAGCAATAAATAATAAGCATACATACGCATCTGATCAATACGCTGCTGGTATTTGGGTTGGTTGGCAACAAGCTTCGCCGCTTCATCCAGGTCTTTAAAAGCTGCAGTCAGCGCTGCTCTTGAGGCCATAGATGATTTGGGATTATAATCTGCCAGCTCATCCAGCCCTATTTTCATATTGTCGTTATTACCATTAGCAGATGATGAATTTAACACTGATACACTAGGCCCATACCAGCGTATATAGTATCGCTGCATAGCAGTAGCAGCGGGGCCGAAAGCTTTCTCGTAGAAATCTTTAATGATCGTCTTAACATCGCTATTTACATTCCATAACAGTTGTGAGCCCACATAATAAGTTAATCCCCTGGGAGCCCAGTTATCACATGCTTCCGTATTGTAGGCAGCAGCATTATGCTTGTTGTAGAATTGAAGATCTTTTTGAACTTCTTCGGGAATGAATTTACCAACTTTTGGATTGTCCCAGTCCCATTGATAAACGCTCCAGTAACCGCGGATACCTACGTGGCTTGCCCTTTTGCCCCACATATCAATCTGGTCTTCCAGGCTCAGCGGGGTACGGCGATATTCGGTTGTTGTTTGAACAAATACATTCGGTTCAAGCTTGAAAGAAGGAGGGTGAGAGTAAGCACTATATCCATAGCAACCCAGCATTACATTCGGGTATTTTTCTCCAACTGCTTTTGCAACTTTATTTACTGCGTTGAATAATGTTTCTGAAATAGTACATACCAACACTCCATCAGGACGAGTAGCAAAGAACGAACCTTTAAGTTCCTTCACCTCCCCTCCTTTTGCAACACCAAAACATTTATCGCATTCGCAGTATCCAAGGCCGTCTGCCGGGGTAAGGCTGACGGATGTTGCTCCATTTGCTGCCTGGTTCATCGCATATTTTATCATCTGCTGAATCACTTCCGGATTGGAGTAACATACTTTTGAAGTCTTACGCTGACCTTTAACCAACGCAAACCATTCAGGATGTGTTGCAAAATCTTTCTCCGGATCTATTCCATAACCTGTATGACCTATACTTACAGGCGCTGCACTGCCCATGCGATTGTGATAATTCCAATCCGCCTGGTCTTTCAATGGCTGAGCATAGCTGCTATAGCCATACCATACTGTTCTTCCGAGGTTGTAGGTTGGGATTTGCTTTGAGGAAGCAACTTCTATTGTCGTTTTCTTTGGTACTTCTTCCCATACTTTTCCCGGGAAAAACCAGCGAACGCCCTGCTCCATCAATAAACTACTTACCGCATGACGAACACCCAGGGGTTTATATGCAAGAAGACAAATATTCTTGTTTTCAGAAATTATCTGGAAACCTTCATCCCCCAATTCTTTCAGGTCTTTTTTTAACCAGGGAAAATTTGAAGCCAATCCTACGTAGCAACCAGTAGCCCCTTTCTTAGCAGCTTCAACTTTTAATTCAGCGCCGGATATTTCTTTCACGTATTGAATCAATTCACGTACCGCCTTACGCTGTTCACTAATTGGATCGAATGACTCCTCACCACGTTCACTATTTCCCGTAACTACTTCTTTTTTATCCAGCGGAAGAAGAGCGGGATCAACCAATACGGTAAGAAGTGCCTGTCCATTTTTAACCAGTGTAACGGAGGCTGGTGGCACTTTCCCTGCTATAAGATCCAAAGGCAATGCAGCTGTAAAGGCAGTTATTGCAATCAATGCTATCCATTTCGTTGACATTTTTAAACAACTGACCATGGTATTGTATTTAGTTTTCACAAACTGATTTTTTGAGGTTGAAATAATTTTGAAGTGCTTAGAAAGTAATTTAAAATATAGAAGTGTGTTTGTACAATCGCTTAAAACAGTAATGAAAGATAATAATAAATCCACCCGGCATGCTGCACAGCGCCTGATAAAAAGCGGAAACGTTCTCGATACTTATTGACCTGTTATCCCAAAATTTCAATAATATAGATTTAAGTTATCCTGGTATAGGTAAACAGAAAATTTTAAACAACAGCATGAATAGTAGTGAAATCAATGATACACGGCGCAATTTTATTGGCGCTGCAATAACAGCAGCAGCGGGTGTAGGTTTATCTATGTTGCCTGTTACTAGTAATAGTCAATCACTCAAAAAGAAGAATAAAGGTACAGCACCGGGTGAATTGGGGATTTACAACATCATTACATTTGGTGCCGTAGGCAATGGCATCTTTCTAAACACTTCCATTATTCAAACAGTCATTGATACATGCAGCAGCAACGGCGGTGGCACTGTGTTTCTCCCGCCCGGCGATTTTTTAACCGGGAGTTTGGTTATCAAAACCAATGTAAACATTCATCTTTCGGCAGGAACAACAATATGGGGAAGTAAACTTAAAAAAGATTATTACGGAGATCATCCATGTTTGATATCTGCAACCGATGCAAAGAATATTTCTATCACCGGGCAGGGAACGATTGATGCAAACGGCCAGTCTTTTTGGGTAAAAGATAATAATGGCAGGTGGGTCACGGGTGAATGGCGTCCCAATATGACGATACTTTTAACACGTTGTGAAAATATATTACTCGAATCATTTACCATTCGCAACAGCCCTGCCTGGACAATTCATCCTACTGATTGCATTCGTATGAATATAACAGGAATCTCTATTTTAAATGATGTTTTTGAAGAAGACGGACCCAATACGGATGGAATAGATCCCGACGGCTGTTCAATAGTAACCATTTCCAATTGTTATTTGAAATGCGGCGATGACGCTATTGTTTTAAAAATTACTGACAGACCAGGTGGAAATAAAGTTTCAAGAGATATAACGGTTACAAACTGTATCATACAAACATCCGAAAGCGCTTTAAAGATCGGCTCCGAATCGTATGGTGAATTCAGGAACATAACATTTTCTAATTGCACTATTCATGATTCGGGATGTGCAGTAGGCTTATGGATGCGTGATGGCGGTGTTCTTGACGGAATGATCGTCAGTAATATCACGATGGATACCGATAAGTTAAAAAATGGAGGACAACCGGTCTATATATGGTCTCACCGGAGAACCGATCAAACTGCATGGGGAACAATAAGAAATGTAATGATCTCGAATATGATCGTAACAGGGCAAGGTGGAATGTTCATCAGCGGAGCCAAAGAAAAACATATAGATGGACTAACCTTTGAAAATATCCGGATCATTATCCAGGAAGGCCGCGATACAACGTTTAATGAAAATCCACCCGATCCCTTTACACCATGGGGACATCACCGGGCGCCCTTTGATATTTTCTGCCGCTATGTAGATAACCTTAAACTGCGAAACGTTGAACTTTCCTGGAGCAGTGCAGAAAAAGCCGAATGGGGTGGCGCTATCCGGTGCTGGCATGTAAATAACCTGGAGATCGCAGGTTTCATTGGCCGCCAGGCCTTACATGCAAAAACTCCTGTTTGCTGGTTGAAAAATGTAAAGGGAGCGTTTATTTATAATTGCCGTGCAGTTGAAGGCGCTAACACTTTTCTTAAAATAGAAGAAGATGCAGAACGGGTTACATTGATGAACAATGAACTCAGCCAGGCAAAACGGTTATATGAATTAGGTCCGGGAATAAATGCGAAAGAAATATTTGAAAGCGGAAACCGTTTGCCGGTATAATTCCTTCTGTTTGATATGAAAACTAAAACAAGAATTGATTCGTCACTATGGTATTTTAAAGGAATTCGTGTTCAGAAAATAGTTTGTGTGTCAGAAAATTTATTTAGAAACTTATTATAAGTGCAGGCAACTCTATATCGTGGCAACTACTTCCCGAAGGACAAAAGCCTGTAGCAAATAAATGGCAGCTATATACAGGGCCAATCAAAATAAAAGATCATAACAATTATATGCTTTGGCAGAAAAAATCGGGTACAAAGCAAGCGCCGTTAAAGAATTCTCGCTTAAATAATATTATGTTTGACATGCCATAAACACTGTAATTAAAAATTGAGATAAATACTAATCCAATGAACAAGAGAAAAATCAATGTTGGCATATACAATGGAATAGCAATGTTTGCTGTAGTTGCCTGTACGATTACTCTTATTGGTTTAATATCTTTTAAGCCTGCCCCTAAAGCTACATCTGTTACCAAAAAATATAATGTCCTTTTTATTGCTACCGACGATTGCAATAATGATCTGAGCATTTATGGTCATAAGGAAATGAGTACACCAAATATTGAACGCCTGGCTAAAAGAGGAATTAAGTTTGACCGTGCCTATTGTCAATTCCCGTTATGCAATCCAAGCAGAACATCAATACTTACCGGCTTAACTCCTGACGAAACAAAAATCTATGACCTTCAAACTTCTATACGTCAAACGATTCCCGATGCAGTGACGATACCACAATTGTTTAAACAAAATGGTTATTATTCCGCCAGGGTAGGAAAAATATTTCATTATGGTGTACCCAATGATATAGGCACAAACGGTTTAGATGATTCGTTATCGTGGGAACAACGCATTAATCCTATAGGAAGAGATAAAACTGAACAAAACAAAGTAATAAATTTTACTCCTTCAAGAGGTCTTGGTTCTGCATTATCTTATTTATCTGCAGAAGGTACAGATGAAGAGCAGACTGATGGTAAGGTAGCAACAGAAGCAATTAAATTAATGAAGGAAAATAAGGATAAGCCTTTTTTTCTTGCTGTTGGTTTTTTCAGACCTCATACGCCGTATGTAGCTCCTAAAAAGTATTTCGATTTGTATCCTACTGACAAAATCAATCTTCCCAACGAACCAGCTAATGATCTTGACGATATACCTGAAGCTGCATTTTTTACAAAGCCGGCCAATTGGGGTTTAAGTGAAACCCAGCTTAAGGAAGCAATCCGTGGGTATCACGCAGCCATCTCATTTATGGATGCACAGGTAGGAAGGTTATTAGACGGACTTGATGAACTAAAGTTATCAGACAACACTATTATAGTTTTATGGAGTGACCATGGTTATAATTTAGGACAGCATGGCCAATGGATGAAGCAGAGCCTTTTCGAAAATTCAGCAAAAGTGCCATTAATCATTTCTGTTCCGGGAGGCATAAACGGAAAGGCTTCAGAACGAATTGTTGAACTACTCGATCTTTATCCAACTCTTGCCGATCTATGCAATTTAAAACTGACTCAAAAAGTTTCCGGAGTAAGCTTAACAGCTTTATTAAAAAATCCGGGAGCCGCCTGGGATCGACCAGGACTAACCCAGGTTAGCAGGGGTAAGATAATGGGACGAAGTATTCGTACGGAAAGATGGAGATACACGGAATGGGACCAGGGAAAAGCAGGAGTTGAATTATATGATGAGCAGAATGACAAAGGCGAAATAACTAACCTTGCCACCGATCCACAATTCGCTTCTATAGTTAAAGAGTTATCGGTTTTATTAAGAAAAGGACACAATGCCGTTAACGCAAATTCAAAGTAAATTAAAAAATCAAATAAGTAGAAAGAATACAAGTTTTGCCACGAAGGCACAAAGTCACGAAGGAATTCAATGTAGAAGATTAAGCTTTGTGTCGTCGTGTCTTTGTGGCAATTCCACTTATTTTTTGTTGGACATCTTGAAGGAGAACTGGCATAACAAGCCTCACGTGAGTTAAAACATAATAATGGCTATCACTGTTTCCAGTTCAAAACTCTTTTTGCATTACCGCGATACAAAAGTTCAAGAACCGGAGCAGGCAAATTAAGTCCATACAACATCCACCACGAAGGCCCTTTCACATATTCATCTGCAGTTTCCAGTAAACGCCAGTAATTTTCATACATGCCATTAGACATGATGCCTGGCAGATCGGTTCCAAACATTACCCTGTTTGCGTATTTTGATAAGAATGCAGCAGCGGCCCTGGGTGTCCGGTTAAGTTCATAATGACGTGCAGACATATCGAGCATCATATTCGGGTACCTGTCAAGTGATTTTGATAATTCATTTAAATTATTCCCCTGGTTACCGAGATGGCAA
>DASVOE010000077.1:0-94239 GCA_036383515.1 Chitinophagaceae bacterium | reverse complement strand
GAAACAAAAGCCAAAGGCGCCATACCTATTATATGTTCTCTTGTTCCAAGAAATAACTGGAAGGACGGCAAAGTAAACCGTTCTTCTGATTCCTGGGCTTTATGGGCCAAGCAGGTGGCGGAACAGGAAGGAGCTTATTATATCGAACTGAATGGATTGGTTGCTGATAAATATGATGCCATGGGACAAGAGGCAGTTAAATTATTTTTCCAGGCAGACAATACACATACCAATAACGATGGGGCTAAATTGAATGCAGAAATAGTGGCTGCCGAATTAAAACGAATCAATCCCGGGAATATTAAAAAATACATGAATTAAAACTGATGCGGAAAATTTTCCTGGAAATAGGTTGTGTACTTTTTGTTATTGCAAGCCCCCTATTCCTGGTTGCTCAAAAGATCAACAGGAAAGCAGTGGTGCAGCGGCATACTGTACTAATCGATCGCATTGACTCATTAGCATCCCTTTCTGTTGGTAATGGAAATTTTGCTTTTACTGCTGATGCCACCGGCATGCAGAGCTTTCCTGAAGCGTATGCAAAAGGAGTTCCATTAGGTACACAATCTGTTTGGGGCTGGCATAGTTTTCCCAATACAGAAAACCTGAAAGTAGAAGAGGCGCAAAAAATCTATGACCTGGAAGGAAGAAAAATTTCTTACACTGTCCAACCCAAAGAACCGGAAAGAGCAAAAAAAGCAGTTGAATATTTTCGGGTCAACCAGCATCGCCTGCAGTTAGGAAATATCGGGTTAGAAATAAAAAAGAATAACGGTTCATTGGTAACGGTAGCAGATATAAAAGATATCCATCAGCAACTGGATATGTGGACAGGGATTATTACCAGCTCTTTTTCAGTTGAGGGGATACCTGTAAAAGTAACAACGATTGCTCACCAGCAATGGGATGCTGTTTCATTCAGCATCGAATCTCCCTTATTGACAGATAAACGAATCCAGGTAAGAATTCGTTTTCCATATCCAAACGGGCAATGGAAGGATGTGGGCAATAATTGGCTTAATAATGAAATGCACCATTCGACCATCATTTCCCAATATACCAGCCAGGCAATTATTAAGAGAACACTGGATACAACTAATTATTATACCTCCTTAAACTGGACCTCGGGAACTATCAAAAAGAAAAGCGATCATTATTTTTTATTAGAACCTTCCGGTAAAAAAGATCTTTTTGAATTTACCTGTTCTTTCAGCGAAAGAAAACCTGTAACGATTGTACCGGATTTTCTGAAAACAAAATCAAGCAGCATTGCTGGTTGGCAAAAATTCTGGCTCAGTGGCGGCGCTGTTGATTTTTCACAGGTAAAAGACAAACGGGCCTTTGAAATAGAAAGAAGAACGATATTATCTCAATACCTTACCAAAATCCAATGTTCTTCTGATTATCCACCACAGGAAACAGGGCTGACGTATAATAGTTGGTATGGCAAACCACACTTAGAAATGCATTGGTGGCATGCCGTTCACTATGCACAGTGGGGAAGGATTGATTTGATGGAAAGAAGTTTGAATTGGTATTTTAAAGTAGCCGACAAAGCTTTTGCTTTAGCCAAACGCCAGGGCTTTGATGGATTGCGTTGGCAAAAGATGACTGATAATGATGGTAATGAATCACCATCATCTGTCGGTGCATTTTTGATTTGGCAGCAGCCGCATTTTATTTACATGGCAGAATTGCTTTATCGGAGCAAGCCCACCAGTCAAACATTAAACAAATACAAAGATTTGCTTTTTGCTACAGCAGATTTTATGGCTTCTTTCCCTTCTTACAATGCACAAACAAAAAAATATAACCTGGGCAAAGGGCTGATCCCTGCACAGGAATGTTTTGATGCGGTGAAAACGTTTAACCCAACGTATGAATTGGCTTACTGGAGCTGGGCTCTCAATGTGGCACAGCAATGGAAAACAAGATTAGGTTTGGCAAGAGAAAAAAAATGGGATGAGATAATTAATAACCTGGCCCCGCTTCCACAAGCCAATGCTGTGTACCTGGCTACAGAAAGTACGCCTGATTGTTATAGCGATACCTCCAAATATCTGGTTGATCACCCGGCTGTATTAGGTGCATACAGTAGTTTGCCCGCTGCGAATGGATTAGATACAGTGATAATGAAAAATACATTTGACCTGGTTTGGAAAATTTGGAAATGGGATGATACCTGGGGTTGGGATTTTCCGTTGGTGGCCATGACGGCTGCAAGACTTCACATGCCGGAGAAAGCAGTGGAAGCATTGTTAATGCCGATCCGCACCAATACCTATTTGAAAAACGGACATAATTTCCAGGATGAGCGATTGACAATTTATTTGCCCGGCAATGGTGGCGTATTAAACGCAGTCGCCCTGATGTGTACCGGAACCGATGCTGATAAAGAAAGGAATATAGGTTTCCCAAAAAGCTGGAAAGTGAAATGGGAAGGATTGATAAAGATGCCTTAAAAAATTACAGGATGCAACGGGATAGAATCCGGTATGCATTTGCCTGATATTGATTTTTAATTGTTATAATTACTGCTATATGAAAAAAATATTTTCTTTCCTGTTTCTATTTGCGTTTGCTGTTGCCGCTCACTCCCAAAAATTACCGGCAAAAAAGAAAATAATAGAGACCCTTCGTTTGGTCAACCAGTATTTCATGAACAAATGGCCCGATGCCGGTAAACCTATATTTACCAATATTGAAAGACCCAGTAATATCTGGACAAGGGCAGTGTATTATGAAGGATTGATGGCCTTACATGTGATCGACAAGCAAAAAGCTTATTATGATTATGCATTGCAATGGGGTGAAAAACACAAATGGGGTTTACGTGGAGGCGCTAAAACAAGAAACGCCGACAATCAATGCTGCGGACAGACTTATATTGATATGTACCTGCTCGATAACAAACAACATCCTGAAAGAGTCAGAGATATCAAAGCTTCCGTTGACTCCATGCTGCTTACTCTAAAAGTAGATGACTGGAACTGGATCGATGCCTTGCAAATGGCCATGCCCGTATTTGTAAAATTGGGTAACCTCTATAATGACAGCAGCTATTTCAGGAGAATGTATGAGATGTATGCTTTTTCCAAATACAAACATGGTGGAAACGGGTTGTACAACCCATCGGATAAATTATGGTGGAGAGATAAAGATTTCGTTCCACCCTATAAAGAACCCAATGGTGATGATTGTTACTGGAGCCGTGGCAATGGCTGGGTAGTAGCTGCCCTTGCAAGAACATTACAAGCATTGCCCAAAACTGATCCGCATTACAATGAATACCTGCAGGACTTTAAAGATATGTGCGCTGCGTTACTACCGCTGCAACGCAACGATGGTTATTGGAATGTAAGCCTTGCAGATCCCACTCACTTTGGAGGCAAAGAAGTTTCGGGCACTTCTTTATTTGTCTATGGATTTGCCTGGGGTATTAACAACGGCATATTAGATAAAAAAATTTACAAACCCGTTTTAACCAAAGCCTGGAATGTGATGACAAAAGAAGCTGTTCATCCGGATGGCAAACTCGGTTATGTGCAGGGTACCGGCAAAGAACCTAAAGATGGTCAACCTGTAGGATATGATAAAACCCCGGATTTTGAAGATTATGGGTTGGGTTGCTTTCTGCTGGCTGGTACTGAAGTTTATAAAATAAAATAATAATCCCTGTGAAAAGATTTTCGTTACTACTCCTAATCATTTTTGTTGCAATAGCCCCTATCAATGCACAGCGTGTAAAATACAATTTCAACCCGGGTTGGAAAGTATGGGTGGGTGATGATTCAATGGCTATCCAGAAAAAGTATGACGATTCAAAATGGAAATCCGTAACGCTTCCTTATGCCTGGAATGAAGATGATGCTTTTAAAAAAGATATAGCTGACCTCAGCACTGGCATTGCCTGGTATCGCAAACGTTTTAAATTACCCGGCATAGCAAAAGGGAAAAAAGTGTTTATTGAATTTGAAGGAGTAAGGCAAGCAGCCAGCATCTATATAAATGGGAATTATGTAGGCTTACATGAAAATGGTATAATGGCTTTCGGGTTTGATATTTCATCCTTATTAAAATTTGGTGATGAAGAAAATGTGATTGCAGTAAGAACGGATAACAGTTGGGAATACAAAGAGAAAGCCACCAATACAAAATTCCAGTGGATAGATAGGAACTTTAATGCCAACTATGGAGGCATTCCTAAAAACGTTTATCTCCATGTTGCAGAACCTTTGTACCAGACACTTCCCTTGTTCACTGCGCTGGGTACTACAGGTGTATATATGTATGCAAAAGATTTTGATATAAAAAAACGCACTGCTACTATTGTTGCAGGCTCTGAAGTAAAAAATGAATCCGCTGCTTCCCAAAATTTTATTTACGAAGTAATCGTAAAAGATATTGACGGCAGAATAGTCAAAACGTTTTCGTCATCTCCGATAACGATCAACCAGGGTGAAATAAAAACTGTATCGGCTTCATCAGTGATCGCTAACCTGAATTTCTGGAGCTGGGGCTACGGCTACTTATATGAGGTGCAAACCAACCTGAAAGTAAATGGTAAGACAACAGATGCAGTAGTTACTAAAACTGGTTTTCGCAAAACGGAGTTCAAAGATGGAATGATCTACCTGAATGACCGGGTAATACAGGTGCACGGTTATGCCCAGCGCACTTCCAATGAATGGCCGGCTATTGGTATGAGTGTGCCGGCATGGTTAAGTGATTACAGCAATAAAAAAATAATTGAAAGTAATGGCAATCTTGTCCGCTGGATGCACATCACACCCTGGAAACAGGATATTGAAAGTTGCGATCGTGTTGGCCTGATGCAGGCAATGCCCGCTGGCGATGCGGAAAGAGATGTTGATGGCACCAGGTGGGAACAACGGAAAGCAGTGATGAAAGATGCAATCATTTACAACCGCAACAATCCAAGTATCATCTTTTATGAATGCGGCAACGAGAATATCAGTGAAGCCCACATGAAAGAGATGAAAGCTATCCGTGACAGGTATGATCCAAACGGAGGCCGTGCTATTGGCAGCCGTGAGATGCTGAATAGTAAGGAAGCTGAGTATGGTGGTGAAATGTTATACATTAATAAAAGTGCTGGTAAACCCGTATGGGCGATGGAATATTCAAGAGATGAGGGGTTGCGCAAATACTGGGATGACTATTCGCCGCCTTTTCATAAAGATGGTGATGGGCCGTTATATAAAGGCCAGTCTGCAAAAGAATACAACCGTAACCAGGAGTCGCATGCTATCGAAAATGTTGTTCGCTGGTATGAGTATTGGAAAGAAAGACCCGGCACAGGCAAAAGAGTAAGTTCTGGTGGTGTGAATATTGTTTTCTCTGAAACCAACACCCATCATCGCGGTGCAGAAAATTATCGCCGCAGTGGTGAGGTAGATGCATTGAGAATACCAAAAGAAAACTTTTATGCTCACCAGGTAATGTGGGATGGATGGGTAGATGTGGAGAAACCACGGATCCATATCATTGGTCATTGGAATTATAGTGATACAACTGTGAAGGATGTTTATGTGATCTCATCGGCTGATAAAGTGCAGTTATTCGTGAATGGCCAATCATTGGGATATGGTATGCAGAGCAATCGTTTCTTATTCACCTTTAAAAAGGTGCAATGGAAAAAAGGAACCATCTCGGCAATTGGATATGGCAATAACAATAATAAATTATGTGAGACGAAGAAAATAACGTCCGGTTCGCCTGCTGCTATCCGGCTCACGGCCATTACACATCCAAAAGGAATGCAGGCAAACGGTCATGACCTCGCCCTGGTAGAAGTTGAAGTAATAGATGAAAAAGGTAATCGTTGTCCTACGACATTAAATATGGTGAATTTTAAATTAGAAGGCGAGGCAGAATGGCGGGGTGGTATGGCACAGGGACCTGACAATTTTATTTTAGCCACATCACTTCCTGTGGAATGTGGTGTGAACAGGGTATTGATCCGCTCTACTACAAAAGCAGGCAACATAGTAATAACTGCAAATGCAGACGGGTTAAAATCTGCTTCAATAGCATTGCGGTCGTTTCCTGTTGTTACAAAAAATGGATTGAGTGAACAACTGCCTTCTCATGGATTGAGCGGCAGTTTGCAACGGGGCCCCACTCCTTCTGCATCTTCATTTACACCATCAAGAAAGGCATTGACGATTGTAAAAGCAACAGCCGGCGCTAACATCGATAGTGTTGCCAGGAGTTATGATGACAATGAAATGAGTGACTGGTTCAATGATGGAAAATTATCCACTGCCTGGATCGAATATGAGCTGGCTGAACCATCGATCATAAATGAGGTAGCTTTAAAATTAAATAATTTTCGAAGCCGTACTTATCCATTGCGAATTACAGTGGATGGCAAAGAAGTTTTTAAGGATACCACTCAACGTAGCTTAGGCTATTTTACAGCTATCTGCTTACCTGTAAAAGGGAAGAAAGTCCGGATTGCTCTCGTCGCAAATAGTAATGAAAATAATGCAGCCAAATTTATTGAAGTAACAGGAAAAAAATTAGATGACGGCGTTGTAAGAGATGATGCTGCCGCAAAAGGAACGTTGAGTATTATTGAAGCTGAACTTTACGAAACCATAAATAATAAAAAATGAAAGGGGTGCTCTCCATTGTTTGTATTATGTTGCTGTTACCGGCTATTGGTATAACACAACAAAACAAACGACCTAATTTCATTTTAATCCTTGCAGATGACCTGGGCTATGGAGAAACCGGGTGTTATGGTCAGCAAAAAATAGAAACACCTCATATTGATAAATTGGCCGCCGGGGGAATAAAGTTTACTCAATTCTATGCCGGCACTTCTGTTTGTGCACCATCAAGGGCCAGTTTGCTTACTGGTTTACATACAGGACATACAGCGATAAGAGGTAATAAAGGAACAGAACCCGAAGGACAGACACCGTTACCAGATTCTGTTACCACTATCGCTACCCTGTTACAACAGCACGGATATACTACTGCGGCCTTTGGCAAATGGGGACTTGGTTATATAACTACCAGCGGTGATCCCAATAAAAAGGGATTCGATCAATTTTATGGATACAATTGCCAGACCCTGGCGCATGATTACTACCCCGATCATTTGTGGAAGAATAAAGAACGGATAGATCTTTCGGTAAATCTTATGGCTGATTCCATCTATTCGGCAGACCTCATACAAAAGGAAGCATTACATTTTTTAAATGAAAAACATGATCAACCTTTTTTTGCTTACCTGCCCTATACTTTACCCCATGGTGATGTGATCGTACCACATGACAGTTTGTATGAGTATTACAAAAAGAAATTTAATGAATCGCCGCTTACAGGTGATGCATTAAAAACCATGTCACATAATATGAAAGCAGAGCCTTATCCTCATGCAGCTTTCGCTGCCATGGTAGGCCGCCTGGATAAATATGTAGGAGAGATCATCGAAACATTAAAACAAAATGGAACCTTAGATAATACCCTGATCATTTTTACCAGTGATAACGGGCCTCATAAAGAAAACGGGGGCGATCCTGAATTCTTTAATAGTAATGGAGATTTTCGTGGAATTAAAAGGGATTTATATGAAGGTGGTATCCGGGTACCTTTTATCGCTTACTGGAAAGGAAAAATAAAACCTGGGGTAAGTGATCATATCGCTGCCGGTTGGGACATCTATCCTACATTACAACAACTGGCAGGCATGAAAATCACCCGGGGTATTGACGGCATTTCTTTATTACCTGTTTTATTGAATAAAGGGAAGCAGGAGCCGCATAATTATTTATACTGGGAGTTTCATGAAAATAATGGAAGACAGGCGCTGCGGTGGGGAAAATGGAAAGCTGTCCGGTTAAATGTAACCAGTGATCCCAATTCACCGATTGAGTTATATGACCTTAATAAAGACCCCGGTGAACAAAATAATATTGCAACTCAATATCCCCTGGTTGTAAAACAAATAGAACAAATGATTAAGCAATCGCATGTTCGTAATATTGACTGGCCCTTATTACCTGCTGAAAAATAAATATTCACCTACTGCCCGGTGCAGCCATTCCGTTCTTACATCTCCTGGCCGCAATTGATTGCGTGGAAAAAAATAATCGGATTTCAACAGTCCTTATCTTTAGAGATGAGAAAGAGGTAATCAAGTTTCAATAGCCGTCAGCAGCACCACAACCCGCAAGCGTATTTGAGTTGAATCCATTAAAAATAAAATAACCATATGAATTATTATAGCCGGTTACGTATTGCTTTATTTATTGGTCTATGGTTTAGTTGTATCAATGTTTTCTGCCAGTCGTCCTATAAACCCAATAAACAACTCCAAAAATCAATTCCCGTCTATTTTACAGAAGCTGCTGCGCAATATAAGTGGCTGAAAAAAAATCTTCCGGCTGATAAGTTTCCTAAAACATATTTTCCTACTACCGATAAATATGAATTCAGCAATTCAGGCTGGTGGTGCAGTGGTTTTTATCCCGGCAGTTTATTATACCTGTACGAACAAACAAAGGACACGGTGCTATTGAATGAAGCAATGCGCATCCTGCAACCGCTGAAAAAAGAACAATTCAATACCCACACGCATGATCTCGGTTTTATGATGTATTGCAGTTTTGGAAATGCTAACCGCCTTTACCCGGATCCTTCCTACAAAGAGATATTAGTAAATAGCGCTAAATCTTTATCTACACGGTTTGATCCTACGGTAGGTTGCATCCGTTCCTGGGATTCAAAGGCCGGCGACTTCCTGGTGATCATCGACAACATGATGAATTTAAAATTATTGTTCTGGGCTACGCAGGCTACTGGTGATTCTTCTTTTTACAAGATCGCTGTGACACATGCCAACACAACGATGAAAAATCATTTCCGGCCAGACAACAGTTCTTATCATGTTATTAATTATGACAGCACAACAGGAAAAGTGAAACAAAAAAGAACGGCGCAGGGTGCAGCAGATGAATCAGCATGGGCAAGAGGGCAAGCCTGGGGTTTATATGGCTATACCGAAACGTATAGAGAAACGAAAGATAAACAATACCTGGACCAGGCCAATAAAATTGCAAGGTTCATTTTATCGCACCCTAATTTACCTGCTGATAAAATTCCTTACTGGGATTTTAATGCTCCCGGCATTCCCAACGTTTTAAGAGATGCATCCGCCGCTTCCATCATGGCTTCCGCTTTGATTGAACTTGCAGGCTATGTTGATTCAAAAACGGCAAAGGAATATTTAAGTACTGCTGAAACCATACTGAAAAGCCTTTCATCCACTGCCTACCGGGTCACCGGAAATTCCAACGGAGGGTTTATTATAAAACATGGTGTAGGTCATCTGCCCAATAAAACAGAAGTGGATGTGCCACTCACCTATGGCGATTATTATTATATCGAAGCCCTGGTGCGTTACAAAAATTTACGCAGCGGGAAATAAATAACGTATCAAACTGCACAATGACATGTCTTCACTATCCTGTAGGTACAGGATGGTTTCATTTGCCGCTTTTAATAGATTCGAACTTATTGCCAGACTATTAAAACTAACGATATGCAATGCTGCAACTATTTTTCAAAAACGATTTTCATCCTCGCATTTTTATTCTCCGTTTCGCATTCAGTCAGTCAGTCTGTTGTTAAGGCTTACCTGAATGGTTATGAACCTAAAACAACCATCAGCCGCCATATCTATGGCCAGTTTGCTGAACATTTAGGTCGTTGCGTATATGATGGTTTCTGGATCACCAATGCGCCTGCGGGGAATACAGGCAATCGCTTTCGCATGGATGTAGTCAATGCATTGAAGAAAATAAAAGTACCGAACCTTCGTTGGCCGGGCGGATGCTTTGCAGATGAATATCATTGGAGCGATGGCATTGGTCCAGGAGATCAGCGTCCAAAAACTATCAATACAACATGGGGCATGGTAACAGAAGATAACAGCTTTGGCACCCATGAATTTCTTGAGCTATGCAAACTCATCGGTTGTGAACCTTATATGGCGGGTAATGTAGGAACCGGTTCGCCCAAAGAAATGGCCAACTGGATTGAATATCTCAATTTTAATGGTGATAGTAAATTAGCCAATCAACGGCGGGCCAATGGACAGAACGATCCTTACAAGGTTAGTTTTTGGGGTGTTGGCAACGAGAACTGGGGATGTGGTGGAAATATGACCGCTGAATATTATTCTAACCTCTATAAACAATACGCCAATTTTTGTGAGAACTATCCCGGAGCTCCGTTGAAAAAAATAGTAGGTGGCGCCAATGCCGGTGATTATAACTGGACTGAAGTGTGTATGAAAAATATTCCGCTCAACCAGATGTGGGGTATCTCCATACATTATTATACAGTGCCTACTGGCAACTGGAGTAATAAAGGATCGGCTACCCAGTTTAATGAGAAAGAATATTTCACAGCCTTGAGCAGGGCGTATGTCATAGAAGATATTGTAACAAGAAATGAGGCGATCATGAACCGTTATGATCCGCAAAAAAGAGTGGCGTTGTGTGTGGATGAGTGGGGAATTTGGACGAATGCTGAGCCCGGCACTACGGAAGCTTTTCTTTTCCAGCAAAATAGTTTAAGAGATGCATTGGTGGCGGGAACAACACTTAATATTTTTAATAACCATAGCGAAAGAGTTCGGATGGCTAACCTGGCACAAGCAGTGAATGTATTGCAGGCATTGATACTCACCGAAGGAAACAAAATGCTGCTTACTCCTACCTATCATGTATTTGATATGTACAAAGTGCACCAGGATGCCAAATTGTTGCCGGTACAGTTCAGCAGTCCTGATTATGTAAACGGAACAGAAAAAATACAGGCCGTCAATATATCTGCTTCGCAGGATTCAACGGGTGCGATTCATATTTCACTCGTAAATCTTGATCCTTCAAAAAAGATCACCGTTCGAACTACCTTAAATGGACTCAATTGGAAAAGCATTGAGGGGCAAGTATTGACATCAGCAAAATTTAATGATATCAATACTTTTTCCAGGCCTGATCTTGTAAAGCCTGTCAAATTTAGCGGAGCCAAAAAAGAAGGTAATGATCTTATAGTCGAATTACCTGCTCAATCCATTGTAGTACTGGAATTGAAAGAATAAGTGATGCAAGTTCTTATTGAGGAATAGCAGCTCCCTTCTCAATCCATTCACGAAAATTTTTGGCAAACTCTTCGTGACTCATAGGCGGTAATGTTCTTCCATCACCAGGGTTCCAGCCACCGAGCACTAACTTATCATGCTCTACATGTTCGAGTAACTGTGTCATGGATTTTCCTGTTTGTTTAGGATCTTTTAATTGCCGTGCCAGTTGTGCAGGCGTTCTTCCCTGGAAGATCATTTTCATATTGGCCGGTGGCAAATGCCAGTTGGGATTGCCAGGAGGCATATTAAGGCCGGCAACATTTTCAGATTGATGACAGTTAGAACATTTCATCGCATATAACCCTTTACCGTCAGGTCCCCGTGTTACATTTTGGACGTGAATATGACTATCGTCGCCCTGCAACGGCGCATCGCCCGATGGATGACAATTCATGCAACGCGGATGCATCAATACTTTATATACTTCATTGAAAGCATTGGCCGATTCTTCTTCCCGCTTCTTATCAGCATCACTTTTATCGTTGATTGTTGTTGCATCTGTAATAGTAGCAGCAGCTATCGCTTTATTTTCGGGCGATATTGTTTTATTTTTTTTATTGTTAAATGGTTGTGCTACTGCTGTAATAAAACCCAAAGCCAAAACGAAGTATAAAAAATATTTAATGCTGAAGCGACTATCGCCAGTATTTTTTTTCATAATGCTTTCTTTGTGGTTTAAACAACTTGTTACTTCACCGCTTTGGGTTTCATCTTCGCAGCCCGGTGGATAGCATTTCTTACCCGCTGGTAGGTGCCGCAACGACAGATATTACCCGACATGCCCAGGTCTATATCATTATCGGTTGGGTTGGGTTTATTCCGAAGCAATACAGCTGCTGCCATGATCTGGCCACTCTGGCAATAGCCACACTGTGGCACATCTTCTGCAATCCATGCTTCCTGTAATCGTTTTGTTATATCATCGGACAATCCTTCGATCGTCATGATCTCTTTACCTGCTGCTCTTGAAACAGGAGACACACAGGAACGAATGGCATCACCATTCAGATGCACAGTGCAGGCGCCACATTGCGCCATGCCGCATCCAAATTTAGTTCCGTTGAGACCGAGTGTATCTCTCAGCACCCATAAGATAGGCGTAGAAGGGTCAACATCCACCTGGTATGCCTTACCATTTACTTTCAGATTTATCATGATAAATTCTTTATAATAATAAATGAATTATGCTTTCTTTTTAAGATCATCAGGACGCAGTGGCAAGCTTCTTACTCTTTTTCCCGTAAGCATAAAGAGCGCATTCATCACTGCCGGCGCTACAGGCGGAACACCGGGTTCACCTACACCTCCCATCTTTTCTTTACTGTCGAGTATATGCACTTCCACAAGCGGCATTTCGTTCATGCGAAGTATTTTGTAATCATGGAAATTGCGTTGCTTTACTCTTCCTTTTTCAAAAGTTATTTCGCCATATAAGGCAGCCGTTAATCCAAAAGCTACGCAACCTTCCATCTGCGCTTTAATGGTATCAGGATTTACTACTTGCCCGCAATCGATAGCCGTAACAACTTTATGAACTTTTAAAGTATTGTTTTTGGTGATGGAGACTTCGGCCACATGAGCTACCACACTACCAAACGATTCATGAATAGCGATACCCCTGCCACGGCCAGCAGCTACCGGGTTTTTCCAGCCAGCTTTTTCTGCTACTGTATCCAATACGTTTAATAGCCGTGGATGTTTTTCCAGTAACATCCTGCGATATTGATAAGGATCTTTGTCCGCAGCTTTTGCCAGTTCATCAATCATTCCCTCTACTACAAATGCTGTATGAGAACTTCCTACTGAACGCCACCATAGTGTGGGAACACCATTAGGTGCCATATTCCATGCTACATGCAGATTGGGGATATGATAAGGCAGATCAGAAGCACCTTCAACAGCCGTTGAATCTACTCCATCTTTTACCATCATCGCTTCTAATGGTGTGCCTACAGCAAATGATTGGCAAACAATATTGTGTTGCCAGTATAATGGTTTGCCTGAAGCGTCAAGACCTGCGCTTATTTTATGATGCGCTTTAGGACGATAGTAACCACCCCTGATATCATCTTCCCGTGTCCATATTACTTTCACCGGTGCTTTCATAGCTTTGGATACCTGCACGGCTTCACTTACAAAATGTGCATCCAGTACAGCACGCCGGCCAAAGCCACCACCTAATAAAGTAGTATGCAGTTTTACCTGGTTAGGTTTTAAGCCAGTGATATGTGCTGCTGTCATCAGGTCCACGGTTTGAAACTGTGTACCTACCCATATTTCACAACTGTCGGCTTTTACATCTGCTACACAATTCAATGGCTCCATCGGTGCATGTGCGAGGTAAGGAAGATCATAAGCGACCTCTATTGTTTTTACAGCTTTCTCTTTTACAGAAGCTATATCACCCTCTTTTGTTGCGACAGCGCCGGGTTGATTGGCCAACTCTTCATATTGCTTAGCCTGGGTTGAACTGTCTAATGATGCTAAAGCTCCTTCATCCCAAACTACATCCAGTGCATCACGGCCCAGCTTTGCCGGCCAAAATCCATTGGCGACTATTGCAATGCCCCGATCTATTTCCACTACTTCTATTACGCCGGGTATAGCTTTTACTTTAGAAGCATTAAAACTTTTGGCTTTGCCACCAAATACCGGTGGTCTTGCTATCAATGCAGTTAAGAGGTTTGGAACTTTTACATCTATACCAAATATAGCGGTACCATTTATTTTTTCAGGAGTATCTAACCGCTTTACAGGCTTACCGATGAATTTATAATCTTTGGGATCTTTTAATTTCAACTTTTCCGGCGCTTTAATAGCCGCTGCTTTATCTACCAACTGTCCATAGGATAATTTACGACCAGTGGCTGTGTGAATAACAAATCCTTTTTCTGTTTTACACGTTGCAGCATCCACACCCCAGGTTTGTGCAGCAGCCTCCACTAACATATATCTTCCTGCAGCTCCAGCATTGCGGAAGCGATCCCATTCTACCCAGGTGCTGGTGCTACCGCCTGTTCCCTGCATACCAAAACCAGGATGATTATAAACAGGATCAACGGGTGCCGATTCAAAGCGGACCTTACTCCAGTCGGCATCCAGTTCATCTGCTACCAACATAGGCAAAGAAGTATAGGCGCCCTGTCCCATTTCCGAGTGATTCACAATAACAGTAATGATATCATCCGTGCCAATACGGATAAACGCATTGGGAGCAAAATTGGTAACATCAGTTATCCCGAACCGGCTATTGCGGGCAAAAGCAGGCATGTGGAAACCAAGCAATAGCCCTCCTCCTACAACAGCTGTTGTCTTGAGGAAATTACGACGGCTGGCATTATTCATTTCGTACATAGTGTCCTCCTTTTAGATTTACAGGAGATAAAAAATAGATAGAGCAAGTGAAAATCAGGCGAGACGGATTGAATGTATTGTCTTATTCATTCGCCCTATGAATTTATAACTTTTTTGGCTTTGCAAAATATTTTGTTTGAGAAGATTGTCTATATCCGGATCAGATCAATTTTTATTTATGCACAAAAAAATAAGGATAGAGAATCTATCGCCTGACCTGATTGGTGTATCCCTTTAAATTGATAATTCATTCAGGCGTCAGTGTTTTTAAGATATGTTAATGCAAGTTAAGCAGCGGTTAAGGAGGGCTGAATATTTGCTTTGCGGATTTGAATAGATCAACTTAGCAGTATCAATTTTATTCAACAAAAAAAATTATCAATCATGAAAAAATTAATTGTCCCGGTAATCGCCCTCTTACTGTTTACAAGTATCAGTCAAGCGCAGATGGCGCAAAAACAACCGGCGAAAGCAAAACCAGCTACGGCCAGTAAAGTGACCACAGCTAAAACACCGATGGCAAACACGGCTAGTGTTACCCCGGCAAAAACTTCGACAGCTCCTGCTGCTGCAAAAAAAACAGAAGCGGTCAACAAAAAGAAACATCATCCAAAAAAACATAAACCCTTGAGTAAAAAAACAAATAAGCAGTAACAGTGTGGTTTTCCTCGGTTCGGTTAAAAGCGGTCTGCAGCGAGACCGCTTTTTATTTATTAACTTGGTGGTTAACGGCTGCTTAACCAACGTTAACAAAACATATCCAAAAACTGTTCAAACCTTTGTGCTGACTTTTCCGCATGGCTGCATTCAATATACGATCGTCAACGCTCCGGCTGGGTATTTTTATCAGCACCGTTATTATTGCAGTCATCCTTATATTTCAGCTCACCTGGTTAAAGCGGGTGTATAATTTTGAACAAAAAGAATTTGATCATAGTGTTGTAAAAGCTATTCGTGGGTTATATGAAGATATGGATGTGAAATCCTACAGTTCTACTTCACTTAATGAACTCATAGAAAAGCCGGAACAACATCTCTATCTTGCCAATATTGATTGGCCGGCAAATAGTGATACACTGGCTGCTTATCTTCAATTTGAGCTGGAGGACTTTAATGTTTTTACTGATTGCCATTTCGGAGTATATGACCAGGCCAGGGATAAATACATTTATACTACTATCCTGACCGCTGCCGGAACAAAAGAAAAAAAGGATTTGCATCTTCCTATTATTCACCGTCGACACGATTATATAGCGCTGTATTTTCCTAACAGGGAAAACTATATTCTTTCGCAGATGAATTTCTGGATCACCAGTAGCGCCGTTTTGTTGATTGTACTGATCCTGTTTAGTTCCAGCTTATATTATTTTTATAAACAGAAGTTTCTGAATGAAATACAGAAAGATTTCATTCACAGTTTTACCCATGAATTTAAAACACCGGTCTCTGTGATTGGGTTGGCTGCCGATGTGTTGAAAGACAGGGAGATCATTCAGAAGCCGGAAAAGCTAGTAACTTATTCCGATATTGTAAAATACCAGGCCAATTATCTTCATAACCAGATAGAAAGATTGTTGCAGTTTGCATATACGGAATCGCATCATCTGCATTTGAAAAGAGAAGCTGTAAATATGCATTTGGCAATAAAAGAAGCAGTCGCTAATCTGGAACCGCTCATTCTTCAGAAAAAGGCAAAACTGACTTACCTGCTAAATGCCAGTAATCCCATCATTACAAGTGATCCCGGGTATATGAGCATTGTCATCATCAACCTTCTCGATAATGCAATTAAATATGCCAAGCATCCGGAGATTGTGATTAGCACGGAGCGTACCGAGCAGGCATTTATTTTTTCTGTAAAAGACAATGGCATTGGTATTGAGAAAAAACATATCAAGAACCTGTTTAAAAAATTTTACCGTGTCCGCCAGGATGAAGAATACCTGGCTAAAGGGTTTGGAATAGGATTAACTTTTGTTCAAACAATAGTAGCCGCTCATAAAGGAAAGGTCACCATTGAGAGTGTTCCCGGGACTGGCACTACGTTCAGCATTCAATTACCTCTAACTTAATCAAACCACTATGCAAGAAAAAATAAAAATATTAATCGCCGAAGATGATCTCCAGTTGGGTTTTATTATTAAAGACGGATTAGAAGAAGCAGGATACGAAGTGATCAATTGCCCGGATGGAGAAATAGCCTGGGAGCTATACCAGAAAAAAAACCCGGACCTGTGTTTACTTGATGTGAACATGCCGTATAAAGATGGTTTTAGCCTGGCTAAAAAGATCAGGCAAAAAAGCGATATCGTTCCTATCCTTTTTTTAACGGCTAAATCACTTGAAGAAGATAAACTAAAAGGGTTCGCTGCCGGTGCCGATGATTATGTTGTAAAACCGTTCAGCATGAAAGAGCTGTTATCCCGCATACAGGTTTTTTTGCGAAGAAATAAAATGCTGATCAAGAACAGTAAAAAAACATATAAGCTTAGCAGCCTTGTTTTTTACCCGGAAGAATTAAAGTTAATAACGCCCAAAGAAGAAATATTACTTACCCAAAGAGAAACTGAGTTGCTGGAATTCTTTTGCAACCACGCTAATAAAGTATTGCGAAGAGAAGAAATACTTTCCTATGTATGGGGTAAGAACGATTTTTTCCTGGGAAGAAGTATGGACGTGTTTGTTACCAGGGTACGAAAACACCTTTCGTCAGATCCACTTGTTTATATAGAAACAATTCATGGAACCGGGTACCGGTTTGTGATATAAGATTAGTTCTGCAATAGTTTTTCAAGTAATGAAATAACTTTTACCGGATTGGGTAACATGGTTTTTTCCAATTCAACATTCATAGGCACAGCAGGCAGGTTCAACGCTCCCAACACTTCTACAGGTGCATCAAGGGAATGAAAACAATTTTTGGAAATCCTTCCACCTAATGCTTCCGCAAAGGAATTGTTTTGTTGTTCCTCTGTTAACACAAGGCATTTCCCATGAAGTTTCACTCTCTCATAAATAAGTTTTTCATCAAGTGGATATAATGACCGCAGATCAACGATCTCGATTTGATTGTTAAAATTTTTGGCAGCAGCTTTCGCCCAGTACACTCCCATTCCATACGTAATCACCACGCAGCTTTCGCCATTATCTATTGAAGATGTACGGGCTTCCATAACAATTGAAGCTTTTCCCAAAGGAATAATATAATCCCGTGAAGGTTCGGGAGTTTTTGCATCTTCTGTTCCCGCCACTTTGCTCCAGTATAAACCTTTGTGTTCAAGCATCACAACCGGGTTACCGTCATAAAAAGCGGCTTTCATTAAGCCTTTCATATCCGCAGCATTGGATGGATACACCACTTTAATGCCTTTTATGGAAAGCAATGTTGTTTCAACGCAGCCACTGTGATAAGGGCCACCCCCACCATAAGCGCCAACAGGTACACGAAGTATCATTGAGATGGGGAACTTGCCACAACTGAGGTAGCAGCTTTTCGAAACTTCTGTCACCAATTGATTAAGGGCAGGATAAATATAATCGGCAAATTGCACTTCAACGATGGGTTTTAATCCTACCGCATTCATCCCAACAGTGGATCCAACGATATATGCTTCCTGTATAGCTGTATTAAACACCCGAAGATCACCAAACTGTTCAGCAAGGGTAGCTGCTTCACGAAACACACCGCCTAACCTTCTTCCTACATCCTGTCCATACAATACTGCTTCAGGATGATCTTCCATTATTTCACGGATAGCGAATAAGGCTGCATCTACCATCACCACTTTTTCAGTAGTAGCAGGAACCCGTTGCCCCTTTTCTTCTTTTATTGGTGTAGGAATAAATATATGTTCTTCTATTGCAGATGGATCTGGTTCAGCAGCAGCAGTTGCTTTTGCAAAATCATTTGCTATTAATACAGCTGTTTCTTTTTCGATTTGCAATAAATCGTTTTCATGAATCCCTCTTTCCAACAATTTTTTACGCAATTTTGGACCCGGGTCTTCTTGTAAATGCTTAGCCCAGTCTGTACCTGATCTGTAAAAATCTTTTCTTACACCACTGGTATGATGACCTAACAAAGGTACCATCGCATGCACGAGATATGGCTTTCTTTCCTTGCGAACAAATTCACACACTTCCTGCATGGTACTATAAGAAGCCTCTAAATCACTCCCGTCTACCTGTACCCGGTTCATCCCTTTAAATCCTGCTGCAAATTCAAACGCATTCATCACCCTGGCTTCTTCTGCGGTTACACTTATACCCCAGTTATTATCCTGCACTAAATAAATGATAGGAAGTTGTTTCAATACGGCAAACTGAAATGCTTCACTCACCTCTCCTTCAGTTACACTGGCATCACCTAATGAACAAATTACAATGGGCAATTGTCCGTCAATTCCTTTTTTCAGTTTTGAGATCGTTGTGTTTTCCCAATATTGTATACCCTGTGCAATTCCCGTAGTAGGAATAACCTGCATTCCTGTTGCACTGCTTTGATGAATGATGGTAGGTTTGTCATCGCCCCGGTAATTAGGATGAGAATAATATTCTCTTCCCCCGGTAAAAATATCATCCCTCTTTGCAAGCAACTGCAGCATTTGCTCATAAGGCTCAAATCCTAATCCCAATAACATACTTTCATCGCGGTAGTAAGGGCTGACAAAATCCTGTGGTTGTAATTGAAAAGCTGTTGCTAATTGAATGGCTTCATGGCCTCTTGAAGTGGAATGAACATACTTGCAGATGGAGCGGTTAGCTTCATAGGTTTCTGCCATCGCTTTGGCCTGGCACATCAGGCGATAGGCATTAAGAAGTATGGATGTATCGGTCATGTAGTACAAGCAATAAAAGCAACAAATTTAAGGTAAAGGTTCGACCTCCATAATAAAAGCCATTCGTATAAAACGAATGGCTCACTTATAAGCAGTTGGTTTTGGCTGCCAACAATATTTGGTTTATTTAACCTCCAGTGTAAACATACTGTCATCTTCAATGAAACCTTCCAGTTCATCACCTACTACGGCTTCACCCACCCCGGCGGGTGTGCCGGTAAAGATCACATCACCAATATTCACTGAAAAGAAATTGGAGATATAGGCAACTATTGTATCAAAGTTGTGGATCATCTTTGAAGTATTACCCTGCTGCACCAGTTCTTTATTTTTATATAAACAAAAGTTCAGGTCCTTTTTGTTTTTGATGCTGGTAAAAGGCACCCATTTACCGATCACCGCAGAGTTGTCCCAGGCTTTTGCTTTTTCCCAGGGCAGGCCCTTTGCTTTTAATTCGTTTTGGATATCCCTTGCGGTAAAGTCTATCCCTGCTGTTACGGCATCATAATATTTGCTGGCAAATTTTTCCTGGATATATTTTCCATTTTTACTGATACGTAATACCAGTTCACATTCATAATGCAATTCATTAGTGAATTCGGGATAATAGAATGGCGTATGCGGTTGCAATAAAGCACTCTTCGGCTTCATAAAGATCACCGGTTCGTCGGGTATCTCGTTACCCAGTTCCTGGGCATGCGCTGCATAGTTACGGCCTACACAAAAAATCTTCATAAACAGGCTTTTAAATTAAATACATCGGATACATTACTCATAGGGCTGTTGATCCCATATATTCAGCGGCAATCAAATATGTGTATTGGATTCTGGTGTTGGGATGGTCGGGCAGCTAAAGTAAGTAATCCCCTTGATTTATCATAGTGAATAATCTTTATTATTTACCTGGTTCATAGCGATGTTTATCCCTTGCGAGGCAAAGGTTTCAATAACTTCCACACTTTTTTCAATTTTTAATTTAACCAGGGCTTCTTCTTCCTTATTCCATTTACCCAATACAAAATCCGCCTGCATTCCTTTGGGATAATTGTTGCCAATGCCAAATCGCAGCCTGGGATATTCTGTAGTTCCCAATGATTCCTGCAGGCTTTTTAAACCGTTATGACCGGCATCACTACCTCCGGGTCTCAACCGCAGTTTGGAAAGTGGCAGTGCAATATCATCAACAAGTACCAATGTGTTTTCTATAGCAATTTTCTCTTTATCCACCCAATATTTTACAGCCCGCCCACTTAGGTTCATATAGGTAGTAGGACATATACATACAAAGCTTTTTCCCTTCCATTTTATATCGGCTACATAAGCCAGCCTTTCCACGCGGAAATCACCCCCGTGTTTTTTTATAAAGGCATTGGCTATATCAAAACCTATATTATGTCTTGTATGAACATATTCATTTCCTGCATTTCCCAAACCAACGATCAGAAATTTCATACCGCTAATTACGCAAAACTTTATCAATGAGGGTTATTAAAAAACCCGTCTCGACAGAAGTGAAACGGGTTTGAATATGCTTTGCACAACGATTATTTTTTGCCAGCAGCTTTTGCAGGAGCACCTTTTGCCGGAGCAGCAGCGGCCGGAGCGGCGGCAGCTGGAGCAGCGCCTGCAGCAGGAGCAGCTGTAGCTTCTTCCTGTTTTAATTGTCTCGTTAATACTACAGAAGCTACAGGAATTCGGGGGGAGTTCAGTATTTCGTAATGCTGTTCCTTTACATCCTCTACCCTGATATTTCCGTTGAGCTCAAGGTTATCAATAGACACCTCGATCTGTTCTTTCAAATACTTTGGAAAAGTTTTTACTTTGAGTGATTTCATTTTGGTAATCAGCTTACCACCATCTTTCACTCCCTTGGATACACCGACAAATTTCAACGGAATGTCAGCGACCACTTTTTTATCTTCCACCAATTCCAGCAGGTCAATGTGGGTTAGTTTATCATCCACTTTATCAAACTGCAGATCTTTCAGGATGGTTCGGTAAGTTTTGCCATCCAATTTTACTTCGGCTACCTGGAAACTTGGCGTGTACACTAAATTTTTGAAAGCCGCAGCAGGAGCATAAAAATTGATCTCCTGTGCACCCCCGTAAATTACACCAGGCACGAATTGCTGAGAGCGGAGTTGGCGGGTGGCGGTCTTCCCGAATCCGGTCCTCAGTTGTCCTTCGATTGTAACTGTTTTCATTGTTATTTTTTGTTTTTAGTAATTGTCAAATGCAGTCGCCTTACGGCTTGTGTCATTTTATGTTGTTGAATTAATTACTTATTCCTGTTATTAAATCCGAATTCTATTTATCTCTCCGTTGCGAATGAATGAACAAACTGGTGATGCTCTTGTTTTCAAATGCATTTCTGATAGCTACCGCAAAAAGTTCGGCTACAGAAATCACTTTTATTTTACTACTTTCTTTCTTCACCGGTATGGTATCACAAACTATCAGTTCTTCCAGTACACTGTTTTCTATATTCTCATACGCTTTGCCGCTTAATACCGGGTGAGTGATCAATGCTCTTACACTCCGGGCTCCTTTTTCTTTTAAAAGACCTGCACTCTTTGCCAGTGTTCCCCCCGTGTCGCAGATATCATCAATGATCACAATATCCTTTCCTGTTACATCTCCAATCACTACCATGCTCGCAATTTCATTTGCTCTTTTCCGGTGTTTATCACAGATCACCATTTCTGCATTGAAGTAACTGGCGATTTCCCGGATACGATTGGTAGCTCCTACATCGGGGGCGGCAAAGGTAAGGTTTTCGAGCTTCAGATTTTCTATATAAGGGATAAAAACTGCGTGGCTATCAAGATGGTCAACAGGTATATCAAAATAGCCCTGTATCTGTGGTGCATGCAAATCCATGGTGATTACCCTGTCAGCTCCGGCCGCCACTAACATGTTGGCCACCAGCTTACTTCCTATCGCTACACGGGGGCGATCCTTTCTATCCTGCCGGGCATAACCATAATAAGGAATAACCGCAATTACTTTATAGGCCGATGCCCGGCGGGCCGCATCGATCATCAACAGTAATTCCATAAGGTTTTCTGCGGGCGAAAAGGTGCTTTGCACCAGGAAAACATAATCACCTCTTACACTTTCAAGAAAATTAGGTGAGATCTCACCATCACTAAAGCGCTGAATATTGACCTTACCAGGTTGAGTACCAAACCTTTTACAGATCTGTTCGGTTAGTTGTTGCGAGCAAATACCAGAGAAAATTTTAGCAGATTGCATGACTGAAAAATGTGCGGCGAAGATACTGATTCGCATTCCTTCCAGACAAAAAAAATAGCCATGATGGCTATGTAGTTTAGGTATTATTTTGTTGAGCAATCAGTTTCCGGCTGTTGCTAAAAGTATCGGTTTCGTTGAGTATTATCAGCGCAACACTACCGCAGCAGTCGTGGCCGTTCCACTCATCACTGGCTTTTCCTTAGACATGTTTTGTTTACTAATGCCCGCAGAACTGGAATTACAACTATAAAAAAGAACGGAGCAAATAAATATGGAGAATAATAAAACAACTACATAAACGCCGGCAAAAAAAAGAATTGGATGTAAAGCTCCCATGGGAGTAAAGGTCTTGGTTTTCATACGTACTGGTTTTAAAGTTTTTTCAATAGGGTGGATTTTAAGGTCATTTAATCAATACCACTTAATAGTATTGATGGGTATAAAACTATTTGTTAAATTGGTTGGATGCAAGAGCACAAATACTCAATAAAACAATGGGCAAAAGACGATCGGCCACGGGAAAAATTACTATTCTCCGGTGCAGAAAACCTCAGTCATTCGGAACTGCTGGCCATCCTGATTCATAAGGGAACAAAAGATAAATCTGCGGTGGATCTTGGCCGGGAGATACTGAAATTGGGCAAAGATAATCTTGCCGAATTGGGGAAGCTGTCTATAAAAGAATTGATGAAAATAAAAGGTATCGGCGAGGCCAAAGCCATTGCTGTCGCTGCTGCATTAGAATTGGGCAGAAGAAGACAGCATTCACTTCCTCTTGATAAGTCTGTTATGGCAAGCAGCAATGATATTGCCAATTACCTGCAAACAAAACTAAAAGATTACCGAAGAGAAATGTTTGCAGTTCTTTTCCTGAACAGGGCTAATAAGATCAATCATTTTGAGATCATGAGTGAAGGGGGTATAACAGGAACTGTAGCTGACCCAAGGGTAATTTTAAGAAAAGCGTTAGAAGAGGACGCCGTTAATATTATATTATGTCATAATCATCCATCAGGTAGCTTGCGTCCCAGCCGTGCCGATGAACAGTTGACCACAAAAATAAAACAAGCTGCCAGCTACCTGGATATCAAAGTTCTTGATCACATTATCGTAAGCGAAGATGGTTATTACAGTTTTGCCGATGAAGGACTTTTATAAGTTGGCAAACTTAAGCCCGCTGATAAATTTCAGAAAAAGGCATGTTTATTACTATCAGTAACTAACGAACCTTGCTATACTTATGCCTGCGCAGTAGGGCCTCCGAAATTCAAAGGCAACTGAATTTCTTCAAGGTCTTTAATGGGTCCGTTCACCGTCTCATACTTCTCAATATTTTCTGTGATCGCTCTCATAAACCGCTTAGCATGCTGTGGAGTGAGAATGATCCTCGATTTTACTTTACTCTTGGGAGTGCCGGGCATTACGTTTACAAAGTCAATTACAAATTCTGCATGTGAATGCGTAATGATAGCCAGGTTAGCATAAGAGCCTTCTGCTATTTCCTCGGATATTTCTATGTTGAGTTGATTGGGTTGTGCGTCAGCCATATTTGATATTTAGGCGAAGGTATTTAGAAATGGGTTAAAAAGAACGAGGCGGTGGTTTCCCACCGCCTCGTTGAATAGATATTCTTATGAAATTATTTATTTCCAGCCTCGTTGAAGTATTTATATCATCAGCACTTATCACTGTTCCAAACGTATAGATTTTGCAAAAGGTGCAGTCGTCTCATTTCAAAAAACTGAAGCCCATTAAAATATATGCTTAAAAAATAAGCGGGTCGTCTCTTTTGAGACAACCCGCTCTAATTCTTTTCTTAATTAAAAACTTTAGAAAATCAAACTATTTCCCGGGTGTAACTGTATACAAGCTACCAAAATATCCCAAACCAGCAACACCCAATTGCATTTTCAAAACAATTGTGCCTGTACAAAACGAAAACGTTCCTGGCTGACCTGCAAAGGGTCGAACAGCTACTTGCGAACCGGCATAAGCTGAATTTATAGTGCCGGCATCAGCAATGCCGCTTGTTGCTGGAACAACAGTAACAGTTCTGTTAGCAGGATTTGTCCAATCTAATATAAAATCTATTGGTCCCCAGCCAAAATCCCAAATATTGGTAACAGTAATTTTTCCAGTAGTCGCAGTAAGCGGAGTTACAGCAGAAATGGTGGTAGTATACGGTCCATAAGCACTGGTTCCAAATAATTCATGTGTTTGAGGATAGGTAAACTTAAAAGCATTTAGCTCGGGATCACCTTCAAAGCAGGGTCCTCTTACACGTAATTTAAAACTATTACTTAAAGAAACTAAACCATCATCTGCATTGGTGAAAGCAAAATTAAGCGTATCCTTTCTGCCAGAAACATAAGCGTTATATACAGCTGTTACTACAATACTGTCAATAACACTACCCGCTTTAAATGTAACAGAACTGGCACTCAAAGAATATTGTGCTCCTTGTGCAGCTCCTGTGGGTGAGGTCACTGCTACATTAACTGTCCTGTCGGATGAAGATGCTTTAGTGAGGCCAATATACACTTTATAGGTTTGCCCTGGTGCAGTAATAGTATAGTTACCCACTCCATTGGAAACGAAAAGTGCTACTTGTTTATCTGCAGTTACAACTTCCTCTTTTTTGCAACCAAGTATTGCTATTGCCAGAAAGGATTTTGCTGCTCTAACTGTTTTTTTAAACTAATAGTTTTCTAACAAAAGAACCTGCTTCAATAATGAAGCAGGTTCTTATAACTAGTGTCATCCTATTCTAAATTCTAATACTAAAATTTATCCCACCACAACTTGGTTGTTACAATATCACCTCCGATTGCAGTAGATGCAAGGTCATAATTGGAGGTATTCACGTTCTGCTCATTAACCGGGTAGGGGTACCTCCGGGGAATAGCGGAAACAGCATCTACAGCAGGAGATAACTGTGGATAATCCAATCTTCTCCATTCGATCCATGCATCTAAACCACGGTTATATAAAGCGATCCATTTTTGCTCTCCGATCTTTTCTTTATAGGTAGCTCCTGCAGTTAAGTAATTGACAGAAGGTAATGTAAGATAGGTTGTAGCTTCTCCAGCAGTGCCGCCCCAATAAAGAATAGAAGCAGTGACTGCATTATTATAATGCTGGATGGCTGTTCCTGGCACATTAAATCCTCTTTCTTTTGCTTCGGCGAGGAAAAATTCTACTTCAGCATAATCCAGGAATAAAGCTGGAAAGTCTGCAGCAGCAATTGCTTCATCAGGTTTTGAATAGGTTGAATAATTGCTACTGGCTCCTGGAGTACCACCTGAATAACCACCCACAGCATCTACTGTGAAATAATTATCAAGCCTTGGATCATTCTTGTTTTTCATTTTATTGACAATAGTACTGGCAGCAACAAAATCCTTTCGTTTACTTTGCACCAGGTCAACCCAGATGGGGTTTGTGTTGGGTGGACCAGGTTGATACTGAAACTCTGCATTATCTGAACTTGATGTAAAAATACCAGCAGCAACAGCAGCTTCAACAACTGTTTTTGCTTTAGCAGGATCTGAGTCAGCAATGGTCATTCCCATTTTCAATTTAAATGAATTGGCAAATTTTTTCCAAGCAGCCACATCGCCTCCATATAATACATCCGCTCCGCCAAAACTATCATGAGTTACATCAAGATTGGTAATTGCAGCATCCAACCTTGTCAATAGGTTATTATAGATTGTTGCAGCATCATCATACTTCGGAAATGGCCTGTCAATATCTAAGGCTTCTGAATAAGGAATATTACCATAGGTTGTCAAAAGATAATACCAAGTGTATACCTCCATAATCTCGATAATTGCAAGCTCATTTTTTTGCCGGGGTAAGTCAGGAGTGCCGTCAGCTTTTACCACATCTTTAGGGATCAGTTTTGCCGATTCACTGAAATCCTTCAATACATCGCGATATAATGCATCCCATACATTGTCATTGATTGACCTTGTAGCAAGGTCATAATTACTTTCATCTGTATAAGTGGTTTCCTGCCAGTATTGAAGAATAAGACGCCAAACATTCAGATTGACGTTAGTGGATGTCATTGTGTTGGACAATGTTCGCTGCGCATTTGTAAACAACGTATAAGATGGAACAATACTCGGATTTTTAGGATCCTTGTTCAACGTCGATAAATCCTTTACACAGCCTGCCATCATCAAACTGACAATTGCGAGAGAAAGAATTATTTTTTTCATCTGTATAATTTTAATTTTTTTATTAATCTACAGTTTTGATCATTAGAATTTGAACTTCATATTAAAAGCAAATGTTCTTACTGTAGGATAAGCACCGCTCTGGTATCCCTGTAAATTTCCCGATGTAATACTTTCTTCAGGATCAGCATGCGGCAAATTCTTATGTATGATCCAAAGATTTCTGCCGATCAATGAGAATTCAATCCCTTTGAAAGGATTCAATTTGTTCATTACACTAGCAGGTAAAGCATAGGCAATAACCGCTTCCCGAAGTTTTACAAAGCTGGCATCATATACAAATCCTGCTGCCGGAGTACGTCTGTATCCATAAATACCAAAGTCTAAATTTTCAACCCTTATATCATTGGGCTTGCCATCTTGTTTTACGCCTGGCAAAATAATACCACCTCCACTTGCAATCGAACTACGAGACGGATTACCCTTGTCATTAAGTCCTGCTGTTTCAGGATAAATTCCGGTGGCCAAACCATAATAAAGATCAAGTGAAAAAACATCGCCACCCTGCCTGGTGTCCACCAGGAAACTAAATGAAAGGTTTTTATAACGGAAAGAGTTATTGATGCCTCCAATCCAGTCGGGACTAGGATTACCGATAACTTCATTAGAAGTAGTAGATACCAAATAACGACCATTGGCTCCTACAGTTCTTTGGCCATTTGTATAAATAAAGTTCTGACCGCGGATTGTTCCGTAAGGTTGTCCTAAAGTTGCATTGATTGAAACACCACCCTGGAATTCAGCCAACACAAGATTATCTGCATCTTCAAACAATTCTGTCACTTTATTCCTATTTCTTGACCAGTTTACATTTACATTCCATGAAAAATCTGTGTTCTGAATAGGAGTGCCATATAGAGATACTTCCACTCCTTTATTGACAATCGTACCTGTATTCAGGAATTTTGAATTATACCCGGTGGCGGTTGACAAAACAACAGGATAAATCTGGTCAACGGTTTTTGCATTATAATAACTTACATCAAAACCTGCCCTGCTTTTAAACAAAGACATTTCAAGACCAAGTTCATAACTCTTTGTACGTTCAGGTAACAAGTCGGGATTGTTCTTAGTACCACCAACTGATGTTTGAGGATTAGACCCAAAAGGAGGGATTATTGTATACACATCATCAACGCTATAGATAGGTGCATCATTACCAACCTGGGCATAGTTAGCCCTGAATTTACCGTATGAAAGCCAGGTGGCAGTTGGTAATAGTTTTGAAAATACAAGGCCAGCAGAAACAGAAGGATAATAATAGGTGTTATTTCCGGTTCCCTGTGGTAACGTAGAAGAAGCATCTCTCCGGATAGTAGCGTCCAACGTTACCAGGTCTTTCCAGGTAAATCCTGCACCTGCAAATACACCATTTACCTGCCTTATACCATCAAATTCCGTTGGGGCATTGATTGGATTTGCAGTATTGGTAAGAGAATATATCCTTTCTACGATTAATCCACCATTGGTAGATGCCCTGATACTTTCGGTATGCTGGCGGCGGATGTTAGCACCCAGCAATGCTTTAAAATTAATATCAGTGGAAAGATCTTTATCCAAATTCAATAACAGATCATAGTTAGTTTCCCTATAAGAGCGGTTGAATCGTTGATAAGAGGAAGTAGTCACACTCCCCAGGGCTTGTCTTTCTTCCTGTATCTCGTCATAATTATCAAGCGATATTCTTCCCAGGATATTCAACCAGCTGGTGATTTTGTAATTCAGGTTCACATTTCCAAAATACCTGTTCCTTGAATCGTTCTCGAAATTCTCATGTCTTGTGAAGTAAGGATTATCCCAATAAATAGGTGTTAGGTCAGTAGGGTCAGCCCAGTTCCAGGTCACATTTTTGTGGTCCCTGAAATAAGCTTCTTTTTGTTCTTTGATATCTACGTTAGTTTGCCACCACTGGCGAAAATTCGTCATCACATTTTTATCATCATACCCTGTACCATAGCGTCCTTTACCCTCTATATTAGAAAAGCTAAGCGATGCACCAGCCGTAAGTTTACTGGTAACATTGTAGGTACCTCCAAAATTGACCAGGTTTTTGGTAACACTGCTATTTGGCAAAATACCTTTGTCATCAGTTCGGGTATATCCTAATTTGAAAGTTCCTTTTTCAGAAGCCCCATCAAAATAAATGCTTTGATTAGAAGATAAAGACGTTTCTAAGAAACTGGTGGGATCATTTTCAGCAGCCAGCCAAGGACGGGCTTTACCAAAATTGGGAGATTTCGGATCAAAAGCATCCCACTGGTATACCATTAGGTTAGGATCAAATGCGTGACCATATGAAGCATCTTCACTTAATGGAGTCACCAGGTCAAGAGTACCATTCCCATCAATATCACGGTATAAAAAACGAGCAGTAGGATCTTCATAATACCTGCCATACCCGGCGCCATATTCCTTTTGATATTTGGCGAACGTGGTTTTATCAACTTTACCCATAGTAAAGCCAGAATTTACAGTTATTCCAAGACCTCTCCTGCCTTTCTTGGTAGTGATAAGAATAACACCGTTGGAGCCCTGGGAACCATAGAGTGCACTCGCAGCAGCTCCTTTCAATACTGTAATTGTTTCTATATCATCAGGATTAATGTCTGCAGCTGCGCTACCATAATCGTAACCGCCACGACCTGTACGCTGATTAGCCGTGCTTGTATTGCTATTATTAAATGGGACTCCATCCACCACAAACAAAGCCTGGTTATCACCGGTCAGCGATTTGGTTCCGCGGATAACAACATTGGTTGAACCGCCAAGTGTGTTGGTTTGCTTGATATCAAGACCGGCTATTTTTCCAGAAAGATTCTGTACAAAATTGTTGGTACGGGTCTTTGAAACTTCGTCACCCCTGATTTGTTGAGCCGCATACGGGGTCTGGTTACGAGTTCTCCTTATTCCTAAAGCAGTAACCACTACTTCCTGTAAATTACCTTGTGATTGCAACGTAACATCCAGCGTAGTTGAAGCCCCGATCTTTACTTCCTGTTCATTAAAACTGGCAGAGCTAATCAACAATGATTGCCCTTCTTTTGCTTCAATACTGAAGTTACCATTTTTGTCTGCTGAGGTTCCTGAAGTTGTCCCTTTGATAGTGATGCTGGCAAAAGGAACAGGGCTTCCCTTTCCATCTTTTACCGTGCCCGTAATTGTCCGGGTTTGGGCAAATGCTAATGCACAACAGCACATCAGCACTGTAAACAGTGATGCAATTTTTCTCATGTGATTTAATTTTAAAGTTTTAAACTCATTAATCCTTGCCCCAGATGGAGCACTGTAATGATTTAACTGTTCAAAAAAATAATACTCTCAGGAGTACGGAGGGGTGGTTGGGCTTGTTTCTATCTCACTAACTGGCAGAGTGGTACCAGCGTTAGTTTGAACTTGTTGTAATGACAAGCGCAAATATAGAGTTGCTGCATGAAAAAAATAACTTTTTCTTAAATATAAAAATCGCTGATGGAATATTAAAAAGAGTACCTGGCCTGCAATTTTAATTCGGTCTTTTTATTTCCACGGATCTCATCAAGACCAGAACCTAAGGCTTCTTTATCCTTATAAATTGTTTGTGCCCACCTGCACCATAAAGAAAGTTTTTTACTGATATCATAATTGAAAATCAGGTAGTAGCGAATGCCTTTGTCAAAAAAAGCCGGTATGGAATAACTATATAATACATCGTTCTCATAGGCATATATCCTCGAATTATATCCACTTGTTTCAAAATATTGCAGGCGAAATACTCCGCTCCAGGGTTTTAATAGGGGTTTACACATAATATCCTGGTAAGTGAGGAACCCATTTTCACTATTGACACCTTTATTATTATACCATAATAATTCAAACCTGTTGCGCAGTGTGATGTACGTACTGACTCTATAATTTACCTGTGTACGCCAGCTTTGCCGTGGTATGCGAACAATATAATTTGTCACAGAAGTATTATCTGGTTGATTGGATTCCTTAGTCTCATTCCGGAATCTTGTATAAACTTCTACCTGTTTATTGGGAATGTATGTAAGCTGTGCTAAAAAATCGGACCCCCTGCTCGGCGCATCTACCAAATATTTTAACCAGGGAAACTTAAAAACATCTGCATACCCATCCAGTCGCCACCCACTAGCAGGGCGGATGGAGATACCGGTATATAATCCTGTTTCGTTAGTGGGATAAGTATTTTCCGTAAATGCATTGCCATATACTGCCTGGTATTCTTTGGCAATAGTTCGTTGCACTAAAGATATATCCACTGCCGGATCAACACTTATCAATAATCCATTGATAAATGCTGTATGCTGATTTTTATCTGCTGCTGCTTCGCCAAAGAAATGAAGGTTCTTATATGTGTAGCTATAATCCACACTCATATTATACCAACTGCTTCCACTAATGGCATATAAATTATAGGGCTCTTCTCTTTTTTGAACCGGTAAAGAAAAGCGATAATAGACTCCGTTGATACCTACCTGCCACCTGTTTCCCCGGTAAATGATATTGCCGCCAAAACTTGTTTGCGTAAGATTATTCCGGTCCTTATTCTCGTTATCAGTGCGATGATACCCTGAATTAAGAAAGGAAGAAATATAATCTTCGTTATTGATTGTATCGGCAACAAAATTTGCACTCAATTTTCTTACCGACGCAAACACGGTACTTTCAATTTTCCCTTTTTTAATAGTTATGCCAACACCTCTATGAAAATAAAATTCACCGGCAGAATTGTAAGGTTTTAATACAGTTGACTGTCGCTTCACTCCCGTTATATCCCCACTTTTTTTAAACGCCAGGCTTTGCCATTGAATAAGTCCCTGTCCCATGTTCACGGTAAAATCTCCAATGGCCAGCGATTGAATGATACCGATCTTCCTGGCAAAAAAATGGAAAGAATAAAAATCAAATCCCTTCTGCTGTTTTCCATTTAAAAATTGTTCGCCGGCATCTTTATCACCTAGTAAACCGAATTGCAATAAATTTTTAAATGTATATCGGTATCTGAAAAAAATACGCTGTGGACTTCCTGCATACTTAGTGCCCGAACCGGAAGCATTATATCCTTTCGATTTTTCCAACACCTGTGATAGCCGTAGTAATAAATTATGTTCGCCACCACTGAATCGTTGCTTCAATTCCCCTTTGAAAGAAACCGGGGTTAAAACGGTAATGAAAGGTAATATTTTTCGAATAGTAGGCACATCCCAGGAGGGAATAGCCTGTAATTCATACAAGCTGATAAAGAATCCAAATAATTTCCGATAGATAACCAGGTTTTCAATTTGAAGATCGGTGAGGATACGTAACTCTTTTAGTTCGTTTGCATCGGCCGTATTAAGATTAACCGGATCCTTTCTAAACCGATCCAGTTGTTGCAAATAAGAATCGTCCTCTGTTTCTGCCTGATCCGCATCCGTTAAATTTTCCAACTGCTGTTCTGTACTTGCGGGTAATTCCTGGCTAAAAGTAAATAGTGAGCAATGAACGGTAACCAGTATCGTCAACAAGCGTTTCACTTACCCTTCTTATAAAAATTAAAAAGCAAAAGCAAACCCGGTGTAATGCCTAACTGGGGATGATAACTGGTAGTCACATCTACACGAAATGATTTCCACGACAAACCTGCACCTGCCCATATGGATGATGTAGCCGAAGCAATACCCATTCTTGCCAGTAATTGTGGAAGAAACTTATATTGCAATCCGGCATTGACACTCACCGGTTGATCTTCTTCTTTTATTATTTCAGCGCTTACAAAGAATTTTTCCGATGCCGCATATCCCATTCCGAAACTGTAAACAGAAGGTAATTTCTCCCGCTGCTCTTTTCCAAATTTTCCACCCACAGGATTGTTTATTTGAATGCCTGCATGCATTTTTTCCGTGAGATGTAAAACAGTACCGGCTTCAAAACTGATAGCTGATGCACTGCCATAAGTGGGAATCCGGATATTGTTATAATTAAACTGCACTCCTATATCCATTTTATCACCCAACTTCCTGCCATAAGCCAACCCCAACTGTGTTTCATTATAATCTGAAAATCCTGAGTAACCTGTTTTTAAACCAAAATTGCCAGAAGAAGTAACTAATCCCACTACCGCAGTATAATAATTTAGTTCGCTGAGCATAAATCTTCTTTCAGCGTACACACCCGCAGCCGCATTTTTTAATTGCGCCAATGAAGCCTGGTTGGCAGTAAATGAAAATACATCCACATGATTCAAACTATAAGCACCGGTGCCGGCATACCCTGCTGCTACAGGACGACGCATCGTTTGACTGCTGCAACAAACGGAAATGAATAACAATAATACAAAGGCTGTTTTTTCCAGGTAATAGGTTTATCAGAGTAAAATAATGATTTTGTCCGACTGTCTGTAACGAAATTTCGGTCATCTCTGCTGGCTATATGAAAGCAAATATTTATGATTTGCCATACCGCAACGGTCAGACAAATCTTTACCTTCGCCGCATGCAAATTTTAGACGGTAAAAAAGCAGCACAGGCTATCCGGGATATATTAAAAATCGATGTGGCCCAGCTATCCATTGAGGGAAAAAAAATACCACACCTCGCTGCTATCCTGGTAGGAAGTAACGGCGCCAGTCAAACCTATGTAGCCGCTAAAGTAAAAGCCTGTGAGGAAGTGGGTTTTAAATCTACATTGATAACGATGGAAGCCGATATTTCGGAGAATCGTTTATTGGAAAAGATCGAAGAATTAAACACTGATCCTGATGTGGATGGCATATTGGTGCAATTGCCCCTGCCCAAACATATTGCCGAACAAAAAGTGATCAATGCAATAGATGCTGATAAAGATGTAGATGGCTTCCATCCGATAAGTATAGGTAAAATGGTACAGGGCGTACCTACTTTTATTCCGGCTACACCACATGGCATCATGCTGCTGCTGAAACATTATAAAATAGAAACAAAAGGAAAACATGCGGTGGTGATCGGCAGAAGCAATATTGTAGGAAGACCGATGAGTGTTTTGCTGAGTGGTAATAGCAATCCCGGCAACTGCACCGTAACAATATGTCATTCTAATACAAAAAATCTTAACGAATTTTGTTTGCAGGCTGATATTATAGTAGCTGCATTAGGCAAACCTGAGTTTGTAACTGCCGATATGGTAAAAGAAGGAGCTGTTGTAATTGATGTAGGCATTACAAGAATAGAAGATGCCAGTAAAAAATCAGGATATAAATTAAAAGGTGATGTGCAGTATGAAACGGTAGCACCAAAATGCTCGTGGATCACACCAGTGCCCGGTGGTGTAGGACCAATGACCATCGCTGCATTGATGAAAAATACCTATAGATCCTGTTTACAAAAAAACTAATTTTTCACTTTTTTTGAAAAAATGTCATTTTTTCACTTTTTTTGAAAAAATACTTTTTTTTCATTTACTTTGAAAAATGAAGCCTTCCCTGATTTTAATGGCCGATGTAGTTGACAGCCGCCTCACAAAAAGCGTGGAGTTGGCAAAAAACCTGAAGACAGTTACCGAAACAATAAACACTGACTTCAAAAAGGAGATATCATCTCCGCTCACGGTTACATTAGGTGATGAATTCCAGGGCGTCGTCAGTTCAAGAATAGCAGGAATAAAAATAATTATCCGGCTGGAAGAATTATTAATTGAAAAGGAGCTGACTTTTAAATTACGATATGTGCTGGCCAGCGGAAGAATAGATACTCCAATAAATAAAAAAATAGCACATGGCATGATGGGAGAGGGACTTACAAAAACCAGGGAAGCATTAAACACTTCAAAAAAGTCAGAAGAACGTTTTTTATTTAATACAGGAAAAAAAGATGATATTATCTCCAGGTATTTTATCCTTTATCAATCTATCGTTGATGACTGGAAATCCAAAGATTTTAAAATAATAAATGACTTTTTAAAAATAGACGATTACAAAACAGTGGCCGATAACAATAAAAAGAACTGGAGCCAGATGTGGAAAAGGAAAAAAACATTTAAGATCAGAGAATACAATATAATTCGTCAGCTAATTTTGGAAGAAGATGGAAATAATTAATACAATCCTGCTATTTCTGGCTGCATTTACAATTGGCGAAATAGCCACCTTTTTTATTTTTTATTTTATCCGTAAAGCATTGGCTAGTGACAATAAACAAACCACCCGATCCATTTTAAAAGGATGGCTGGAACGATTCATAATATTATTAGGATTGGCATCATCACTTCCAACAATACTTATCTTTTTAGGTGCTATTAAACTTGGAACCCGGTTAAAAGAACAACAGGAATCCAAAGTATCCAATGACTATTTTTTAATAGGAAATATTACATCGATTGCTACAGGTATACTGGAATTTCTACTTTTTAAAGAACTAATGGGATATTAATGAAAATCACAAAGCTTCCGGTAATGGAGCATTTCTATACATTGCAGGGTGAAGGTTTTCACCAGGGAAGAGCTGCCTACTTTATCCGGCTGGGTGGTTGCGACGTGGGTTGTGTGTGGTGCGATGTAAAAGATAGTTGGGATGCAGGCAAACATCCTTTATATGAAATTGAAACCCTGATCAGTCAGGTAAAAAAAACACCCGCAGAGCTGGTAGTCATAACAGGTGGTGAACCGTTGATGCATAACCTGGATGAACTGACAACCGCATTACGGGCAGCCGGTTTACAAACCAATATCGAAACATCCGGCGCTCATCCCCTGAGTGGTCATTGGGATTGGATCTGTCTCTCTCCAAAAAAATTCAAAGCTCCATTACCGGCTATTCTTCCCCTGGCCAACGAACTGAAAGTTGTCATTTTTAATAAATCGGATTTTGAATGGGCGGAAAAATATGCAGCATTAGTTTCGCCATCCTGCAAACTTTACCTGCAACCTGAATGGGATAAAGCGCCACAGGTAACACCCCTGATCATTGAATACATTAAAGCTAATCCTACATGGGAACTGAGCCTGCAGATTCATAAGTATATTAATGTCCCATAAATAATATTGCGGCCAACCCTTTTGCCTTTAAAACCCTCCTTTTATGAGTCTGATATGCCTTTAGTAACTTTAATGCGATAGATTCTCGTTTCAAGAGGGAATAATATCAATTAAAATCCGTTTATACCTCTAATATAGCCTGTATGAAACGTTTTATAATCTCTACTTTCTTCGTGTTTTTCATTATTTCGCTTTTTGCTCAATCCTACGATCCTGGAAAAGTGAATAAAAAAGCTGTAGCTCTTTTTAATACGGCCCAGGGTAAGGCAGAAGAAGGTAAAAGCAATGAAACTATCCAACTGCTAAAAGAAGCGATTGAAAAGGATAACCGTTATCTTGATGCTTACCTGGCTTTGGCATCTGTTTACAGCGATCAAAAAAAATATGCGGAGTGTATTGATGCTTACGAAAGATCTTTTGCCATTGATTCCATTTTTTCGTTTGAATACAAACTTCCTTATTCAATCGCATTGGCCGGTAAAGGAGAATTTGAAAAAGCATTGCAGGCGGTTAATACGCTTTTAGCAGCTCCAAAACTGAATCCCAACACAAGAAAAGCAGGTGAGTTCCGCAAACGTTCTTATGAATTCGCCATTGACTATGCTAAGAAGAATGCCAACAAGAATTACGTATTTGCTCCACAAAATATCGGCGACAATGTGAATAGTGCCGAATCAGAATATTTTCCCTGTCTCACTATTGACAACAGCGAAATGATCTTTACCCGGAACCTGAAACGTTACAACGAAGATTTTTTTTACAGCAAAAAAAAACCAGGTGGCTGGGAAGTATCCAAACCGATGGAAGGAAATGTAAACACACCGGAGAATGAAGGAGCACAAATGATTTCGCAGGATGGACAATGGTTAGTGTTTACAGCCTGCAATCGCCAGGATGGCTATGGCAGCTGTGATATTTATATCTCCTATCTCACCGAAAAGGGATGGAGTGAAGCGATCAACCTTGGAGGTAAAATAAATTCACAGTTTTGGGAGTCGCAGCCTTGTTTATCTCCTGATAAAAAAGATCTCTACTTTGCCAGCCGGAGACCTGGTGGCTATGGCGGCAGTGATATTTATGTGGCCCACCTGCAACCTAACGGCCGGTGGGGTGAACCGGAAAACATGGGAAGGGAGATCAATACTTCCGGCGATGAACAATGTCCATTTATACATGCAGATAACCAGACACTATATTTTACATCGAATGGTTTGCAGGGATATGGAGATGCCGATCTTTTTTTTGTACGCAAAGGACCAAATAATGTTTGGAGTAAACCTATGAATCTGGGTTATCCCATCAATACGATCAGCCAGGAAGGAACTTTATTTATAACTGCTGATGGAAAAACAGCTTACTATTCCAGTGATCGGGCTGACAGCAAGGGCGGTCTTGATATTTACAGTTTTGAATTGAGAGAAGATGTTCGTCCTTATAAAACATCATGGATAAAAGGACAGGTATTTGATAATAAAACAAAAAAAGGATTGCCTTCGGCAGTAGAACTGATCGATCTTTCCAGCAAGCAGCCATTATCAAAAGTACAGACAGATGAAAAAGGGAATTACCTTATTACGCTGCCTATCGGAAAAGATTATGCCTTTAATGTAAACCGGAAGGGTTATTTATTTTACTCTGATAATTTCTCACTTACTCATTCACTTAAAGATTCCGTTTACGAAAAAAATATTCCTTTACAACCCCTGGAAGTAAATGCCTCCATCGTACTCAACAATATTTTCTTTGATGTAAACAAATTTGAACTCAAGCCTGAATCACAAGTGGAGCTTGAAAAATTGGTGCAGCTATTAACCGAAAATCCTACCTTAAAAATTGAGATCAGCGGGCATACAGATAATGCAGGTAAACCTGCTGATAACCTTATCTTGTCTAATAACAGGGCTAAAGCAGTAGTGAGCTATCTTAGTTTGAAATCAATTGCTCCTCAACGACTGATCGCCAAAGGCTATGGCGAAACCAGGCCCATTGCTGATAATAAAACAGAATCCGGAAAAGCATTAAACCGGCGAACAGAGATCAAAGTACTCAGTCAATAAAAAACAGGTACAGCTTCTACTGAACAGACAATAATTTGTTCATCGTTTTGTAAATTGCCTTTTATCTGTTAACTATCATCTTTTGCAAAACGATCTGCTATACCAAATTGCTTTATCGCTTACTCCTAACATTGGCCCTGTGCAGGCCAAAATATTAATTGAACAACTGGGCAGCGCAGAAGCCATTTTTAAAACAAAAGCAACACAACTCAAAAGTATAGAAGGCATTGGTGAAATAAGAGCTAACAGCATCAAGGGTTTTTCAAAATTCGCCGAAGCAGAAGATGAAATAAAATTTATTGAAAAGTATAACATCGTTCCGCTTTTCATCACTGATAAAAATTATCCGCAGCGCTTACTAAATTGTTACGACTCGCCCGAGTTATTATACTATAAAGGAAACGCTGACCTGAATACTTCAAAAATCGTATCGATTGTGGGCACCCGCAACCATACGGATTATGGAAAACAGTTAACAGAGAAACTGGTCAAAGAGTTAGCGGAACAGCATGTTTTAGTTGTCAGTGGTTTGGCTTATGGCATTGATGCTATTGCTCATAAAGCTGCTTTGAAAAATAATTTGCAAACCGTAGGTGTGTTAGCACATGGATTAGACCAGATCTATCCCACACATCATTCATCTCTTGCCAAAGACATGATAAAAGAAGGAGGCCTGCTGACAGAATTCAGAAGCCGCACTAACCCGGATAAACATAATTTTCCGACAAGAAACCGCATCGTTGCCGGCATGAGTGATGCCACTATTGTAATAGAAACAGGTATCAAAGGCGGCAGTATGATCACTGCAGAACTCGCCAATAGTTATAACAAAGATGTATTTGCCTTTCCCGGAAAAATAACGGATAGCAAAAGCGTAGGTTGCAATTTTCTTATAAAGAGTAATAAAGCAACCTTACTTACAGAGGCAAAAGAGCTGGTAGAGTTGATGGGTTGGGAAGAAAAAAGCCGTAAATCAACAGCACGGGCACAAAAAGAATTTTTTATTGAACTTTCACAGGAAGAGAAGATCGTGATCAATATTTTGAAAGAAAAAGATGGCGTTCATATTGACGAACTCAATTATAAAAGCGGTCTCAGCAGCAGCGCTGTAGCGGCAGCCATGTTAAATCTGGAATTACAGAATGTGATATTATCTTTGCCGGGTAAAATTTATCAGCTGGCCTGATCGTTTACAGGCAACATACAGGCTGGTTTTGTTGTCACAGGATCAGTCAAACAATGTGCTGTTTATTCCATGAAAAAAACCATTCGACCGACATCCCTGCTCCTTTTGTTTATGTTGCTCGCATTGAGCCCGGTATTCAGCCAGGTATGTACAACAGCAGGACAAACACCTTCCACCGCATTCCCGGTCTGTGGCACCACCGCTTTCCAGCAAAATACAGTTCCCATCTGCAGTACCAACGATTTGTTTGTTCCAGGTTGTTCAGGAAGTGGCAATGCGCTTTACCAGAATAAGAATCCTTTTTTTTACAAATTCACCTGTTATGTTTCCGGGACCTTGGGCTTTCTCATTACTCCCAACGCCAGTAATGAAGATTATGACTGGCAGCTTTTTGACATCACCGGTCGTGATCCTAATGAAATTTTTACCAATAATTCTTTAGTTGTTACAGCTAATTGGGCAGGAACATATGGACCCACGGGTGCATCAGCTTCAGGAGTTAATTTTATACAATGCGCCTCAGACCCTGCTGACAATAAACCCACTTTTGCAGTGATGCCCAACTTAATAGCAGGGCATGAATATCTTTTGCTTGTTAGCCATTTCTCCAATACGCAAAGCGGGTATTCACTTTCTTTTAATGGCGGTACCGCTGTGATCACTGATCCCGCCATACCACATCTTAAATCAGCCAAAGCTGATTGCGATGGAAAAAAAATAATAGTAAAGCTTAATAAAAATGTACGTTGTAATTCATTGACAGCAACCGGCACTGAATTTAGTCTTTTGCCCGCTGTTACAACAGTTGTAGCAGCGAGCACCAGCACTTGTTCCCCTGGTTTTGATCTTAACGAGATTACACTAACCCTGGCTGCTCCATTAGGTAATGGTAACTTTCAATTGGTAATTAATAACGGCAGTGATGGAAATACTCTGAAAGATTTTTGTGATAACCTGATACCTGCCGGCGAGCAGATTTCTTTTCAATATTTAGCACCACAACCCATTTTTGCCGACAGCCTTAGTCGGGTAGGATGTGCACCTGATTCTATCCGCATTTACTTCCCTAAAAAAATAAACTGCAATAGTATTGCTGCCAATGGATCTGATTTTTCTGTTACAGGTCCCGCACCCGTCACAGTTGCATCAGCTTTTGGTAATTGTATAAACGGGAAAACTGATTATATCGTAATAAAATTTGCAGCGCCCATCTATACCGGAGGCACTTATCAACTTACATTAAAAACAGGCACTGATGGTACTACTGTTATTGATGAATGCGGACAGGAAAGTCCATTGCAAACACTTCCGTTCCAGGCATCGGATACAGTGGATGCAACATTTCAATACAGCACTTTATTAGGATGTGAAAAAAATACGCTGACCTTCAGCCATGATGGAGCCCATAATGTAAACCAATGGAAATGGCGTTTTAATAACAGTGCATCGGTTACCACTCAAACACATACTATTTCTTTTCCTTCCACCAGTACCAATTCAATTTACTTGTGGGTGAGCAATGGTGTATGCAGTGACAGCACTTCGCAGGTGATCGTATTTAACAATGAAGTGAAAGCAGATTTCAGCATGCTGGATATTATTTGCCCTGAAGATAAACTGGAAGTAACCAATAACAGCACCGGGCAGATTGATTCATGGCGATGGAATTTTGATGTGCTTTCATCCAGCACCTTAAAAGACCCGTTGCCTGTTTTATTTCCTTTAAGTAATCGTGAAGCCTATTATACGGTCAAACTTCTCGCTTATAATAACACACTTGGCTGTACTGACAGTATCAGTAAAACAGTAACGGTGCTGGATCATTGTTTCATTGCTGTGCCTACAGCGTTTACACCCAATAATGATGGATTGAATGATTATTTTTGGCCGCATAATGCGATCAAAGCAGAGAACTATGATTTCAAAGTTTTCAACCGCTGGGGGCAGTTGATTTTTCATTCCCGTAACTGGAAAGAAAAATGGGATGGAAAGATTAATGGGGTGTTACAGGGCACCGGGGTATTTGTATGGATGCTGAGTTACACCCATAAAGACACCCATAAACAAGTATTTCAAAAAGGAACAGTGACGCTGATCCGGTAAAACAAGCCGATTTGGAACGTATTTATTGCTTGCCCTATCTTTGCACATGGCAATAAGAAATACTCCCCCCACTAACAACAATTCATCTAAATTTTTTGGCGAAGGACTAACCTTTGATGATGTGCTGCTGATGCCCGGCTTTAGCCAGGTGCTGCCCCGTGATGTAGATATTCAAACCCGGCTTACCAAAGACATTACGCTCAATGTCCCCCTGCTTTCGGCAGCGATGGATACGGTGACCGAAGCCGCACTCGCTATGGCACTGGCCCGTGAAGGTGGTTTGGGCATATTGCACAAAAACATGACCATCGAAAAGCAGGCAGAGCAGGTACGTAAAGTAAAAAGAAGTGAAAGCGGATTGATCATCGACCCGGTTACCCTGCTGGCCAATGCCACGATTGGTGATGCACAGCGATTGATGCGGGAGAATAAGATTGGTGGTATTCCTATTATAGATAAAAATCAAAAACTCGTAGGTATTCTTACTAACAGGGATCTTCGCTTTGAAGACAATCCGCAGCGCAAAGTGAGCGAAGTAATGACAAAAGAAAATTTATTCACTGCACCCGAAGGAACGGATCTTAAAAAAGCAGAACAACTATTCAAACAAACTAAAGTTGAAAAACTGCCCATCATCAATAAGCAGGGAAAACTGGTCGGGCTATTTACTTACAGTGATATTTTAAAGATAAAAAGCTATCCCAATGCCGTAAAAGATTCATTCGGTCGCTTGCTGGTAGGTGCTGGTGTAGGCATTACAAAAGATCTGATGGATAGAGTGTATGCCCTGCAACAAGTGGGTGTTGATGTAATTGCATTGGATAGTGCACACGGACATAGTAAAGGGGTGATCCAGGCATTGAAAGATGTAAAGAAGAATTTTAAAAAGATAAATGTAATCGCCGGCAATGTAGGAACAGCGGGTGGTGCAAAAGCCTTAGCAGAAGCCGGGGCTGATGCGGTGAAAGTCGGTATTGGGCCAGGCTCTATTTGTACGACCAGGATTGTTGCCGGCGCTGGTGTACCCCAACTCACAGCCGTGATGGAAGCCTGCTCCGTATTAAAACAAAAAAATATTCCCGTGATCGCTGATGGTGGTATCCGCTATACAGGTGATATGGTAAAAGCGCTGGCTGCAGGCGCAGCCTGTGTGATGATGGGTAGCATCTTTGCGGGCACTGAAGAAAGTCCCGGCGAAACGATCATTTATGAAGGAAGAAAATTCAAAGAGTATCGTGGCATGGGATCATTGGGTGCGATGGCAACCGGTAGCAGTGATCGTTACTTCCAGGATGTGGAAGATGATGTAAAGAAATTTGTACCCGAAGGCATTGAAGGACGTGTGGCATATAAAGGAACGTTACGGGAGATCGTTTACCAGTATGTAGGTGGTCTTCGTGCAGGCATGGGTTATTGTGGCGCTAAAAATATTAATGAATTACAGGGTGCAACATTTGTCAAGATCACCAATGCTGGTATGAGAGAAAGCCATGCACATGATATTGAGATAACAAAAGAAGCCCCGAATTATAGCAGGAGGTAGTTGATAAGTTAACTGGTTAATTGGGATGAATGTTGATCACTATAAATACTTTTCAAACATTGTATACCTAATCAACTTATTAACCAGTTAACCTATCAACTCACTCTCATTCATCACCTGTTACTTCAAAAGTGATGGTTTGGATACGATAGGCTTTTACATGAGTTCCATTTTGAAAAGCTGGTTCCCATTTAGCTGCTTTCTTCAACACTCTTACAGCTTCCTGTTCCATTCCAAAACCTAAGTTAGTAAGCGGTTGAATATTACTTACTGTTCCATCCACATCCACTACAAATTGTATCCTCACCGTATGTCTGCCTTCGGGAGCTCCATTTTCAACAGGTATGTTCCCATTTAAATTTCTTTCTAAAAATCGTTTCCAATCACCGACAAACTTGGCATCTATTTCTACTCTTTCGAGGGGGCCGGGCGGATCATCATCTTTCTTTGCTTCAATAATATTTTTTCCTTCACCCGGAGGTGCTATTTCAGTGGGACCCGCATCAACAAGGCCATCTTGTTTTACATTACTGATTGCTGCAAGATCAATTTGATCTTGTGTGACCGGCGGTGTTTCAACAACATTCGCCAGTACAGGTGGAAGGAATATCACTGATCTTGTAGGTTCCTGCTGTGGTGGAGGCTTTTGCTCAGGTGGCGGAACGGGTATTTCTTCTTTAAGTGCTGTTAGTTCTACAGGTTTAATCACAATGTCAGGTTTGGGCTCATGCTTCTTTGTATTCGCCCATACAGTTCCGGTAATGATCAACATTGCAATACTACCTGTGATCAATAAAGATTTTTTGATACGTTGTTCATACGTTACACGAAGTTCATAAGCTCCGTAGGCTTTGTTCCTGTCATCAAAGATGAGGTCAAGCAGATCGGCGGTTAAAATTTTGTTTGCTTCCATGGTTTAACTTTTAGGATTGAGATGGAAGCTGATTATCATTTCCACAAAAATTTATTTTTATGGAAACATTGTTGTGTTGGCATCGCCGATTACAACAACTACATTTACCAAAATAAATTTGCAGTGAAAAAACTGGCTTTCTTTTTTACGCTATTTTTTAGTTGCTTTCTTCATGCACAAAACGATTCCTGTTCTATCCGTATCAGTTTGCTGACCTGCACACCGGGACAGGAATTGTATTCTACATTTGGTCACAGTGCTATAAGAGTTACGGATACCCGGAATAATACCGACATCATTTTTAACTATGGTACTTTCGATTTTGATGATCCGGGATTCTATTCCAAATTCACCCGTGGCAAGCTGCTTTATTTTGTATCGGTAGACTCACTCCAAAATTTTTTGGCCGAATATGAATATTTTCAACGGGGGGTAGTGGAACAGGTATTGAATCTTAGCTGTGCAGAAAAAGAAAAAATGGTAGCGGCTCTTTTTGAAAATGCTAAAGAAGAAAATAAATACTACCGCTATGATTTCACCTATGATAACTGCACCACACGGCTCAGAGATATACTGGAAAAAGCTATCGGTGATTCATTGCAGGCAAAAAATATTTTATCCGCTACAGGCACTACCTTTCGTAACCTGATACATGAATACCTTCATAAGGGTAACCAGTACTGGAGTCAATTCGGTATTGATATTTTGCTCGGCAGTCCGCTGGATAAAAAAATATCTAACCGGGAAGCCATGTTTCTTCCCGATTACCTGCTCAAGGGGTTTGACAGCGCTTATCTGCATAACAAGCCGTTAGTGATTCAAACTAATATCCTGGTTCCGGCACAAATCATTAAAGAAGACAAAAATTTCTTTACGCCGTTTGTGGTATTCAGCATTTTATTTTTAGTAATAACAATATTTAGTTTTTTGTTGCAACATAAAGCTTCCATCTTCTTAAAGTCGTTTGATGTTTTTTTCTTTTTACTGTTGGGTTTACTGGGACTGCTGTTATTGTTCATGTGGTTTGGTACCAGCCACCAGATGACGAAAAGTAATTACAACCTTGTATGGGCATTACCCACGCATTTGCCAGCAGCTCTTTTTTTATTCAGTAAAAAGAAATGGGTGTTACACTATTTCCGGTTCCTTTTCTTTTATACAATTGCTTTGCTGGCGGCATGGTTTTTACTTCCCCAGCAAATGAATAATGCGTTACTTCCTTTGCTGGGTATTGTCCTGGTGAGAAGTTATTTTATCAGTAAAAAGCTGAGAGTTGAATAAAGAGATCGTCATTAATGGGAGTAAGATATGTTACAGGGTTTCCGGTCATGGTAACCCTGTTGTGCTGCTTCATGGTTTTGGAGAAGATGGTACGGTATGGAAACAGCAAGCCCCCTCTAACTCCCCCGAAGGGGGAAAATTAGGGCCTTCCCAAACCCCTCCTTCGGAGGGGCTTTATACTTCGCCTATTGAACATTCATCTCTCTTCAATAAATTTCAATTTATCATTCCTGATTTGCCGGGCTCAGATAAATCGGAATTGATTAATGATATGAGCATGGAAGGGATGGCCGGAATAATAAAAGAGATCCTCTTTGCAGAAGCGATCCCAATATGTACAATGATTGGTCATAGTATGGGAGGTTACATAACCCTGGCCTTTGCTGAAAAATACCCGGAACTATTAAACGGTTTTGGTTTATTTCATTCTTCGTCCTATGCCGATAGTGAAGAAAAGAAAGCTACCCGTCGAAAGGGAATTGAATTTATAAAAGAACATGGCGCTTTTGAATTTCTGAAAACCGCTACTCCCAACCTTTATTCACCCATTACAAAGGATGAACGGCCGGAATTGATAGATGAACAATTGGCAGGCCTGCGCAACTTTTCGTCTATTGCACTCGTTAATTACTACGAAGCGATGATGCAACGGCCAGACCGGACCACTGTTTTAAAAGAAACTCCTTTACCTGTTCTTTTTATGATGGGAAAATACGATAACGCAGTACCAATGAAAGACAGTTTAGAGCAATGTCATCTGCCGGGGAAATCGTACATTCACATACTCCATAATGCTGGCCATATGGGCATGCTGGAAGAACCGGGAAAAAGCAACAAGATGCTGAAGGATTTCCTGCTCGACATTTGAAATTTATTATTTCACCGATCCTATCAATGAAACGACTTTTAGTTCTAATATCATTCCCACTTTTTTTTGCCCTGCCTTCTTTTGCCAATCATATAACCGGTGGTGAGATGTTTTATACAATCACCGCTCAAAACGGCAATAGTTATACTTATCATGTGGTATTGAAACTATATCGTGATTGTAATTCAGCTGGGGCACCATTAGACGCTAATGCACCTATTTCAATTTTTGACAGGGTTACTGGTGTATCGGTATGGGCTAATAGCGTACCCCGTAACCAGATCGTAACTTTAAATCTCGGATCACCCAGTCCCTGCATTACCAACCCGCCTGCTGTTTGTTACCAGGTAGGTTATTATGAATTCGATGTAACGCTTAACGGTTCTCCAAATGGATATGTAATTGCCTACCAGCGTTGCTGCCGCATTGCGGGCATCAATAATCTTTCAGGTTCAAGTTCAGTAGGCGCCACTTATACTGCAGAGATACCCGGCACTTCTCAATTGATCACTGCACCAAATAATAATAGTGCAAGATTTGTTGGCCCCGATACTGTAGTAGTATGCGCTGAAAACGCCTTTACTTATAGCTTTGCCGCTACTGATATTGATCCCAATGATCAGCTTTCGTATTCCTTTTGCGATGCGTACCTTGGTGGTGGGTCAAGTATCGGAACAGGATTCAACAACGCTACACCTACCCCACCTTCACCGCCTCCTTATATTACCGTTCCCTATTCCGGTGGTGGTTTTAACGGGTCATCTCCGTTAGGACCTACTATCAGTATAAATCTAGCAACTGGGCTATTAACAGGCATTGCTCCTGGAGCAGGTATTTATGTGGTGACGGTATGTGTAACGGAAAGACGCAATGGTATTGTAATTGCCACGCAGCGCAAAGATCTGCAGATAAAAGTAGGTGATTGCCAGATAGCACAGGCAAATCTTGATCCTTCCTATATTACCTGTGATGGATACTCATGGACTTTCAGCAATAAGGGAGATCAAACACTTATCAATTCATATGATTGGTTCTTTGGAGATCCCGCCAGCGGCGTTAATAATTCATCAACGTTAGCCACTCCGACCCACGTATTTTCCGATACAGGTGCTTTCGTTGTAACATTGATCACCAATCGTTTTGGAGACTGTTCCGATACCGGAACAACTATCATGAAGGTATATCCTGGGTTTTTCCCTGGCTTTCTATCAACTGGAACCTGTTATCTCAATCCTGTACAGTTTACGGATACTACCCGAACTAATTATGGAGTTGTAAATACTTGGAGCTGGAATTTTGGAGAAACTACTACCTTAGCCGATACATCCCGTTTAAAAAACCCTGCTTATACTTACCCGTCTGCCGGGCCAAAGACCGTTAATTTTATTGCCACTAACAGTAAAGGTTGTATTGATACCATAACAAAAACAATAGACCTATTAGATAAACCACTCTTAAATCTTGCTTTCAGGGATACACTCACCTGTATATTGGACAATGTCCAGCTACAGGCAATCGGCACTGGTAACTTTAGCTGGACTCCGTTTATCAATGTTACCAATGCTAATACGGCCACACCAACAGTTGATCCCAGCACTACTACTACTTATTATGTGGACTTAGAAAATGGCGGCTGCCGCAACAGGGATTCTGTACGAGTAAGAGTATTGAATGTTATTGCACTTGCTATGATGCGTGATACAACCATCTGCCGAGGAGATCCTGTGCAGCTAAGTGCCGTAACGGACGGGTTAACCTTTTTATGGACACCTGCCACCACGCTCAATAATACTACCCTGTTAAATCCCATTGCCACACCATTAACTACCACCACCTACCAACTGCAATCATCCGTCGGTAGTTGTGCAGCAACCGATAATATAACTGTGACTGTCGTTCCTTATCCCATTGCGAATGCTGGAATCGATACGACCATTTGCTATAATACATCTGCACAATTAAATGGTTCACATGATGGCATCACGTTTAACTGGACACCAGCAAATTATCTTAATAACCCTAACCTGCTGAATCCAATAGCCATGCCACCCAGAACAACTCCTTTTGTTTTGTCTGTATTTGACAACCGGGGTTGTCCAAAAGCCGGCCGTGATACTGTTATCGTAAATGTATTACCCCGCATAAGGCCATTCGCCGGTCGTGATACAGCCGTTATTATTGGTCAACCCTTACAATTCAATGCAGAAGGTGGTGAAACTTATTTATGGTCTCCTCCTATCGGTTTAAGCAGTACAACTATTTCTAATCCCATCGGCCTTTATGATGGTAGTATTGATAGCATACGTTATAAAGTCCGGGTGTTTAACTCGGTCGGGTGTTACGATTCTGCATTTGTCATCGTAAAAGTTTTTAAAACCAATCCTTACGTTTTTGTTCCTTCCGCATTTACACCCAATAACGATGGACGCAATGATCTGATACGCCCCATAGCAGTGGGTATTCAACGGATCAATTATTTCCGCATCTACAATCGCTGGGGACAGATGGTTTTCAGTACCAGCACCAATGGTCACGGATGGGATGGCCGCATAAATGGTACCCTGCAGAGCACCAACACATTTGTATGGTTAGTAAGCGCCGTTGATTACCTCGGTAAAGCCTATTTTCAAAAAGGAACAGTGACACTCATCAGGTAATATTTTTTCTTTTCAAACTTTCTATTATTTCAAGTATCTGCTGTTAACTTCGAACAGGTTAATTTGTTAACCCTTCAATTTATAAACTAATAAACAATCAACCTTCTATCATGCCGAAAATAGTTTTTATCACCGGTGCCACTTCTGGTTTTGGAAAAGCCTGTGCTATAAAATTTGCAGCCAATGGCTATGATCTTATTTTAAATGGACGTAGAAAAGAAAGATTGCTCGAACTGGCCAACGACCTGGAGTCGAAATATAATATTGCCGTTTTTCAAACTCCCTTTGATGTGCGGGATGAAAAAAATGTTTTGGACTCGATTGAAAATCTGCCGGCCGAATGGAAAAAGATAGATGTATTGATTAACAACGCAGGGCTTGCTGTAGGCCGTGATTATTTTGAAGAAGCCGATCTTTCTGACTGGAACAGGATGGTAGATACCAACATCAAAGGTTTTATGTATGTGGCAAAAGCGGTGTCGCAACTAATGGCCGTTCACAAACAAGGTCATATTATAAACCTGGGATCTGTTGCCGGCAAACAGGTATATGAAAAAGGAAATGTCTATTGTGCTACCAAATATGCTGTTGATGCATTGAACCAGGCCATGCGCATTGACCTGCTCCGTCATAATATTAAAGTAACCGGTATTCATCCCGGTGCGGCCAATACAGAATTTTCATTAGTTCGCTTTAAAGGAGACGACGCCACTGCAAAAAGTATTTATAATGGATTAGAGCCCCTGACGGCTGAAGATGTAGCAGATATTATCTATTACACTACTACCCTGCCATCACATGTTTGTATCAATGACCTGGTGATCACCTGCACGCAGCAGGCAGATGCTATTTATTTTAACAGGAATAAGAGTTGATGCGGCTCAAAAAATCTTGTGCAATTACAGCTTTTATTCTATTTTCATGTGCCCTCAAACCTTAGATATCCCCATTGGCCTGATCCTTGCGTAATCCTCCTTCGAAAATTTACCTATAGCCACGTTTAGCTCCCTGGATTTCAACCGCTAAATTTCTTATCCTGTAAATACCGATCTATATTTATGAAGTCGATCCAATTCCGTATAAAGACCCTAAAATCCGTTATGAAAACGAAATTCCGTTTACCCGCCCTCCTGGGTATTCTATTAACCACTGCCGTTCATTCACAGGAAGTGATCCGCCAGCAATCCTGTTCAAATGATCTTATTACAAGGCAGGTAGACAGTCTCAAAAATTTATATTCCAAAGATGGTTATATGCTGCTCAAAGAAGCTTCCATTATGATGGAAAGTGAATTTGAAATGCCGGTTATCGTTCCGCTAACACAAGGCAGTTGGTACCAGTTTGTTTTTATCGGTGACTACAGTTCAAGACTGTATGAAGTAAGAATGTTTGACTGGAATGAACGCCAGGTTATTTTTCAGCAAAAAAAATGGGGCGATATAGATGGTAACATTATCTCCTATTCTTACATACCCAAGTTCTCCGAGTTTCATATGATGAAGCCGGTGCAGGTAAACAAACAAAAGAAAAAGAATTTATGTGGCTATGTGATGTTGTTTAAAAAAGCAGGTCCTGAAGGAAATGCCAATTCGAATCCCCAACCGTAAATTAATTACAGCCATAAAAAAACAAAGCATCCTGGTCTACCGGGATGCTTTTTTGTGTTGAGATATCGTTTGATGCAGTTGTTTTTTGCATAATGTTGAATGGGCAATTACCAATTTTAATCTTCAACAATTGAATAAAGAATTAATAGCTGTCTTCCAGGCCCATCATTTATGAATCATGAACAACGAACTCAACAGGGAGTCATGGATTGAAATCAGCTTACTGCGCCAATGAGATCCTTACTTGTGCTCCACCTCTTGTATTGGTGATCGGGAAGGCATTACTGATCTTGGGGATATTACGGTTCTGTTCAAAATATAATTTTATACTTACCCGGCTATTGATGATATAATCAATAGAAGGTGCAATACGTATTACTTTCTGTCCGGCTGTTCCAAATGATGTTCGCTGGTCGAGTTTGCTGTTAGCGGTTGCATCATCACGAAGACTGAAATCCATTTTGAATGTTACATCATTATCTAATTTCATTTTCCCCAGCTTTTTAATAAGCGGGAATCCCTTCTTTCTCCAGTTGAATCCGAATGTAACTTCAGTAGAACGATTTTCGGCCAATTGATAATCGATCAGGCTCAGACTTAGTGTTCGGCTTTTCCTGAACTCAAAGCGGGTGGTAAGCTGGTTGGTAAATGTCATATCCACTTCGATCATTGGGTCAAATGTCTCCGTGATCGTAACATTGGGCACAAGGAAGTAAGGGATGTAATTGCTGTCCTGCCCTACAAACGAAGGATAACCAATTCTGCTCGGATCGAGAAACAGCAACGCCGTATTAAAACTATTCATGCTAAGAGTGCTATGATAGCCGTGGCGGATCGTTACATTAGTAAATATTTTATCCAGCCCTTTCATTCTCGACAACCCATTATAAGTTACGGTCCAGTTAGGTTTAGGTATGATACCTGAGAATGGATTTGATCTTGTATTAGGATTGCTGTTCTTGAAAAGTTTAATATTGCCCGGGTCTTTATTGGTATACGCAGCAAGGAAAGCCGGTATCACCACATCCTGTGCATAGCGGCCATAACCTTTTACATAACCATCCGGGTTGGTTCCGTTACCGGCAGCATAAGGATTTACTCCTTTCAGCCGGTTGGATAAGATCAAACGGTTTGATTCAAATTTTTGGAAAGTCTCTGTTACTATGTTAGGATCAAACTTCGTGAACAGTGTTTGATAAGAAATATAACTGACAGAAAAACTACCGGTGGCATAAGGATTCAATCGTGTAAAACCGGATGAACCCGTGGTGTCTTTATACAATTCTGAATAATTCTTATCAAATGATTTATCTACATTAAAGTCAATGTTGAAATCACGGAACGGGTTCACCTGTGCCGTTATATTCAAACGCTGGTTATAGCGCTGTTGTATCATGGCGCTCACAAGCGAGTGATTGGATAATAAGCCCTTCGCTCCAAATCTATTGATCCAGCTGGTGTCTGGCTGATAACCGAATATGAAACCAAACCCAGGTTGACCGCTTTTTGGATTATATCCGAGTACTCTTGTACTGTCAAGATAACCTGGCAGCGTTGTTCCAAAATCTTCGGTGTATTGGATACCTACTCTTTTTAATGAGGTGGCTAATTTTGCAACAAATTTTACCACACTTCCCACTTCCGGTAACTGGTTAGGATCTTTAATTCGTTTTTCTTTTATTTTTTTACCGGTTGAATCTTTTTTTGCATTGTCCTTATTCTGGGGCGTGGACGGTAGTTTAGGAGCGGTATTATAAACAGCTCGCAGAAATTTTACTTTGTTATAGATATCTTCAAACTTTAATTCTCCATTTAAAGTTCTTGTTTGTGTGTTGGAAAGAATGTTGCCAAGGTTAGCTACGCTTCTTGCCAGCAATGACTGTGCTAACCAATTGTACCTGGTATTATAAGATGCCCGCAACGTTGTCCAGTCGAGCAACGGGATCTTTTGCATGGGTACATTATAAGTGATTGTAACATCCTGTTGAAATTGTGTATTCCTTCCACCTTTGAAAACATTGTTGCGTACTGAATCTTTTTTCTCTTTTGTATCAATACGGCCAAAGGGCTCATCAATCCGTGCATTATTCGTAGCCGTGTAATCAATAGAAATGGAACGGGTTAAATTCCATTGCATGATATAATACCGGTCGAATGTAAAATATTTATCGTAGGTCTCGGGCACTTTGTAAGGACCACCACCTACATTTCTCGGACGTATAGCGCCAAACTGCCGGAAGATATCAGCCCTGAATGATAATTGTGACGGTGCGTAGTTGAAATTAAAATCCCTGATCCACATCAGCCATTTTGAATTGGGCTTAATAAGCTTCTTAAACGGCTCCACAATTTTGGGCTGTGGTGCGTAATTATAACCAATAGCTCCGCGGGTGCGGCGCATCAGGTCATTTTCAATAAGTGGATTGTGCCGTTTGGTTTCTATAAAAGAATAATTGAAATCAAAATTGGATACACTCCATATTTTGGGTCGTTTACCATCTGTTTTTATTTTTTTAACATTGGTAAGGTTTACTGTTTTGATGGTAGTGATATCCTGTGCATCATTGTTGATGGAATCTCTTTTACCCGGAGCTGCATCATTCAGTTTTTGTTTGAGTTTGATATCAAGATCATACGGATCATATTCCGGTGTGCTGGCTGTGCGGCTGATACCTGCGTATACAGGAATCTGGATGCCCAATTTCTTTGGCAGCAACTTACCGGCTTCCAGGTTGGCAGATACATCAATATTATACAGATCTTCACGGCTTCTTTCATTTACTCTTTGCTCCAGCGTACCAAACCCATTACTCTTTGCTGCTACAGAAGCATTGAGTGTAAACAGGTCACCTCCTACTATATTCAAACGTCCTACTCCAGCCCAACCACCTTTTTCATCGAGGTTGGAGAATCGCAATTCATTAAACCAAACTTCAGCACAAACAGGTTTTTGAGCAACGTTTTCTACGGCCAGCATCATACCTCTTACTTCACCGAGGTTAGGATTACCAAAGATGCCATAGCGACGGCCATCAGGTCCTGCTTCGCTATAATATTGCGAAGGTGATAACCCGGAATTATTTCTTCTTGATTTTAATCTTGTCAGTTCATTCAGATCAAAATCAAGGTTATTAAGCGCCGGCCATATTTTCAAACTATCTGTTTCATTGAAATTTGTTTTCTTAACCGGTATTCTTATTTCATAGTAGTTACCGGAAAAGTCGTTGCCGATACGAACAATAGCCATCAGATCATTATCTTCCAGAATATTACCGCCGCAATCTTTTATTCTTTCTGCATGGATAAACATTTTCAGTTTTCCGTACTGGCGCATATCAAGGTTCATGGTTTTGAATACACCACGGGCCTGCCCATTATCAAGATCTTTCACCTGCACACTCAATGATTGTTCATTCAGGAATAACTGTACGTTGTTATTGCTAAGCTGTTGTTGTCTTTCAATGCCCGGAGGAGTTACATAACGGATGGGTTCCCGCTGATCATTCTCTTCAAGATTTACGGCAAGTGTATTTACTGTAGTCGGATCATTGGCCGGAAGATTTACATAATTACCGGATGTGTCAATCTGGAATTTGAACTTACGCCATTGGTTTCTTACCAATTCCAGTTTACCAAACCGCATTACCACTGAATCATCAAATCCTGTCATAAACATCCGGATGAAACGGATAGACTTAAAATCAGGAATATTACCCACTTTGGTCTGGTACTGTGATATAGGAATACGGAAGAGATACCATGTTTCAGGACGGCTCTGTCCATTGGGAAGGTCTACTGTTACTACTCTTTTATCTGTAATAAAATTACTACCGATGGGCATGTTGGGTTTTATGTCTACTTTATACTGGAAATATTCTTCTACTTCATTCAATGTATTATCCCTGTTAAGTTCTTCTGCATCGGGATATTGGGTGAAGGCACTTACAAATTGGTCACCGGTGCTCGCTACAGGTGAGTTGCCATTGGGATTATTGATATTTTTATAACGACCTAATATGCCTACACCCTCATAGCTTGCATCACGATATGGTTTGAAATTATCGGATGAAGGATCTGCCTGTGCCTGGCGATATATTAATGACCCGGTACCAAATTGTGCAGCAAGCCCATTAATATAAGGAGCAAATTTTCTTTTCTCTTCATCATCTCTCAATCCATCAAATCCCACATCCTGGTATTGCCTGTCTTCTGTATTATTACTGAAAGCATTGGTTACCTGTAAAGGAATTGAAGGCACTTTACCCCAAACGGTGCTGCTATCTACCGGTGATGGAATGGTAGGTGTGGGTAACCCATTTTCATAAAAACGTTTCCCATCTTTCAATATATCTTCTGAAATATTTCCAAGGTTGAAATAAAGCTGACCTCCGTTTGGCATGGAATTATTACCTACAAATGGATCTTGTACCCAGAATTCTATAAACTCAATATTGCCTGTTTCAAAATCTATCTGGTCAATATTACGCATTAAACCACCCCATGCCTGCGAGGGATTTAATAGTTTGCCATTGGCATCAATTCTTCCCGGCCTGTTTTCAAAATTATAAGGACCTACATTTTTAGGATAAAAAGCAAGATCGAAAGTGGTGAGTAATCCCTGTCCGAAATCCAGGCTCTTCTTTGGAAATATTTCTTGTTGCAATACCTGTCGTGTTTGGGGCTTGGATATCTCATCCAGAAAATTTGGAAGATTGCGGATCGGGTTATTTTGATTTCTTCTTTCTTGCAATACCGGTTCAATATTATACCAGGCCATTTTAGCCCGGTTGTATCCGATAGACAGATCATTTGACAATGAAGATTCAGGAAATAAACCATTACCCTGCGGAATAGAGGCCAGTGTCCAGTTGATCAGTGGAAAACGCAGGTCAATAGAAGAACGGGTGCCTTCAAAATCATCAATATAGATGACGCCTTCATCACCTTTACCGATCTGCTTGGCATGCCCGGGTTGCAACACGGCTGCTTCTGCATACGCATTGATGGTGGACATCACCTTAGTAGAATAAAAAGGAAGTTTATCAATCCACTTCGTCAACCGTGGCCAGTTATTCCGGTAATCCACATCTACTCCATACATGGTATTCTTTACCGGATCTTCACCATAAGACTGTTTGATAAAGAAAGGTCTTTCACCCAACTTTGCAATGGTAGCTCCTACTGTCAGGTTTTTATTGGCAAGATAATCTAACCGCAGCCCCATGAAATTCTTTTGCTGTAATCCATAAGCCGCCTGGTTTTCAAATTGAATATTTACCGGCACACCTGATGATATGATAGCCTGGTTAGTTACCCGTAATGAACCGAGATCATAATTTATTTCATAGTCTACATTCTCCTGCAACGTTTGTCCGCCTGCAGTAACCGTAACAGAACCTCTTGGAATATTATAACCCAATTGATAATCACCAGAAGCGCCTGCGGATGTCTTAGAACGTCCATTCAGTTCAAAGCGATTGAGGTTAGCATAAGTTTGAGCAATTGCTTTGATGGTATCATACAAAGGATAGTATAAAAATTTATTCCGGTCGGTTTGATTGCCATACACATAATCAAGATCATGTCCGAATGGTTCCAGTACAGGAAATATGATGCGGCTTTGCGATGAAATAACAGTATATCCTTCTATGAAGTCAAATTTACCATCGGGCTGCGGATCATTCTGGTTATTCAACCGATCTAAATTCAATAAAGAGATCAGCGGTTGTCCTTTGTAAGGATCAACAACCTCGGTAGGCGGCAAATATCTTTTTTCGCCCAGGCTGGGCTCTTCATAGATCACATTCAATTCAAAGTCTTGTCTTTCTAATTGGCCAAAACCTACAGAATACACGTTCTTCATCATCAGGTCCCAGATAGGAAGGTTGGTACGCTGTGATGTAGCTTTTAATAATTTTAAGAACAATACTTTTTGCGTAGTGCCGGTTGTATCTGGTGGCACATCCTGCGAAAATTCACCCACCTGGTATACCCTTCCGTTATATGTATATTGATAAGCTATTCCCAACACTTCATCAGGTTGCAATGGTTGATTCAACGAAAGAAAGCCTATCTGTGGATTAAAATAATAATCGGAAGCCTGCAATTTGCGGGCAAATGTTTTTTCAAAATCCTGCACAGGTTGAAGTCCAAACCCCGGCCCGGTCAGCACACTTGTTACTAAAGAAGAGTTGCGGGCACTGGGGTTAGCAATAAGGCTTGCATACAAACCATTGGCATTATTAAATGGTTTGGGATCGGTATTGCCGCTCGGAGGCACCGTATAAGGATTGGTTTCACCAAGATCCATTAATGCAACAACATCCCTGGTATCGGTGGTGGTTCCGTTGCGGTTGGTTACCCATACTTCCACCCGTAATATTTGTATCACTGAATTAACGATGGGCAATTGCTTCATCGCTGCATTATAATTATTGCGAAAATATTGCGCCATCAGGAAGTGACGGTTCTCATCATATTCATCCGCTTTCAATGAAAATAATTGGGAGGCCGTTCCACCCTGTAAGCCGAGACTCTGCCGTTGCGATCGTTGATTGGCCACTACACCTGTGATAAATAATTTCCCAAACTGTAATTGGGTTTTAATACCAAATAAGGATTGAGCGCCGGGTATCAATGTACTCTTGGTTGTAAAGTTGACCGTACCCGCCTGGAATTGTTTTAATATCTCGTCCGGCTTACCCTGGTAATCAAGTTTTAATTGGTTCTCAAAATCAAAATTGGCAAGTGTATTATAATTGATCGGCAGTTTTAGTTTATCACCGATATTGGCATCTACCTGCAATTGCGAATTCATGTTGAAATCAAAACCTCCATTCTTTCTTGCCCGTTCGGGTAGTGTTGGGTTTTTTATATTCTGTCCCTGGTAGCCCGCAAGAACATCAACATAACCCGAAGGTTTGATATCAATCTTTACTTTACCATCCGGGCCTACTCCCATCATCCGGTTGAACCAGTCATTGTTTACTTTAAACTTCGGCCTTGTCATCCGGCGGTTCATATTGGCGAGCAGGCTGGCTCTTTTCTTAAAATAATCCTGCTCATCCTTTTTGCCTTGTATCCGCAAAAATTCTTCCATGGAAAATGAAACCGGTGTGCGGAAATACTGGTTGCCTATTTTTTCTACAACATAATACTGCTTAGTCTTCGGATCGTACTCAATATTTTTTTTCAGGTAAGAGGTGTCCCTGAAATCCATCGTGTTCTTATTGGGATAGGTATAAGGATCGCCATAACGATCATGGATCGGAAACCGTAAAGAATCGGAAGGTTGCTGTTGAAAATAACGGGCATTTGCCTCCGGGTAGAAGGTGGCAAACAACATGGCTATACATACCAATGTACGGAGAATATGGGCAGTCTTAAGGTTCAATGTCTCTTAAATCAATTAGTTCCGGAAATAGTGGATTTATAAGGTACGAAGTGCTTTCTTGATCAGTTCCTCAACGGATAGCTGAGGTTCGGTTGTCAGCGTCTTTTGAACCGCCTGTTCGGCAGCCTGTCTGCTGATGCCCAAAGCCGTCAAGGCATTTAACGCATCTTGTTGCAAAGTATTGTTTTTCATGGGTGAAATATTTGATTCAAATGACTGCTTAGTGAGCTTATCTCTCAACTCTACCACCATGCGTTCGGCTGTTTTTTTACCTATCCCTTTTATGCCTTCGAGTGTCTTCGTATCGGCCTGCACAATGGCCCGGGCCAGTTCTTCCGGTTTCATATACGACAACATGACTCTCGCCGTAGAGGCACCTATTCCTGATACCGCTATTATTTGCTGAAACATTTCTTTTTCAGCCAGGTCAAAAAAGCCGTAGAGGATATGAGCATCTTCGCGGATGAGAAGGCTGGTGTACAGCATGCCCTTATCAAGCCCCTGTATTTTTGTATAAGTATGGAGGCTGATCTGTACTTCGTATCCCACTCCATTCACATCAACATGAACAACGGCAGGACTCTTGTACACAAAATCTCCTTTCAGGAATGCGATCATGGCTGCAATATAATGGGCAATGAGCAATAGACAATACGCAAATGAAACGACTTACTCTCTTGTCTATTGTCAATTGCCCGTTTGCCTTACCTTTGAGCACTTTTATGGGAAAAAATTCAACCACACGATGAGCAAAAAAATCACTGCCGCCATTACTGCTGTTGGCGGATATGTTCCAGAAGACAAACTGACGAATTTTGATTTGGAAAAAATGGTGGATACGAATGATGAATGGATTCGTACCCGTACCGGTATTTCTGAAAGAAGAATTTTAAAAGGCGAGGGCAAAGCTACTTCCGATATGGTAGTGCCGGCTGTAAAACAATTATGTGAGAAAAGAGGCATAAGTCCGGAAGAGATTGATTGTTTGATCGTAGGCACGGTTACACCAGACATGGTCTTTCCTGCTACTGCTAATATTGCTTGTGATAAACTGGGCGCTAAAAATGCGTGGGGGTTTGATGTATCGGCCGCCTGTTCAGGTTTCTTATATACATTGACACTTGGCGCTACATTGATTGAAAGTGGCCGTTATAAAAAAGTAGTGGTATGTGGCGCTGATAAAATGAGCGCCATCATTGATTATAGCGACAGGGCCACCTGTATCATCTTTGGCGACGGAGCTGGTGCTGTTTTATTGGAACCGAATGAAGATGGTTATGGAATACAGGACAGCATTTTAAGAAGCGATGGCAGCGGTTGTCAATACCTGCACATGAAAGCTGGCGGATCATTGAAACCTGCAAGTATAGAAACAGTAACAGCCAAAGAACATTTTGCTTTCCAGGATGGACAGCCTGTTTTCAAATTTGCAGTAAAGGGTATGGCCGATGTAAGTGCTGAGTTATTAGAAAGAAATAATTTAACGGGTGAAGATATTGCCTGGCTGGTGCCTCACCAGGCCAACCTGCGTATCATTGATGCTACTGCCAACCGGATGGGATTACCACGGGAAAAAGTGATGATCAATATCCAGAAATTTGGTAATACCACAGCCGGCACTATTCCGCTTTGTTTATGGGAGTGGGAAAACAAATTGAAGAAAGGAGACAATATTGTGTTAGCTGCTTTCGGAGGTGGGTTTACCTGGGGAGCTACATTAGTGAAGTGGGGTTATTAAGAACTCTTTATATATCCTCGTTAAGTATATATTGATCATGTAGATTGATATCATCTCTACGATTGTTGAAATAAAGTTGCCTGGCTTATAAAAATGTCAGGCAACTTTATTTTTACAGTTTACTCTTTCAAAAATTTTATTGTGTTTAAAATGTTTTGTGCAACTTTTTTACCCTGTACTAAGCTTTTTTCCTGGGTTTCCACGTAATGCAAGCCGCCATAGACCCTGCTGTCTGCCATATCTGTTCCCATCTCCGTAAATGTATTGTAATGCCTGGGAGCATAACCAAGATAATCGTAAGTATGAAGTGTCATGGGGAAATTTTCTCCAAAACTATTGCTCATCATGGTGAGAACAGCACCGTTTGTAGTAGCGTGGCCGGAAGGAAACTCAGGGTGATTAGGCGTGGGAATATAAGTATTCCAGGTTGGATTTATGTTTGCCCTTATATAAGTTACCGGGCGCATGGTAAGGAAGTTATATTTATTGGTAAAGAGCACAATGGTGACATCATGCTGCGCCATACCGACTTTAGCATAAGTAAGCGCTGCCTGGTCCAGCGTAGGCTGAGCTATCCTCAAGGCCTCCTGCAGCACCCAAACAAATCCTCCGCCAGCTCCATAACCGGGATTATCTTTAAAATAATCAGCCATGGCTTTTTGATCGGTTGTTAAAACAAGTGAAGCGTCATATACTCTTTTTACCATCGCATAATATGCTGAAGAAGGATTTGTGGAGAAAGGAGGAGGAGGCGCTAATGCAGTACCAGCGTCAGAGCCCGGAACCATCAACCTGCGTTGATATGCGTAGGGGTTAACCGCAGCGGCTGGAGGAGGAGCGGTTGGTATCCAAAGTCCGAAGCCAACCGGGGCAACATAAGGAGGATTAACATTTGCAGAACCATCTGTTGCAGCCCAATTAGCGACCCTTGTGGCTACCTCTTTTCCAAATGCGATAGAACGTTCAAGTGTAGCTGCATCTGCTTCGTTAGCATAACCAGTTTTCAAACTATTTTCCAGGTTGTCTATCGCTGTTTTGTTCGCATTAGCCGTGGTGGGAAATAGCCGCCTGCTAATTTCTGCCAGCGCAGCATTGGCACTTGCGGCCCAATGATAAGTTTTGCCCGGTTCTGTGGAAGGCATTTCGGGGAAATTGGTGAGCTGCCCGACAAGTGATTGGTAAGCAGGCATGCCTGGTACTACAGCTTCATATAAAGCAATGCCGGTATATCCCTGCGATCTGTCAGTACCTTGTGCTCCTGTACCTGCCGGCAAAGGAAGCCGCAACATTACCAGCTGCATGTTTATCCAACTTCTGACCACATCAGAAGAGAAAGTTTTGGTTTGTTTTAAATGACCCTGACCCTTATTAGCCACGGTAGCAATCTCTTCGTGGCTGGAAGGTTGATCAATTTGTTTTTGACAGGCAAAATTGAAAACCGATAGAAATGCAATCAACAGGCCAGCATGTAAAATTTTCTTTTTCATAAATTAATTTTGATGGTTCAGAAATTATATGTGAACATAATGGGCTATTATAAATGACCGATCCAAACTACTCCCAGGTGTAAGGCAGCTAAGCCCATCCATTGAGGGTATTTAAACATCCATCTCATAGGCTTTATTTTTTGAAGCAGTTGGCTAAAAGAAAATAAGCCAGCTTTCAAAACAACTAATAGTCCCTGCGAGATAGACTAGTTTCAGCGAGTGACCTTTTCATGCTAACCAGGGACAAAACCAGGAGATTCTCATTTTAAGGGTAATGATCTGCTATTAGGTTATCAATAGATATTTCCGGGATATAAGATCAATATCCGGTTCGTATCGTAATTTACCGGACAATAAACGTTGACTTATTTAATTTTAAAAATTTGTCGACAAATGTAACTTTGATCCCAGTCGTAAAAAATACCTATTTGTGGGTATACCCGCTTTTAGTAATTTGCTAATCTCTCCGCACCATACGTAAGCGATTTTATAGAATAAGAGATAAAAGATATACCCGATTGAACCTTATCCTCTTCGGTTTTAAACTTATCAGGCAGTAAAAAAGTAGCTTATGAAAGAAGATTCTTTCAATCTTGAGTTCAATAAAATATTCAAATGGCTTGGCAATGAATCTGCTCCCAGCTTATTGAATTTTGAACTGGATCTTTATAAAAAACTATGGAATTTTTTTCTCATTGGTGATTCCTATTATTTTATAATTGACCACCATAGTTTAACTTTTGAATTTGTAAGTAAAGAAATGAAAGACGTAATGGGATATGAGCTATCCGAGTTCACTATTCCGTTTATGAACGGCAAACTCCATCCCGATGACCGCTCCTGGTTTTTAGCAATTGGAAGTGGTATAGTGGAATTTTTTTCACAATTACCATTAGATAAATTGATGAAGTATAAAGTGAGATACGATATCCGGATGATGAAAAAGAATGGTGAGTATGCCCGGATACTTTACCAGGGTATATTGCTGGAACATGATAAGCAGGGAAGATTTTTAAGAACCCTGAGTGTTCATTCAGATATATCTTATCTCAAGCAGGAAGGGAAACCAGTTCTATCTTTTATCGGAATGGATGGAGAGCCCTCTTATCTGGATGTTGCCTCGAATAATGTTTTTATTGAGAGTAAAGAAGATTTAACCGGTCGGGAGAAACAAGTACTCAAACTTTTAATCGAGGGTAAACCAAGTAAAGAGATCAGCAGTATATTAAAAATCAGTAAGCAGACAGTAGACACGCATCGCAAAAATATGCTTCACAAGAAGAAGTTAAGTAATACCAGTGAATTAATCGGCAAAGCCATCAGGTATGGATGGATATAAAGCGCTTAACCTGGTTTGTTTTTGATTTATTTTTTTCTCACCCATGCGGAAAAATCCGTCTGTGGTATTTTATCCACTCCCGCCTGGCGCAGCATATTCACCAGTTGTCCCCGGTGATAAGTGCCATGATTGAAAACATGCGTGAGCATTTGCCAGATCGGCATTTTTATTTGTTCCTTTTTTTGATTTCTGAACTCGAAAACATGCTCCAGCATAGATTCAGAAACATTGCTTACCCATCCCTCCCACAGTTTTGACTGGCTCATCAATCCATTTACCACATCTCTTGTTGTGCCTTTAAAATTATCGCTGGGTCTTATAAACCGTTCATGCAATTTCATACGCTGCCACCAGATGCTTTCTGCATCCCACATGTGCAATATCGTTTTTTGAAGGCTGGTAAAACTGCTGGGCATTTCTGCCAGTTGTTTTTCTTCGGGCAATAATAAAATAGTTTCCATGATCTTTTGATGTGCCCATACGTTATAAACAGCCAGTTGTTTCAGCAATTCCTTCATGTGAGGTGGTGATTTTTGTAAATGTATCGCTACATTAAATGTATTGTGAAAAAATTTTACCGTTCATTTCATTTAGCTTTGCTGCGATCCGGAAAATAAACAATCAAATTTCTTATTACATCTTCTTACAATGGATAAAAGTTTTCCACTTTCAGGCTGGGGTTCGGTTGCTGTTCACGGCGGACATACACAAGACCCGATGTATGCTCACCTGGTTCCCATTTATGCCAGCAGCACATTTGTATTTGATGAAGCAGAACAGGGAATGCGCCGCTTTAGTGGCAAAGAAGAAGGCTATATCTATTCCCGCTGGGGAAACCCAACTTTTTCGGAAGCAGAAAACAAGATCGCCGCTTTAGAAGCTTTTGGTATCACCGCAAATGGTTCTCCACTGGAATTGAAAGGGATACTTCATGCTTCCGGTATGGCAGCTATTACTACCCTGCTATTATCAACATTAAAACCCGGTGATAAAATATTAAGTCATTATTCACTTTATGGCGGCACCGAAGAGATCATGAGCAAAGTGTTGCCTACGTTGGGCATAACCGCTATCATTACAGACCTGCGTGACATGAGCAAAGCCGAAGAAGCGATTAAGAAAGATCCGGCTATAAAAATGCTTTATATTGAAACACCAGCTAATCCTACTATTCAATGTGTAGCTATTGAAGAACTAAGTAAACTGGCTCATCAAAATAACATCATCGTTGCCTGTGATAATACGTTTGCCACACCATACCTGCAACAACCTTTCAAATATGATGTGGATTTCGTTGTTCACTCCACTACCAAATTTTTGAATGGACATGGCACCGCCATCGGAGGAATTTTGTTGGGAAAAGATATTGAATTCATGCGGACGAAAGTTTACACGATGGCTAAAACGTTGGGCGGAAATGCCAATCCCTTTGATGCATTCCTGCTGATCAATGGCATGAAAACACTGGAGCTGCGGATGGAACGTCATTGCCACAACGCCATGGAAGTGGCACATTTCATCGAATCACATCCTGCCGTAGCAAAAGTAAATTATACCGGCCTGGCTGACCATCCCGATCATTATACAGCAATGAAACAAATGCGGCATCCGGGTGCGATGCTGAGTTTTGAATTGAAAAAAGGTTTACAGGGCGGTATTGATTTTATGAACAGGCTGAAGATGTGTGTGCGAACCGTTTCACTCGGCACCTGCGATACGTTGCTTTCTCATCCAGCTTCCATGACCCATTACAGTGTGCCCAGGGAAGAAAAAGAAAAATATGGCATCACCGATGGGTTGATACGAATGAATGTGGGCATTGAAAACCTGGCCGATATTATTAATGATCTTCAACAAGCATTAGCATAAATTATTTATGGACATTACAATCCGAAGAGCAGTAAAAGAAGATTGCCCACGATTGATGGAACTCATCACGGAGCTGGCAATCTATGAAAAAGCACCCAATGATGTAACGGTAACGATGGAACATTTTGCAGAAAGCGGGTTTGGCGAAAAACCTGTGTGGTGGGCTTTTGTTGCCGAAATGGAAGGAGTGATACAGGGATTCGCTTTGTATTATATCCGCTACTCAACATGGAAGGGACAAGCCATGTATTTAGAAGATATTATTGTAACCGAATCAATGAGGGGTAAAAAAATCGGAAAGTTTTTATTTGAACAATTGATCGAAGAAGCCAAAGAAAAGAAATTAAAACGCATCATCTGGCAGGTACTGGACTGGAATGAGCCGGCTATTAATTTTTATAAAAAATACAAAGCAGATTTTGATGGCGGGTGGCTGAACTGTTCGATCTATGTTTAGGTAATGAATGATAATCATTGTTGCCGGAAGAAAATTCCCATAACTCATAATCCTCAACCTGTAACTCTACTTAACTTACTCCATCCACCTGCATTTCTTTATTGATCTTCAATATCAGTCCCTGCAACACTTTTCCGGGACCAGCTTCAGTAAATTTGTAAGCGCCATCAGCTATCATTGCCTGCACACTTTGTGTCCAGCGTACCGGGCCTGTCAACTGATCGATCAGGTTTTGTTTTATCTCTTCACTATCCATTACACCTTTTGCTACCACGTTCTGGTAAACAGCACAGGTAGGACTATGGAATTTTGTGGATTCAATCGCAGCCTGCAGTTCATCTTTTGCAGGAGCCATCAACGGTGAATGAAAGGCGCCTCCTACGGGCAATACCAATGCTCTTTTGGCACCTGCTGCTTTCATTTTTTCACAGGCAATATCAATTCCTTTAAGTGAGCCGCTTATTACTAACTGGCCCGGACAGTTATAATTGGCAGGAACAACCACCTCGCCTGTTTCCTGCTGCACTTCTTTGCAGATCGCTTCTACTTTTTCATCTGCTAATCCTAACACAGCTGCCATGGTAGAAGGTTTCATTTCGCAGGCTTTCTGCATAGCTCTTGCCCGTATGGCTACTAATCGCATGGCATCATCAAAACTCAACGTGCCATTTGCCACCAATGCAGAAAATTCACCAAGCGAATGACCCGCCACCATATCAGGTGATGTTTGTTCTATGCTCCGGTAAGCGATAACAGAATGTAAAAAAACGGCGGGTTGTGTAACATTGGTTTGCCTGAGATCTTCTTCACTACCATTGAACATAATATCCGACATGCGAAAGCCCAGCACTTCATTTGCCTGCTCAAAAAGTCTTTTGGCGAAGGCGCTATTCTGATAGTGCTCTTTTCCCATTCCCGGAAATTGCGAACCCTGCCCGGGAAATACAAATGCATGCTTCATATTAATAATAAAGAGTGATGGTTAATCCAAACAAAAATGCCATAAAGGTTTTAATTAGAAAAATCTTTGTGGCATTTATTAAGAATATAGTTGACAATCAACTAAGACGAGCCGTAATCAGTTTTAAAAACTCACTGCGGGTGGGGTTTTTCTGGAATTCACCATCAAAAGCCGAAGTGGTAGTTACTGAATTCTGTTTTTGCACTCCCCTCATCATCATGCATAAATGCTGCGCTTCTATCACCACGGCTACTCCCAATGGATTCAATGTATCTTTTATGGCATTCATGATCTCGATGGTCAATCGTTCCTGCACCTGCATACGGCGGGCATACACATCAACCACTCTCGCTATCTTGCTCAACCCGGTGATCCATCCATTGGGAATATAGGCCACATGCGCTTTACCAAAAAAGGGTAACATGTGATGTTCGCACATACTATATACTTCAATATCTTTTACCACGATCATTTCACTTATGGGTTCATGAAATTTTGCAGAGTCAAGAATAGCATGTGCATCCAGTTGGTATCCCTGCGTAAGATATTGCATGGCTTTGGCTACCCGTTCCGGCGTTTTATGCAAGCCTTCTCTTTCCGGGTCTTCGCCTAATAAACCAATGGCTTCTTTATAATTTTTAATCAGATCCGCTGTTGTCTTTTCATCGTAATGTTCTACTCGTTTATAGGCCATATTTTTATTGCTGGTTTTAGTAACTGTTATTGCACGGGATATTCTACAAAGTTCCTTGGTGTTTCATACAACCTTACCTGCAGGTCCATTTTTTTATCAATATGCGGACGTAATAATTTATAAATCACCACTACAATATTTTCCGCTGTTGGATTCACTTCTTTGAATTCTTTGGTGTCAAGGTTAAGATTCTTGTGATCAAACCTCGAATGAATTTCCTGTTTAATAAGATCGCTGAGTATTTTCAGATCCATCACATACCCCGTTTTCTTATCAGGCCGGCCCACTACTTTCACTTCAAGTTCATAATTATGACCGTGGTAATGGGGCAAAGCGCATTTACCAAACACTTCTTCATTTTTTATATCATCCCATTCCGGGTTGAATAACCGGTGGGCTGCATTAAAATGCTCCTTTCTGTAAACAGCTACTTTTTTGCTCATACATTCAAATTACGAAATTATCAGCTGATAGATTTCAGGATATTGTAAGCAATACAGATCAGGCAATTTTCAGAATAACAGGGTAAAAAAGAAAAGGTTTGCCTTGCCGGGATTATTCACCAAAATATTCTACATAAATGCGGGGTGTTTCATACAACTTTAGCGCATATAATTGTACCCCTGCCGGTAAATGTGGTTGCAACTCACCCCAGATAGCAATGACCAGGTTCTCGGTACTGCACATTTTTCCCTGCATAAATTCCACATCCACATTCAGATTGCGGTGATCTATTTTTTCAATGACTTGTTCTTTGATGATGTTGCTGAGCCGCTTTACATCAAATACAAAACCTGTATCCGGGTCGGGATTGCCTTTTACAGTTACAAATAATTCGTAGTTGTGACCATGCCAGTTCTCGTTGGCACATTTCCCAAAAACTTCCTCATTCTTTTCGTAGCTCCAGGCCGGGTTGTATAATTTATGAGCGGCGTTGAAGTGTTCAGATCTTGTTAAGTAAACCATGCTTCACTTATTAGTATTCCTCACAGCATTGGGCGGAGGAATTTGGTGAGGCGCAAAGGTAAGAGAAATTGGTGGGTGGTAAAACCCGAAAGGATAATAGTTTGCATTATATATAACCGGGCAATCCTGCAGAAGATAATTGGATTAACCCGTAAACAGCCATTATTTTTGCAGCCATGAATATCCTGCTGGCGTCGGCCACAACAACAGAGATTAAACCCTTCATTGAGCAGTACCGGAAAGATGCTAACGATTTTATCCATTCTATTGATGTATTGATCACGGGGATAGGATTAACGGCCGCAACTTATTCATTGACCAAACAATTGCATGTCAAACGACCCGACCTGGTAATACAGGCCGGTATAGCTGGCTGTTTCGATCGTCAAACAGAATTAGGTGAAGTGGTCTTGGTAAAACAGGATATTGTGGCCGATCTGTTGGTAATAGAAAACAAAAAACCCACTACACTTTTTGACCTGGGGTTGATAAAACCAAACCAGTTTCCGTTTAGTCAGCAATGGTTAGTGAATAAAAGCGAATGGATAAAAAAATTGGAAGGGAGAAAAGTAAAAGGGATTTCGGCAAACGAGATCACGACTAATAAAAAAAGAATAACCGCTTATAAAGACTTATTTGATCCGGTCATTGAGTCGATGGAAGGAGCCGCTTTGCATTATTCCTGTCTTTCAGAAAAAATACCTTTTCTGCAAATAAGAGCCATCAGCAACTATGTGGGTGAGAGAAATAAAAAAAACTGGAAGATGAAAGAGTCAATAACCAACCTGAACAAGGCGTTGCTTGAACTGTTGAAAAGAATTTAAACCCAACTTGTGAACTTATAAACTCGTGAACTTGAAATTTACACTCGGCTTCTCACCCTGTCCCAACGATACTTTTATTTTTGATGCATTGGTGAATAAAAAGATTGATACTGAAGGCTTCGAATTTGAAGCGATACTGGAAGATGTGGAAACGCTTAACAAATGGGCATTAGAAGGGCGGTTGGATATTACCAAGCTGAGTTTCCCTGCTTTTTTCAAATCATTATCTCATTATGTTTTATTGAATGCAGGCAGTGCACTTGGCAATGGTGTCGGGCCTTTATTAATTACGGATGCAAAACACAACATATCGGATGATGAAATTAACCAGGCATCTATTGCGTTGCCGGGTGCTAACACAACGGCTGACCTGCTCTTTAGTTTCGCCTACCCCGAAGCAAAGGATAAAAAATTCATGCTTTTTTCAGCTATTGAAGATGCATTGGTGAATAAAGAAACCGACCTTGGTGTTATTATTCATGAAAACAGGTTTATCTATCAACAGAAAGGATTGTACAAAGTGATGGATCTCGGTGAATACTGGGAAGAAAAAACAGAACTGCCGGTACCATTAGGTGGTATTGCTATTACCCAATCGGTAAAAAGATCCGTAGCCCTGAAAGTAAATGAACTGATCCGCAAAAGCCTTGAGTATGCTTTTTCAAGCTATCCCACCATTACTGATTATGTACAACAACATGCGCAGGAAATGAGTGAGGATGTGATGCGCCGGCACATTGACCTCTATGTAAACAAATATAGCCTTGACCTTGGAGAAGAAGGCAGAGAAGCCATTGAAAATTTACAGCAGGTTTTTCTTGAGATCAATAACCTGGAAACGGATGATGAAGATGTTTTATTTCTTTAATAAACACAACTACCTGTTGTCAATTAATTTTCTCTTCTTGTAAAGTTGTTTACTAAGTTTTTTTACTAGAGATTATCTTGTATTAATAAAATTATATTTCCTGGCTACTCTTTTTTTGTTCTATTTGCTATCACAACCCAAACCAACGACATGAGAAAATGGTTTCTGCTTATTGTGGTCCTTATTTCTTCCATTTTTATTACTGTTGAAGTTCCTGCACAAAATAAAATTGCAGATAAGCTAAAAGTATTTATTGACTGCAGTAATACCTGGTGTGATATGAATTTTATCCGCACCGAGATCAACCTCGTTGATTTTATGCTCGACAGGCAGGCAGCCGATGTGCATGTGTTGATCACCGAACAAAATACGGGTGGAGGCGGAAACCAGTTTCAACTGATCTTTTTTGGACAACATGAGTTTAAAAATAATAAAGATACTATCCGTTGCACTACTGATCCGAATGCTACTGATTTTGAAGAGAGGGAATTACTGATCAACTATCTTAAACTGGGGCTATCTCCTTTTGTTGCCAAAACAAAAATGGCAAAAGCTATAGTAATACAAATGAAAACAAAGGATGTAGGAAGCCAGGGAAAAAAAGATTCCACATCAAAGACAACCAAAGATCCCTGGAATTACTGGGTTTTCAGAACAGGAGTTAATGGAAACATCTCTGCAGATGAGAATTATAAAGAAAATAGACTTGGAGGTAATGTATCAGTCAACCGGGTAACCGATAAATTAAAAATTGGTTTTGATTTCGGTGGAAGTAAAAATAAGACCTCTTACGAATCGGAGGATAGTACAGGCACTCCACAAACGATAATTAACAAGAATGACAATTATCAACTTCAGCATTTTCTGATAAAAAGTATTAGTGATCATTGGTCATGGGGATATGAACTGGTCTTTTCCCGCAGTACCTTTTCAAACAACAAAAGCAGGGTCTTATACCGAACAGGAATAGAATATGCTATTTTTCCTTACAAGGAAGTGAATAACCGATTCTTTACCATATCGTATCTTGTTGGTGCAAGACGCAATAACTATTTTGACACCACTTTATATGATAAGATCAAAGAAACGTTGTGGGAGCATGGTGTCGAAAGCAATCTTAAATTCAACCAGAAATGGGGGACCATATCAATTGGTGCGGAGTATCACAACTATTTGCATAACTGGAAATATTTCAACCTTGGTATCAATGCTGAAATAGATATCCGGATAACCGGTGGTCTTTCGTTTAATATTTATACTTCTGCGGAATTGACCCGCGATCAACTGTTCTTACCGAAAGAAGCAGCTTCGCTTCAGGAAGTACTTATTCGTCGCCGGGAACTTGCATCAGGGTATAGAGTATATACTTTTTTTGGTATCAACTACCGGTTTGGTTCCAAACTCAACAATTTTGTGAATCCACGTTTTGACTAAGTAAGATCATTTTTTAAGTGCGGCAGCATATACTTCAAGACATCTTTTCCTGGCCACTTCATGTTCTACTATAGGCAACGGATAACTGAGTTCTTCGAACTCCGGTACCCATTGCCGGATATATTTTAATTCGGGATCAAATTTTTTTGTTTGCAGGTAAGGATTAAAGATCCGGAAATAGGGCGCTGCATCACAACCGCTACCGGCAGCCCATTGCCAGCCTCCATTATTTGCGGCCAGGTCAAAGTCCAATAATTTTTTTGCAAAATAAGCTTCGCCCCAGCGCCAGTCACTGAGCAAATGTTTTGTCAAAAACGAAGCAACGATCATACGAACACGATTATGCATAAAACCGGTTTCATTTAATTCCCGCATACCGGCATCCACGATGGGATAACCTGTTTGTCCACTGCACCATGCTTCAAATTCTTTTTCATTGTTCCTCCATTTGATAGTATCGTACTCCGGTTTGAAAGCATTGCCGACCACTTTCGGGAAATGCCATAAGATCATCTGGTAAAAGTCCCGCCATATCAATTCGTTGAGAAATGCTTCGTTGAAGGCCCCAGCTTCATCCGCTAATACCCGTATACTGATCGTTCCAAACCGAAGGTGTACACTTAATCTTGATGTTCCCTGTATGGAAGGTATATCCCGTTGCTCTTTATAATTCCTGATAACAGCTCCCTGCCATTCCTTGCCGGGAAAGGATTGATCCGCTGCTTGAAAATTCATTTCGGCTAATGAAGGCAATTTCCGTTCGGGTTGTTTATAAAAATTGTTGAAATATTTTTTATTGGGATAGGCTTTCAGGTGAAAATCATTTACTATGGCTTTCCATTTACGTGAGTAGGGCGTAAACACGGTATAAGGTTTGCCATCATCTTTAAGTACTTCATTTTTTTCCAATATCACCTGGTCTTTATACGAATGAAAGCTGGCCCCGTTTTCTTTCAACAGTTCGATGATGGCAGCATCTCTTTCTTTTGCATACGGTTCGTAATCATGATTGGTAAAAACTTTTTCTATTGTATACTCATTCAGTAACTGTTTGTAAATGTCTTTCGGAAATCCATGCCTGGCATCAAGCGTGGACCCCAGTTTTAGCAGTTGCTGTTGTAATTGCACTAACGCAAGGTGGATGAATTCCACCCGCCTGTCCTTCTGGTCATCGAGTTCATCCAATATGTTTTTATCAAAAATAAAAAGAGGGAGAACAGGGTTACTGTCTTTTAAAGCATGATACAATCCTGCATTATCTTCTAAGCGGAGGTCGCGACGGAACCAGAAAAGATTGACAATAGGTTTCATAAAGAAACAGAAACAAGCTCAGGCTGAAATTGTTTTAATCAATTGATTAAAAATCTTCACCGTTTTTACAGAGGGATATATCTTATCATTGAATTGCTTCACCCAACGAATACCAAAGATGGCGTTTGTTAAAAAAACTTCGTCAGCATGGTTTATATCATGAACCGTTATTGCTTCTTCACGTACCTCATAACCAACACTCCTTAATTGTTCTACCAGGTATCTTCTCATCACGCCTTTTACACCACCCTCGCTTAATGCCGGTGTAATAACCGTATCTTCTTTTATTATAAAAATATTAGCGATGGACATATCTGCCACTCTTCCATACTGGTTTAAGACAATAGCATCGTTCCATTTATTTTCTTTTGCAAACTGTGCCGCCATAGTATAAGGCAGGTAATTCGATGATTTAAGGTTTGAAAAAATATCGCAGCTCTTTTTCGCTTCCGGGTAAATGCCAATCACCAGTCCATTTTCGTTTAGTTGATTGAATGACTCATTCAGGGGCCAGCATTCAATTATATACGCAGGTGTTTTGTCACCGTCATTCAATCCACCATTACCGCGAAAAACAGATAATCTTATTCTCGCTAGTTTTTCACATTTGTTTTTGTAACAAAGTTGAATAATGTCCTGGTGGAGTTTTTCTGCATTCAGTAATCCAGGAATATCGAATTTCAATAGCTCCATGCTTGCAAAAAGCCTTTCAAAATGAAAGTTCGATAACTGAATTGTCCCATTTACAAGTTTCATGGTTTCAAATAACCCATCACCGTAACGATAGCCTCTGTTATCAGCCATCAGTACCGGCTGATCTGCAGGAAACAGCTTTGCATTGACACAGGTATAATTCATGGGTTCAAAGTAAAACAAAAATGCCATCCGCTTTTTACGAATGGCATTTTATGCTATCATCTTGCAATTCAATGTTGCTCTACCAAGCCTGCTTTTACAGCATACATGACGAGGCCTGCCATTGATTTGGTTCCTGTTTTTGTTTTTAATTTATCCCGGATCGCTTCTACAGTACGGGGACTAAGATCAACGATATCTGCGATCTCCTTAGTGCTTTTTTCATCACACATCAGTTTAAGAATTGTGATTTCCTTTTCGGTGAGTTGCACATCTGCCGGCATAGAAGATTCTACTGTACGTTTTGTACGCAGTCCGCTTAACAGGGCTTTATTTGTGAGTTCATTAAAATAGAAATCATGCTCAAACACTCCTTTAATTGCTTCATAGATCATTTCTGAACCAGACTCTTTGGTAAGATAGGAATTAGCGCCAATTTCCATCATCTTGGATATTACAGAATGATCGTTGTGCATGGAAAGCATAATTACTTTTACGTTGGGATAAAGCTTCTTGATCTCAGGCAAAGTAGAAAGACCATCCATGATCGGCATCTGGATATCGAGCAATACGACATCAGGCTGGATATGTCGCAACAGGTTCAGTAGTTGCATTCCGTTTTCCGCTTCAGCTACCATTTGAATATCCTTACGGCTGGAAAGTGACGTTTTAACGCCTGTCCGGAAGAGGGCATGATCGTCGGCAATGGCTACGCGGATTACTGAGTTAGTGTCGGGGTTTTTCATGAATTGAATTATTAGTAAAAATATTTGGATTTCATTGTTTGTTCTTCATCAAAGATGGAAAAATCCCGCAACATATACCATAGTGAAAGTACTTGATTTGGTATTTGTGGAAAGTACCACTACTTAAACCATTATGAGAAACTCTACGATAGCCATTTTACTTTTTTACGATGGCGACAGTAAATACCGAAGAAATTAAATAGAGCAGTTACCCTCTTGTTAACATCTGTGTGTGAATATACATTTGTATCGAAAGTTGATTGATACGGATGACTCGTTTATTCCTACTCATCCAATGTCCAAACCGTCCAGAAAATTATTTCCAATCCTTTGAAAGACCAGACGACACTCTCCCGTCAATCAACTTTCTCTTTTATAATAAAACCCGTTTTTATTATCCACCATATCTAACTGAAATGCTAATACCCGTCCTTATGAAGATCAGCATCTAATTACCTTTTTCTTTTCATAACAGTAACGTAAGAACCCCGGTCCTCATAACGCTGGGGTTTGCCTTTTAAGACTAAGACAATTTTATATTTAGCTGTGTGCTAAATATGTATCCATTCAAAAATTGTATTGAGCAAGAATGACCAGGAATTGACTTCTGAAGGAAAATAATATTAAATAAAATCAACTTTTATAGTTTCTCGGCTATGATATAAGCTCTCGGCTCACCCAATGCAAATTTTTTCTTGCCGGGTATACTGTACACTTCTTTTAATGTAAAACCGGTTTGAGTAAGCATCCTTTCTAATTCAGCAATGGAGAAAATATAGTCTATCCCGGTTTTTGTTTCCGTAGTTCCATCCGGTGAAATCATTATACTTTTCGTTTCTGTACGGGTGGGGTGAAATAAAAAGAAAGATTCTGAAAGGAATTTAATGCCATTGATCTCTGACCATGATTTCTCTTTAAACGTTTTTATGGCAATCTCTGCTATTGACCAGGAATTAATTAATAAATATCCTCCGGGTTTCAGGCGGGAAGAAAGGTGAGAGAATATATCCAGCACTTCCTTCTCGGGAAAAAAATTAAGACTGTTCCCCATACAAATCACCAGGTCAAAAACATCTTTCGTCTCGTAAACCGCCACATCCACCTTTATTGCTTTTATTGCCAATGATTGCACCTGGGCTTTTTGAATTATTTCATCAATATACTCGCCCAGGTTATCAACAGCTGTTACTTCCATTCCTTTTTCTGCTAAGGCGATAGCATGCCTTCCATAACCGCACATTATATCCAGTACTTTACTCCCTGGCTGCAGGTTAAAATAAGAGAGCATAAAATCAACCTCTCTTGTTGTCAGTTCAACCGGAATGATCGTTTTCCAGATATCTTTATAATACCCGTCGAAATAACTGTCGTTGATATTACTCATGGACTTTTTTATAAATAAATTATCCGGGCTATTGGCATCGTTGGAGTTCTTCCTATTGGAATGATTTAGAGGGACCTTACTCCAGCAATTTATTACGCATGGCATACATCACGAGGCCCGCAATGGTCTTGGCGCCCACTTTCTGTTTCATATTCTGCCGGATAGTCTCAATGGTGCGGGGACTCAGGAATACTTCTTTAGATATATCCTCGGTGGTCTTATCTTCAGCAATGAGCTTTAGTATTTTAATTTCCTTCTCGCTAAACTTAACCGGGTTAGGATAAAACTGCCGAACCGTTTTTTTATGTTGCAATTTTAATAGCACGGCTTTATTTACCAGCTCATTAAAATAAAAATCATCATTCATGCAGGTAAGTATGGCCTGGTAGATCTCCTCCGGATCTGTAGTCTTGGTGAGGTAGGCATTGGCCCCCATTTCCATCATTTTCGTAATCATCTCCTGGTCGTCATACATGGTGAGTACAATGATCTTTACTGCTTCATACTCTTTCCGGATCATTCCAATGGCATTGATGCCATCTACCTCAGGCATACGGATATCCATCAGTAATACATCAGGAACTTTTAATTGTAGTTTATGCATCAGGTCTTTGCCATCTTCGGCTTCCCACAGAATCTTGAGATACTCCCGATCACGGAGCGCCATACGGATTCCATCCCGGAAAATTTTATGATCATCGGCAATTGCAACTTTAATCTCTTGGGTAGGCATAGCAGCTTGGTTTAGGTATTAGTAAGGGGTACTGATTTGCGTAAAAATACTCTTTTTTAGTTACCAAAGCTCGTTGTGTTCCTCCTTAATCTATTTTAAATTTTCCTGGTAAAGACGCTGCATCGCTTCATAATGGCTTTTTAAGGAAAATATTTCCTCTCTTTATAGTGCCAGAAGTTTTATACTACAAATGCCCTGACCTCTTTATTTTATTCCCCATCCAATGATAAAACCTTCACCAAACACATTTAAAAAATCATTTTTTCGTAATTGTTCATTTCAATCCGGGGGTCTTTACGGGATGGGCCGTAAAAACCACGAAATTGAAACAACGCAATAATGCTCTTGTGCACATCCCACTGTGGATATACTTTTGAGGCAAGTTGATTGATAAGGATGAGCCCCTCAAAACATCCAATGTCCTTAATCCGCCGAAAGGTGGAGAAACCGTCCAAAAATAGAATTTCCAATCCTTTGAAGACCGTTAGCGAAATCCAGTATCAATCAACTTCTTTTTTCTTTTATACTTCATGGCGGCATAATCTTTGATAATATTTTCCGCGATTTTATATCTAATTGCTGCCAGTCTATAAAGTCTTCCTCTTTTTCCACACCTGTTAATAAGCCTGTTTTTCCGGTAATTATCCCGGGTAAGATCCCTATTTTTCGACTAGTAAAACTACTGTATTTACTAAGGAAAAACCCTCTACTTTGACGAGTAAGGTTACGGGGAAAATTCCTTGTAACCCTTTACTGTCCTGCTTTTCAGCATAATTATAAGCCAGGGGGCTGGGAACAGCCATTGAATTCCCCCGATTTTCGGGCAATTTTTATATCACAAAACAAATTTGTTAGGCACTGTAAAAACGTTACTGTTATGAAAAAGATTACTAAAAATTCAAGATGCTGGGACATTGACATGCTCGCGGTTTGGGAAGACTAAATCTTGAATGATTCGGTAGAACATTGTAAATCTCGAAAAAGTTTTTCTATTTTTGGAAAAATCCAAAGTATAGAAAAGCTTTTTTACATAGTAGCCTATTCCTATCTCTTACTTCCGCTGTGCTTTCTTTTTTGGTATTACAAAAAGAAAGCGTCCATACCATTACTTCTTGCAGTTTATGGACTTCTCTGCTGCTTATTTATTTTATTTTATGACGAGATACCCAGGGATCTCAGGAAGTATTTTAAAACGTTATACACCTTTTTTGAATACATTGTTTTTGTTGCAATCTTTTGGGCTAATATTAATAAGAAAAGAACCCGAACGATTGTATTAATTGTGTCCGTTTTGTTTTTTTTATTTCAACTCTTTTATGTTTTAACGACGGATGTAAAAAGATTGGATACCGTTCCGATAGGTATTGAAACAATTCTAATATTTATTTTCATTTTTATCTTCTTTTACGAATTTTCCAAAAACCCCCATAATTTATATATATATAACCATTATTGTTTCTGGATAGGAGTAGGTATCTTAATTTATTTAGGAGGGTCTTTCTTTTTCTTTATCCTTATTGACCACCTTAATAAAGACCAGGTGGCTACATTTGGAGATTTAACCTATATCGCTGAGATAATAAAGAATATACTTTTTTGTATTGCCTTATTTGTTTTTGCTCGAAATCTAAAAGAAAAAACTAATAAAACATCATCTGTTCCCTATTTAGACATGGTCTAACCCAAACACCACTAACCTTAATTATGTTCTTTCTTCAAGCCACCAAAACCGGAGTTTCTGCTGTGCTCTTCCTGGGCACACTCGGGATGCTGGTGCTTACCATAAGCCTTGTTATTTTTATCATCTTTCATCAACGAAGAGTAATTCGATTTCAGACTAAACTACAACAGATGGAACAGGATCAGCAAAAGATATTGCTGAATGCTTCTATCAAATTACAGGAGGAAGAACGCCAGCGGCTTGCTGCCGATCTGCATGATGATGCCGGACCACTACTCGCCACTGCCCGGTTGTATTTAAATGAAAACCTGGTGAACCAGGATAAATCAACCCAACTGCAATCAATCTTCCAGGCCAGGCAGATCATTGATGATACCATTCAATTGATCCGTAATATCAGCCATAGCCTTATGCCGCCAACCCTCAAGAATTTTGGGTTGGAATCTGCCGTGAATGATCTTTTTCAAAAGATAAGCGGTTCGGGCAGCATTAATGCCAGTAGCCGTTTTCATGAATACAAAGACCGGTTGAAGGCTGAAAAAGAATTAGTGATCTTCCGCATTGTACAGGAACTGATCAATAATATCCTGAAACATAGCAGCGCCAGTTTTATTCATCTTACCCAGAATGTGCATGGTGATAAATTTTATCTCCGCATCCATCATGATGGCAGGGGTATTGTGCAGGCAGACTTTGATAAACTCAATCGTAGTACGGTAGGATTAGGTCTGAAAAATATCAGCAGCAGACTTCGGGTGGTACAGGGCAATATTAATTTTGAAAAAGATATTTCGCAAACGTATTATAAAGTCACCATCGAGCTGCCGAAAGATGAACCGTATCAATAAAGTTTAAATAACCTGCAAGCCTGTGAACTTGATCATCTTGTAATCCGTAAACTATTAACTTTGTTCAACATCTTGTATTATGGGATTCATTAAGGTAGCTATTGCAGACGATCATAAGATTTTTAGGAAAGGAGTCATACTTTCACTTCGTCCTTTTACCAATATCAAATTCGTTCAGGAAGCCGAGAACGGGGATGATTTGCTAAACGGTATCCCTGAATCGCAACCTGAAGTGGTGCTGATGGATCTTCGGATGCCCGGAAAAGATGGTATTGAAGCTACCAAGGCCATCAGCAAACAATACCCTGCTATAAAGGTACTGGTCTTAAGTATGTACGAAGATGAGCGATTTGTCTATCACCTGATGGAAAATGGCGCCAATGGCTATTTGCTTAAAAATGCAGAGCCCCAGGAAATTCGCCGGGCTATTATGGAAGTACATGAAAAAGGTTATTATCTCAATAATTTTGTGAACCGCATTTTATTGAAGAAATCTCATTCCCGCCAAAAAGTAGTGCCTTCCCTAAATAACGAAATAACGCTTAGCGATAAAGAAAAGGATGTGCTTCGTTTTATATGCATGGAATTTACAGCCCAGGAAATTGCACAAAAAATGGAAATCAGTCCACGTACTGTAGAAGCCATCAAAGACCGGTTAATGGAACGCTTTGGTAGCAAGAATACCGCAGGCCTGGTTTTCTTTGCAGTAAAAAATAACCTGATTGATTAGAAAAAGCTGCAAACTAAAAGTTGCGGACTTCGGACTGATTAAAATTGCATTTCAGGTATATCGCCTTCTATTATTAGTTTACCCGCTGTCTTCGCTTTTATTTCATCCACGGATACACCGGGAGCTCTTTCCAGTAATTTAAATCCTTCCGAAGTAATATCTACCACGGCGATATCAGAAACGATCTTCTTTACGCATTTTACACCTGTCAGAGGTAAAGTGCATTTGGGTAATAACTTCGATTCGCCTTTGGGGTTGCTATGCATCATGGCCACAATGATGTTTTTGGCACTGGCGACCAGGTCCATAGCGCCACCCATGCCTTTGACCATTTTTCCCGGAATTTTCCAATTGGCTATATCGCCTTCTTCACTCACTTCCATAGCGCCTAATACCGTTAAGTGAACCTTGCCTGCCCTGATCATTCCAAAGCTCATAGCAGAATCAAAAAATGCTGAACCGGGAATAGTAGTAATTGTTTGTTTGCCGGCATTGATCAGGTCTGGATCTTCATCACCGTCAAAAGGAAATGGTCCCATGCCCAATAACCCGTTTTCGCTTTGCAGTACTACATCTATATTGGCCGGAATATAATTTGCTACCAGGGTAGGAATACCAATGCCGAGATTAACATAATAGCCATCTTTTAATTCCCGGGCGATGCGCTGCGCAATTTGTTCTTTGGTTAGTGCCATATTTCAGATCCCTGATTCTTCTCTACTTCAGGAAGACTTTACTACTTTAATCAATTAAAAACTTATTCTTTTATGAATGCTGAATAAAATTCCTCATTACTTATTTTTTAAAATCCTTTTAAGGACGAGATCGCACCGTTCGCTGTTCAATTCTCTTTTCATAATTACTGCCCTGGAAAATCCGGTGCACATAAATACCCGGTGTATGAATACAAGCAGGATCCAATTCACCCGGTGCTACTAACTCTTCTACTTCGGCAATAGTTATTTTACCCGCCATCGCCATTAAAGGATTAAAATTTCTTGCTGTCTCTTTATAGATAAGGTTTCCCTGGGTATCCCCTTTCCAGGCTTTTACAATCGCAAAATCAGCATCAAAAGCTAATTCCAGTAAATAATCCTTTCCTTTAAAATTTCTTATTTCCTTTCCTGTAGCTACTTCAGTGCCTACGCCGGCAGGAGTAAAAATGGCCGGCATTCCATACCCAGCGGCCATGCAACGTGTAGCTAATGTCCCCTGTGGTATCAATTCCACTTCCAATTCACCACTGAGCAACTGCCGTTCAAACTCTGCATTCTCTCCTACGTAAGATGAAATCATTTTCTTTACCTGCTTTTGAATCAGCATGAGTCCAATACCAAAATTGTCTACGCCTGCATTATTAGAAATGCAGGTTAGATTTTTCACTCCTTTTTTTACCAACGCTGCAATACAATTTTCAGGAATACCACATAATCCAAAACCGCCCAACATCAATAGCGCTCCATCCAGTATATCATCAATAGCTTGTTCAGCATCTGTAACGACTTTATTCATATGCAAAATAATCAGGAAATAAAATTAGGGAAGTTCAATCGATAATCCGTTCGCCCTTTGCCAGGTTACAATGGTTTTCTTATTTTTTTACGCAGGGCAGCGCTATCTATTTTCTCTGAGGGTTTTGATTCATTCACCTCAGGAGGTACCTGGGTTGATTTTACATTCAATGAATCAAGCACCTTTTTTATCAATGAAGTATGGGTGCGATAATAATCAAAACTTTTTTTAAACTCCTGTCTTGATGTTTTATGCATCCGGAAAACTTTTTCATACATCCGGATACTTTCAGTTGTATCGTTCAAACTGGTATCAATCGTAAGCATATAGTTGCGAAGAAACTCATCGGCCTGTATCATGTCCCAAAGAACCGTTTCCATTTTTTCGGGAGGCAATACTCCCTTGGGAAGTCTATTACTATTACAGGCCAATAAAAAGACTGCAGATACAAGTAAAATAAAAGCTCTCATTTCAATTCTTTGTAAGCAGAAGCGTTGGTAATATCAAGACGGGTGAGTATATCTTTCGCCCTGGTCTTTATTTCAGGTGTGGCCTTACTAAATACCTTCACCAATTCTCCACTTTTACCCTGGAAAAAAAACTGCATGAGCATGGAGTTAGGGTTTTCTGCATTGATGGTATTGAGAAAGTTCAGGCTATTCAATATTCCATTCCGCCCCTTTTCTTCATTTTCGTAAAAAACATCCATACCGGAACGATAATAAGCATACAATACATCATGCACCAGGGCAAAGCGGTTGTTATTAAAATTTTCTGCCAGCCAATACCTGTTGCGCATACTTTCGAATGATTTCCACCCGGTGATATCTCTTCCTTCTGGAGCATTGTTCACAATATTCCATGCTTTTTGAAAATAGGTATCACCGCCCCGAAGAGAAAATGAATCGTAATCAAGTGCAAGAATAATATTGACATAATAAGCCAGTATAGCAGGGAGATTAGCAGCCATCGGATCACTTCCCTGTACCCTGTTTTCGTTGAATTCTACCGGTTGAAATTCAATATACCTGAATACAATATCATCATCCAGGAAATTGATAATGGGAGAGTCATAAGAAGTATTAAAAACCGGGCGGGCTGCCTGTACCGTCAGCTTACCGCTATAAATATTGCTCCCCAGCTCTTTCTCTACGCTTAGCAAAAAATTGCATTGTATTTTTTCATTCTGAGAAAAAGCATCACCTGTCCATTTCCGGTTATTCAGAAAATTAGTTAGTGTAGTCTGCAAAGTTGTAAAGATCTTTTTGTCAACACTGGTGCTGATCTTGCTGGTCAAAACAGTGAGTCTTGCCTGTATCTCCTGGGCCTGTATCCTGGTAACAGAGATAACAAGAGCAAGAATAAAAATGATCTTTTTATGCATAAAATAGTTTAATTATAGTGGCAACGATATCTTTCGCTACTTCGGCTTTTGATTTTTTATCAAAACGAAACTCCTGCCCTTCCCGTCCGAATATAGTGACCTTATTAGTGTCATAACCAAAGCCGGCTCCTGCATCATTCAGAGAATTTAAAACAATGAGATCAGCATTTTTCTTTTCTAATTTTTCAAGTGCATGTTTCTTTTCATCCGTAGTCTCTAAAGCAAACCCAACAAGCACCTGGTCTTTCTTTTTCTTTGTACCGAGACTCTTTAAAATATCAGTTGTCTTTGTAAGTTCCACCGTAATGTCAGTCTCTTTCTTCTTTATTTTTTCTGTAGCCGTTTTAACCGGTGTATAGTCTGCCACTGCAGCCGACATTACCGCAATATCCACATTGGGAAAACTGGCTTCACAGGCTTCGAGCATTTGGGCTGCCGTAGTTACCTTTTGAATTTCTATCCCATTTGAATTTAGGTTAAGTGATGTCGGACCAATTATAAGAGTGACTTCTGCTCCTTGTTCGTACATTTCTTTTGCGATGGCCATTCCCATTTTACCTGAAGAATGATTGCCAATAAAACGAACCGGGTCGATAGGTTCGTATGTAGGGCCTGCCGTAACCAGGACTTTTTTACCGTTTAATGGACGACGCAAAAAAAAAGTGTCGGTGATATATTTTAGGATCTGCTCGGGTTCTGCCATCCTGCCGTCACCATATAAGCCACTTGCCAGTTCACCTTTTTCTACAGGAATGATCCGGGTGCCGAACGATTCAAGCTGTTGAAGATTGGCTTTAGTTGCCGGATGCTGCCACATATCTTCGTCCATGGCAGGTGCGGTAACTACCGGGCAGGTAGCAGAAAGGTAAGTAGCCAGTAATAAATTATCACACTGTCCATTTGCCATTTTCGCCAAACTATTACAGCTAAGCGGAGCTATCAGCATTACATCAGCCCATCTGCCAAGCATTACATGGTTGGACCAGCTCTGTTCATCAAAGAGATCAATTAATACAGGATTTTTGGAAAGAGTTGAAAGGGTAAGAGAGGAAACAAAATCTTTAGCGGCCGGTGTCATGATCACTTTTACTTGTGCACCAGCTTTTATCAATAACCGGACAAGGTAAATAGATTTATAAGCAGCAATGCTGCCGGTGATAGCCAGCAATATCTTTTTTCCCTGCAACATGGTTCAAAAGTACTATTTCCTTATAGAAAGCAAAAGCGATCCACAGATTGCAGATCGCCAATTAAAAATATTCTTACAGACCCAATTAACTGAATAGTTCATCTTCGCCCTTACGGAAATACACTTTATCCTCCATAAATTCCTGGGTAGCCAAAAGTGCAGGGTTAGGCATTCTTTCGTATGCCCTTGATATTTCTATCTGCTCTTTATTCTCGTGAATTTCCTCGAGGCTATCCGTATGGCTTGCAAATTCTTCGAGCTTATTATGCAACTCTTCCTTCAACGAGATATTGATCTGGTTAGCCCTTTTGCCCACAATGGCAATAGATTCATACAGATTCCCCGTTTTGGCTTTTATGTCATCCAGGTTACGGGTCTCTACATTGTTAGTGATGCCTGCACTAAGCTGGCGTCTTAATTTGCTCATTGCTTAAATTTTTAATATTTGTTTGCGATTGCTTTAAAAAAACTTCTGCCTCTTTTCTCAGTTTGCTTTCAGGAAAACGATCCACAAACTCATTGACTTCAGTGATCACTTTTTCAAACCGCTCTGGTTTTTTCTCTTCAATACTCAATTGTGCATAGCGGTAATAGGATTTAATGATCATCAGTTTATACTCATCTCCTTTTGTTGATTCAGGATAATCATCCAGCAAAGTAGCAAAAGATACACCAGCTGCCCTGAACTGCCCAAGATCATAATATAACTGTGCGCTCTTATAGGCTTTTATTTCAAGCTTTTGCCTGCAGATATCAATGATCCCGTTGGCCTCTTTATTCCTGGCTGACCCGGGATGAGTATTGATAAAGGTCTGCATCATACCCATCGCTTTTATTGTGTTCGTTTGATCAAGCTCCGGTTTGGGCGATTGCTTATAAAATGAATACGCCCTCATATAATCGATCTCTTCTGATCGTTGGCTATTGGGAAATATTTCTAAAAAGGTTTTAAAAAGGTTCTCTGCATTAAGATAGTCCAACTGGTAATAAGCGCAGTAGGCATACTTATAATAGATATTTTCAAACTCCTTTCCGGTTTTGAAGTAGGGCATGATATCCTCATAGATCAGCTGGGCCTTATTATATTTCTTTTTTACAAAGAGCTGTTCAGCCATCCTGAGCTTATACTCAGGATCAGGATTCTTCAGGATCTTATTCATCCCGCCACCACAACTAACCAGGATGATCGCTATTATTAAAACGGATAGAAAACGCATAAAGGTTGGCAAAGTTAATAGATAGTGGCAAAACTTCCGGAAAAAAGATAAGTGGCCAAATGATCGTCGTTAAGATTTTGATAAAGGGGCTTTTACAGGAATCCCGAACCAATAAAAGGCAAAAAAACCCTCCCTGTAAAGGGAGGGTCTATCAGCAAAAAGTATCAAGAGAAATTTTAATTCTTACGTAAGTTCGGATGCGGAGGAGTTACAGTATTAGGACCTTCTTCTCCTTCACTGGCTGCACGCAAATCAACTGTGTTACAATCACCTTCTTCACCATATTTGAAGATAAAGCGATCAGCGCTCAGGCCTTCTTTTTCAACCATGTGAGATATTACTTTGTTCACATGATCCCAGCTTAACTGCTGTTCTTTCTTAGTAGAAGAGCAATAACCGGTAACTACCACTTTACATTCAGGATTGTTACGCATTTTAGCAGCTACTGTAGCTAATACAGCTTTTGCATCATCAGTAAGTGCGTTAGAACTAGCTTTGAAAGAAACGCTTGGTAATGCGCCAAGTAACTCGTCACAACCTTTCTTAGTAGTATCAACTCCAACACAACCTTCTGGGCATGGACACTTACCAACTCCATCAGCATCTACTGGCTGACAATAAGTAGGAGTGATCAGTTCTTTATCCTTACAATCAGGTACACCATCACCATCTGTATCACGGCTTACACCGTGGCTATCAACCGGACAACCTTGTGGAGTTTGTTCCTGATCGAACTGGTCTGTGATACCATCGCCGTCGCTATCAGGTAAAACTGGTTTTGGTAAACGCATTAAGCGTGGGTTGCGGATTTCGCTGTAAGCATAATCCAGCGGATTTAACCACCAGAGAGGTTCAACTGATTTAGCACCCAGGTTAATATTTAAACCAACCGAAGCAAAATTATATGAATCGAAGTCACGGGTCAATACAGGATTGCCCCATGCATGCTCTTGCCAACGCTGACCATCTAATAAATCATCTTTGATAAATGTTACACGATCTTCAATAGCAAGGTTAAGGCGATTACTTAATTTGAAAGCTATACCCATACCCACGGTACCTGAGGGCTTAAGTGTATTTCCAAATAATTTTGGACGGCGTTCTCCCTGGTTTTCTGCAGCTGACTCATATGAATCATCCATCAGATTCTTTAATGCCTTTTTTGTGTCTTTTCTATTTTTATATACACCACCGCTAATTCCAGCAAAACTATATTTGGCACCACTGGCATTGCGGGCATTTACTTTGGTATCATACACTGTAGCACCCACACCCGCAAAACCATAGAAGTTGAAACCAGTTTTTGATTTGTGGAAACGGATGTTATTAAGTGTAACAACACCTTGAAGGGATAAATCCTGGGTTTTGGTTTTATAATTATAATAAATCGACTCAATTGGTGCATTAGGATTTCCCGGCAAACTTGATACGATCTGACCACTATTATTACGATAAACAGCTGAATAGCCAGCTGCTATCCATGGGTCATTATCGGAAAAATTTTGGGATGGTAGCCAGCTCAATCCTTTACCTGTTCCGTACATGTATTCAAGCCTCATGGAGAAAACATATCCAAATGCTTTTCTTACATGAAGACCGAAACTTGGAAATGCAAATTGAGAAGGGATATCACCGCTAACGTTGAACGTTCCCAGTTTAACGCCTATTTCCCATTGGTTGCGGGGTTTGGCGGGGAAGTTATTAGCTCCCTGTAAAAACTCATTGTGCTGAGGCATTCTTTTAGCAGGTATTTGAGTGGAATCATATGTGGTTCCAATCTTTACCTGTGAAAACGAACTCAACGCGAGGCAGAATGCGGCCCCCATCAACAAAAGATACTTCTTGCTTGCCATAACTAAGGATTAAGATTTACGAAAACAATGTCCTAATAAAAAGCAAAAATATGACTTGGAGGTTAAAAACCAAATTTTTGCAAAATTTATTTAAGGCATATCGTTGTTATTTTTCAATTACTTAGTCACTAAATTGGTCCATTTTGATGCATGATGTAGTAATTATTTTTTTGAGGCGTAAATTGCTCTTTTTTATCCATGCAGTTACCAACAGACCTCATTGACCAGGAATTAAAGACCTTTGCACTTCATTTCAAAGATGCAGCCAAAAGCAATACCCCCCTCCTCGACCGCATCATGCGTTTCATTGTAAAACGAAAAGGAAAACAGCTGAGACCTATGTTTGTATTGCTTTCCGCCAAATTATGCGGTGAGATTAATGATGCTGCATACAGGGCTGCTTCGCTTGTTGAATTGTTGCATACCGCCACCCTGGTGCATGATGATGTTGTGGATGATTCGATGGAACGGCGTGGATTTTTCTCTACATATGCTTTATGGAAAGCCAAGGCAAATGTGCTGATTGGTGATTATTTGCTAGCCAAAGGACTGCTTCTTTCTCTGGATAATAATGATTATAAAATTCTTCATATTCTTTCTGACGCAGTACGAAAAATGAGCGAAGGAGAGCTTTTACAGCTGGAAAAAGCCCGATCCCTCAACCTGAAAGAAGATATTTATTTTGAAATTATACGTAATAAAACGGCTTCATTATTAGCATCAGCTTGTGCAGCTGGTGCATGGAGTACCAGTAAAAATGAAGCAATCACCGAAAAAATGCGGCAATTTGGCGAAAAAGCCGGCATTGCTTTCCAGATAAAAGACGATCTTTTCGATTATGCCAGCGAAAACGTAGGCAAACCAACGGGCAATGACATCAAAGAAAAAAAATTAACCCTTCCGCTGATCTATTCGTTGAACAAAGTAGATAAGGAAACCCGTCGGAAAATGATCTATATAATTAAGAACAACAATAAGGACAAAGCGAAAGTGCAATGGGTAATTAATATAGTAGTAGAAAGCGGGGGTATTGCATATGCTACCCAACAGATGAATTCTTATAAAGATGAGGCGATAACACTACTACATGAATTCCCTGAAAGCCCGATCCGGAGTGGGCTGGAACAAATGGTTCTCTTTGTAACCGATCGCACATATTGATCAATAAAACCGGCGAGAGCAATGGTGCCCGAGCAATGGAGAAACGATGGAACATATTAAAAGCCGACGAAAATAAAGTCGCTGCTTTGCAACAATTGTTGAAGGTACATCCGGTTATCTGCAGCATCCTTGTTCAAAGAGGCATTGAAACATTTGATTCAGCCAAAGATTTCTTCCGTCCGCAACTTTCTTCTCTTCATGATCCCTGGCTGATGAAAGACATGGACAAGGCTGTGGGAAGAATCTTATCCGCTATTACTAATAATGAAAAAATTTTAGTGTTTGGCGATTACGATGTGGATGGCACTACGTCTGTTGCCTGTATGTACCAGTTTCTTAAAAAAATTCATACCCACCTTGATTTTTATATCCCCCATCGTTACCGCGAAGGGTATGGAGTAAGTAAAGCAGGGATTGATTTTGCAAAAGAAAATGGATTTACACTAATTATATCGTTAGACTGTGGTATTAAATCCGTTGATCTTATTGCCTATGCAAAAACGTTAGGCATAGATTTTATCGTTTGTGATCATCATTTACCCGATGAACTACTTCCCCCCGCTGTTGCTATCCTCAATCCAAAACAAAAGGACTGTCCTTATCCTTATAAAGAATTGTGCGGATGTGGCGTTGGTTTCAAACTCATCACAGCACTGGCACCACAGTTTGGCCTGGGAGATGCCGATGTGTATGCTTATATCGATCTTGTTGCCACGGCTATCGCTGCTGATATAGTTCCCATAACCGGAGAAAACAGGATACTGGCTTTTCACGGAGTAAAAAAAGTAAATGAAAGTCCTAACAAGGGCATTAAAGCACTCATACAATTGAGCGGACTTACAAAAGAATTGCACATTAACAATCTTGTATTCATGATCGCTCCAAGAGTGAATGCGGCCGGAAGAATGGATGATGCACGCAAAGCCGTGCAGATGTTTGTAGCAGATACGGATGAACAGGCCCTGGAATATGCCGAAATGCTGCACAGCGATAATACCGATCGTAAAGAAGCTGATATAAATATTACGGCAGAAGCACTATCCCTGATTGGAGAAAATACAGGGTGGGTCAACAATAAATCAACGTTGGTTTTTAAAGAGCACTGGCATAAAGGGGTGGTAGGAATTGTAGCTTCCCGTTTAATAGAACAATATTATCGCCCCACCATCGTACTGACCAGATCAGGCGATTATGCTGCGGGCAGTGCCCGTAGCGTTCCCGGTTTTAATTTATATGAAGCCATTCACGCCTGCCGTGAACATTTGCTGGGATATGGAGGACACTTTGCTGCTGCCGGCATGACATTGGAGTTAACACAGGTGGATGCACTCCGGGAAAAATTTGAAGCGGTAGTATCTTCCACCATTCATCCTGAACTACTCATTCCGGAAATAATTATTGATGCTGAAATTTCGTTGCAGGATATTAAATGGCCTTTCTATAACATCATGTGCCAGATGGAACCATTCGGACCTGAAAACCTCCGTCCCGTTTTTATTACCCGGAACGTAGTTGATACCGGTTATTCAAAAATTGTAAAGGAACAGCATATTCGTTTTTCGGTGAGACAACACAATACAACAATAAGCGGCATCGGTTTTAATATGGCTGATAAATTTTCTACACTCCAACTTAAAAAACCTGTGGATATCGTTTTCAAGATCGACGAAAATGAATGGAATGGTGAAAAAAATTTACAGCTTCGGGTAATTGACATCAGGTTATCCGGAGATTAAATGCATTAAAAGAATATTATATCATTGTTAATCCAACAATATTTTTATTCAGCAGGTAGATTTACTATCTACAAAAAGTAAACAACTGAAAATAAATATTCCTTTTTTACTTAGCTTGCCTGCTGTTTGTAAATTCCTTCCTGTAAAAGCCTATCCCTTCAATTCTTAATTTTCGATTTGACAAATGATTCAACTGTAGACACCAGATGAAAATCTCTTTTTATTAAAAACAAAATTGCATGAGAAAGATTTACTTTTTGATTCCAGCTTTTATTTTCGTTTTATCAGCAACTGTTTTTGGACAAACGATTTCACTTACTTCAGGAACATATACTCAGGATTTTAATACCCTGTCAAACACAGCAGCTTCTACTACAAACAATCTTACTATTCCCGGTTGGTTTATGACAGAAAGTGGCGGAGGTGCCCGTGATAATGAACAATATGCTGTTGATCCGGGAAGTTCAAATACAGGCGATACATATAGCTATGGTACTGCAGGCAGTACCGACAGAGCGTTGGGCCAATTAAGATCCGGAACTCTTATATCTATTTTCGGAGCTGGATTCACCAATAATTCCGGAAGTACTATCACAAGCCTTACAATTTCTTACACTGGTGAACAATGGCGACTCGGAGCTATTACAAGAACTGATCAAATAGATTTTCAATACAGCACTAATGCAACAAGCATTACTACCGGCACCTGGGCTGATGCAAACTCACTCGACTTTGTATCACCCTTCACAACAACTGCCGGCGCACTTGATGGCAATGCTGCAGCAAACCGTGCAGCTTTGACTTTAACAATAACCGGTCTCAATATCGCCAATGGAGCTACATTTTTTATTCGCTGGACGGATGTAGATGCTACAGGGGCAGATGATGGTCTCGCCGTTGACGATTTTTCACTCAGCTTTTCCGGAACACCAACAACAACTGTATCTGTTGCAGCAGGAGTTAATGCTGCTGAGCCATCAACCAACGGAACATTTACTGTAGCGCTTTCAAGCCCCGCTCCTGTTGGCGGAATTACCGTTACATATACATTAAGCGGATCAGCATCCAATACAGATTACAGTGATGCATTGGCAGGAAGTATAACTATTGCGGAAGGCAACAGTAATGGGACAATAACATTAGCTCCCAATGATGATCCTAATTTTGAAGGCACCGAAACAATTGACATAACACTGAATACTGCAACAAGCCCTTACACTATCAATACAGGAACCGCCAGTATTAATTTAATTGATAATGACGCTCCTCCTTCAGTATCAGTCGCAGCCGGCATTACTGCAGCAGAACCGGCAACTAATGGAACATTTACAATTAATCTCTCCTCTCCTGCACCCGCCGGTGGCGTTACTGTTAATTATACACTTACCGGCAGTGCGACTCTTAATACAGATTATTCAGATCCGCTTTCAGGAGTTATCAGCATTGCCCAGGGCCAGAGCAGCGGAACTGTTACAATAAATGCAAGCGATGATATAGATATAGAAGGTGCCGAAACAATAACGATAACATTGAATAGTGCCACCAATAGTTATGTTGTAGGTGCACCGGCTTCTGCAAGTATTAATTTATTAGACAATGACAATCCGCCAATCGTTATAAATGAAGTGTATGGTGGTGGTGGAAACGGCGGTTCTTTATATAAAAATGACTTTATTGAACTTTATAATAATGGCAATGTTCCCTATAGCCTGGCAGGCTGGTCAATACAATATAACTCTTCAGCCGGAACCGGCCCATGGCAGACAACCTCTTTATCGGGATCAATACCTCCACATGGTTATTATTTGATACAGGAAGCTGCCGGCGCAGGTGGTACTGCTAATCTCCCAACACCAGATGCAAGCGGAAGTATTGCTATGGCCGCAGGCGCTGGTAAAGTAGCTTTGGTAAATAATACTGTAGCGCTTACTGGTCAAAATCCTTTAAATATTTCTATCGTTGATAAAGTAGCTTATGGTTCTGTAACTGGTGGTGGATTTGAAGGCGCAGGTTCTGCACCGGTTCCTTCTGCTACAAACTCCATTCAAAGAACACCAACAGGATTTGATTCGAATAATAACTCAACTGATTTTACATCAATCACACCACCTACGCCTAAAAATTCTGTAACAGATGTTACCCCGCCGGCAATTTCTACCTTATCACCTGCAAACACTGCCATTAATACACCTGCTGCATTTACAGCAGTGCTTACATTTAATGAAAATGTTGAGAAACAAACTGGCAATATTGTTTTAAAGAAAACGGCTGACAACAGCATTGTAAAAACGTATAATGTTGCCAGCACTGATGTAACGGTTGGTGGCGCCAGCGTTTCATTCCTTGTTCAGGGACTGGCGTACAATACATCTTATTATCTTGAAGTGGACAACGGCGCATTCCGTGATCTTTCAGAAAATGTTTTTACAGGATTTGCTGGAAACAGTACCTGGAGCTTTACAACAGGCAACCAGCCTGTTGGTATTGTTGGAAACAATTACAGTTTCAATACCTGCACTTCCGCTTTAAGTGATGGCTTCTCCTTTTATAGTGCCGTGGGGCCGCAGATCTGGGGTTGTACTACGTTTGGAAGAAATGCAGCTGATCTTCCATTGGGCAGTGCACCTAATGGAGTACAAATAAATGGATTTAGCGGAACAAATATTCCGAACATAGACTGGCTGATTTCTCCTTCATTCAACCTGACAGCCACTACTTATCCATTACTCTCATTCTGGAGCAGAACAGCCTTTAATGGCAAACCTTTGCTATTAAAAATTTCGACAGATTATAATGGAGGTGATCCTGCTGCTGCCACCTGGACAGACCTGAATGGAAAGTTCCCGGGGCAAACATCTAATGCATGGACCTTATCCGAAAATATTAACCTCTCAGCATTCAAACAATCCAATGTTCATTTTGCTTATGTTTATACTTCTACCGACGACGACGGCGCAAGATGGACGTTAGATGATATTACGGTTATCAACTCACCGGTGCCGCCACCACCAAGCCTTACCGTAAGCACAACTGATGTTCAATTTACGTATGTGGCTGCAGGATCAACTGCTGATAAAACATTTACATTTATAGGCAATGATCTTACCGATAATGTTACATTAAATGCAACAGGAGATTTTCTTTTATCAAAAGATGGAATAGCCTTCAGCACTTCCCTGCTTTATACACCAGCTGAAGCAAGTGATGTAACGAAGACAGTAACGCTTCGTTTTTCTCCAACACAAAACAACCTAGACTTTTCGGGTTCAATAACTGTTGCCACTTCTTCCTTATCTGAAGCAATTAATTTGAAAGGCACAAGTATTGATCCTATAACAACACTTGAAGTAGTGAACTGGAATATAGAATGGTTTGGAAGTACAACATTCGGGCCCACCAATGAAAATTTACAGGAACAGAACATCAAAACTATTTTACAAAACTTAAATGCAGATGTGTATGCTTTGGCTGAAGTGGTAAGTGAAACAAGACTGGCTAATGTGGTAAGCCAGATGCCGGGTTACTCGTATGTGATTAGTAATTATGGCTCGCATACCAATCCTTTTTCCAGCACACCTTCGCCTTTAGGCGAGGCGCAAAAACTGGCATTCGTTTATAAAACAGCTTTGTTTTCCAATGTTACGACGACGCCATTATTATCTGCCGGGATAAATACAGCCGCTGATATTGCCAACCCTGCTTATAACTACTGGTCCAGCGGACGTTTTCCGTTTATGATGAGTGCCGATGTTACCCTGAATTGTGTAACGAAGAATGTGAAGTTTATCCTGGTACATGCTAAAGCAAATACAGCTCCTACTGCGGGTTCGTATACAAGAAGAAAAAATGGAGCTGATACATTACATTATACATTGCAACAGAACTATGCAAATGATAATATTATTATGCTGGGAGATTATAACGACGACCTGGATCAGTCCATCACCGATGGTTTTACCACTACTTCCTGGAATTCATTTACCAATGACACAGAAAATTTTGAACCGGTAACATTACCACTTAGCCTTGCCGGTAAAAAATCAACCGTAAGTTATAATGATGTAATTGATCATGTAACTATTTCAAATGATTTCGAACCATACTATCTGAATGCAACCGCAAGCATCCTTACTGATGTTACGAGCCTGGTTTCTAATTACGGATCTACAACAACAGATCACTACCCTGTCTTTACCCGTTACAGGTTCAGCAACAGTACAGCTCCTGCTGTTACAAGTTGCACGACAGATGTAACATTCTGTGCCAGCACGACAAATACTTATTCCATCCCGGTTTTTGCAGCTACTGATGATTGTGGTGATGTGGTAACGTATAATTATGTGATCACTGGTGCTACTACAAGAAATGGTTCATCCAATGATGCAAGCGGTTCGTTTAATATAGGAACCAGTGTTATTACCTGGACGGCTATGGATAGCTGGGGTAATTCAAGCACTTGCCAGACTACTGTTATTATTAATGATAATCCTACTGTAACTATTCCGGATGCATTTGCATTATCATCGGGCACACTTCCTAATACGGTTTATATCGGGTATGCACCAGCCTCTTCGCTTACGTTGAATGCGCAGGCAAGTGGCGGTACTGCTGGTTATACTTACAACTGGTCAACCGGGTCAATAAACACTTCGATTACAGTTAACCCAACTGTAACTACAGCTTACTCCGTTACAGTAACAGATAATAACGGATGCCAGGCTACAGCCAACAAAACAGTGACTGTGGTTGATATTAGAGGTGGCAAAAAGCTGGAGAAAGTTGTTATTTGTCACAAAACACCACCGGGTCAATTTACATTGGTGGTTGGACAAACCGATGTTCCTATACACCTGGCACATGGTGATATGCTGGGAAGCTGTGCTGTTGATGCGCACTCCATCACCCGAAACGCTAATAGTGAAGAATATACAACAGGTAAACTTGCCCTGCAGGTATTGCCCAATCCATCTGCCAGTTACTTTACAATTACAATGCAGGCTAAAACGGATGAAAAAATAAGAATGAAAGTAACAGATGCGCTGGGCAGAATGATTGAGCAAAAACAAAACCTGTCGGCGAATCAATCATTGACAATTGGAAATAACTATACTGCCGGATTGTATTTTGTAGAAATTACACAGGGATTGGAAAAAGTGACGTTGAAGCTGGTGAAGCTCTGACCTTGTATTTCTATTACTATTAAAAAGGGCTGACACTCATTAAATGAGTCAGCCCTTTTTAATTGCTTATAGAGCTTACTCAAAGTCGTTTAAGTTTGTATGAAACAAAGAGTTAGCTCAGCAGAAATACCGAACGATGAATGGAGCGCCGCAACGGAAGATCAACCGGAGTTACCAGAGCCGGGTTACTAAAAAATACATTTCTCTGCCCTCCATTTTCTGGCCTTAACCTCCTATCTTTGCCGCCCCAAATCTGTATTCGCAGATTCTTTCTCCGCCAGCTGGCGGAGGATGTCCAATGGGTAAACCGAATTTTTAAACATTAAACAGGTAAAATGAACAATTATGAATTGATGGTGATTTTTACCCCTGTTCTGAGCGATGAGGAATTCAAAGCCGAACAAAAGAAGTATGCTTCATTAGTAACTGCCAATGGCGGTGCAGTGACTGCAGAAAATGCATGGGGATTGAAATCACTGGCGTACCCGATCCAGAAAAAAACTACAGGCTTGTACTGGGTTCTGGAATACAGTGCGCTATCCGACTTCAATGAGAAGCTGAAGATCCAGCTTCTTCGTGACGAGAGTGTACTCCGTCACTTATGCACTA
>DASVOE010000076.1:0-48332 GCA_036383515.1 Chitinophagaceae bacterium | reverse complement strand
AAGCTTACTACTCATCGTTTATAATGCAATTGTTATGTTAGCTGACGATGACCGGCCCTTTCGTAAAAAGAAATTATCTTTCCTCTGTGTATGCAGATAAAGATCACTTAAACAAAAAGTAAAATAAGTAAGTATGAGATCCTTTGGCCTTATTACGTTAACCATTGCCGGTTGCCTGTTATCGTTTACTGCAGTAGCCCAAAAAAAAGTAACCCTGCCCAATGGCTGGTCATTATCACCGGCAGGTCGTTCATTACAGTTAGGGGATCTTCCTTTAAACATAGCAGTATCCAAATCCAAAAAATGGATAGCTGTTACCAATAATGGGCAAAGTGTTCAGAGTATTCAACTGATTGATGTGAAAACAGAGAAAGAGCTGGATAGAGTAGTTGTGCCTAAATCATGGTATGGATTAAAATTCAGTGCCAATGAAAAATATTTATATGCAAGTGGCGGCAACGATAACTGGATATTGAAGTACGCTGTGACCAATAAAAAATTAGTACTGACAGATAGTATCAGCCTGGGAAAAAAATGGCCTGAGAAAATTTCACCGGCAGGAATAGAGATAGATGACCCGGCTAAGAAAATGTTCATTGTTACCAAAGAGAATAATTCTTTATACATCGTAAACCTTATCAATAAACAAATTATTTATCAGCAAGACCTGGGCGAACCGGCTTATAGCTGTTTGCTTTCTAACAATGCGAGGGAACTTTATATTTCTTTATGGGGCGGCAAGAAAGTGTTGGTGTTTGATATTGCTTCCCAAAAAATCATTTCCGAAATAGAAGTGGGTGAAAACCCCAATGAATTGCTATTGACAAAAAATGGAAAAACCCTTTTTGTGGCCAATGCCGGCGATAATTCTGTTTCTGTTATTGATATTGCACAGCGCAAGGTACTGGAAGTATTGAATACCGCTTTGTATGCTGATGCGCCAACAGGTTCTGCGAGTAATGGTCTTGCACTAAGTGAAGATCAGGCCAGGTTATACGTAGCCAATGCAGATAATAATTACCTCGCCGTGTTTGACGTAACCAAACCGGGTTTCAGTCAATCCAAGGGGTTTATACCAACAGGATGGTATCCTACTAACGTAAAAGTGATCGGTAAAAAAATAGTTGTAAGTAATGGTAAAGGATTTACTTCTTTATCCAATGTAAAAGGTCCAGATCCTTCCAAAACTGACCAGGAAGTCAACTATCAGCAGGGTGATTACAAAAAACAACAGAGTAAGATCCAGTATATCGGCGGGCTTTTCAAAGGAACGATGAGTATTATTGACGAACCTACCGCTTCAAAATTGGCGATGTATTCCAAAGCTGTTTATGAAAATACCCCTTATACCAAAGAAGGAGAACTGTATTCAAAAGGTGAAAAAGGTAATCCCGTTCCGATGAAGGTGGGTGAAAACTCACCTATTAAGTATGTGTTTTATATTATAAAAGAAAACAGGACGTATGACCAGGTGCTGGGTGATATGCCGGAAGGCAATGGCGATGCCAGTCTCGTATTATTTGGCGAACGCATTACTCCCAACCAACATAAACTGGCCAAAGAATTTGTATTGCTTGATAACTTTTATGTGGATGGCGAGGTAAGTGCAGACGGTCATAACTGGAGCACTGCTGCCAATGCCAATGATTATTTAGAGAAAACATGGCCTACTAATTATGGCGGTCGCGGCGGCCAGTATGATGCCGAAGGAAATCGGGAAATTGCCAACCCTGACCGGGGTTTTATCTGGGACTATTGTAAACGGGCTGGTGTTAGCTATAGAACCTATGGTGAATTTGCTGATGATTATAAAGCCAATATCAAAGTGCTGGAGAATCATTTTTGTCCTTACTATACAAGCTGGGATGAAACGGTGAGAGATACTACCCGCTTTTATCAATGGAAAAGAGAATTTGATTCTATGTTAGCTGTTAATGCAGTTCCAAGATTTAATTCATTACGGTTTATCAACGATCATACAGAAGGACAGCGAATAGGTCGTCCTACACCGTTTGCTCATGTGGCGGATAATGATTGGGCCTGTGGTTTATTTGTGGAGTACTTATCCAAAAGCCCGATCTGGAAAGAAACGGCCATTTTTATCGTTGAAGATGATGCACAGAACGGTCCTGATCATGTAGATGCACACAGAAGTACAGCGTATGTTGCAGGCGGTTTTGTAAAAAGGGGATTGGTTGATCATACAATGTATTCTACCTCATCTCTGTTACGCACCATTGAACTGATATTGGGTTTGCCGCCTATGAGCCAGTATGATGCAGCAGCTGAACCAATGTGGCGATGTTTTAGTTCTACTCCTGACCTTACTCCTTTTCAATCTGTAGCTGCTAAAATTGATATCACTGAAAAAAATGTAAAAAACACTGCCAGTGCACGACTCAGTGAGACGTTCGATTTTTCTAAAGAAGATCGTATTCCTGACCTTGTATTCAGTGAAGTGATCTGGAAAGCGATAAAAGGTGAGCAAAGTGTAATGCCGGCACCCCGGCGAAGCGCTTTTGTAAAAATGATAGACAATGATGAAGAGGAAGATAAAAGCAAGCGACGAGACAAAGACTAAAAAAACAGTTGAAGTAAATGCACCCGCATAAGCCTTAGGTCCTAAAATAATGTTTATTCTCTTCTCCGATCGAGCGTAAAACCAATAGTGGTTCCGATGTCTTCACGGCTGCGTGCATGAATGGTTTGTCCATGAGCTTCTACAATATGCTTGCAGATAGCCAGCCCCAGTCCGCTTCCTGTTACATCAATGCTTCTCCCGGTTTCTGTACGATAAAACCGCTCAAACACCCGGGCTAAGTGTTTCTCTCCAATGCCAATGCCATCATCACTTATTTCGATCAATATATGCTTGCCATCAGTATTATACATGCTGGCTACAATACCGCCTTTATGTTTTCCATACTTCACTGAATTTTCAACCAGGTTGGTCAGCACCTGTCTTATTTTTTCCTTATCTGCATACACGGTAAGCGGCGATTCACATCCCTTTTTAATACTGAATTGAATATTGCGTTCATCCGCTTTCAATGACAGTGTTTCAAACACTTCTTTGACCAGTTCCTGTATGATAAAATTCTGCTTGTATAAAACCAGCTCACCTCTTTCCAGTCTTGATATTTCATCCAGGTCGTTGAGTAAGTTGGTTAGCCGCTCTACATTTTTGGCCGTCTTCTTCAAAAATTTTGTATTGACGGCTGGGTTTTCCAACGCTCCGTTTAATAAGGTGTCCACGTATCCCTGGATGGCAAATATGGGTGTTTTGAATTCATGCGAAAGATTTTGCAGAAACTCTTTCCTGAATTGTTCGTTATGACGGAGTATTTCTATCTCCTGTTTGTTTTCTTCTGCCCATGCTTCTACATCTTTCCTTACTTCATCGATGCTTTTTTGAGGAAGCACATATTTATAGTAGGTTTCTTCTTTGCGGGTAGCTTTGGTTTGATAAATAAATTTATAAATGAGTTTGATCTTGCGGAAAATAAATCGTTCCAGCATTACAGATATCAGTAAATAGCTGCCACCAAGAATAATTACAAAAGAACCTAAGCCCCACAACCAACTCTTCTCTATTATAATTACCAGCAAACTTAGCGGCACGGCTAACACGAGGGCAATGAATAAAGAAAGCTGTCGCGGAGAAATATTTTTCGTGAAAATGTTCATGGTAAAATGCTCAAAGTTCATGAAAGGAAAGCACAAAAGTAGTAAGATTGACTATGAACCATTAACAATGAACATTCGCTCACAGCTCAAACTTGTATCCTACTCCTTTTACCGTCGTAATGCAATCAATGCCCAATTTCTGACGAATCTTGCGGATGTGTACATCAATGGTTCTGTCGCCCACGATGACATCGTTGCCCCATACCTGGTTCAGAATTTCATTGCGAAGAAAAACCCTGCCCGGTTTCAATGCCAGCAGGTATAATAATTCAAATTCTTTTTTGGCGAGCACAATATCATTATCATCAACCTGGATAATGAAACGTTCGGGGTCTATAGTGAGGTTATCAATTTTCAACACCTTTACTTCCGTTTTATTCAGGCGGCGGAACAAAGCATTTACCCGGCTCAGAAAAACTTTTGGGCTTACAGGTTTGCTCACATAATCATCAGCGCCGGTTTCCAAACCTTTTATTTGCGTGCCTTCATCATTTACTGCTGTAAGAAAAATAATGAGTGTTTCTTTAAAAGCGGGTTGCGAACGAAGTACCTGGCATACTTCCACTCCTGTTTTTTTGGGCATCATCACATCCAGCACGATAAGGTCCGGCTGGTGTCTTTTGGCTTTTTCAAGGGCTTCATCACCATCCTTGGCAGTCACCACTTCGTATCCTTCATTAGAGAGGTTGTATTTCAGGATCTCCAGTATATCCGGCTCATCATCCGCAATCAGCACCTTTCGGCCTTTGGTTTCCATTGTGGTGAAATTTTGCGCAAACCTAACTGGAAATCGGGTCTTGGGGAAATCCCGGCTCATTGTTCACAGAGACTTAATGATAACTTAATACCCCACAGGGCCTTCTTTATCACCGGCACGATTTTTTAACGATTGGGATGCAGCAGGCAGGTTTATAAAACCATCTATACCAGCAGGAATTGTATAAATAAACCATGTCGGCCCTTGTTATTACATTTGCAGAACGATCCTTATGACAGCAATGACCAGACTCCTTATCATCACCACCTTATTATTTGTTCCCGGCCTTTGGGCTTCGGGTCAATCTTCGCTGGCTATACAAATAGACACGGGTAAAAAGAATAATGGATGCAAGCCTCCCAAGAACAGGGAATTATTTCACGATTATATTGATAAAGAACAAAAGAACTTGTTGCGTTTAGATGGGAAAAATGATGCCCAATATACCCCTTCCACCAACGAGGAGATCAATTTTTTACTGACGCAAACATTGATTCATAAAGTTGATAATTTTCAATGCAGGCTAGAAAATGATAGCCTGTTAACTGCCCAGGATAAAGTCCGGTTTCTCCGTGGGATGGAAAACCTGCTTAAGTTTTACAGGTCCAACAGCCAGGCCAAAAGAGTGAACCCCCTGTTACTTCCTGACATTATTACCACGTTTGAAAACTGTATGCAGGCAGATGAAAAAGGAAAGTCCATTGAGTCTATTATAAATGCGCAGCCTTATGGTGTTGGTTATTCCGTTTTAAAGGCAGATCGTGCAACATTTGAAAAGAATAGCGGGTATGCTGCCAGCCAAAATATACTGGTATTGAAATATTGTTTGCAATATCCGGATCAAACATTTCAAACATTAAAAAATAATCCTAATGTTCCTTTTACCGATAGTATGGTAAGAGTAGTTGCCCAAAAATATCCAAGGCTGCTATACGATTATGCGCAGGCTAATAATAAGCTGGGTGCTATCATCCGTAATATCAATGATGATGTATTTATCAAATCTGTTGTCAGGATGGCCAGGAGCAAAGATGGCCAGCAATATTTTCCTTTCCTGGATAATATTGTAAAAGGCAAAATGACATTTGAGGATATTGACAAAGTAAAAGATGATTCATTTCAATATTACCGGCTGCTTGTCAATACGCAGATCGATTATGTAGAAAGAGCTATCAATAAAGACACAGCCTTTGAATCAAGAGCCTTGTGGACCAAACTCGAAACAAGAGCCAGGGAAGTGTTTGTGAATACCATCAATGGTTTGCATGACAGGGATGATGTAACCCGCTTCAAAATAATTCAACCGCTGAATGCGCAGGAGTTATATTATCTCGCTGTAGCTACAGACGGGCTCATTTATACATCAAGTTTTACAAAAGGTGTTTACCCATTAATGATGAAGAAAGCTGGCAACCGGAGTGATTCATTATTAATGATAGTAAACTTTGATAAATACAGGAAGTTTATCAAAATGTCTGCAGGCTATAATACATTACCCAATTTTTTAGGTTCATTTCCCAAACCCGATGATGCCGCCAACCTGATGAGAGCATTTGTTGCTAATCTTGAGAAATCGGATGGTTTGGAAGATGGAGTGGATGTAGCGGACTCCTATGCCAGTATTACGGAAACAATTAAGCCATTAGGAAAAGAAATGTTGCGAAATGTGCAGGCTAATTATGAAAGGAATGTACATCAGAACAATAAAAGAGGAATGGCCATCTATAACATTTTGCAAAAGCTGTTTCTTTCTGCTGATACCATTAACAGGATTGACCTGACAAAAGAATTAGGTATTCCCCCGGTTTATGAAGTGCCGTTTAAGAATCTGGCAAATGACAGTGGCCGTGTCATCATGCAGGTATTCTTTTATGGGGATAAAGACGGGCAGGGAATTTTCAGGGGATTTGTAGGTATGTTCAGTAATGCTAACTGGAAGATCACTTCCACTGATCAATGGGTAGCGATCACTTCTGCAAAAGGAAAACCTGTTACCATTTTTGCCAACAAAGCATTGCCGGAAGAAGGTGGCGAAGATGAAAAAGCGCAGAAAGCATTATGCGAATACCTGGAAGCAAAAAAACTATATCCAACGGTAACCATACACCGTGGACATAGTTATTATGCCAATTCAACCATAGAACAAATGTTCCCTTCCTCCAAAATAGTTTTCCTGGGATCCTGCGGTGGTTATCATCTTATACATGATGTATTGGCCAAAGCTTCCGATGCACATATCATTGCTTCCAAACAAATCGGTAAAACAGCGGTGAACCGTCCTTTCTTTGAATTACTTACAGAAAAGATCAGGAATGGAAATAATATTGATTGGATACCTTTCTGGCAGGAGCTGGAAAACAAGATAAAAGTGGAGGGCTTCGAAGATTATATTCCACCTTATAAAAACCTGGGTGCTTTATTCATTAAGGCTTACAAAATTGCAATGGGTGAAGATGATGAACCTGAAGCATCAAAAGCTTTCTGATAACTTCCTTCTGATTAAATTTGCTGTCTGTCTGCCATAGGCGGGTTTCATTAATTTCTTTAGCTTGTCCCAAAACAAAAAATCTTTTTTTGATATAGCGCAATTGCGGAGAGTTTTTCGCTATGCAGCGCCGTATAAAAAGAAATTTTATATCTCCGTAATATTGGCCATCCTGCTGGCGGTTATTACACCATTGCGGCCGATGCTGATTCAAATCACCGTGAATGAATATATCGCTAAATCTGTGGCATACATGGTCATCAATATCACCCTTATCCAGATCGGTTTGATATTGGTTGAAACGGCGATGCGCTTTCTTTTCAGTTTTATTACGGCCTGGTTGGGTCAGTCAGTGGTAAAAGATCTGCGGATTACCGTGTATAAAAAAATATTGGGACTTAATCTTTCCCAGTTCGACAAAACACCGATCGGAACACTAACCACCCGAACTATTAATGATATCGAATCTATCAACGATATTTTTTCTGATGGCCTGGTTCCGATCATTGCAGATATGCTTTCTATTATTTGTGTATTGGCATTTATGTTCTGGACGGATTGGCAGCTGACACTGATAGCCCTTATCCCTTTTCCTATCATCCTTATTGCTACTTATTATTTTAAGGAAAGTATCAATCGTTCTTTTTTCCGGGTGAGGAATGCCGTGGCACAATTAAATGCATTTGTGCAGGAACATTTAACAGGCATGTCGGTAGTGCAGGCCTTTGCGTCAGAAGAGAGAGAGTTTAAAAAATTCAATGCTATCAATAAAGAACACCGCAATGCCAATATAAAAGCCATTTTTGCTTATTCCGTTTTCTTTCCTGTAGTTGAAATAGTACTGGCACTATCTATTGGACTTATCGTTTGGTGGACTTCAAAGGAAGCATTGCAATTGCAGCAAAGCCAGCAGGGCACAGTGATCTCTTTTATACTTTGTTTGAATCTTTTATTTCGACCACTGAGGGTTATTGCGGATAAATTCAATGTGTTGCAGATGGGTATTATTGCCAGCGAAAGAGTGTTTAAGGTGCTGGACAATGAAGACTTTATCCCGGAATCACATAAAGAAGCTTATCAGCCTGCCGGTCCTCTGAAAGGAAAATTAGAGTTTGAAAAAGTCTGGTTTGCTTACAGCAACGAACATTATGTGTTGAAAGAAATAAGCTTTACTGTTCAGCCCGGAGAGACGGTTGCAATTGTGGGGCATACGGGTAGTGGCAAGACAACGATCATCAGTTTACTCAACCGGTTGTATCATATTCAAAAAGGGGTGATCCGGGTAGATAATGTCAATGTCGACCAGTACGATCTTGATACATTACGAAAAAACATCGGTGTGGTATTGCAGGATGTATTTTTATTTTCAGGTTCTGTGATGGACAATATTACCTTACGTAATACTGATATTCCAAAAGAAAAAGTGATAGAAGCAGCAAAGCTGATTGACATGCATGATTTTATTATGGAGCTGCCGGGCGGTTATGATTTTAATGTGATGGAAAGAGGAGCTACCTTATCATTAGGACAAAGACAACTACTGTCTTTTATCCGGGCGTTACTCTATAATCCCTCTATTCTTATACTGGATGAAGCCACTTCATCTGTAGATACTGAAAGCGAAATGCTTATTCAGCATGCTATTGACACGCTGATCCGGGGAAGAACCTCTATCGTTATTGCTCATCGTCTTTCAACAATCCGCAAGGCGAATAAGATAATTGTCATGGATAAAGGTGAAATAAAGGAAATGGGAACTCATGAGGAATTGCTGCAAAACGCAGGTTTTTATGCCCAATTGTATGAAATGCAGTTTGAAAAAGTGGCTGGTAAAGCTTTATGATGCATCAAAATTTTGGTAATTTGCAGTAATGAAAAAGTATGAAGAAAATAATAAAACTTCGAAGGCTGAAGAACCTGTTCAGCCTATGATGAGAACTTTTTCTTCACAGGAAGAAGCCGAAAGATTTAATATGATCGCAGAGTTGCAAAAAAGTGATATGGAAAAATTTCATTCTTTTTGCAATATGTTGCGCATGCAACAGATATATCGCCGGGCAAAAATTTATGATATGAAAGACATTAGTAAATAATGGATATTTTAAATGAAAGTCTGCTGGAATTTTGGAAATCCCTCAATAAATATAAGGTTGCATTTTTAATGGTAGGAGGATTTGCAGTCAGGTTTAATGGATACAACAGAGCCACCGAAGATTTAGATTTATGGCTCAAAGATTCTGTAGAAAATCGCCAGAAATTTAGAAAAGCGTATGCTGAAACAGGATATGGTGATTTTGCTTCTTTTGAAACAATACAGTTTGTGCCTGGATGGACTCAGTTTTACGTTGGCGATGGAATCGTTCTGGACATTATGACTTCCATGAAAGGTCTTGAAAACAAATCTTTTGATGAATGCTACCGGGAAGCAAGAATTGCTGACCTGGATGGAATACGAGTTCCTTTCCTTCATATTAATGACCTGCTGTTAAATAAAAAGGCCGTTGGTCGTCCGAAAGATCAACTTGATGTTTTAGAACTCGAAAAAATAAAAAAATACCTGGACGAAAAAGAGAAGGGGAAAAATGATTGACTTTCTGACAAATTCCTAATTGCCAATTCCTTTTTTCCCCCTCGCACCCTTATCTTTGCGGCAAATTTGGGGATGGGTATGATTCACGGTCTTATAAAATCCTTTACTGTAGCGGCTTTCAGCTTTTTTTTACTGCTTTTTTCTATGCCTGCTTTGGCAGATGATGGCGGAGGTAAAAAACACGAAGGAGAGGAGAAATTTAATGCCTCTGAGGTCATCTTTGGCCACGTTCTGAATGGGCATGAGTTTCATTTTTTTGGTGTATCTATTCCCCTCCCGGTTATACTTTATTCACCCCAACGAGGAGTTAGTTCATTTATGTCCTCCAGATTTCATCATGGAACCGAGGCGCATAATGGCTATATCATTCTCACCAAACATAATATTGAGGAGAGAGGGCTGGATCCAAAAGTGTATCATGAAGAAGATATATTGCCAGTAACGGAGAGTGGTGAAATTGACAATACTGTAAAGGTGTATGATTTTTCCCTCACCCGTAATGTGGTACAGATGCTACTGGCCCTGATCCTGTTTGTATGGATCATGTTGCGTATTGCAAAAAGATACAAAAGCGGTGTAGGTGTTACATCAGCGCCAAAGGGTTCTCAAAGTTTACTGGAGCCTGTTATCACTTTTGTTCGGGATGAAGTGGCAAAACCCAACCTGGGTCATAAGGTTGATAAATACCTTCCCTACCTGCTTACTGTTTTCTTTTTCATTCTTATTAATAACATTTTTGGATTGATACCGGGATCAGCTAACGTAACGGGCAACATCGCCTTTACCGCTGTATTAGGTATTATATCCTTTGTGGTAATATTGGCAAGTTCAAACAAACATTACTGGGGTCATATTTTTAATCCACCCGGAGTACCATTAGGGGTTAAGTTTATCCTGGTGCCGGTAGAATTTCTCAGCGTTTTCATTAAGCCCTTTGCATTGATCATTCGTCTTTTTGCCAACATGGTAGCAGGGCACATTATTATTATTTGTTTGATCTCGTTGATATTCATTTTTGGTGAATTAAATACGGCTGCTGGCTGGGGTGCATCGCCGTTAGCTATCGGGTTTACTGTATTCATTTACCTGATCGAAGTGCTGGTGGCATTTTTACAGGCATTCATCTTCACCATGCTGACAGCGGTATTTATCGGGCAGGCTTTTGAAGGGGAGCATCATGACGGGCATGATCATGAAGATGCGGTGGTGATTTAAATTGTATTTTTTAACTATCAATATTTATTACATGGATTTATTTCTGTTAGACAGTATTGCGAACGCAGGTGGTGCTATTGGCGCAGGTCTCGCTGCAATCGGTGCTGGTTTGGGTATTGGCCAGATCGGTAAAGGTGCTGTAGAGGCTATTGCCCGTCAGCCGGAAGCATCAAACGACATTCGTGGCAACATGATCCTGACTGCAGCCCTTGTTGAAGGTGCTGCCCTGTTTGCGATTATCGTTGGTTTCCTTGCGATGGTATTATAATATACCCGCAACAAAAAATTACTGCATCCAATGCACAGGGCGGAGGATGCAGTATTTTAAACCTTGAATAATTATTGAAAAGAGTTATATATGAAATTGCTTACTCCCGAAATTGGTTTATTGGTTTGGACCTTGCTGGCCTTTCTTATTGTATTCTTTATATTAAAGAAACTGGCATGGCCTGCTATCATCAAAGGTCTTCGTGACAGAGAGAACAGCATTGCAGATTCTCTGGCCACTGCAGAAAGAGTAAAGGCTGAAATGGCACAGCTGCAAAGTGAGAATGAAGCATTGCTGGCAAAAGCCCGTGAAGAAAGAGCACTGTTGTTAAAAGAAGCAAGAGAAACAAAAGATAAGATCATCAGCGAAGCAAAAGAGCAGGCCAAAGTAGTAGCTGATAAAATGGTGACAGATGCACAGGCTGCAATCAATGCGCAAAAGATGGCGGCATTGACAGAAGTAAAGAACCAGGTAGGAAAACTGGTGATTGAAGTAAGTGAGAAAGTTCTCAGAAAAGAATTAGCGAATAAAGACGCCCAGGAAGCACATATCAAAGGGCTCGTTGACGAAGTAAAATTGAATTAATTCAAAAATTAAAAAGTACAAATTCAAAATAGGTGTTGTTTCAGGTTTTGACTTTGACTTATAATTTTCAAAAATGCCTAATCCACGTTTAGCATCCCGATACGCCAAATCACTGATTGACCTTGCAATTGAAAGAGGTGAATTAGAAAAAGTAATTGCAGATATGCAATGGCTGCAGGATATATGTAAGAGCAACCGGGATTTTGTAAACCTGCTCCGCAGCCCGATCATTAAAGCGGATACAAAAAAGAAGATCGTTACTGCTATCACAGCAGGTAATATAACTGAAATGACGGCTGGTTTTATTGCATTACTGATTACCAAAGGCCGTGAAAATAATTTGCCGGAGATCGCTGCTGCTTTCATTACTGCCTATAACAAGCATAAAAATATTCATACCGTTAAATTAACTACTGCTGCTCCTGTTAGTGATGGTTTTAAGAATGCCATCATAGAACAGGTAAAAAAATCAGCAGGATTTCAAAACATAGAACTGGAAGAGAAAATTGACGCAGATCTTATTGGCGGTTTTGTGTTGCAGGTAGGTGATAAATTGGTGGATGCAAGTATTGCGTATGATCTAAAGGCTATTGCCAAGCAGTTTGAGAATAATGACTTTATTTATAAGATAAGATAGTGAATGGTCAATAATAAGTGGTGAATAGAGTGCTGATATTGGAAAATAAATAAACAAGAAAAGATAAATAAAATATATGGCAGAGATTAAACCAGATGAAATAAGTGCGATACTGCGACAGCAGTTAAGCAACTTTAACGCCCAGGCCGACCTTGAAGAGGTAGGAACTGTATTGCAGGTGGGTGATGGTATTGCCCGGGTATACGGGTTAGGTAACGTTCGCTATGGTGAATTGGTGGAATTTGAAAATGGTGTTCGTGCTATTGCATTGAACCTGGAAGAAGATAATGTGGGTGTGGTATTGATGGGTGAAAGCGGCAACATTATGGAAGGCGCTAAAGTAAAACGTACCGGCCAGATCGCCTCTATCAAAGTAGGGGAAGGAATGGCAGGTCGTGTTGTAAATACGTTGGGAGAACCGATAGATGGCAAAGGACCGATCACGGGCGAACGTTATGAAATGCCATTGGAGAGAAAAGCTCCGGGGGTTATTTTTCGTGAACCGGTAAAAGAACCTTTGCAAACTGGTATCAAAGCTATTGATGCCATGATCCCGATCGGCCGTGGTCAACGTGAGTTGATCATCGGTGACCGTCAAACGGGTAAAACGGCTATCGCCATTGATACGATCATCAATCAACGGGAATTTTTTGCAGCAGGCAAACCTGTTTATTGTATATATGTAGCGATTGGTCAGAAAGCATCAACGATTGCAGGTGTGATGCAAACATTGACAGATGCCGGCGCCATGCAGTATACTACCATTGTTGCAGCTTCTGCTTCTGACCCTGCACCACTACAATTCTATGCTCCGTTTGCCGGTGCAGCAATTGGTGAATTCTTCCGTGATACCGGTCGCCCTGCTTTGATCATTTATGATGATCTTTCAAAACAGGCTGTTGCTTATCGTGAAGTATCACTATTGCTACGTCGTCCTCCCGGTCGTGAAGCTTATCCCGGAGACGTCTTCTATCTGCATAGTCGTTTGCTGGAAAGAGCAGCGAAAGTTATCAATGATGATAATGTAGCTAAGAATATGAATGATGTTCCTGATAGCATCAGGCATTTGATAAAAGGAGGTGGATCTTTAACGGCATTACCTATCATCGAAACACAGGCAGGTGATGTATCCGCTTACATTCCTACTAACGTAATCTCTATTACCGATGGTCAGATATTTTTGGAAACAAACTTATTCTTGTCTGGTATTCGTCCGGCGATCAACGTAGGTATCTCTGTAAGTCGTGTGGGTGGTAATGCGCAGATCAAATCCATGAAGAAAGTGGCAGGGACATTGAAACTTGACCAGGCACTTTACCGGGAATTAGAGGCCTTCTCAAAATTTGGTGGTGATCTTGATGCTGCTACTAAAAATGTAATTGATAAAGGCGCAAGAAACGTAGAAGTGCTGAAGCAGGCACAGTATGCACCATTTGCAGTAGAAAAGCAGGTAGCTATTATTTATCTTGGTACAAATGGTTTATTAAAAGATGTTGCTGTTAGAAGAGTAAAAGAGTTTGAAGAACATTTTTTAATGGAGATGGATAATAAACTTCCTGAAGTAATGGCTGAATTTAAAAAGGGTAATTTACCTGAAGATGGAATTAAGAAGATGGTGGAACTGGCGAATGGATTGATACCTTCTTATAAAGTGTAATCAATTACTTTGAATATTGCAAAGCGGCTGGTATTTATACCAGCCGCTTTTTTATTTTAGGTGCATACCATTAGGATAGCGAGTTGATTGGAGAAGTATATCACCTACCCGTTTCTGTTGATCCTGTTTTATTTTGATAGTAATTATCCAGAAATGCATTGTTGTTTTTACGGATTTATATAAAAACAATCTTCTTTTTTTCCATCGTGAACGAAATATAAACACTTGACCATCATTACGAATAGGGTTATTACTACAGAAAATACGTTTTTTACTGCGAAATAGTCCTCGAAAAACTTGCAAGTAAAAAAACTGAGTATTATGTTTGTCTTCGAATCGAACAATCCCTAAGAAGACTACGTAATCCGACCATGAAACAAGCTACTCTCACTGCGGGAAATTACTTCCCGGCATGTTTCTCCTCAAAAGTCGTTTTTCTGGGTTCTTAAGGAAAGTTCAAAAGAAACTACCCGTACTTAATTTATTCGAACCCTAAAAATGAAAACGATGAAAACACTTTTACTTTCAGCCACAGCCCTTTTCGCAGTAATCGCAACAAAAGCTCAAAGCTTTACAGAAAACTTTAATTCAGCAACAAATGGTAACCTTACAACAAGTTGCTGGGTTATCACCGGTGGAACTACCACTGCACAACCTGGTGAAGCAATTGATGGCACAAGCCTCTATACCGCACCAGCTACAAACGGAAATTCCAAAACAGACCTTTACACGCCTATCCTTGTCATTCCTAACTCAACATTGACTGTGGACTTTGATTATCGACTTACGCAATCTTTATCTGGGAATGCAACACGTACTATTGAAGTTGGTCTGGTAAACTTGGCTGGTACTCTGGTTGCAGTTAATACTATTGTAATGGGAGCTGGTACTAACACGAATATTCAACACTACAGTTATACTTTTACTTCTGTTACCCCGAGCAATTACAGAGTTGTTTTCAGGCTCAGCGGTGCAAACGGTAATGGTAATGTTCGTATCGTACTCGATAATATAAATATTAGTGTAGCGTCTTTATACAATACTTCAGGAAACTGTGAATTTGCTCCTATTGCAGCCATCATATTACCTGTAAAAATGAAATCTTTCACTGCACAACTGAACAATAACAAGGTTGACCTTAAATGGATCACTTCAACAGAGATCAATGCAAGCCATTTTGTGATCGAAAGAAGCTACGATGGAAGCAATTTCTCTGATATTGCTACTGTGTTTGCTTTTGGAAATACAACTGAAGAAAAAAGCTATCAATTTACCGATAACAATTTTGCTTCTGACAAGATTGTTGTTTATTACCGCCTTCGCCAGGTTGATGCTGATGGTAAACAAGATTATTCTTCTACCCGTATGATCCGTATCGGTAAGCAAAATGAAACTGCAGTCACCATCCTCACTTACCCTAACCCTGTTACCAGCGAAATCCGCATCACCATCCCGGGTAACTGGCAGGGAAAAAAGGCAACGTATGAAGTAGTGAACGTCAATGGCCAAACTGCCGCAAGAACCGAGGTTGCCAATGCAAGTCAAACGGAAACCCTTAATACCAGCTCTTTAGTTCCAGGTTTCTATCTATTAAGAGTTACTTGTGATAATGTAACTGCCATTCAAAAGATCATTAAGCAGTAAAAATCGTTTTATAGGGTTCGGCCGCTCCAGTTACCTGGGGCGGTTTTTTTGTTATAAATAATTTGGTTTATAATATAAACTACTTTACGTTTGTGATGTAAACCTAAAGCTGACTACTATGAACTATTTTAAAATTGGCTTTTCACTTCTGCTTATCATTTGCGCATGCCAGTTTGTAAATGCCCAAACCATTATAAAAGGAACGGTGAAGGATAACAAGTCAAAAGGGCTGCCCGGCATCAGCATTACGTTAAAAGATACTTACGATGGAGCCACTACAGATTCTATGGGACATTATTCATTTAAGACATCAGAGAAAGGGGAGTTGGTAATGACCGCATCGGCAGTTGGGTATAAAACTTTTGAACAAAAAATAAAGACAGAAAATAATTCTTTATCAATCGATATTGTTTTAAAAGAAGAAGTAACAGAATTAAGGGCGGTAGTTCTTACCGCCGGAACTTTTGAAGCCAGTGATAGAAAAAAAGCAGCTGCAGTGTTGGACCCTATCGATATCGTTACAACTGCAAGTGCCAATGGTGATATAACAGGCGCCTTAAAAACATTGCCGGGCGCTCAGCAGGTAGGAGAAAGCGAAGGCTTGTATGTAAGGGGTGGAACAGCAGGCGAAACAAAAACTTTTATTGACGGCACCCTTGTAAATAATTTTTTCTTTAGCAGCGTTCCGAACATTGCCCAGTTCAGTCGATTTTCTCCATTCCTTTTTAAAGGCACTGTTTTTAGCACCGGTGGTTATTCAGCCTTATATGGACAAGCTCTTTCTTCCGCTTTGATCCTTGAGTCTATAGATCTGCCGGAACAATCATCAGCCAATATTGCTATTACTGTATTAAGTGGTAATGCCGGATACCAGCAATTGGCCAAAAATAAAAAATCATCCTGGGGGGCTAGTTATGGATACACGAACCTGGGCCTTGCTTTTGCAGTCATCAAACAAAAGCAGAATTTCTCAACAATTCCAACCTACCACAATGCCGATGCAAATTTTCGTATTAAAACGTCCAAAACAGGAATGCTGAAATACTATGGATATTTCAGCAGCAATAAACTTGCGTTTACTACCAGCAGTATCGACTCATTAGGTTACAAAGACAAATTTGCCATCAGCAACACAAATATTTATCACAACCTGGCCTGGCGGGAATCGTTAGGAAAAGGATGGAAAATGAATGCAGGGATCTCTTATACTAACAATAAAGATGATATCAATGGCGGCATGCAGGATAACGCTAACAACGATGTGGTACTATCTGGCCTTGAATTTAAAAAGTTCAATATTGACCTGAAAGGCAATTACTTTAATTCTAAACTGGTAATTGAAAAAAAATTGAGAGGACTTAGTGCTATCCGTTTCGGGAGTGAATTTAATTACAGCAATGACAAATCCGTTTATACCGCTTATAATGGAAATAATTATCCCGCCGGGGTGAAAGAACAGATCAAATCATTTTTTGCTGAGGGGGATATTTATATAACGAATGATATAGCTGCTAAAGCAGGAGGTCGTTTTGAACACTCGAAGTTGCTTGATAAAGTAAATGTTGCTCCCCGCCTGTCACTTGCTTACAAATTAGGTAAGGGAACACAGGCATCTCTTGCTTATGGTATTTTTTATCAGAACCCCGAAAGAAAATACCTTCCTTCTACCAGCACGCTTCATTTTATGAAAGCCACCCATTACATTGCTCAGTTTCAAAGAGTGATTAACCAGCAAACTTTCCGGGTTGAAGTTTTTTATAAAAAGTATAATGACCTTATCAAAACATCTGCATCAGCAGGGCAGGAAACAGCTATCAACAATAATGGTTATGGCGATGCTAAAGGGATCGAGTTTTTCTGGAGGGATAAAAAGACAATAAAAAATCTCGATTACTGGATATCTTATTCTTATCTCGATACTAAAAGAGATTTTCTGAATTTCCCCTTTGCAATTACGCCCAATTTTGCAGCTAAACACACAGCATCATTGGTAACCAAAAAATTTGTGCAAAGCCTGAAAATGAATTTCAATGCTTCTTATAATTTCAGCAGCGGGCGGCCTTATTACAATATCGGCTATGATGGAACTGGTTATAAATTTAATGACAGGGGTGTGATACCAGCATATCACAATGTGAGTTTTGCGATCAATTATCTTCCGGGTATCGGTAAGCAGCATGCAAAATCATTTGCCGTATATGTGTTGCAGGTAAGTAATATTTTTAATATCAAACAAACGTATGGTTATAACTATTCTTACAACGGGTATCGTAAGGAGGCCATCGTGCCCTCATCAAGAATGTTTGTGTTCATTGGTGCTTTTATAAGTTTTGGTGTAGACCGCAGCGATGAGGTTATCAATAATGCGTTATAAAAAATTTTACCTCTAAACCTTTTTAAAAATTAAACAAATGAAAAAAGTTTTATTCCTCCTGTCAGTTTCGCTATTGATGCTGGCCGCTTTTGCACAAAGCGAAAAATACACAGGTGCCATGAAAAAGAACATTGCCAATATTGATAGCGCATTTATTAAAAATGAAGCTGCTATGCTGGTGGATGCTGCCAATAGTTTTGAGCGAATCGGTGATGCTGAAAAGACGCAATGGCTCCCTTATTATTATGCAGCCTATTGCCAGCTTATGTATTCGTTTATGAAAAACGATCCGGCCAATAATGATGTAATTGGAGATAAAGCTGATCAGTTACTGGCAAAGGCAGAAACATTAGAAAAGAGTAACAGTGAAATAAGTTTATTAAAAGCAATGAGTGCTTCCGTGCATATGATGGTGAACCCAATGCAACGATGGATGGTGTATGGGCCAAAAGTGCAGCAACTCAGCCAGGAGGCTATAACGCTTGATCCCACCAATCCAAGGCCTTATTGGTTCAATGGAGTATCGTTAAAGAATACTCCCGAGCAATTTGGGGGAGGCTGCAATACAGCAAAACCTCAATTTGAAAAAGCTGTAACGCTGTTTGCAGCATTTAAGCCAGCCAGTGAATTGCATCCTAATTGGGGCAGACAGGTTTGTGAAAGAGACTTTGCCAGTTGTAAATAACAATAATAAAATGAATGTCTAACGGGAAGAATTCATAGCTTCCTGTTAGGCATTGTATGCTGAAATAGCAAAATTATGGACAATCAAAAATTTTCACCGGAAGAGAGTCTGCAATTGATCCAATCAATGATCAATAAGACACGACAGGACATGTCTGATAATGGCATCTATTTTCTCGTTTGGGGATGGATAACATTTATTGCCTGTGCAGGTCAGTTTATATTGAAGAACATTTATCATTATGAAAAACACTACCTCGTATGGAATCTTATCATCCTGGGTATTGCTTTTTCAATTTACCAGGGAATCAAAGATGGTAAAAGGCAAAAGGCGAAAACTTATATTGGTGAAAGCATGAAGTATTTATGGATGGGAATGGGAATCAGTTTTTTTGTATTGAGTATGATTCTTTCCAAACTGGGCTGGGGCACGGTGGTCTTTCCTTTTTTTATGTTGCTATATGGCCTGGGCACTTTTATTTCCGGAAACTTTATTCAGTTCCGGCCACTTATTGCAGGTGGCATCATTGCCTGGATATTGGCCATTACTGCTGTTTTTGTTGAGTATGATTACCAGATATTATTTGGCGCAGCGGCTATATTGTTCAGTTATATCATACCTGCTTATATGTTGCGGCACAAAAACAAATATTCCACTGATTAATCTTTTTTATATGTCACCATCAGAAAAAAAACTTACCGAAAAAGAAAGTCTTGAGCTGATCGCAACGATGATCAATAAGGCAAAAGATTCTTACTACGATACGGGTATCAGCGCTATTATGTGGGGAGCTGTTATTGCTATTTGTTCGATCGTAAAATTATCAGAAATACATTTTGGCTACAGGCTTCCGTTTGATATATATCTTCTTACCATTATTGCAATTATTCCGCAAATATTTATTACCATTAAAGAAAAAAAAGAGCGAAAAGTAAAATCTTATGACGATACTTATATGGATTATATCTGGCTGGGCTTTGGTATCTGTATTTTCTTATTGATCTTCATTGTTAATTCTATCTTCAGTAGTTGGGAACCTGTAGCTGCTGAGTATCGCCAACTGACAGGCCATGATTCGCCGTTTCTTTTCCGGGAATTTATTGCTCCTCTTTTTCTCCTGCTTTATGGATTGCCTACCTTCATTACGGGGGCAGCCTGTAAATTCAAACCTATGTTGTGGGGAGGTATTTTTTGCTGGATATGTTGCCTGGCCAGTATTTACACTACTATTAAGGTTGATTTGTTGCTGACTGGAGCATCTGCTATTATGGCCTGGCTGATCCCGGGTATATTGATGGAAAAGGAATACAGGATTTATAAAAGAGAACAAGCAAGCCTGGATGTTTAAAGATCTCGACCCCATATTACATTCACAACTCCGGCTGGCTATTGTTTCACTGCTTATCAGTGTAAAAGAAGCTGAGTTTACTTTTTTAAAAGAGAAGACGAATGCTACAGCGGGTAACCTGAGTGTGCAGATTCAAAAACTGAAAGAAGCAGGCTACATTAACGTCATTAAACAATTCAAGGATAATTATCCTCAAACAATCTGTAAAATAACCACACAGGGAGTAGCTGCATTTGAAGAATATGTAAAGAACCTGCAGGGATATTTAGGGAAGTCGTAAAAAAAAGAAAGCCCTTTGGAAAAAGGGCCGATTCTCTGGTACTCTAAGTGTATAAAAATGTAAGGATAGGTACCCCTCAAAAAGGTTTCCTGGTTCGGTAAGGTTGCAACAACGGTGGTGGCATGGACCTCTGTTTCTCAGGGCTTATAATTCTTTCTATTTTTTTCTTCAGACGGTTATATTCTTTCTTCAGCGTTTTTTTAATATTGTTATTCATGTGGTACAGTTTATTGGTTAACAAAAATTAGACTGATCAATCACATAAAACCCTTTAGATCCGGTGTATCAACACAGGCAATAATGCTATAATGATCTAATGAAAAGGAGTGGAAGCAGTATTGGTATTATATAACTCAAAAAATGTATGATTGCCAGCACCTGGGTAGAGCTTGTTCACGACTACTTGTGCTTTTGATTTAACGATGCCAAAGAATAACACACTGGCAAGGAGTAAAAGTTTTTTCATTTTCATAAGGTTTGATTCCAACAGTTTTTCGGGGATTGCCCCTTATAATATTTCTTCGATTAATAGCTGATATTTATTTCGCCCGGGTTTCGGCTACTTAAACAACTGTACAATGTAAAAAAGGAAATGTTGGTGGTAATGAGTACGGTTATGTAAGTAGTTTTACGTGGGTATTGAGTATTTTCTGAATCGTAAAACAAACGTAATATCTACGATTCGATTTTGCAAGTAATTACGATATAATTTTTTTTATTAGAAGTTAAACGATTCATTTACAGCAAGCGACTTTAATATATTTGCAGATAATACTTTCATGTCAGCTATAATAAAAGTTAGTAATCTTACGAAAGACTTCAAAGAAGTGAAGGCTGTGAACAATCTTTCGTTTACCGTAAACCCGGGGGAGGTTTACGGCTTTCTTGGGCAAAATGGCGCAGGCAAATCTACCACCATTCGCATGTTATTGACCCTGATCAGGCCTACTTCAGGGATGATCGAGATATTTGGTATGGATCTTCAAAAGCATCGAAATGAAATTCTGCGCCAGATAGGGGCCATCATTGAAAAACCCGATCTATATAAATACTTATCTGCATTAGAGAACCTTCGGATTTTTGCTGCCATGAGCAGGGCAAAGGTTTCAGAAAAACAATTAATGGATCAATTGGATATGGTGGGTCTTTCTGCAAGAGCACACAGTAAAGTAAAAACCTATTCGCAGGGTATGAAGCAACGATTGGGTATTGCCACGGCGTTGATACATGATCCGCAACTGATCATATTAGATGAACCTACTAATGGGTTGGATCCACAGGGTATCGCCGACATCAGGCAACTCATTTTACATTTAAGTGATGACCTGAAGAAAACAGTAGTAGTATCCTCACACCTGTTAACTGAAATAGAATTGATTGCCGATTCAATGATCATTATTGATAAAGGGAAAAAACTGGTAGAAGGAAAAGTAACTGATCTGTTTGATCCGGCTGAGACCGTGGTAGAAATAAACACTACCAATGACGATACAGCATATAATAAACTGCGGCAATCTCATTTAGGCTCTTTTTTATTAACAAAAAGAAGCGATGCCGTTTTGCTGAAGTTGCACCGCGACAAAGTGCCCGGTATTATGAAAGAGGTCATGCAGATGGATCTTGGCGTGTTGTCATTCCACTCTAAGCACTCACTGGAAGAATATTTTCTGTCTTTAATAACACAACATACTAATGTGGAAGCTGCTAAAAATTGAACTGTTTAAAATATTCAGACGACCCAGAACCTATATTGCTTTTGGTGCCGTTGCTGCTATTGTGATACTATTCCAGGTAGGATTGAAGTATGATGGTAAATCCTATCTAAACCTATTGCTGAGCAATATTGATGATTCCTTCGATTTTTCAGATGATTTCAAAGGCCGCCTGATGAATGGTTATTTTATCTGCTTTGCCATTTTGAATATACTGTTGATACAAATGCCATTGCTGGTGGCTTTAATTTCAGGAGATGCTATTGCAGGAGAAGCTAATATGGGTACGTTACGGTTGTCGCTGACAAAGCCGATAAGCCGTACAAAATATATGCTGGTGAAATTCCTGGCTTCCATTATATATACTATCATCTTGCTTTTATGGCTTGCTCTCCTTGCTTTATTTGGCAGCATGCTCATCTTTGGCACTAACTCTATGGTAGTGTTCAGGTCAGAAGGAATTGAGATGATAAATAGTTTTGATGTACTATGGCGGTATATTGCCGCCTTTGGATATGCTGCTGTTGCATTAACAACTGTCTCATCGCTTGCTTTTCTGTTAAGTGTATTTGCAGAAAATGCGATTGGCCCTATCATCGCCACCATGAGCATTGTGATTGTGCTCACGATTTTATCAGAAATGAATATCCCTCTTTATGACAGAACGGTAAAGCCTTATTTATTCACTACACATATGGTGGCCTGGAAAGGATTTTTTTATGTGCAGGCTGATGCCGATAATAAAACCATTGACGGCACAATTGAAAACCTGCCGGCTATATTGAGGAGCCTTAGCATCCTTTTAATATATATCGGCGTGCTTTTTACTACAGCTGTATGGGTATTCAGGAAAAAGGATATTTTGACTTAAATGAGTTTACTATGAAAACGAGTATGTTATTCCCGGTGTTGGTTCCCCTGTTATTATTATTTATTACAGACACCCGTTCACAAACAGCGGAAGAGCTGATTCAAAAAGTGAAGGCAAAGCTTGATAAGGTGAATGACTATGAGGCGAAAGGCAGGATGAAAACAAATGTAGCTTTTATCAAAGCCCCGGTAGCAACTATCAAAGTATATTTTAAAAAACCCAATAAGCTTCGCATCAATAATGAAAGTGGTATTTCCTTTATTCCCAAAGGATCTGTCAACATCAACCTTGGAAATATATTTTTAGCGGGCACCGCTTCTTATGACATTATTGATATGGGCAATGAAGCAGGCACACGGCTTCGAATCATTAAATTGCTACCCAAAGAAGAAAATGCGGATGTTGTTTTATCCACCTTGTATATTGACGAAGCACTTTCGTTGATCAAAAAAGCAAAGACCACGACGAAAGAAAACGGCACTTACGAACTGGAAATGACCTACGGTAAATATGCCGATTACGGACTTGCCGATAAGATCATTTTCTCTTTTAATACCAAAGATTATAAATTGCCTAAGGGTGTGACTTTTGACTATGACGATGGTACTCAAAAAAACCAGGAAGCTAATAAGGCAAAAAGCAAAAAGGGTAAAGTGGAAATCAGTTACTCGAACTATATTATTAATAAAGGTGTGAACGATTCGGTTTTTAAATAGCCTACTCATCAATCTTTTCATCTACAGCATTGGCAAGAAATGCCGGGGTAATCTTCTTCAACGGGTTCTTCCTGTTTTCTTCATATACCTTCCGCCGGTTAATGATATCTATACATTCAAAGATGGCTGTTATAAAAGAAGAAGAATCTGCTTTGTCCTTACCTGCAATATCAAAAGCCACACCATGGTCAGGTGATGTACGAACGCCGGGCAATCCGGCCGTGTAATTGACGCCTTCACCGGCAGCTAATGCTTTAAAAGGGATCAGGCCCTGGTCGTGGTACATCGCCAGCACCGCATCAAACCTTTCATAACTGCGACGGGCAAAAAATGCATCAGCGCTATAAGGCCCTATTACCAGCATATTATTATTCTTCGCTTCTTTAATGGCAGGCCGGATGATAGTTTCTTCTTCATTGCCAATAAGACCTTCGTCACCTGCATGGGGATTTAATCCTAATACTGCAATCCGCGGTTTATCGATTCCAAAATCCTTTTGAAGACTGCTATGAATTACATTCAGCTTGCTGAGTATATTTTCACGGGTTACCTGTTTGGCAACATCAGCTACAGCAATATGTTCAGTTAATAGTGCAACCCTGAAATTACCTGCACAAAGCATCATCGCTACATCACTAACTCCAAAAATGCTTTTCAGGTATGGAGTATGTCCTGTAAAATTAAATTCGGCGGATTGAATATTTTTTTTATGAATGGGTGCGGTTACCAATCCATCAATTTGTTTTTGTTTCAGCGCAGCTACGGCTGTTTGTAAAGAGAGAATAGCATACTTGCCGGCCACTTCACTTAATTGCCCGGGATTGATCTGTACTTCGTCTTCCCAGCAGCTAAAGAGATTGACCTGTTTATTATTAATGCGATTGAATTCACGGGTACTTTGGTAAGTAAAGTTTAGTTCAGGTAAAGATTTACGATAGAAATTGATCAGTTTATTAGAACCAAAGATCACGGGTGTGCAGTGATCCAATATACGGCTATCTGAAAATGTTTTGATAATCAGTTCGGTGCCAATCCCATTCAGGTCACCGCAGGAAATGCCTATAACTGGTTTTACTTTTTCACTCATAATAGAAAAATCAATAAGTGTAAAAATAACGATTTTAAATACAATGATTTTAGTCTTATTTGCTGCTCTATTTATTTGGAATAGTAGCCGTGTTGGTTAGCGTTTTCATCAAGGCAATGATTGCCTTGATTTCTTTCGTTGACAGATTTAGTTTCTTCGTTGGTAAAATTTGATTTTCTGCTATTCATAATCCTGGACCACTATCATTATAAAAACTCATTACCTCTAAAGCCCGATAAAATTTCATTATTCATATAAGGTACATTAGACTGATTTCAGCGAGCTTCTTTTTTGTTGCTGACAAGTTGTTCTCAGCTTTTTAATGTTTTTGAAGGTAATCCCGTTATATGACTGTCCTTAATTTTTTCGGCTGATGCTTTATCAGGCACAGGAAATCGAATAGACATGAACGTTAAAAAGACAATAAGGTAATTAAAGTAGCTAATCTTCGGAGTTTTACGACTTTCTTTTGAGGGGTAGTACTTTATCTTTATTTTTTATAAGTGTTTTCTAGTAGAGATAATTGGTTACTGGTCTATAAATTACAATTTTGTGAGCTAAGAAAGAACAAGCTAAATCCAATTCTAATGAAGAGCAAGTCCACCATCCTGATGATTGGGAGAAAACTATTTTTTTCCCAAATCATTATTCTTTGTAATTGTTTATCGTTTGCCCAAACTCCCGAATCAGTGTGGGCAGGTTATGTTGCAAATCCGTATAATCATGCGAACATCCCCAACAATTCGTATGCAGGGTATGGAACAGGGACCGCTGCTATTCCCAGTCCTTCCTATACTATATATAATGTAACAGCAGCCCCCTATAATGCCGTGGCTGATGATGTAAACGATGATCAGCCTGCTATACAAGCTGCTATTGATGCAGCCGGACTTGCCGGAAGCGGTATTGTATATATTCCCGCAGGTACTTACTATCTTAATAAACCTCTTTATATAAAATATAATAACGTAATTGTAAGAGGGCAGGGAAGCACAGGCGGAACAGCTACTATTCTTGATTTCAGATTCAGTATGTATTCAATGTTTAAAAGCGACATTGATGCAGGTACTGTTGGGCCCGGCGGACTTTGGTGGGCTACTGGTTTAGTATGGATAGGGCCTGCCAATACATTTAAAGTGAATGGGGCACCGGATATGGTTACCGATTATGAGCATTGGCGTTCTACTACGACTTTAGCAACAGTTACCGCAGTCTCTAATCCCGGCGATTTTACCATTACTGTTAACAGTACGGCTTCCCTTTCTGCAGGCATGAGGTTTCTGTTGAGATACCAGATGCCTGCTGACAGAAGTCTTATTAAAGAAATACATGGTCATGCTGCTACCAAAGCAGGAATTGACAATAATACATATGTAGGTGATTGCACAAATATTAATTCCCCGGGCGAGCAATATTACTTTTGGCCCGCAGTGATACAAAGTATCAGTGGTAATACAATAACACTTGACAGGCCATTGAGAATAAAATTGGATCCTGTCGCCTGGCCTGCTACATTAAGAAACTTTGATGGACTTATTACAGAAAGTGGAGTTGAAAATATACAAATACAGGGTCATAATGTTGCAAGTATGGGTCACCTGGTTGCACCTACTTCAAATGTTACGGGCGGGGGTACGTCTTTAGGAGGCTGGAACGGTCTTTACATCAATCGTAGCTGGAACTGCTGGGCTAATAATATCAGGTTTGTAAATCTTGAGTGTGGTGCAATTTTTTCAGCAGCAAAAAACTGTTCCGTATTAAACTCTTTTGTCACCAGCACCGGCGCTACCCGCTGGTATCATCATCCTTTTGCTATCAGGGTATATTCATCTGATAACCTGGTAGAGAATTTTACTATTGATGGTCCGGGCAAAGTCTATCATGGAATCAATGCTGAATGGTATTCTTCGGGAAATGTATATAGTAAAGGATTAATGAAAGTAGGCACATTTGATACGCACCGCGGTTCACCATTTGATCTTATCCGAACGGAAATAACCGTGTCGAACGATAATGGCTCAGCGCCTGGTGGTGCGGCTACCTCGGGACCATTTGCCGGAAAAAGATTTGCACATTGGAATATTACACAACAAATACAAGCAGGTTATACTTACCAGAGCGGCACAAGCCGAAACGGGGAAGACGTATATGAGCCTAAACAGTTTCCTATGGGTGCATTGGTAGCCATTACGGGCACTGCAGAAAATACATCAGATGGTGAAAATGTACCTCCGGGAGATTTGGGTTCTATAAAAGCATCGGGTCCTATTACTGATGTATCGCTGGTCAATCTTTATCATGCAGAATTGGCTTTACGGATAGGGGGCACCCTTCCGATCCATCTTATTGATTTTACAGCCACAAAAACAAATGATGCAAAAACTCTTATCAACTGGGTCGTTGCAGAACCAGAGGATAATGACAGGTTTGTGCTGCAGTGGTGCAACGATGGGCTCAATTTCAATGATATCAATTTTCAGGATGCTTCCTCAGCAAAAACAAATTATCAATATGAACATGCTGTTGCAGACTGGAGTAAAAATCAATACTATCGTTTAAAAGTCATCACGGCCAGCGGCTCCTTTTTTTATTCAGCTATAAAAAGACTTAAGCAGGTAGCTGACCCCGAAGGATCAGTAAGCATATATCCTAACCCGGCTACAGAAACAATAGTACTTGACATTAATAACTCAGTAGTTGGGAAGGTAAAACTGATACGGATTATCAATGGCACAGGACAAACAGTGCGACATATAACTCCTTCATCAGTCATATATAACCGGCAAATCATGATTGATGTACATGACCTGGCTTCTGCTCATTATTATATTGAGGTAGTAGGCGAAAGGGGAATAGTTAAAAAAGCATTTATCAGGCAATAGGCTTATTATCTCTATACTTATGAAAAAGATACCACGATCAAATCAAATATTTTTTGCCCTCATTTTTTTTCTTACTTGTATAAGTAATGAAAAGATTTTTGGCCAAACAGCTTTTATAAACCCGTCGGTTACCTCACAAACCGGGACAAGTAGCTCTTACAGTTCAATAGTTGTTGCGCCGGAAACTGTTCAACCAAGTAATGGTTGCGCAGAGACGGGTTCAACGTGGACACATAATTTTTCCGGAACTTCCAACAAACGTGTTACAGGTTTTACAATTGTGAGCACATCCTACTATGTCAACAATTTTGGCTCATTAAACACTATAATGAGACGAAATAATAGTAGTGGAACTGCGAACCCTTCAAGTTGTACCGGTCCTGCCCCCGCTATTCCCTGGAATGACAGACAGGTTGTTTTTTTTGAAGGTACTGAAGACACAGTTGCAAATATTGCACAGCTTGCAAGTTCTTTTCCTTCAACGAATTTGCCTGGATCGGCGGGCTATAATACAGTTACCGACATGAACGTTGTGTTTTCAAAAGGGTTTATTAATGCCGGAGCCGATAATGTTTTCAATAATAATAGTGGTACAGGAACGGGGTATAATTCCAACGCAAACAATATCGAACGAATGGATCTTTTTGTTTCAGGTGGTGTGAATGTTACAACAGCAAACAGGACAAAGACAGGGATTGTAATAGTTTGCCGGGGACCAGCCGATGACCCTGTTGTATTATCAGCGATTAAGGCACTTACCGGGGGAACAAACACGGGGGGAGGAACAAGTTATATTTATGATGATGTTATTAAGATCAACGCTACATGGACAAGCAAAACGATTAATGGGGTTGGCCCAGTCGCAATAACCCCAGCACAAAAAACAACCCTGATTACCGGAATCAACTCTGTAATTTTAAGAAGAATAGATTCGGACGGATCATTAAACGATCAATTGCCTGCAGCACAGTATCCTACAGTCAGTTCATATGTTTCCAATCAGAATATAGTGGGGATGTTCTTTACGTTTGCTGATCTTGGGTTGGCAGCAGGTGAAACATTTTATGGTTACTCCCTTGGCGGATATGATGTAACAGCAACCAACAGCACACAGTTCAACAGTTATCTTAATAGCGCTATTTTCCCTTTAAATACAGACCCTGCAAATGGTGGTATCGATCTGACAGGCTTCCCCGGCTTATTTTCCCCTATGGATATCGATGATGATGATGATGGTCTTCCGGATTATCTCGAGGCTAACCTGGCACTTACTTTTGGAGATGCTGATGCGAATGGTACATTAAATTATTGTGATGCAACTTATCCCGGCTTTATTGATAATAATGGAGATGGCATCAACGATAATTTTGATCCCAGCGCTGATTCTGATAACGATGGAATTCCAAACTACCGTGATAATAGTTTTGTATTATGGGGATTTACTGATTTAAATGGTGATGGTGTCAATGATATTTTTGATTGGGATCTTGATGGCGTTCCTAACCACCTTGACCGGGACAGCGATAACGACGGAATCCCTGATGTTGCAGAAAGCTTTGGTGTAGACGCCAATGGGGACGGCATCATTGACAATTATACTGATACGGATGTAGATGGTCTATCACAGAATGTGGATGGGAATAATACAGGCGCAGTTAGTTCCGGTGCCGGGTTAGGAGCAATTGATACAGATGGCGACGGAATCCCGAATTATCTTGATCTTGATAGTGACAATGATGGTATACCGGATGTAGTCGAAGCGTATGGTGTTGATGCGAACAATAATGCAAATATTGACAGCTACACCGATACAGATGGCGACGGATACTCAGATAATGTTGACGGAGATGTTGGTAATGACAATTTTGCTGAAAATTCTTCGGCTTCATTATTACGGACGGGTGCTGATGCCAATAGCGATGGTCGTGCCGACTCATGGCCGTATAAAAATATGGATGCAGATACCAAGCCGAACCCATACGATCTGGATAGCGATGGAGATGGAATAGCCGATGTTCGGGAAGCACAGTTTGCTGACGCAGATCTGGATGGCAGGGTAGATGGTAGTGTCAATGCTAAAGGATGGAACACAGGTATTGCTGCCATGGGTTCTTTAAGCATCCCTAATTCAGATGCTACCGGACATGTAAACGTATACGATATAGATTCCGATAACGATGGAATACCCGATAATGTAGAGGGTATGGCTACGCTGGCATACATGCTACCTTCCGGTTCTGATACAGATGGTGATGGCATCGATAACACCTATGACACTATTGTTGGCTTTGGGGGAAAAGGAATTACACCTTATGATTTAGATGGCGATACTATTCCCGATTATCTCGATTCAGATACAGACAGTGATGGATTGATTGATAGAATTGAAGGGAATGATTTTAATTTTAATGGCCTCCGGGATGATAATGTTACATTAACCGGCACAGATACAGACGATGACGGTTTGGACGACCGGTTTGATAATAATAATTCAAGCGCTGAAGCTACATCAGCTTATATGGGTAACGGCGGTACTACTTCAGGGGATATAACACCCGGTTCTATTACAACAGTTCAGCATACGGCTATCGCAGGTAGTTTGGGTTGCCCTACAGAAAGAGACTGGCGCTGTATATGGTATGTGTTAAGCTGTGATATCATCAATTTTAAGGCTGCTTTACAAAACCAGCAGGTAATCTTAGACTGGAAAGCAATATGTCGCCAGGAAGTAGATCATTTTGTTGTTGAAAGAAGTACTGATAGAATAAATTTTACAGATGTATTGGTAGTAACAGGCAGACGAATCATCAACGAAACTGAATCATATCAGGGAATAGATAATATAACAGGAATAACAGCAGATATTATTTATTACCGGCTGAGAACAGTAGCGGTTAACGGTAAAATATCTTTAAACAATATTATTGCAATACGCAGAAATGATACCCCGGGAATTATAGTTCAGATTTTGCCAAATCCGGCAAGAACTCAATTACAATTACAGGTCAAGACTGAGAAAGCATCTGTAGCTGATGTATATATTATAGATGTAAATGGAAGAACACTATATACATTCAAAGAAAACCTGGTTAGGGGAAATAACACACTTAGCTATAACCAGGTTCAGCACATGCCGTCGGGATCCTATTACCTGCGGTTAAATGCAGGTGACATAGTTATAACAAAGAAATTTAACGTAGTAAAATAGACAACAGGCTATTATAAACTGGCTTGTCCTCGCCCCTCACCCAAAAAGTGAGGGTTTTTTTTATATCCGGGATAGGGTTTTCTGCTTATTCATTCGGATTATTCCGATCAAAAATGAATAACTACTTAAGGGGAATTCGGGGATGATTTACCTTGGAAATAGATTAACAGTTGTATAGCTTTATCCTACAAAATCATCCCTTATGAAAGCAAAATTATCCTTACTTGCCATTGCAATTATAATTATAATAGTTAGTACGGCCTGGATATCACCCGTTTCTATTACAACTACTGGCAATAGGCCAATAAAAGTTTCTCCAAAGCTTAATCCTTCTTTTTCATTTGTAAGGGCTCATCGCCAGGGAAAAGGAATTACAGCTACATGGGGTATTACCAGTACAGATGGTGTAATTGGATTTACAGTGCAAAGAACATATGAAGATCCCACAGACCCTTATGCGTTCTGGGAAGATCTTTGTTCGTTGCCTTGTAACCCTTCCCGTTCATTCAAACATACCGATAACAACGTGTTCCCGGGTTATATTAACTACCGCATTATTGCCCAAATGGATAATGGTAGCGATGTAATGTCAGAAACAGTTACAGTGCGCATTGTTAAGCACTAGTAAAATTTTATGAAAGCAACTGTGTGTACATTTTGCGTGGTTGTTTTCATAGTGAATCCAAATACCGCCTTAATAAAAAAGGAGGCCCTATGAAAAGAGCTTTACATTTTGTTTTTTTGTTGATTGTTTGTCCGTTTATTATTAATGCACAGATCACAACACCAGTGATCAGGGCAAACTTTGGTGTGGATGCAGACCTCCGATCAAACTATTTCAATGGCTTTGTAACGTCGGGTAACGACGACTGGTTCGTATACCCGGGTTCCATAGGTACAGGTCAGTTTGTGATTGATACTACTGGGGCAGCCGCTATCGTAGCCGGTTATGTATCTGATGTTTCCCCATGGCCTAAAAGAAGGGCCTCTCTTTTCCGGACAATGAGCAGACCCGGTTTTTCAGTTGTTAATAACAGGCTCTGGTTAGATGCTATATGGGTTAGGGATTATCATGGAAATGATACAACTGTTTTTACTTCTGGTTCAAATAAAAACGCGATGAGTCCCGCTAACTGGGCAGGAGGTACTCAATCCGTTCCTGATAAGAATGATATACTGGATATGATGGTGCATGTCAGGAGAGCTGGCCCTGCTACAACCGATCCGTTATGGCTGTTTGGCGGAATATCTCTCGATAATACTACCGGTAACAGGTATTTTGATTTTGAAATGTACCAGACCGATATTAACTATGACAGGCCTTCCGGTAAATGGTTTGGATACGGACCTGATGATGGGCATACAAGCTGGGAGTTTGATGCAGCGGGAAATATTACCAAGCCCGGCGATATTATTTTTTCTGCCGAATACCAAAGTTCTGTTTTATCCAATATAGAAGCTCGTGTCTGGGTTAAAAGATCGGTTTGGCAATCTGTAGCACCTGTCGCCTTTAATTGGAGTGGACAATTTGATGGTGCCAGTGCCGGATCTGTTTATGGATATGCCAGTATCTTACCCAACACCGTCGGTGCATTTTATACAGGTTTAGGATCTGGTACTAATGTATGGGCAGGGCCTTTCCAGTTGATTTTACAGGATAATACCCTTAATGCTAATTATGCAAAAGATCAGTTCATGGAGTTTTCTGTGGACCTGACCAAATTAGGTCTTGACCCCGTTACTTTATTAGGAGGCGATATTTGTGGATCGCCCTTTAACCGGATTGTTGTTAAAACCCGTGCTTCTTCATCTTTCACCTCAGAGTTAAAAGATTTTGTTGCGCCTACCGATTTGTTTTTGGCGCCCAGGGTGGATATGAAAACACAAGCTCCTTATCTATGTGATAACGGAAGTATAAGCCGCATTTATGTCGATAATTATGTTTCTACATCTACTTATCTCTGGAGTACACCAGATGGCAATATTCTTACTAGTCCCGCATCTGGTCCATATATTGACGTAGATAAACCAGGAACTTATATTGTAAACCAATATTTGCAAGCAGGTTGTACAGTATATGCTAGTGATACGATTCAGATCTTACCTTTTGCTTTTTGTAATGTGCTGGCCAGGAATTTATATAATTTCACCGGCGCTTATAATAATGGTTCTACCAATTTAAATTGGAAAGTATTGTACAATAGTATCATTAGCCATTTTGAAATAGAACGCAGTGCCGACGGTATTAACTATACAACTATTGGACGGGTAGACGCTCAGGCTACGCCAGGCGAAGAAGCGACATACAGCTACACGGATATTGTGGGTGAACTCGCTGGCAAAACTTTATTTTATCGTGTCAAACTTCAGGAGATTGGCAATAAAAATTATTATAGTCCGGTAATATGGATGTCTAAAAAAACTGACGGAGGCAATGATGTCAACATTATGCCAAACCCTGTGAGAGACATCATGCAATTGCATATACAGGCAGAAAAAAATAGCAATGTGCAGGTGAATATTTATGATCCGATGGGTAAAATGATAAAGGCTGTTCGTACCCAGGTACAAAAAGGATATAATGTGATCTCCTTAAGCGATCTTGCGGATCAACCAAGAGGAATGTATCATGCTGTGATCTTTATTGGTGACGAACAGTTTTCCAGGAAGATCATGGTGGTAAGATAAATTGATTTTGTTTTTGTCAATAGCTCCTGTAATCTACAGGAGCTATTTGTTTTTATGTGCCATGACACTGATAGGTTATTTTTGCAATCTATGTATACGCTCAAAAAATCATTGGGTCAGCATTTCCTCAAAGATGAAAATATCTGCCGTAAGATCGTAGCAGCATTGCAGCAGCATCCTTTTTCACAGCTTCTTGAAGTAGGGCCTGGAGGAGGCGCTTTGACAAAATATTTATTGCAGCTGGAGCATATCAGTTTCAAAGCGGTGGAACTGGATGATGAAAAAGTAATCTACCTGGAAAAAACATACCCTCAGTTAAAAGGGAATATTATTCATCAAAGTTTCCTGGATATGGATAGACCTTTTACAGGAAATTTCACTGTAATTGGCAATTTCCCTTATAATATTTCTACGCAGATACTGTTTAAGATGCTGGATTGGAAAGAGGAAGTGGAGTGTATGATCGGAATGTTTCAAAAAGAAGTGGCGCAAAGAGCTGCGGCCAAAGAAGGCAGTAAAGTATATGGAGTGCTCAGTGTATTGATCCAGGCTTTCTTTAACGTAGAGTATTTATTTGATGTGCATGAAAAATCGTTTCTACCCCCTCCCAAAGTAAAAAGCGGGGTGATCCGGCTATTACCAAGAAAAGAAAAAATTATAATGAAGAGTGAGAAAGCCTTTTTCCTATTGGTAAAAACTGCTTTTAACCAGCGGCGTAAAACATTACGCAACGCAGTGAAAAGTTTGTTTGATCTTGCTATATTGGAAGATGAACTCTTTAATAAAAGAGCAGAGCAACTCACCGTTCAGCAGTTTGCTGAACTAACTTTTAAGATGCGATGAATAAAGTAATTATTACCGGGCAAGCACATGATTACCTGCCTGCTCATTTAAGACAATTGGGTTTTGATGTGATCTATGATCCTGCGATCAGCTATGAACAACTTTCAGCTACGATTGGCGAAGCGACCGGTCTTGTATTGACAACAAGGATCAACGTTGATAAATCTCTTTTGGACAAAGCTCCGTTGTTAAAATGGATAGGCCGTTTGGGCAGTGGAATGGAATTAATTGACATACCCTACGCTGAAAGCAAGGGAATATTGTGTATCAGTAGTCCTGAAGGTAATCGCAATGCAGTGGCAGAACATGTATTGGGCTTGTTGTTGAGTTTAATGAATAAAATATCCTCTTCACATGAAGAAGTTAAAAAGGGATTATGGTTGCGCAATGAGAACCGGGGAACGGAACTGGGTGGAAAAACAGTAGGCATCATCGGGTTTGGTAACACAGGCAGCAGTGTAGCCCGGCTACTACAGCCTTTTAATGTAACGGTGCTCGCCTATGATAAATATAATTATGGATTTGGTTCTGGTTATATAAAAGAAGCAAGTCTTGAACAGATATGCCGCTATTCCGATGTCATCAGTTTTCATGTTCCATTAACGGAAGAAACTTATCATATGGGGAATACAGCATTTTTTAACGCTATGGAAAGAAAACCATACCTGTTGAATACGGCCCGGGGCAAAATCATTGCATTGGCAGATCTCATTACAGCGTTAAAGAACAATAAAATCGCTGCAGCAGGCTTGGATGTACTGGAAAATGAAAAGCTGGAATCGTATACCAATTTGGAAAAGGAACAATTGGATTGGCTGGTAAACCAACCCAATATCATCATTACACCACATATAGCGGGGTATAGTCACGAAGCTTTTTATAAAATGGCGTTTGTGCTCATCGAAAAATTGAAGGCGGCAGGTGTGATGTAATAGATCGCCTCCAAAGACCGTAAAAAATTTACTATTGTTTGTTCCGAAATAATTTTTTTATATTTGCGTCATTAAATGCAACGCTTCACAGTAATTCTGTCGGGGCGTTGTTATTTTTTTCTATTTTATGTAAACAAGGAGGTGTTTATGAGTGATTTTCAATATGTGACAAAAGAAACGCTGGAGATCATGAAGGCAGAATTACAGCGGATGAAGTCAGTGGATCGTCCTGCGGCGAGCCGTGCTATTGCCGAAGCAAGAGAAAAAGGCGATTTAAAAGAGAATGCAGAATATGATGCAGCCAAAGAGGCCCAGGGTATTCTCGAAGCAAAGATTGCTTCGATGGAAGGCTCCATGGCCAATGTGAGGGTGCTCGATGAAGCCAGCATTGATACCAGTAAAGTTTCTATTCTTACTAAAGTAACACTGACCAACCTGGGCACTAAAAAACAAGTGACCTACCAGATTGTAAGTGAAAAAGAAGCCGACCTGAAAGTGGGAAAGATATCAGTTACCTCACCTATCGGTAAAGGAATTTTGGGCAAAGTAGTAGGCGAAACTGCCGAAGTGCAGGCACCTGCCGGTGTTCTTAAATTTAAGATCGAAGGTATCACAGCATAACGAGGCATAGAGCTAAAAAATTCAGCCCTGGTAATACAGGGCTTTTTTATTATAGTGAATGAATAGCTTTGTAAGAAGAAATAACATTGTGTTCAGACCGCTTCTATCTTACATCCTTACTTTAAAATCAAAAATCTTTGGTGGTATGACTATTTTTTCAAAGATCATTGCCGGTGACATTCCTTCGTATAAGATAGCAGAGAATGAAAGATTCTTTGCATTCCTGGACATTTTTCCCCTGCGGGAAGGGCATGTGCTTGTAGTGCCAAAAACTGAAGTAGATAATCTTTTTGATCTGCCTGAAGAATTTTTAAAAGAGATACTTCTTTTTGCACAACCCATCGCCAAAGCCATTGAAAAAGCATTTGACTGCAATCGTTGCGGCATTAGTGTGATCGGGCTGGAAGTACCACATGCACATATACATCTTGTCCCTATTAACTCTTCAAATGATCTGAATTTTACACAAGCCAAACCCAAGGCATCAGATGAAAGTTTAAAAAAAGTGCAGGCAAAGTTGGTTAATCTGTTGAATAGTTGATTGGTTAATGAGTTCAACTTACTAATTAACTATTTAATCAATCAACCAGTAATCAATAACTCACTTTACTCTCCGGGGATTCTTCTTAATAAAATCATCCCATCCATTAAAACCCTTACCGGCTTTGGATAAAACAGAACTCATTTGAAAATGATGACACATTGCTACCGCTAATGCATCCGTAGCATCATAGGATTTTGGCTGTTCTTCTGCTAATGACAATAACTGGCGCAGCATTTTCCATACCTGCTCTTTATCTGCATTACCATTTCCGGTCACTGACTGTTTTACTTTTTTAGGTGAATACTCGGTAACCGGTAAACCGGCACTCATAGCGGCAGCGATCGCTACACCCTGTGCTCTCCCCAGTTTCAGCATACTTTGCACATTCTTGCCAAAGAAAGGAGCTTCGATAGCAAACTCATGCGGTTTAAATTTGACGATCAGCTCCACTACTTTCTGATGAATGAGTTGTAACCGCTCATGATTATCTTTTTTGCCGGACAATCTCAACACCTGCATTTCTTTCATCCTGATCACCGTCCCGGTTACCTCAATAATACCATACCCCATCATCAACGTTCCGGGGTCAATACCTAATATTATTTTAGCAGGCTTTTGCAATGCGGATGCTATTTTTACAAGATTAATGAAGCTGCACCGTAATATCAAAATCTTCGTCAACTACTTCCTGGGTCCGTCGCTATTTATCTGGTTATCCTGGTCCATTTACCGGCAGATACAACAGCAACCCAACCTGGAACAGGCGTGGAGAAATATCCGCGACTCCTTCAACAGTCCGATGATATGGAACCTGGTGTTGGTAATTCTTTTAATGATGATCAACTGGTCTATCGAAGCGATCAAATGGAAAATAGCGGTTCGATCTATTCAGCAGGTTAGTTTTTGGAAAGCCTTTAAAGCTATACTATCCGGCGTTTCTTTTTCGGTGAGTACGCCCAACCGGGTAGGTGAATACCTCGGCCGTGTGTTATATATGGATGAAGGCAACCGGTTAAAAACAATTTCAATAACCATTGTTGCGAGCATCAGCCAATTGATCATCACTTTATTGATGGGATGTATTGGTTTGATCATACTTCGACCCGCTATTGAAAGCAATGGTCTTGTTTCGTCCTTGTGGATGAAAGCAATCATCTATGGTGTGATCACTATAATAATAGTTTTAACACTATTTTATTTCAGGTTATCGTGGCTTATCCGATGGGTAGACCGGTTTCCTGGCAGTAGCCGTTTTGCTTATTTAGTAAGGGCTTTGGAGAATTTTGATGCAACTTTACTGCTGAGGTTGTTGTCATTATCAGCAATAAGGTTTACTGTGTTTATTGCACAATACTACCTGTTGTTTCAGTTATTTGCAGTAGATATTTCAGCGGTGCAGGCTTTTTGGGGTGTTAGTGTTTCTTTTTTAGTAATGGCGGTTATACCTACGTTCGCTATAGCCGAATTGGCACAACGGGGGTATATCGTAAAAACCATTATAGCTCTTTACAGTGCTAACAAAGCAGGAATAATATTTGCGACAGCAGGTATCTGGTTTATCAACCTGATCATTCCGGCTATTGCAGGCAGTTTATTAATTTTAAGTATCAGAAAGATCATAAAAAATAAAAATGAGAGGATTTAAATTTTTAATTCCGCTGGCAGTGGTGATGTTTAGTTTGCCGCCGGCAGCGGAAGCTCCTTACACCGAGTTTTGTGGCATTGAGAACAGATCATTTAAAGTAGGAGAAGAAATTACGTTTACCGTGTATTATGCAGTGGCTGGCATTTATGTGAATGCGGGCAATGCTACATTCACCAGTGTGCTGGAAACATTAAACAACAGACCTGTTTATCATATCACAGGTGAAGGCAAAACCAATCCATCTTATGATTGGATCTATAAAGTGAGAGATAAATATGAAACGTATATTGATACGACTACGATGCAGCCGTTGAAATTTGTCCGCAACGTAAATGAAGGCGGCTATAAAAAATACCAGAACATCACTTTTAATAAAACAGCCAATACGGCTATTGCTACTGACGGTGTATTTAAAGTGCCGGCTTGTGTGCAGGATGTAATGAGCTCGATGTACTATGCCCGTAATATTGATTTTTCCAGGCTTCAGCCGAATGACCGTATTCCTTTTTCCATGTTCCTGGATAATGAAGTGTTCAATATGTATATCCGCTACCTGGGTAAAGAAACGATCAAAACAAAATATGGCAAGTTCAATGCTATAAAAATAAAACCGTTGCTATTAAAAGGAACCATCTTTGAAGGTGGTGAACATATGACGGTTTGGATCACCGATGATGCTAATCATATTCCGGTAAGGATCGAAAGCCCGATTGTGGTAGGCAAAGTGAAGATAGATATGATGAGTTTTGAAAACCTCCGGCACCCGATGACAGCATTGATCAAAAGGAAATAGTTCGCATTATCCTTATTGAATAGGCTGCTATATTTCTTCCAATTTAAAAAAACGATCAGGTCTGATTCCTCTTTCTGTTTGCCGCAGGGTGCAACATTCATATACCGGATCATGTTCAAAGAAAAGAATATACTCTCCTTCAAGAGCTTCTTTTAAAAATGATTTCTTTTCATTTAAGGTGGTGAGTGGAAACATATCATATCCCATGATATAAGGAAGCGGAATATGTCCCTGTGAAGGGAGCAGATCGGCCATAAAAACGATCGTTTTGTTTTTATATCTCACCTGGGGCAGCATCATGGCATGCGTGTGACCATTTACAAAACGAACCGAAATAGTATCGGTAAAAACGGTTTCGCCCAATTTACCGTCATTCACATCTGCGACTTCAACTAAATGAAGCTGCCCATTTTCTTTAATGGGTAAAATATTTTCTTTTAAAAAAGAAGCTTTCTCCCGTTCATTCGGATATACGGCCCAGTCCCAATGTTCTTTATTGCTCCACACTTTTGCCTGCTTAAAAGCAGGCAAAAGTTTATCTCCTTCCCGCATAATAGTGCCGCCACAATGATCAAAATGAAGATGCGTTAAAAAAACATCTGTAATATCATCCCGGTGAAAACCGTATTTCGCCAACGATCTATCCAGTGTATCATCGCCATGCAGGTAATAATGGCTGAAGAATTTTGCATCCTGTTTATCGCCATTCCCATTATCCACGAGGATAAGCCGGTTGCCATCTTCAATCAATAAACAACGCAATGCCCAGGCGCATAAATTATTCTCATCAGCAGGGTTGATTTTATGCCAGATGCTTTTGGGAACTACGCCAAACATAGCGCCGCCATCGAGTTTAAAATAACCGGTATTGATGGAATAAAGTTTCATGATAGAAATATAAATAGCAATTAAAACTGGTTGGTTTGATCAGCTTTCTTTGTATATATCAATAAAAAGAAACCAATGATAAAAAATGTCATTAAGGCCAATACGGAGTTTCGTTGTGAGCCGCTGTACTCTGTAATAAAACCAAAACTGAAAATACCAACTACAGCAGCGATCTTCTCCGTTACATCATAGAAGCTAAAAAAGGAAGTAGTGTCCTTTGTTTCGGGCATCAGCTTGGCATAAGTTGAGCGACTTAATGACTGTATACCTCCCATTACAAAACCAACGATAGCCCCCAGAGCATAAAATTCATAAATCCCCCCTTTAGGCATAAAGAATGCCGCAATACAAATACCTATCCATAGCACCACGAGAGTCATGAGCGTTTTCAGGTTGCCGATCTTTGATGATAACCGGGAAATTATAATGGCACCCGGGATAGCGATCAGTTGTATAATGAGTATAGCAATGATAAGATTGCTTGTAGGGATTTCAAGCTCCCCCTTACCGTATAACGCCGCTACCAGCATTACCGTCTGCACACCCATATTATAAAAAAAGAAGGCTATCAGATACCTTTTCAATGTAGGCAATTGCAATACCTGCTTCCATACTTTTTGTAATTCCTTATATCCTTTGGACAGGACATTATGTTGCAGGTCACCATTACCGGCGGGTATGGATTTAGGAAGCCGGCTTAAAGAAAATTGACCAAAACCCCACCACCATATACCTACAAGGAAAAATGAAAAACGAAATTGGATGGTAGAAGCGCTGTTGGCATCTTCGTAACCACCCAGTATGCCCGGATTGAATACAAAAACAAAACAAATGATTTGTAATAACACACTGCCCACATAACCATAAGCAAACCCTTTTGCACTTACACGGTCTCTATCTTCCGGTGCAGCGATTTCTGGTAAAAAAGAATTATAAAAAACCTGGCTTCCCCAAAAGCCTATGCAGGCAAGTATCATGCATATTATACCTAACCCAATCGGTGAGGCCGGAGTAAGTGTTGTCCCGTCGCCAGTATTAAAAAAGAAAAGAAGTGCGCAGGAAAGACTGCCCATCGTTAAAAAGAAATTCATGAACTTCTTCTTATTTCCTTTTACATCCGCAATGGATGATAATAAAGGAGAAATAAGTGCAACGATCAGCATGGCGAATGCCAGCGTATAATTATAGAGGGCGGTGTTTTCAAACTGGCGTCCCAAAAAAGTGACGGTGGTTTTTGAAAGAGCCTTATTATCTGCTGAGATTGCTTCAAAGTAAGCCGGGAAAATAGTGGAAGTGATAACAAGATTATAAGCAGAATTTCCCCAGTCATACATCGTCCAGCCATTGACTACTTTTTTTGAAGCGGTTTGCATTTTGGTCAGGTTATTTTAAAAAACAAAAAATTTGAAAGTTGTAATCCTTCGTAACCCGTAGCACTTAACTCATAATGTAACTCCCTGTCCTGGTAACAGCTATCAGCCTTCTATTACCCCCGTCGCCAACAAGATAAATAATATAATACCTGCAATGATCCGGTATACTCCAAATACTTTAAAGCCATAAACTTTCAGGTAATTAATAAAGAATCTTATGGCCAGCATTGCCACGATAAACGCTACTATATTACCAACGATAAACGCTGTCATGTTTTCGGAGGTTGCCATCACGATCTTATAACCCTTTTGTGTTACACCGTTTTGTGTCCAGTCTTTTAAAAACAACGAATAAGCAGTAGCTGCAAACATGGTAGGCACTGCCAGGAAAAAAGAAAACTCAGCGGCCAGGTGACGGGTAAATTTTTGCGACATACCGCCAATGATAGACGCAGCGCTACGGCTTACACCGGGTATCATGGCGATGGTTTGCCACAGACCTACGATGAAGGATTTACCAAAACTGATCTGGTCGTCTGACTCAATGGTAGGTTTTTGAAAAGCTTTATCTATAAATAATAATACAATACCACCGAGCAGCAGGGAAATAGCTACCGTCATCGGGCTTTCCAGCATCGCATCTATTTTATCGGAAAAAAGATAACCTAACACCAATGCCGGAATCACACCGATAATAAGCTTGGCATAGAACTGCCAGCGATGAAATTCAAAAAATTTTTTACCATACAATACTACCACGGCGAGGATAGCGCCGAACTGGATGGCTACTTCAAATAATTTGGTGAACTCGTCTTTATGAATACCAAGCAGTGAACTGGCGATGATCATATGGCCCGTAGAAGAGACCGGTAAAAACTCTGTTAACCCTTCTACAACGGCGATCACAATGGCTTCAACAATTCCCATTTTGTTTTATTGATTAAGTGCTGCAACATAAAATAAAAAAGCGATCAGACTGAGTCGACCGCCATAATTTTTTATACTATAGAATAATGCTTACGCAGTTTTTGGTTTTTTGAATATCGCATAGATCTCAATCACCAGCCCGGCGAGTATGAGGATGGGGGCTACTGTGATCCTTCTGAAACTATACACTTCAGCTTTGTCAAAAACCGCGGGGTCTTTGCTGGCTCCACCCGAAAGCAGGAACATCCCAATCGCTATCACTATTAGGCCAATCAGCATCCAGGTATAATTCTCTTTATCAAAAATAGAAGGCGTTGTTTTCTTGTCGCTCATTGTGGTCGTTTTTAGCGGTGCAATATAGGAAAAAGTTGATAGTTCATAGTTAATGGTTCATAGGGTTTACCGCCATGAACTATCAACTATGAACCGGTTTTCAATATAGATCATCCAGCTTCATCTTCAGGTATTTTAATACGCTGCGGTAGGTGCTGAACAGGCTGATCAGGATACCTAATACGATCAGTGTAACAAAAAGTAAAATCAACAGGTTATTATCACGGATCGAACGCAGGTCTGTTACCTGGTTCTCAAATAATATGATCAACAGGTAAACGGCAACAGATGCTATCATACCTCCCAGGGCTCCGTTGATGACAGCTTTGATATTCATCGGTTTTGCAATAAAACCACGGGTAGCACCCACCATCTGCATGGTCTTTATCAAAAAGCGGTTGCTGAACATGGCCAGCTTGATAGTATTATCGATCAAAACAATCACTACTATAGAAAGGATAATAGCAATGATCAGCATCACGATACTGATATTACGGATATTCTCACTCATCTTGCCCACCAGCGCTACCGGGTACTCCACCTCACTCACGTAGGTTTGTTGCTTCAGGTCATTTTTAATGCTGTTCAGTGAGTCGGTATTGAGGTATTGGTTCTTTACTTTAAAGAAAATAGCATTCGGAAGCGGGTTTGCTTCCAGCACTTTATTCCAATCTTCGTTGCCATCTTTCATATAGATCTCTTTACCCTGTTCCTTGGTCACATACTCTATCTTTTTTACATAAGGCTTGGTAGAAATATAACTCATCAGGGCCGTGCTATCATTGGGGTTCAGGTCGCCCCGCAGGTAAGTTCTTACTTCCACACTTTCCTTAAAATAGTTGCCGAGTTTATTGGCATTGATCACCAGCCAGCCGATGATACCGAGAAGAAACAACACCAGGGTAATCCCCAGGATAGACATAAAATAAGAAGGTTTCCCACGTTTGATAGAAGCTTTTCCGGATTGAGACATGCAAAAGAATTTTGAATTTTTCGGATTGAATTTTCGTTGTATGAATTATCGGGGCGGATCGGCGCAAAAATAACAGTTTCAGCCCTACAATCAGTATTTTTGCTGCCCAATTAAACGATTGTCACCGGCTCATATTGCCATGTGGGTAAAAGATATTGTTAAAGAATTTTTTTGACCAGCTGCGGTAATTCTATTGAGCTTTTGTTGCGACGCTCCTTTCATCGTCCGGTATCCCGGTATCTATCGGGACTACTGAGCTTGCCGGAGTGTGAGTATATTAAAGTGTTCATGATGAATAGCATTACTGCAGCCGAAGACACGATAGCTATCAGGTGCGACACGCAAGGGACGATGAGTAACGATCCGGGACGATGATAAAATAAATAATAATTGCATTATCATAATGAGTAAAGAAGATACAATAGGAAAAAATGCTAACTCTCCTTTAGGGACTGGAGGTATGGAATACGATTTCAGGCGAATTGAAAAAGAATGGCAGCAAAAATGGAAGGAATCTGATGCATACAAGGTCTCCAACGATTCTTCCAAACCCAAGTGTTACGTGCTGGATATGTTTCCCTATCCAAGCGGCGCCGGATTGCATGTAGGTCATCCGTTGGGGTACATCGCTTCAGATATTTACAGCCGTTATAAAAGACTCAAAGGTTTCAACGTACTGCACCCGATGGGCTTCGACAGTTTCGGTTTACCTGCAGAGCAGTATGCACTGGATACAGGACAACACCCGGCAGAAACAACAAAGAAAAATATCGCTACGTTCAAGTCACAACTGGATAATATCGGTTTCTGTTACGACTGGAGCCGTGAAGTGCAAACCAGCGATCCCAATTATTATAAATGGACGCAGTGGATATTTCTGCAATTGTTCAATAGTTTTTATAACCGGCATACGAACAAAGCAGAAGCGATAGATAAATTGATTGCTGCATTTGAAAAAGAAGGGAATGCCGAACATGCAATGCCCAATGTTCAATTTTCAATAGTGAGCTTCTCTGCTGATGAATGGAAAAACTTTGATGAAAAAACCCAGCAGGATATTTTAATGCAATACCGCCTTGCTTATTGCGGCTATGGTGAAGTGAACTGGTGCGAGGCGTTGGGAACTGTATTAGCTAATGACGAAGTGGTGAATGGAGTGAGTGAAAGAGGTGGATACCCGGTAGTAAAAAAGAAGTTGCGGCAATGGTACCTCCGCATTACTGAATATGCAGATCGGCTACTGGAAGGATTGGACAGTGTTGACTTCAGTGAAGCGATGAAAGAAATGCAGACGAATTGGATTGGGAAGAGCAGCGGAGCAGAGATTAGCTTTAAGATCGAGATGCCCCCTCTAACTCCCCCCAAGGGGGAGAATACGACTCCGAAATATCAAACAGCTCAACCGTCTTTGTATCACCTTACAAAACGACTATCGGAAGAAAAAAGAAAAAATCCGACCCATGAAGAAATGGTTTTGTGGGAAAAACTAAGGAATAATCAAACTGGTTTTCATATCAGAAGACAACACATTATAGGTTCATACATTGTAGATTTTGCATGTCTTGATAAATTAGCAACTATTGAAATTGACGGTGGTTATCATAACGACCCCGAAATTCAGTTATATGACAAAGCGAGGACTGCGTTTTTAAAAGAAAAGGGATTCACAGAATTCCGGTTTACCAACGAAGAAGTAAGAAAAGATGCTGATAATGCTGTAAAAAAAATTACAGAACAGCTCTCCAAACTTTCATCTGTTTCGAAACAAACGGGGTCTTCGCAAGTCTCCCCCATAGGGGGAGATTTAGAGGGGGCATCTCTGGTTGTATACACCACCCGCCCCGACACCATCTACGGCGTCGACTTCATGGTTATTGCCCCCGAACATGAACTGGTAGAGCAAATAACAAGTGTTGATCAAAAGCAGGTGGTGGAAGAATATATTGCGTATGTAAAAAGTCGCAGTGAAAGAGAGCGGATGGCGGAAAAAAAGATCAGTGGTGTGTTCACCGGTAGTTATGCTATCAATCCGTTGAGTGGAAGAGAAATTCCCATCTGGATCAGTGAATATGTGCTGGCAGGATATGGTACCGGCGCAATCATGGCCGTTCCCTGCGGTGATGAAAGAGATCACAAATTTGCCCGGCATTTTAATATTCCTATCACCAACATTATCGGTTCTTATTACAATGGCGAAGAAGCCAATGCTACCAAGGATGCTAAACTGGAAAACAGTGATTTTCTCAATGGCATTGAAATGCGTAAGGCTGCGGAGATCGTTATTGCGCAACTGGAACTGGCTGGTATGGGCAAACGCAAAGTGAATTATAAAATGCGAGACGCAGCTTTCAGCCGCCAGCGGTATTGGGGTGAACCTTTTCCTATTAAATGGATCAATGGTATAGCCTATCCATTAGATGAAAGTGAATTACCGTTGGTATTACCGGATGTTGAAAAATATTCTCCCGGCCCCGATGGCGAAGGACCGTTGGCCAACATACCGAAATGGGTTAACCAGCAAGTAAAGCTTGCAAATAAATCGGAGTCTTCGCAAGTCCTCCCCTTCGGGGAGGATTTAGGTGGGGCCGGTGCTCTCGAAACCAACACCATGCCCGGCTATGCAGGCAGCAGCTGGTATTTTCTTCGTTATATGGATCCGCAGAACGATAAGGAATTCTGCAACCGTAAAGCATCTGATTACTGGGGCCAGGTTGACTTATATATCGGCGGCACTGAGCATGCTGTAGGCCATTTATTATACAGCCGCATGTGGACGAAAGTTTTGTATGATTTGAATTTGATTGGTCATGATGAACCGTATAAGAAATTGGTGAATCAGGGGATGATACAGGGGAGTTCAAGATTTGTATATAGAGTCACAACATTTGATAAAGATGAAAAACCGACCCAATATTTTTTATCAAAAAAATATTGGGATAGATATAATGATCCTTCGGAGAATCCCGGTATGCTATTCGAAGAATGGGGCTATCCTATTCAAAGTAGTTTTGCTACTATACACGCTGCGATACATGTTGATGTAAACATTGTAGATGGCGTTGAGTTAGACATTAATGCGTTTAAAAAAATGAAACTTGATTATACAAACGCAGAATTCATTTTAGAAGAGGGCAAATACATTTGCGGTTCTGAAGTTGAAAAAATGTCCAAATCAAAATTCAACACCATTAATCCCGATGACTTAGTTGCCAAATACGGCGCCGACACCTTCCGCATGTATGAAATGTTTCTCGGCCCCGTAGAAATGAGCAAACCCTGGGATACTAAAGGCATTGAAGGCGTGCATCGTTTCCTGAAAAAATTATGGCGGCTTTTCTATGATGAAGTGAAAGGCCCGATATGGACGACTTCAGCTCCCTCTCCTTCGGAGAGGGCGGGGGGTGAGGCTACTCCTGCCGAATTAAAAGTATTACATAACGCCATTAAGAAAATTGAAAACGATACCGAACGTTTCAGCTTCAATACCGGTGTCAGCAGTTTTATGATCGCCGTAAATGAATTGACAGATTTAAAATGTCATAAGAAAGAAATACTCGAACCATTGTTGATCATGCTGGCTCCCTATGCCCCGCATATAGCGGAAGAACTTTTCAATCAATTAAACTCTTCGAAAGTCCTCCCCATCGGGGAGGATTTAGGTGGGGCTTCTATCCTGGATGCTGGTTATCCCATCTTCAAAGCAGAATATGTAACCGAAAGCAGCAAAGAATACCCGATCTCTATCAATGGTAAAACAAGAACTACGATAGACATTGCATTGGATGCTGCCCAGCCGGAAGTAGAAAAAATTGTGCTGGCTAATGAAGTTGTGAAAAAATGGCTGGATGGCAAACAACCTAAAAAGATCATTTTTGTAAAAGGGAAAATGGTGAATGTGGTAGTGTAGTGTATCCCACTACGACACTAAGAACACAAAGTAAAATAAGTAATAAAAAGGCTTTGTGAACTTTGTGTCTTTGCGAGAAATTTCTCTGACTATATTTTTATAAAAGGGAAATGGAAAGTAAGCAGGCATGCTAACATCTCGCAAACATGGGAAGGCCGTTTTGCTTCTGATCATTTTGCAGTAGTAGGATTGGGTTTATAATAGGTTGGACAAGTTGTTTTACTGACCTTCCGGTTTCTTTACAAATCTCACCATTGCACTGCTGCCTTCGGTGCTTTCTAATCTTGCTTCGTAACGATTATCACCCACCAATGCTACCATATAAGATGTATTGGGAGGAATAGAACCCAGGTTCTCCGCTACCATGATGAGCTCATTGGTTTCACTAAGTTCGGCTATGGATAATTTAATAGTATACGCACTACCGGTTAAACGGATATGGCGGAAAATAAGTTTATCATTTAAGAAGAGTGAAATGGAATCACCATCGATCTCGGCGTTATCATAAAAGCGAAGTTCAATCGAGTCGCCGGTCAGGGGTATCTCTTTGGTCAATATTTTTTTACGGGATATAAATTTTTCTTCGATAGTTTGCGGCTTTACCGGCTCAGGTGTTTTCACTACTTGTGTGGGTAATTCTTTCGGCGATTCAATTTTGGGCACCGTTTCTATATCCGGAGTTTGGTAAGTCTCTCCGCCAACTGGCGGAGGAGATTTAGAGGGGGCTGCTGGTCTCTGTTGCGCAATAAGCCCAATACTATCAATCAGGTCAGGATCATTTCCACCAACTGTATAATTATCGATCACAAAATCCCATTCGTCTTCAAAAGATGGGTCAGGCACTTTATCCAGGTGCACTTCTCCTTTCGGATTACGATCATCTTTTTTTCCGGCTTTACCGTCGAGCATCATTTTACCTCCACCCGGGCAATTAAAATCAGCGCTGGATAATAGGGGATTTTTTCCCGGAGCTGAAAGGCTGAATTTTCCTGTCTTTTCTTCGATCAGTTGATCATCCCACCACACAGCTTCATTTGTGGCAGTATTAAAATATCCTTTAATACTATACCGCCGGTAATGATCGGGTGATTCATAATAATAAGAAGTGCCGGTAAGACTATCACCCTGCTGGATGATCTTTACTTCCACTTTTTGTTTATTGATCCTGCCTTTCCAG
>DASVOE010000075.1:0-57204 GCA_036383515.1 Chitinophagaceae bacterium | reverse complement strand
AGGCGCTGACCAATGAAGGCTGGCTGCTCGAGTTGGTCACGGGGGGCGCGCGGCTCCACCAAGCCGGCTGCAACGGCTGCATCGGGATGGGGCAGGCGCCCGCCACGGGCAGGGCGAGCCTGCGGACGTTCCCGCGCAACTTCCCCGGACGCTCGGGGACGAAAGAGGACCAGGTCTACCTGTGCAGCCCCGAGACCGCGACCGCCGCCGCGCTGACGGGCGTGATCACCGATCCCCGCGACCTCGGTATCCCGTACCCGAGCTACGAACCACCGGCGCGTAGGTACGTGAACACCGAGATGCTCGTGCCCCCGATCGACGGGCGCGACGTGCAGCTCGAGAAGGGGCCGAACATCGTCTCGCTGCCGGAGTTCGAGCCGCTGCCGAATCGGGTTGCGGGTCCCGTGTTGCTCAGGCTCGGCGACGACATCTCGACCGACGAGATCATGCCCGCCGGGGCCCGCGTGCTCCCGTATCGAAGCAACATCCCGGCGATGTATTAAGTTTTGAAAAAGGGGAATTGAAAAAAGTAAATGACTCCGAATTTAACCATCCTTCAGAAGCCATACAATACCTGCAAACACTGGCAGGTCCTTATGGCATTGGAAGAGACATTCATGTTGGTGATACTATTATTGGTATAAAAGGTCGTGTTGGTTTTGAAGCAGCGGCGCCTATGGTTATCTTAAAAGCTCACCATGCACTTGAAAAGCATGTGTTAAGCAAATGGCAATTGCAATGGAAAGATCAGCTGGCGCAATTTTATGGCAACTGGTTACATGAAGGACAAATACTTGACCCGGTAATGAGAGATATAGAAACTTACCTGGAAAGCAGCCAGCGCAATGTAACAGGTGATGTATTTGTTCAATTACTACCGTATCGTTTCCAGGTAATCGGTATTGAAAGTAAATATGACCTGATGAGCAGCCGCTTTGGTAAATATGGAGAAATGAATACAGGATTTACCGGTGACGATGTAAGAGGATTCAGCAGGATATTCGGCAACCAGACCGCTATTTATCATTTGGTAAAAGAAGAAGCGAACGGATCAAAAGCATAATTGAAAATAACAGCATAAGATGAAAGTAAAAGCAGGCATTATCGGAGGAGCAGGTTATACGGGTGGCGAACTCATTCGTTTGTTGATCCACCATCCGGATACAGCTGTTTCTTTTATACATAGCCGTAGTAATGCCGGCCACCCGGTCTATACTGTTCACCAGGATCTGCTGGGAGAAACTGAGCTTCAGTTTACAGACGAACTGAATAACAATATTGATGTTTTGTTTCTTTGCTTAGGTCATGGGGAATCGAAAAAATTTCTCACTGAAAATAAGATCGCTGATAATATAAAGATCATCGATCTTGCCAATGATTTTCGCTTAGCTCATAGCTCACAACTCGAAGCCCGAAGCTTTGTCTATGGTTTACCTGAATTAAACAGAGAGAAGATTAAATCAGCTAATAACATTGCTAATCCGGGGTGTTTTGCCACTACTATTCAATTAGGATTGTTGCCATTGGCAAAAGCCGGACTGCTGACCGAAGTGTATACAACGGGTATAACAGGTTCAACCGGTGCAGGCCAGTCCTTATCCACTACTTCTCATTTTAGCTGGAGAGCTAATAATATACAGGCCTATAAAACATTAACGCATCAGCACCTTGGTGAAATTGGTGAATCACTGCTGCAATTACAACCGGGTTCTGGTATAGAGGTCAACTTTGTTCCCTGGAGAGGTGATTTTACAAGAGGGATTTTTGCAAGCTCCACGCTGCATTGCGATTTAAGTTTGGAAGAATTGAATCCCCTGTTCTTTGATTTTTATAAAGGGCATCCTTTCACACAAGTGAGTAAAGAGCCCATCTTTTTAAAACAGGTGGTCAATACCAATAAAGCTGTTGTTCAATTGGAAAAGGCAGGAAACAAACTGGTAGTGCATACAGCAATTGATAATTTATTGAAAGGAGCCAGCGGACAGGCTGTACAAAACATGAACCTGGTGTTTGGATTGGATGAGACAGCAGGATTGAAATTGAAAGCAAATTATTTTTAAACCCGCTACGAAGTCACAAAGACACTAAGAAATAAAACGTTGAGTCTTTGTGTTTGTGGCAAATTATCTGAGTAATGAATTTATTCGACGTTTACCCGATCAATGACATCACTATTGTAAAAGCAAAAGGTTCGTATGTCTGGGATGATAAAGGCGAGCAATACCTTGATCTTTATGGCGGTCATGCGGTGATCAGCATTGGTCACACACATCCGCATTGGGTGAAACGTATTGAAGAGCAATTAGAGAAAATTGCTTTCTATTCTAATTCTATACGGATACCGCTGCAGCAGGAGCTGGCAGAAAAATTGGGCAGGATATCGGGCAAAAACGATTATCAATTATTTCTCTGCAACTCCGGGGCCGAAGCCAATGAAAATGCTTTGAAGCTTGCTTCTTTTCATAATGGAAGGAAAAAAATAGTTGCTTTCAGCAAATCTTTTCATGGCAGAACTTCATTGGCGGTAGCCGTGACCGACAATAAAAATTATGCGGCACCCGTAAATGAAAATCCGAATATTATTTTTCTGCCCCTTAATGACCAGGAGGCCTTAGAAGAATGCTTTGAAAAAAATGGAAAGGAAATTTCATCTGTGATCATAGAAGGTATACAGGGCGTGGGTGGCATCAATGTAGCAGATGATTCATTTTTAAGAAAGATCCGTTCCTTGTGTGATAAATATGGCGCCTTATATATTGCCGACAGTGTGCAGTGTGGCTATGGCAGAAGTGGCAAGTTCTTCAGCCATGACTTTGCAGGAGTAAATGCTGATATCTATTCGATGGCAAAAGGTATGGGCAATGGTTTTCCTGTAGCAGGTATTATCGTGGCCCCGCATATCAAGTCCAAACATTTTCAACTCGGCACTACTTTCGGAGGCAATCACCTGGCCTGTGCTGCTGCATTAGCAGTATTGGAAATAATAGAAGAAGAAAAGCTGATGGGCAATGCGGTGATGGTAGGTAAATATTTAAAAGATCAACTGGAAGCTATACCTCAATTGGAGAATGTAAGAGGCCGTGGATTGATGATCGGGTTTGATGTGCCCGCCGAATTAAAAGACCTGAAGAAAAACCTGTTGTGGAACCAGAAGATTTTTACCGGTGAAGCAAAACCCAATGTTATCCGTTTATTGCCTTCGCTGGGATTGAAAAAAAGAGATGCAGAACAATTCATTGAAAGTATACAGGAAGAAATTCAAAACATACTGGTGCCAGAAAAAATTCCTGGTTGATTCTTACGTGAAATGATGAGAAGCGGACAGGAAGATGAAAGAAGCGACCCTGACCCGATAACTATCGGGTCAGGGCTGGTGCAACAAAGACGAGTAAAGAACAGAACGATGACAAAATAAAAATTAAGAATATTGAAACAGTTCATTTCCGTTGATGATGTAAGCGACATAGATGCACTGGTGCAAAAAGCGCTGGCATATAAAGCCGATCGTTTTAAGGACAAAACTCTCGGAGCTAATAAAAGGATCGGTTGTTTATTTCTGAATCCAAGTATGCGTACAAGATTGAGCACCCAGATCGCTGCCCAAAATTTAGGAATGGAAGCGATTGTTTTTAATGTAGGGAGTGAAGGATGGGCATTGGAATTTGAAGAAGAAGCAATAATGAGCGGCAGCACAGTAGAGCATGTAAAAGATGCAGCGCCAATATTTGGAAAGTATTTTGATATCCTGGCTATCCGCACTTTTCCTTCGCTGAAAAACCGGGAAGATGATTACAGTGAACTTTACATTAATCAATTTATAAAATATGCCGGCATCCCGGTAGTGAGTTTGGAAAGTGCTACGCTGCATCCCCTGCAAAGTTTGACGGATGTGATTACCATTACAGAATCGTTCAACGAAAAAAGAAAGCCAAAGATCGTATTGACATGGGCACCGCATGTAAAGCCCTTACCGCAATGCGTGGCCAACAGTTTTTCGCAATGGATCAACGCTTGGGGTAAAGCAGATTTTGTGATCACTCACCCGGAAGATTATGAATTGAGTGAACGGTTCACCAATGGCGCTACTATTACACTGGACCAGGACGAAGCATTGAAAGATGCCGACTTTGTATATGTAAAAAACTGGAGCACCTTTCATGATTACGGAAGAGTGTATTGCAACGATCCTGGATGGATGCTCACGAATGAAAAATTAGAATTAACGAATAATGCCAAAGTAATGCATTGCCTCCCGGTAAGGAGAAATGTTGAATTGAGTGATGAAGTACTGGACGGGCCCAATAGTTTGGTAACCCCGGAAGCAGCCAACCGGGTATGGGCAGTACAGGCCGTGTTAAGTGAAATTTTAAAATCGAAATAATTAAATTCTAACGGTGGAGTCGCTACTCGTAATAAAAATTGGCGGAAATATAATTGATGATGAAATAAAGCTTTCGTCTTTCCTTTCAACCTTTGCTGATATTCCTGCCAAAAAAATACTGGTACATGGTGGTGGCAAGCTTGCTACGAGATTAGCAGATAAGCTGGGAGTGGAACAGCAACTGGTAGATGGAAGACGTATCACAGATGCGGAAACACTGAAGATCGTCACCATGGTATATGCCGGTTATGTAAACAAGAATATTGTTGCACAATTACAGTCTCATAACTGTAATGCGATGGGTCTCTGTGGCGCTGATGGCGATTCCATCCTGGCGCATCAACGTAAACATCCTGTAATTGACTATGGATTTGTGGGTGATGTGGATGCGATCAACACCGGTTTATTAAAAAGTTTGCTGGAACAAAACATAGCGATTGTTTTTGCACCTATCACCCATGACCAGCAGGGCCAGTTACTGAACACAAATGCCGATACAATAGCACAGGAACTGGCGAAAGCGATGAGTCATGAATATGATGTGAGCCTGATCTATTCGTTTGAAAAAAGCGGCGTATTGCTGGATGCAGAGGATGACAGCACGGTGATACCAGAACTTAAGCCTTCTTATTACAAGCAATTAAAAAGGAAACAGAAAATATTTGCCGGTATGATCCCCAAACTCGACAATGCTTTTGCTGCATTAAACAGTGGGGTGAAAAAAGTGATCATCGGCAAAGCCGAACGACTCAACGAACTGATCGGTGGAAGCTCCGGAACAACTATTATTAATGAGTAAGGACTTGAACATACTGCAACAGGATGCTATCGGTTTGCTAAAAGAGCTGATCGCTACTCCTTCTTTCAGCAAAGAGGAAGATAAGACGGCAGGGCTGATTGGCCAGTTCATGGCTGCAAGAAATATTCCTTTCTCCCGGGTTAATAATAACGTTATTGCCACCAGTAAACATTTTACAGAAAGCAAACCCACTATACTTCTTAACTCACATCACGATACGGTGAAACCTAATAAAGGGTATACGTTGGATCCTTTTGTTCCACTGGAAAAAGACGGAAAGCTATTTGGTTTGGGAAGTAATGACGCAGGCGGGTGTTTAGTTTCATTATTGACGGTCTTTCTTCGTTTCTATGATAAAGGAGAATTAAATTATAATCTGGTGTTTGCTGCCACTGCGGAAGAAGAGATTTCAGGAACTGGTGGTATTGAATACATTTTACCACATTTGCCAACCATTGATTTTGCCATTGTAGGCGAACCTACTCAAATGCATATGGCTGTAGCAGAAAGAGGATTGATGGTGCTGGATTGCATGAGTAAAGGGAAAGCTGGTCATGCAGCAAGGGAAGAAGGTGACAATGCTATTTATAAGGCGATAAAAGATATAGAGTGGTTCAGCTCCTACCAGTTTCAAAAAATATCTGAACTGCTCGGCCCGGTCAAAATGAGTGTGACCGTTATTGAAACAGATAATAAGGCCCATAATGTAGTACCTGCACAATGCAGGTTTGTGGTGGATACACGAATTAATGAGCTGTATACATTTGAGGAAGTGTTGGAGTTAATACAACTGAATGTGCAGTGTGAAGTAAACCCAAGGAGTATGCGGATGCGATCTTCTTCAATTGCATTGGATCACCCGGTAGTAAAAGCAGGATTAGAACTCGGAAGAACTTATTATGGCTCTCCCACTACTTCCGATAAAGCATTGATGCCTTTTCCTGCTTTAAAAATGGGACCGGGAGATAGTGCAAGAAGTCATACAGCAGATGAGTATATTTATACAGAAGAAATAAACAAAGGAATTGAGCTGTATATAAAATTACTGGATCAATTATTATAATTCACTTCCCGTTGCTGCGTCATTGCGCCGCTGCGTGATAAAATTTCGTTGCATGAAGCTGTGGCAAAAAGATAAAGCCTCCTTACAGGAAGTAGAAACATTTACTGTAGGCAAAGATCGTGAGATGGATATCCATCTCGCTGCTTTTGATGTGCTTGGTTCACTGGCTCATATTCAAATGCTGGAATCAGTTGGCTTGCTTACCAAGGATGAATTGATACAATTACAATCTGCTTTAAAAGATATTTACCTGCAAATCCAGAAGGGTCATTTCAAATTGCAGGAAGATGTAGAGGATATTCATTCACAGGTTGAACTCCTGCTTACGCAACAACTCGGCGATACCGGAAAAAAAATTCACAGCGCCCGGAGCCGTAATGACCAGGTGCTGGTAGATATAAAATTATTCCTGAGGAGTGAACTGGAAGAATTGGTAAAAACAATTCAACCTTTTTTTGAATTACTGCAATTGCAAAGTGAAAAATATAAGGCCCATTTGCTACCGGGTTATACGCACCTGCAATTAGCGATGCCGTCCTCGTTCGGCTTATGGTTTGGCGCTTATGCCGAAAGCCTGGTGGATGATATAGTCACACTCAAAGCAGCTTATGAGGTGGTAAATAAAAACCCATTAGGCTCGGCCGCCGGTTATGGATCGTCTTTTCCTATCAACAGAACCATGACCACTCAACTACTGGGATTTGATGACCTGAATTATAATGTGGTGTATGCACAAATGGGAAGAGGAAAAGCCGAACGCATCGTAGCGCAATCGCTGGCGAATGTTGCTGATACGTTATCGAGGTTAAGCATGGATGCCTGTTTGTACCTGAACCAAAATTTTGGTTTTATCAGTTTTCCTGCGGAACTGACAACCGGCAGCAGCATCATGCCGCATAAAAAAAATCCGGATGTATTTGAATTGATTCGTTCTCATTGCAACCGGATCAAGGCATTGCCTAATGAGATCATGCTGATGACAACAAATCTTCCGTCGGGTTATCACCGGGACCTGCAATTATTAAAGGAACATTTATTCCCCGCTTTCAAAACGTTGAAGGATTGCATGGAAATGGCCGGGTTGATGTTGTCGAATATTGAAATCAAAAAAGATATCCTTGCTGATGAAAAATATAAATACCTTTTTAGTGTAGAAGAAGTGAATAAGCTGGTGAATAGCGGGATGCCATTCCGCGACGCTTACAAAAAAGTAGGGATGGATATTGAGAAAGGGAATTTCAATTATAATACTTCAATTGCTCATACGCATGAAGGAAGTATCGGCAATCTTTGTAACCCGGAAATAAAAAAACAGATGCAAAAGGTGTTTGATTCATTTCCTTTTGCAATGGTTGAATCAGCGATAAAAAAATTGCTGAATTAAAATAGTTATAGTCCGTATTTGTCTACGAGATAGATCAACGCCGCCATATTTACTGCGCCTAATTCCAGTTCTCTTTTGTTGACGGCCTCAAACACATCGCTTCTTGCATGATGAATATCAAAATAACGTTGTGAATCGGGATTAAGACTGGCAACAGGTGTAGCAAAAGCCCTGTTCAGCGGGCCAATATCTGATCCACCGCCATCTTTTACAAACTCACTGCATCCATAAGGTGCTATTAACGATTTCCACTGGTAAAATTTATTGTATTGTGCTGCTGTCCCCGTTAATCCTAAACTGCGTGGTGTAAAACCGCCTGCATCACTTTCCATGGCGAAAATGTGTTTTTCACCTTTTGTTTTTGCTTCATCTGCATATTTATTGCCACCTCTCAATCCATTTTCTTCGTTGGCGAATAAAACAAACCGGATGGTTCGTTTTGGTTTATACCCCAGCGCTTTGAAAGCTCTGAGTATTTCCATGGTTTGCACACAACCCGATCCATCATCATGTGCTCCTTCACAATTATCCCAGCTATCCAGGTGACCGCCTACGGTAATGATTTCATCCGGAAATTCTGATCCTTTTAATTCACCAATGATGTTATGGCCAATCGTATCCGGAAGAAAATGCCCGTTTGTTTTCATTGTAATATTGACGGTACCATCTTTTATTTGCTCGCTTAACCAGTCAGCATCTCTTAAACCAATGGCCACTGCGGGAATTTTTGCATAATTACTATCATACCTTGTTGCACCGGTATGAGGATTATTGTCTGCTGCATGACTCATGCTTCTAACAATAACGGCTTTCGCTCCATATTTTGCCGCACGGCTTGGTCCCTGGCCACGATATTGCCCCGCATCACGATAGGAAAGAAAAGTGTTGACATACGTATCAATGAATTTATAATTGTAAAAAACGATCTTATCTTTTACCTGGTCTTTTTTTGCTTCCAGTTCATCAAATGAATTCACCAATAACACTTGTGCTGAAATCCCGTTTTTATTACTTCCGAGAGAATTACCCAACGCAACTACATCCAGGTTTTTTTTGACTGGCTTCTTGCCTCGCTGATCAGCATAGCTGGCTACCGCTTCATCCTTACCACCTCTTACCCAATGCGGCACCATACACTCCTGCAGCCATACTTTATCGGCTTTGTATTCTTCCATTACGGATTGTCCCCACTTCTCTGCCTTTACCATTCCTGATGAGCCGGCAAGTCGTCCTCCTATTTTTTTAGTAAGGTGAAAAAGTGTTGAGTACGCTTTTCCGTTGGTCAATATTTCGTCGGAGATGCGTTTAATAAAAGCGGAATCCTCCTGTTGGGCAAATAAATCAGTGTGAAATGAAAAAATTAACAAAACAAGGCTCATTTTTCTCATGCGGGTGAATTTGGATAAAGATAAAGCAAAGCTAAAAAGAGCAAATAAATATTTAAGATAAGCGGCGAACCTAACCAAGTTTAAACTGTTACCTTAGTTTTGCAACTTGAATGAATAATATGAGAATAGGAATTGTTTGCTATCCCACGTTTGGCGGTAGTGGCGTATTGGCCACCGAATTAGGAAAGGCTTTAGCACAGCAGGGACACCTGGTTCATTTTATCACTTACCAGCAGCCGGTGAGGCTGAATGGTTTTATTCCCAATATATTTTATCACGAGGTGCAGGTGCCTCCATATCCATTGTTTGATTATCCTCCGTATGAAACAGCCCTGGCGAGTACGATGGTGGATGTGATCAAGAATAATAACCTGGACCTGCTGCATGTGCATTACGCCATCCCCCATGCATCGGCGGCTTATATGGCAAAGCAAATTTTAAAAAAGGAGGGAAAAGATATTCCTGTGATCACTACACTCCACGGCACTGATATAACATTAGTAGGAAGAGATAAAACGTATGCACCAGTAGTAGCCTTTTCCATTAATCAAAGTGATGCGATCACCGCTGTTTCAGAAAACCTGCGGGATGAAACATATAAGATATTCACGATTGAAAAAGAGATCGAGGTCATCTACAACTTTGTAGATGTAGAACGTTTTACCCGCAAACCCATTGATGCTTTCAAAAAAGTGATCGCACCCAATGGAGAAAGAATAATAATGCATGCCTCCAACTTCAGGAAGATAAAACGGGTGCAGGATGTAGTACAGATTTTTTACGAAGTAAATAAAGTGATTCCGTCGAAATTATTATTTGTTGGCGATGGTCCTGAACGATCCACCGCAGAAGACCTTGCCCGTGAGTTAGGCGTATGCGATGAAGTGCGGTTTGTAGGTAAACAGGAACAGATGGAAGACATACTGGCTATTGCTGATCTTTTCCTGCTGACCTCCGAATATGAAAGTTTTGGTTTAGCTGCACTGGAAGCGATGGCAGCGGGTGTACCTGTAGTGTCAACCAATGCTGGCGGTTTAAGTGAAATAAATATTGATGGTGTAACGGGATATATGGCCAATGTAGGTGATGTAGCTGCCATGAGCCAGCAGGCATTATCCATTTTGAAGGATGATAAGATATTGAAGAAATTTAAAGAGAAAGCTGCTGCTCATGCTATGAAATATGATATCGCCAATATCGTTCCGATATACGAGAAACTATATGAACGTTTTTTATAAAAAGAAAGACCCTCCGTTAAGAGGGTCTTTCTTTTTATAAGCACCGGGATTAACGACGTAACCAGGGCTCGGGATTTACATTCTTCGTTTCTATCATCAAAATGAAATCTATTTGCCCGGTATCTCCTTCTTCATCACGGCCGGCTCTTCCCAATGTTTGTCCGGTTTTAACAGGATCACCTTTCTTTACGGATACCGAAGTGAGATTACTGTAGGTTGTAAAATATTTACCATGCCTGATTGTTACTACCATTCCATCACCAATATTATAGGCGCCCACCACTTCTCCATCAAATACGGATTTAACAGCAGCTCCTGCCTGTGTAGAAATAGTAACGCCGGGGTTATCTCCTTTCAATTTCGTTCCTTCTATGTTATAAGTACCAAAATGAATAATAGGAACACCATTATCAACCGGCCAGGGCAGCCTTCCTTTGTTCTTTAAAAAATCACCTCCCAGCGCAACGTCTTTTGCATTTAATTCAAGATAGCTTACCGGCTTTTTTACTTCAGCCGCAGGTCTTGTTGTTACAGGCGTGGTAGTTGTTGTGATAGTTGGTTTAGCCGCTGTATTATTTTTAGCATCTTCATCTGCTTTTCTTTTAGCTGCTGCTTTGAATTCGGCTTCTGCTTTTTTTCTTTCTTCTTCAATAGCACGGCGAACGATCGCATCAATTGCATTTTTCAGGTCCCTGTCCTTTTTCTTTTTGGTTGCAATTTGTTTTTGCAAATCTTTTTCCTGTGACTTCAGGTTGCTCATCACTACGCTTTTCTCCTGCTTCTGCACATCCAGTGCAGATTTTTCTTTTGTTTGATTTTGCAGTGCAGCATTTTTTTGTTGTTTACGGCCCATCTGCTGCTGCTTCCGCTTTGCAATAAGATCCTGTGTTTCTAAAATAGTACTCACCTGCTTTTCCCGGTAAGTGCGATAGCTTTTTAAATAAGCAACCCTTTTAATAGCATCATTAAAACTATTAGCAGAGAAAATGAAATTGAGATAATCGTAAGAGCTCCTGTTCTTGTACGCATATACCACTGTACGGGCATATTCTGCTTTCAAGGTATCCAACTGTCGCTGCAACCTGTATATTTCAAGATTACTGAGATAAAGATCATCGTCGATCATTTTGATCTCTTTACTGATGCTTCCGATATAGCGTTCCTGCAGGTTGATCTTTTTGTTGAGCATACTCAACTGGCCCAGCGTTTGTTTACTCTGACCTTTTACCTGGTTATAAAGACCCTGTATCTCTTTTAATTCCCGCTGCAGCTCCTGCCGTTCTTTTTCCAGTTCTGCTTTGTCTTGCGTGGACTGGGCACGAACAGGCGCTGTACCCAATGCGACGATTACAATAAGAAGGATAATTTTATTCATAGTTTTTTTGAGGATATAAGTGAATAAAACAGGGTGCGGAAACAGACAACCTTTAACGGCGTACTGCAAAATAAATTTTATCGCTTAATTTGATTTATAATTTTTAGGAACGGAAAAAGGGAAACTTAACGTTTCATTAAAATCATATTGCTTGAAATCAAGCTTGATATCCAGTTTCTTTTTTTCGGTTACGGTGATATGCCGCTTCGCAGAAAAATTCACGCCTTTTTTATTTTCATAACCACTATACGTAAGAAAACAGGTACGGTTACGAAACTCATCAAGGTCATCCAGTTTACTGCTTTGAACAAATTTATTTTCTTTGTCTATGGTGAGCAGGGTTTTAAAAAAATCTCCGAGGCTAAGTAAGGTGATCGCTTCATCCGATTGTGTATACGAAACGATATTAGAATCAAGAAAAACAGGGTTGCCCAGCAACAGGTCCTGCAGTGTAGGAAGATCAAGCGGCAATGCCGTTACTTCCTGTAAATATTCCACGCTTCTTGCCGTATAAGTTTTATCCTGTTTGTTGATCAGCTTAACTGAGTCCGGCGTGATATAAACTCTCAATCCTTCAATACCAAAAATTGCAGTAATAGATATCCATATAACCTGGTCTTTCTGCATCCGGATATGTGCATTCACATTATTCTTCTTTCCTTCCCCATCTTCATAATCTACATCCACCTTTGCAGAGAAGCTGGTAAAATTGAGGCGATTTTTTTGTATTCCAGATACAGCTTCATTGATAAAACGCAATGTATCTTCATGAGATGCGCCTTTGATGCTTACGGCAAGAGTTGTATCACGGGGTGTCACCACGGTTTGGATCTTACGGGTGGAACGGCAGGATGTGAATAAGGAAATGATAATTGTCAATACGATAATGGATCTCATGCTGGTGCTGTGTTTTTATTGTTTGCCGGTATGACCAAAACCTCCGGCATTTCTATCCGTAGCGACCAATTGCTCAGCTGCTACCCAATTTATTTTTTCTACTTTTTGAATAATCATTTGTGCAACCCTGTCCCCGTGATGAATGAGCTGAGGTTGCTGCGAAAGGTTGATTAATATAATCTTAATTTCTCCCCTGTAATCTGCATCTATTGTGCCGGGGGAATTAAGGCAAGTGATTCCCTGTTTAATAGCCAGTCCGCTACGGGGTCTTACCTGCACCTCGTATCCTTCAGGTAGTTCGATGAACAATCCTGTAGGAATTAATGCCCGTTCCATCGGTTGCAACGTGATAGGTTCATTAAGATCAGCTCTTATATCCATACCCGAAGAACCCGCAGTGGCATACTCGGGCAGGGCATTAGAAGATGTGTTGACAATTCTTACATCAATTGCTGGCATCGGGCAAAGATAAGATTCAGGTGATAATTGATACAGGATAGATGATCGTTGTTTTAATTTCGAAAAAAGCGTTTAAAAATTATAAGTCTGCTCACTTAAAATCAACCAGGGAGGGGAGTGTTTATCATCTATCGTCTTTCTCAAGCAACACGGTCGCATACGCCACCAATCCTTCTTCCCGTCCTGCAAAACCCATTTGTTCTGTGGTAGTGGCTTTAATAGAAATATCTTTTTCTGTAATACCTGCAATTACTGCTATAGCTTTTTGCATGGCTGCTACATAGGGTTTGATCTTTGGCGACTGAAGACAGACAGTGCTATCTATATTTACTATTTTATATCCTTCTTTATTGATTAATTCTATTGTTTTTTGCAACAGTATCTTGCTGTCAATATTCTTATACAATTTATCGGTATCAGGAAAGTGTTCACCGATATCACCCAAACATAAAGCGCCTAACAGTGCATCGCAAATGGCATGTAATAATACATCAGCATCACTATGGCCTACAGCTCCTTTATGATGAGGAATATTTATTCCCCCGATCCATAATTCCCTTTTTTCAGCTAGCTGGTGAAAATCTATCCCTGATCCGATCCGATATGACATGTGATTGATTTATGGCTGCAAATATCCTGAAATAAAAACGTCCCGCAGAAGACGGGACATTTTTGTATAAAATTCAATTATGTATGTTAGTTAGCTGTAGTGGTGGTCGTAGCGCCGCCTCCATCAAGATCAAACAGTACAGACAAGCGCAATGTATTAGATAATGGGTTGCGGCTTACCCCACTTCCTGAAGGCAATAGGTAAGAGAAGTTCAGACCAAATACATTGTATTTTAAGCCCACGCCCATAGTGAAGTAACGACGGTTACCCTTGTTTTTATCTTCATAGAAGTAACCGGCACGAAAAGAAAACTGGTTGTTATAAGTATATTCAGCACCTAATGAAACCTGGAACTCTTTTAATTCTTCACTGAATCCATCAGGAGCATCGCCAAAAGAACTGAACCAGCTGCCTACAATACTTTTGCTTCTATAGTCGGCCAACTCTTGTGGAGTAGGAGCGATGGGTGGAGTAGGCACCAATAATTTATTAATATCGAGACCAAAAGTGATCCTGTTTTGGTCATTGAATTTTCTTGAGTAAGTAGTTCCAAGACCAAGATTAGCAGGAATGAAATCTTTCTGGTCAGCATTATCAGTATAGGATATTTTAGCCCCGAGGTTGGTCATAGTAGCGCCAAATGCCCAGCCATTACCTAAGGTATTTTTTCCATCATAATAAAAGCCAAGATCACCGGCAACAGAGCTTCCGGCTTTATAAGTAGCACTTGCAGAAGATCCGCCAGAAGCTAAATCTGAATTTATATAACGCAAAGCGACACCAATCCCCATTTTCTCGGAAAGTTTGCGGGAATAGCCCACATCAATACCAAATTCACGGGGCCTGAAAGTGCCGTTGATATTTCCACTAAAATCTGTAAACTGTATGCTTCCCAGGCTAAAATAACGCAAAGAGGCAGTCAATGCCTGGGTTTCATCAAACTTGTAGTAACCGGCGAGAGAAGCAAGAAATACATCACCGACGATATCTTTCAACCAGGGAGTATAAGAAGCAGAGATACCTCCCTGAGATTCGTTGAATACTGCTTTTCCTATATTCCAGAAGCCTGCATTGGCATCGGGAGAGGTAGCTACACCAATATCTCCCATACCGCCTGAACGGGCATCTGGTGAAATACGTAAAAAAGGAACAGCGGTTGTAACAACATTGATGCGGGGTGGGTCCTGGGCCTTGAGAGAAGATGAAATACTACAAAGGAATAGAAATACAATAGATAATCTTAAAGCAGTTGGTCTCATTAGTAAGGTTTTATGATAGTATAATATATAGCTTTAAAGAAAGTGCGAAATTAAGCATTGAGGCTATCTGGTAATTAAAATATTACGAGCTTCTCTATCTTTTCTCTTTTTTGGTTACCGGGTCCTGTAACAGACAGTCTGTAGAGATAGACTCCTTTTCCTACTTTATCACCATATTCATCCCTGCCGTTCCATTCCAGTTCACATGAACGGTTGCCCGGGGTATTTATTGTTTGTTGAATTACTTTTATTACCCTTCCTGAGATGGTAAATATCTGCAGCCTAACCTGCAGATCCTGACCGGCTTTGTTATGCTCAAACCAGAATTGTGTTTTTGTAGTAAACGGGTTAGGGTAATTGAGGACATGACTTAACGTAAGCTCATCATCATTTGCCACTATAAACTCCAGTACGACTTCGTTCGAATTATTCAGCACATCCCATGCTTTAATTTTTAATGTATGCGTACCGGGCTCCAGCGATGGCAATTGAAACCTGGCCACTCCCTGCTGGTAACTATTCAAATCGCTTTGATAAAAATCATTCAGGATAAAAAACCGGTTATTATCATTATCCAATGTAGCTACAATGTCATGCCCGATGCCGGTGCCTGCTGTATTGATCCCGGAAGAATCGGTTAACCTCACAATAAGTACCGGCGATTCATTGGTGATTCCGCCGTTCACAAACTTTTCATCATTCAGGTAGGGTTTTATCTCCGGGCCGGCATGATCATTATCATTATTGTTACCAGCTCCGCCAATAATCAAATTTGAAAAAACTCCATTGGCATCAATAGTTCCGTTTTCTGCATATAAACTCAGTTTGCCATTACCAAACTGGTAGTTGATATCTTTCGGCACTTTAAATGAAAAAGAGAACCGGCCATTACTCACTGTAGTCTTCCCTTTAAAAAGGATATTGGTTTGCGTTGTAAAGGAAGCCACCTGGCTGCCAGCATCATTGGCAAGAGTGGTTACTGTTTGAGGCTTATCAAATATGGTTGGATATACTGACCCATTATAGCTATTCAACACATTCCCCTGCACATCGGTCACTTCCCCCTCGATGGTTATTCTTTCGGATGCACTTAAAGTATCGGGCTGCGCTACCGGTATTCCATTTATTTTGGTTGCTCTCACCCTTAATGTTGGAAAAGCCAGCGTCAGGGCAGGATCACCCAGCAATGTAAACTTGCGGTTGTTGGCCACATCACCTGAAGTTTGATAGGTATAATTCTTTGCTTCTTTTACAGCATCTCCTAAGCTTTTATAATTTCCGTTTGCATCAGCCTGAAGAGCTATTTGCAAATAGTTGTTGTTCATAATACGATTGCTGAAAGCAAATACAACCCTTGTTGTTGTCATCAGGGCAATGCCACCGGTTTTGGGTCGCAGTAAAATATTTTCACCAATTGAATTGATGTTAGGATTATCATACGGTGCAAAATCGCAGGTAGCAGTAATAAATAACGGGAGCCGGTTTGGATTGTTCCAGTTATTGACGATGTCCTGGTCCAATATGGTTTCTTCTGCTAAACGGCGTGGACCACCATGTCCATTATAATTCCAGATAAGTGTGCCATTATAAACCTGGTTATTGATGGCAAGATTGGCCTGGGGATAGCGACTGCCTCCGGAACCACTCTCCTGCCGGAATGCATCCAGGTAAATTTTTTGCTGGTTATAAATCGGAGCTGCTGTTGCAGATGTGGCTGTTAATATTTCTGCATCCTGTAAATGAAGGTTCCCATCCTCATCATCTGCTATGAACGTGTTGTTATTACGCCAGGGTCCGAAACTCTCCTTATCAAAGTAAGCAATTACCTTGTCAACAAAATTTTTTGCTTCCTCTGAATTTTTTGCAGGCACTCTTCCTATTCCTATATCCAGGTAATTAATTATCGACGCGGAATTGATGTCTTCATTATCGTCTAAAAAACCAAAGAAATCGTCCGAAGCATACGTAGATAAAGGATCCAATGAAAAGTTATTTTCCCATGCGGGAACATAGCTGGTATTATTATTCAACCTGTCTTTGTAATCATAAGAGGCATCGCCAAACAGCAACAGGTATTTTAGTTTGCTGGCCGGATTATTTGCATATCTATCATGGTACATTTTTACAAAATCACGGATAGCCACAGCATCGGGGCTGCCGCTGGCGAATTCATTAAAGACCTGCTCTGTAGTAAGCACAACTGTTTTAAAACCGTTTCGCTGTTGATGAAACTGGGCCAGTCTCTGCGCCTGTGGTAAAAAATTGGGATACGTTATGATGAGATAATCTGCAGGAGATGAGTTATGAAGATCCTGGTTAGCAATTTTTCCAATAGCAACGGGTATGAAAAAATTGGTTGCATTAAACGCCACATATTCCCGCAACCTTGAAGCAGTATTTACAAATCGAAAATCATTTCCTGATAAGGTGCCCTGCATTCTTATTGGATTCAACGCATCAGTAATATCCCAAACCTGTGAGGATGTGTTGGCGTTACTGATCACAAATTCTGCTACATTTCCTGCTCCCACACTTTGCCAGTCTCTGAAAAGCATTTGATCTATACCGGCCAGGGAAAGATGGCTGCGGTAAAACAATTCAAACCAATTCAACCAGCCTTGTGCATTAAAACTTCCGGGAATATATGAATAGCTAACTGTTATATTATTTTGCGAAGCCGTTGTACTAAAAATACCCGTCGCCTGCTGTGCAAACAAGTCATACTGTCCACCACTTATTGCATTGATCAGCGTTTGTCCTACCTGTTGTCCATTTATTTTAATATCAAAGCGACTGGCACCACCTACAGAACGGGCAATAACCTGAGTTGCTAAAGTAACCGGGGCGTTAGCCTGTAGATTCGGAACAGAAACGACAAAATCTCTTACCGTTGTTTTTCCCGGCATGTTGGCAAATTCTTCGCCATACCATTCTTTTCCGCTGGCCAAAAAATTTACCGTGTCCAGTTCATGGAAATATCTTTCTGAAAAACTGTTTACGGTATTATTGGGTCCGTTGATGACCGGGTTTAAAGCGATTCGTTTCCCATTTCCACCAACGGATAAAAAATAATAAGACCGGTCGCTGTACAGATTTTTTTTATGTGAGAACCGGAGATTGGCTGAGTCTTTTAACCACTGATCGGGTCCATTTGCGTAAAAAAGTATATAATCAGTCCCATTAATAATACCATCTCCACCATCCATCACCATGATTCCATTTTCTTTCAGATCATCAATCCATGTACCTGCATTGGCTTCAGCCAGCATCTGGCCACCATTACCAAAAAGACGTATAGAATTGGAAGAAAGATTTGAAGTATTGATGCCAAGGTTGTTCAGGAATGGAATATCAATTTTATAAACCCCGGCATTTTTGACACTGATTTTATACCAGTTGCCTGAACTAAGGATGGAATTAGGTAGATAGGTTCTCTGTGCTGATACCCTGGTAGACACAAGAAATGTATATACAATACAGATAATGAACCAGTGTTTTGGCATAATTACAAAACTCAGGATAAATGGGGATTTCCCATTCTAAAAAAGGTATTTATGCGTTTAAATTTCTTTTTAAAGTCTCTATATTCGCAATTGCTGCGATAAAATCTCACAACAAGTGCAATATATTTATCTCAGCCATCGTTAAATCTATTCCAATTCAGATGTTTATGCAAAAAGTAATGAATGTGAAAAACTTAACTATCCTGTTATCCTGTGCAATGCTAATGGCATCTTGCAAAAACGGGGGTCTTTTTAAGAAAAAACAAGACAAGTCTGACGTTACAGGCTGGAACTACAATGACAAAAACATGGGTGGCTACCAGGTAGCTAAATCAAAAGAACAGGGCTCTGGCCCCGGTCTTGTTTTTGTTCAGGGTGGTACCTTCACCATGGGACAAACAGACGAGGACATAATGGGTGACTGGAACAACGTTCCCCGCCGTGTTTCTGTTCCCTCCTTTTATATAGATAAAACCGAGGTGGCCAATGTTCACTATCGTGAATATTTATACTGGCTGGGACAGGTGTTTGATCCTTCAGATCCTGCAAATGAACCTATATTGAATGCTGCATTGCCAGACACCCTGGTATGGAGAAGTGAGTTGAGTTATAATGAGCCCCTGGTGGAGTTCTATCTCCGTCACCCCGGCTTTAATGATTATCCTGTTGTAGGTGTGTCCTGGAGACAGGCCCATGATTTTTGCCTTTGGAGAGGTGACCGCGTGAATGAAGGAATACTGATTGAAAAAGGATATGTAAATAAACAAAACGTAAAATCTGGTGCTCAAACCCAGGAAAATAATTTTACTACAAAATCTTATTTGCTGGGTATCGGTTATCAACCTACTCCTGGTAAAAGCGCTACATCGAAAAAGAATCCCTTAAAAACACCACAGGGACAACCCCGCACCCATGTTTCCATGGAAGATGGTCTTCTTTTGCCTGATTATCGCCTGCCTTTTGAAGCAGAGTGGGAGTATGCTGCTTATGGTTTGATCAATCAAAACCCCCGCCCAAGTTTGAAAGAAGGTAAAAGAGGTGAAGAGTTACAATCTAACAAGCAGATTTATCCCTGGGCACATAATGTAAATGGTCTTCGTGATACCCGTCGTGGAAGCTGGCAAGGTCAATTCCTCGCTAACTTTAAAAGAGGTGCTGGTGATAATGCCGGTACTGCGGGTGGTTTGAATGACCGTGCCTTTTATACAGCTCCTGTAAACTCTTTCTATCCTAATGGTTTTGGTATCTATAACATGGCAGGTAACGTGAGTGAGTGGGTGCAGGACGTTTACAGACCTTTATCATCTATGGACTTTGATGATATGCCGGCTCCTTTTCGCGGTAATAAATTTGAAAAATTGTATAAAAACGAAAATGGAGAATTTGAGGTTGACAGCACAGGTCGTGTAAAGAAAGTAGCGGTGACTGATGAAGAAAGTAAAAACCGCCGTAACTATCAAAGAGGTAATGTGATCAACTTCCTGGACGGTGACTCTCTTTCACAGTCACAATACGGATATGCTGTTACTACATTGGTGAGTGATAAATCAAGAGTATATAAAGGTGGTAGCTGGAATGATAGAGCATACTGGCTGAGCCCCGGTACCCGCCGTTTCCTTGAAGAAGACCAGGCGATGAGTACATTAGGCTTCCGTTGTGCGATGGACCGCATGGGTAGCCCCGAAGGTAACAAACGTAAAACAGGTAACCTGTTCCCTACTAAAAGACAAAAACGCTAATACAACACTTTATAACTTAAAACCCCAGCAATTAATTGCCGGGGTTTTTTTATTCCTTATCACACAGGCTGTTTATCCCTGAAGGGTTATTTTTGTTATATGTCAATTGAAAAACTATATAATCTTTATAAAAAATATCCTTCTGTACAAACAGATACAAGGAAATTAAAAGAAGCTGATATTTTCTTTGCCTTGAAAGGAGACAACTTTAATGGAAATAAATTTGCCAAACAAGCTCTTGAAGCCGGCGCAGCTTGTGCTGTGATCGATGAGAAAGAATTTGAAATACCCGGGAAAACATTTTTAGTGGACAATGTTTTGATAGCATTGCAGCAATTGGCCAAACATCACCGGGAACAATTCAATATACCTTTTATTGCAATTACGGGAAGTAATGGTAAAACAACAACAAAAGAATTAATTCATGCTGTTCTCTCCACTACTTATCAAACATATACTACGGAAGGTAACCTGAACAATCACATCGGTGTGCCATTAACCATTCTGAAAATAAAACCGGATGCTGAAATGGCGGTGATAGAAATGGGTGCCAATCACCTGGGTGAAATTGCGGGCTACTGCGAATATACTCAACCCACGCATGGGCTTATCACCAATGCAGGGAAAGCACACCTGGAAGGATTCGGAAGTCCCGAAGGAGTAAAAAAAGGAAAGGGCGAATTGTTTGATTATTTGCGAACGAAAAACGATACTACCGCTTTTGTGATGTGGGATTATGATTACTTGCAGGAAATGAGCAAGGGCATCAGCGGCATTATTAAATATGGAACAACAGATGCGCATGTAACCGGTACTATCAAAAAAAGTGAACCTTTCCTGGAAGTAGAAATAACACAGGGAATCGAACCCTCGGTCATTCATTCAAACTTAGTAGGAGAGTATAACCTGCCTAACGTGCTGGCTGCTGTTACTGTCGGTAAATTTTTTAATGTACGTGAACAGAAAATAGTTGCTGCAATAGAAAACTATATTCCTTCCAACAGCCGGTCACAGTTAATAGAAAAAGAAACTAATAAGATCATTCTCGATGCTTATAATGCCAACCCCAGTAGCATGAAACTGGCTATTGAAAATTTTGCAAAATTACCCGGAGATAATAAAGTGCTGATGTTAGGTGCTATGGCAGAATTAGGTGTTGAAAGTTTAGCAGAGCATAGGATCATCATTGATACCATCAGGCAAGGCAAATGGAAAGCGGTCGTATTAGTAGGCGGCGACTTTTTAAAACTTGATCACCATTTTTTGAAATTTGAAACTTCATTACAGGCAAAAGAATGGATACAGCAACAACGTTTTGAGAATACCTACTTTCTTGTAAAAGGCAGCAGAAGCATGCAAATGGAAAAAGTTTTAGATAATTAATTTAAAATAATTGAATTGGAAAACTCTTTTCGCAATTTGAGCAGCTGCAGCGCAAGATGACAGCATTGATCTGGCAAGTAGATTTCCTTTGATGAGTGTCACACAAGAAATTTCGTAGTTGCGCCATTCCTGCAAAAAATTATTACATGGAGATCATTGGTTATATAGCATCCATCTTTATCGGGATTTCGTTGGGCATGGTCGGCAGCGGAGGCTCCATACTTACGGTTCCTGTATTGGTGTATTTAATGAATGTAAATCCTTTATTAGCTACTACCAGTTCGCTTTTTATTGTTGGCACAACCTGCCTGGTGGGTGGCGTAAAGGCTTATGCAAAAAGAACAGTGGATTTTAAAGCTGTTACTGAATTCGGAATCCCTTCGATCTTCTCAATCTTTCTTACCCGTCATTACCTCCTGCCGGCTTTACCCGATATTTTTTTTACAATCGGAAGTTTAGTTGTTTCAAAAGAAATGTTGTTGATGGTTGTTTTTGCCATCCTGATGCTATCAGCCTCTCTTACCATGATACGTAGTCAGAAAACCGAAATAAAAACTACAGCATCAGAAACGGTCAGACATAATAAAGCTTTACCATTAATGTTATTTGGTCTTTGTATTGGTGTAATAACTGGCTTGTTAGGGGCAGGTGGTGGTTTTTTGATCATCCCTACCCTTGTATTATTCCTAAAGCTACCCATGAAAACTGCTGTGGGAACCTCACTGCTTATCATTGCCATTAATTCATTGTTTGGTTTTCTTTTCAGTCTCAAACAGTTTGACTATAACTGGATATTAATCATATCCTTTACCGTTCTTTCCATTACAGGGCTTTTTATCGGGAGTAAAATCGCCAATAAAGTTTCAGGAACTTCATTAAAAAATGGTTTTGGATGGTTTGTTCTGGTAATGGGAATATACATCATCGTCAAAGAAATTTTTCTTTAGCTAATCTTAATTCGGAATTTTATTACTTGTAAAAAATAAATAGAACCAAAAATGATGAATTTCATTGATTGGCTCAGCCGACCCTGGCCCTGGTATGTGGCAGGCCCGTTGATAGGGTTAATGGTTCCTGCATTATTGCTATTGGGTAACAAAAACTTTGGCGTATCATCTTCGCTCCGGCATCTTTGTGCAGCCTGTATTCCTTCAAAGATTCCATTCTTCCAATATGAATGGAAGAAAGAAATATGGAATCTTTTTTTTGTTGCTGGCATTTTATCAGGCGGGTTGGTAGTTACCCTGTTCCTGCAAAATCCTGAACCTATCCGGGTGAACCCAAAATTAGTAACTGAACTACATCAATACGGGATTAACAATTTTGAAGGAGTAGTGCCGGCAGACCTGTTTAACTGGAACAACCTTTTCTCACTAAAAGGTTTTGTGCTAATGGTAGCTGGTGGATTTTTTGTTGGATTCGGAACAAGATATGCTGGCGGTTGCACATCCGGTCATGCTATTATGGGTTTATCAAATCTGCAGGGGCCTTCGCTGGTAGCAACTATGAGTTTTATGGCTGGCGGGTTTTTTATGGCCAATCTTATTCTTCCTTATATTTTAAATCTATAACCAGTTATGGAAACAAATGAAAACATACGGAAGAAAAAGCGTCATGCATTGCTGACGGAGAATACAGACTTTGAAGTTCGTTCATTAGATGCTGAATCCTTCAACCAATCTGAACTCACACATCCCTGGTGGTATAATTTGAAATATTTATTGGCAGGTCTGTTATTCGGTATCATCCTGGTAAAATCAGAAGTAGTCTCCTGGTTTCGGATCCAGGAAATGTTCAGGCTGCAAAGTTTTCATATGTTTGGCGTTATTGGATCGGCCATCGTTGCAGGCATGATTTCTATTTTATTGATCAAAAAATTTAAGGTGAAGACGATCTATGGTGAGCCGATCGAATTTGTTCATAAAAAATTCAATAAAGGCAATATTTATGGTGGATTGATCTTTGGTTTTGGCTGGGCTCTTACCGGCGCCTGCCCGGGACCATTATTTGCACAAATCGGGGCAGGAAGCACCGTGATCATTATAACGCTTTTAAGTGCTATAGCCGGAACATGGGTATATGGCCGTTTTCGCCACCGGCTACCACATTGACATTTGTTGGCTTAATTCATTTTCTATATCCGACCTTTGCGTTTTCAAAAGCAAAAAATGAGTGATAAAAAAATGGGACGTGGTTATCTATCATCAGCATTGGGATGTCGTTGTCCCCGTTGCCGGGAAGGAAAATTATTTCAGCATTCCACCAGCATCAGTTTCAAAAAAAACATGCTGATGAATAAAGTATGCCCTGTGTGTAATCAGCCTACAGAAATTGAAGTAGGATTTTATTATGGTACCAGCTATGTTAGTTATGTACTTACGGTTGCGTTGAGTGTTGCCACATTAGTAGCGTGGTGGGTGATCATTGGTTTATCTACGCAGGACAATCGTTTTTTTTACTGGCTTGGTTTTAATGCGCTTTTCCTGCTGCTGCTCCAGCCCTGGCTAATGCGGCTCAGTCGTAGTTTATGGATATCATGGTTTGTAAAATATGACCCTGACTGGAAATACCACCAGCCTGTTGATGTATCCGAAAGAATGAATGCGGACCAGGCTAATAACTGGTAAGGCAAGATTCCCTATTTTTGCAACCCTTTAATGGAGACTTGTCCGAGTGGTTGAAGGAGCACGCCTGGAAAGTGTGTATACGGGAAACTGTATCGAGGGTTCGAATCCCTCAGTCTCCGCCACCTGGTATATATTTAGGTAAAGTATAGACGAGAAAGCCTGCAAAATGGAATGTTTGCAGGCTTTCATCATATCTGTATTACATCTCCATATTCACCTTTCAGGTGAGTTGACAATACCGTCAAAGGGATCAAACTTCTTAATACCAAATCAAAAGCTGAAAATTATGTGCGTTGCCAGAATGCAGCTATGCTGTGTGCATCTCGATCGAAACAACAAAACTTTTGATTCAGTTTTGTATACTTATTCACCAAATGATGAAAAATATCACACGTTCTAACTGTAACTTACATGGCCAGGTAATAATAGGTATAAACGCATTCTAACAGCCAGTCACATGGTGACCGGCTGTTTATTCAAACTACATTCAAATCCCTCATCATTTTCCTACAAACCGGAGACGGTCGCGGTAGTGTAAACTATCTTTCCTGAAATACCGGTCGGTCCATTTATCATTAGGCTGTAAGGTTCCCGATAACGGTGAGTTCTTTTTTGCCATCTCTGCCGCTACCCAGCGAGCACGGTAATGATCGTAAATACGCATCACTTCTACTCCATAACTATCTGCAATATCCGTATTGCCTTTGATCACAAGATAGTTTTCATCATTCTTTTGCGAAGCAGGACCAGAAAGGTTGTGCGAGCCGCTTATGATCACCGGCGAATCAGTAGTAAAATCAACCACCACTACTTTGGTATGGATCAAAATATTTCCTGCGCCAACGATCATTGCCTCTTTCAGCCATGCTTCAAACCCATCATCTGCCAATGCTGTAGCAGCAAACTGCGCACTCTTATCCCGGTGAAAGCCGGCGATCTTATTGGAGTTGGTGTTTTGAATACCGAGACGCAAGATCGGGTCACCAGACTTTCCCACTAAAGCATCGATTATCTCCTTCGGTAACACGAAAGCTGTAGAGAAAAGCACATCTGTTTTAGCCGCATTGATCAGTTTGATAAAATACGCAAGGTCGCCTTTGCCTTTACGGGGAGAGAAGCCGGGGAAAATATCCACTTTAGGATCCATGGCATTATTAGCTGTTATCCATTTACTGGTTTCGCCGGTGGTTATTGGCTTCTTATCACCGTTCCATATTGTGTTGAACAACTCTTCGTATTTATCTGCCACAGGATTCGAGCTTTTTCCTTTTTCCGTCCGCACTACATGCACCACATTTGCTTGCCGGAAAAGCCCGTTATGCGTAAAATTGGTAGACCCACATAACACCATAACCGGTTTTCTCTTCATCGTCTTACCGGTGCCTGTTACTTTACTTAGTACAATGAATTTATCGTGGAATATGGCTGAGGTGGTACGCTCTTTTGCCAGTTTTTTCGCAATAAGCGGTTTTGCATTATGCTTGTTCTCTGTTGTCTGTGCATCTCCTTTTTTAGAATGAAACAGCATGCGTACTTTAACTCCCCGCTTAGCCGCTGCATTTACAGCATCAATGATCTCATGCCATTCATATTCGTATATAGCGATATCAAGCGCCCATTTCCCATTTTTTGCCGATCCTATTACATGAATGATCTGATTAAGTACATCACGGGCCAGCCATTGTTTTACGCCGGGACAAACTTTTTCCAGGTCATCGACCGTAAGGTCTTTGAAACCTCCGTGTTTTCGTTTGTCTTCCATGAGCTTGACCGCCTCCGGAAAATTTCTCTTAAATGCCTGGCTGGCACCAGCAGCCCGGTTGAAAGTAACGTTGTGTACTCCATCCTCATCGCTGCTGGAGGTGGTGACTGTTATTTTCGGTCCTCCCATTAATTCAGGTTCGGTGGGTGTACCATACATGGCGTGCACACGATAGGAATACGCTGAATCCCCATGCACTTTATAATCACTCCACCGGAATTTCTGTATCGGGGCTACATCTGTAGAAATAAGTGCACCAGCATCATGTGCTTGTCCCGGAAAAGGCATGAGACCACTAATCCACTCCCACTTCGGATTTTTGTTATTGTTGTCAGGTGGCGGTAGACGTTCAAGTGAGAATCCCAATAATCCTTTTCTCCTGGCCGCTGTTACATCGAATGCAAGCAGAATGCCTGTAGTGCCGGCAAACGCCTTAATTGTAATACCATTTTTGGTGGCTGTCTTTCTCATACGCTAAGGTTTTAGTGGTTATAAGTCGAATTTATTATTTTAGTTCAAATTATTATACCGTGTTTTCCCCGCTTTTGATAATAGAACCAGTAATAAATGCTGAATTCTTAACTTAACAAAATATGGATATTGGGTGTATAAAAATTGAAATGATGCCGCATGCAGTCGATGAATACCTCCAGGCTAACGATTGCCTCATTTTTAAGTATATCCGGGTTTCGAAAAATGATAAATCATGATCCATATTTATTTGCAAAACAACTTCTGGTACATATCCCTGAATAAAATGATTGTCTTCTCGTTTTCAATTTAGTCGTGCAGCTTTGGGAGCTGGAATACTATGTAAGGTTTATCTTTTGACAATCGTTAACCTGTATCTGCATAAAAACCTGCCTCACATTTATACGTAAGGATTTATTAAGGTAATATCTATAAGGGCATCATAGTTTTTTCAGAGGGGATAAACTTTGAGAACATGGGGAAGCGAGCCAATTAAAGATATGTAAAACGGAAAGTAAAGACAATACTACAAATCGAGTATATTATGATTACCTCAGTCTCCGCAAATTCTTATTACCATTAAGTAAAGAGCAAACAAACAAGCCCGCAAAATCAATGATTTGCGGGCTTTTGTTAAGCAGACCTACTGCATTTACATCATTTTACGGCTAAGGTAAGTGGAGTGATCCCTGGAGTTTATCCTACTTTGCAAAACACTCCGCATTCCAGACATTGTTCAACTGGATAAATCCTCAATATTATTATTCTTAGTTTCCTGGTTTTATCAGACAATTCGATTTATTCGAAACTTATTTTACGAATACGATTGTTATTAAGATCTGCTACGTATAAATTACCCGATCCATCTATACCCATACCGGCAGGAAAATTAAACCTTGCAGAACTCCCCTCTCCATCCTGAAAACCTGGAGTGCTTCCTGCAATAGTAGAGACAATACCCTCCGGACTGATCTTCCGGATACGATTATCATCCGCCAGATATAAATTGCCTTGCCGGTCAATAACAATATCATGTATGTCAATAGTGAACCGAGCCTCGTTGACATTGCCATCCCTATATCCCTCGATACCACTACCAGCAATCGTTGAAACAAAACCTTCAGGTGTTATCTTACGAATACGAAAATTAGCCCTGTCTGCAACATATAAATTCCCATGGGCATCAACCACAATTCCACCGGGTGTCGCAAACCGTGCCGTAGCAGCAGCTCCATCATTAAAGCCAAAAACTCCTGAACCTGCAACGGTGGTTACCTGGCCTGATATGCTGACTTTACGTATTCGGCTGTTCATGGCATCTGCTACATACAAATTTCCCAGCGCATCAGCAGTAATGCTATTTCCCAGGGAAAAACGAGCCATACCTGCATTCCCATCTGCAAATCCCATAGTTTCTGTTCCAGCATATACAGATACTTCTCGTGCAGGAGATATTTTACGGATGCGTGGATCATTCTCATCTGAAGTGTATAGGTTTCCAGTTGCATCGAGGGCAACACTGTAAGGATTCCTAAACTGTGCTGACGTACCAATGCCATTTTCAATGCCGGCACTGCTACCACCCGCAAAATTGGATACGCCACCGTTAACGATCTTTCGGATACAGAAATTGAGAGCATCAGTCACATAAATATTTCCGTTACGATCAACAGCAACATCTTCAGGAAAATGGAACGTAGCGGATAAGGCCTCGCCATTAACAAAAGATGCTGTGCCATTACCGGCTACTGTGGTCACTACCCATTTTTTTTCTACTGATGGAGGCGTAGCGATTACCTGAAAGTCCTGGTTATGTTTTTTGCAGCCCACTGCGGCTATTAGTGTTAACAAAACAAACGGCACAAAAAATTTTTTCATGATCTTTTTTAATTGATTTTATTTATTCAAAACTTATTTGCGGATGCAGATGCTATTTATATAGCTTTTAAATTACTGTTTAAGGATCTGTATTGTTTTTTTTGATTGCCCGTTGTTCCAATACACGGATAATGAATAAACTCCTTTTGCCATTGATTGCATACCAATACTAAGCTGATTGCTTCCTTGTAAAATAGTTGTCCTTTGTATTTTTACGGATGCCCCTTTGCTGTCAACTATTTTTATGATGGCTTGCGAATTATTGGCGGAAACAATCTTGATAAATGCCATGTTCAGCACAGGATTTGGCCATAATTTGAATACGTCGGTTACATTACAGGAAGATTGAAGTATACCAGTATGATGTACTTGTCCATCAGGGCCGTACTCAGCAATCCGGTAGAAACCTCTTTGCCCCGGGTTATTATCTGTAAAAGAATAACTGCTTTCAATACTACTGTTAGCAACAGCGGGCAGGCTGCCAATTACAGTCCAGTTGGCTCCCTCAATACTTCTTTCAATATCAAAATGACTGCTGTTTTGCTCCTGTGCAGTTTTCCATGTAATCAATACCTTGCCCGCTTCACAGTTTGCAATGAATAAGGTAAATCGTGGCGGTAATAGAATGTTCTCCGGATTGTCATCAGCAGATATTTCCGGCAGGTCGGATAATGACATATAAAAAAGTCCCTTGTTGCTGGCGTCCCAAAGTCTGTCGCCAAGAACATCAATTTTATAGGTGAAATGATTGGATACAATACTAAAGTTGATAAACGGGTTCTGAAGAGCATCCTTCTTGATATAATAAAAGAGAATTTTAAAACTACCACTCTCAAAAATGTGTCTTGACGCAAGTAATGCCTGTTTTGTATTTACCAGGGTAGTAGCAGCCGAAACAAGCCTGTTACCAATAAAATTCCAGTTTAGCCCGTTATCAGTGCTCATATAAAACTTGCCGGTACGTCCTGAATAAAACAAGGTATCATGCGCTGTAACAATATCATAAGCTCCCTCATTAGGGTCAAGACGCCCGGCAAGAAGCCGTTCTTCCCATGTTGTTGAATTAGCTGGCAGATGGCCATATATGCCATTACCAAGTGTCCCCGCAATTATCGCATTACTGTTACTGGCAATAGAAGGAAGGTTTGCGCTTAAGTTGGAAAGACCGCTACTGAAAAACAACCAACTATTCCCGTTAACAGGATTTAACTTGTAAACAGAATTTCCCAATGTAGCTGCATACAAGTCTCCCCTGAATTCGCAGAAGTCCGCTACCTCCGGAAATATACCGGCACTGATATTCTGCCAGGTTGTGCCACCATCAGCACTTTTAAAAACTCCGGCTCTGGGAGCAGCGGCATACAATTCGTTTTTATAAACTATTATGTTGCTAAGGAATGAAAGTTGCGGGATCGCAGTTGTTGAATCCCATGTTTGCCCCTTATCCCTGCTGAAATAAATAACTTTTTTCCCCCCGGCATAAAGAGTACTGTCTTTATGATAAAGCGTGAAGATATCTGAGGAAGGTAACTGCTTAACTTTTGTCCATTGGGAAAACGAAGTTGTAAAATCCAGGAACAATGCCAGAGTAAGGATAAGTTTCATACTATTTTTTTTAGATAGTTAGTTTATAAGACGAGGAAGATTTACCAGGCATTTATATTACTTGTCACCAACTATATTTTTTTTGATTGACCGTTGGTCCAGTACATGGTAATGAATAAATACCTTTACTATTGATTTCAAGAATTACAGGCCCCTGCTTCCCCGTAAATATTGATTTGATTTTGATGAACCAATATTTTTTGTAACTGCCTTCTTCCCCTCGCCAAATTTGATTTCGATGCGCCAATGGAAATGCCGAGTAGTCCTGATATTTCCCTATGAGAAAAGTTTTCAATGACAAAAAGATTGAAAATGATTCTATAGCCGGGCGTTAAATTTTGCATGGATAGTAAAATCTCATTATAAGTAATTCTTCCAAGTGCATTTTCACTCCCCGACGATAGCTGGATAACTTCACTATCAATTTTTTTTACAAACCGATGCCTGTAATTTTTTCGAAAATGGTCAATCGCGGTGTTTGTTATTATTTTCCGGATCCAGCCTTTAAATGAGCTGATAATATCTGTGTAAGCTGGCTGGTAGCGATTTATATCTTTGAAAACCTTGAGAAAACTATCATTTAGTATTTCAACAGAATCGTCGTAATTATTTGTATAATGGCGGCAAATAGTCATTGCATAATTATAAAAAGAAACATAAATTTTTTTCTGGCTTAGCCTGTTATTTAAAACACATCCCTGAATAGTTAAATTCAGCTCATCGGCAGATAAAAAAATCGATTTTTTATTTATAAAATAATACTCCTCCCGGTTACCGGTCACCTCATATAAAAATTCTTTTCCCATAGCAGGATGCATACAATTGTCAATTGATATTCTTAATTAGCGAATAGTTACAGAGCGCAAAACCAAAACCTGTTAAAAGGTTTTATTCATTTCCTTCCAAACCTCCATTTCCCGGTTGCATATTCTGAGTAGTTTGACATGCTTCCTATCTTCCATCGTAATAATATAAGTGGGTACATCAGGTGAGTCAACTGTCACCACTTCCTGTATACCTATAATATTATAATCGTAATAGGTGCTTTTGACAATTTGCCTTATTTCATGCGCCAGCTTTTCTTCTCCATAATATTTTATACTACCCAACCAGTTTCCTTTATTATCATAGTAAATGGTGGCTCTTATATCATCTGAAACAAACCTGGCAAAAAAACCATTTCTTAACTTCTCCCAGCTTACGTTGCGGACCTGCTTATATTGGTTGGAAAAATTCTTTAAGGCTTTGTGATTAATTATTTCCATTTCGATTTTAGAACTCCCCGCAGGCGATGTAGTTTTACTAAATTCCATAATACTATTTTTTGATGCCATGGTGTTGCCAGTTGTTATTGGTTGAGCCATTACTCCGCTTAATCCGGCAAGGGCGGCGACATTTAGAATAACTAATGCGATAAGATTTTTTTTCATTTTATTTTGTTTGAATTATTATTTACTTCTGACTCAGTTGCCAGGATTTACAAACGTTGATGGGTTCTTGTTGCTATTTCTGAATTTTCTTTGGTAGCAAGTCTTTCATACTTTTTTAATAAATAGATATCACAAAATTGGGCTCTGCTGAGTTGATTAATGACAGAGTTATTACCTATTTAAGGAGGAAAGATTACCCATTTTATTTTTTGAGAAAAGTTCGGGTAAGATTCAGCAGTGGGGGCTCCCATCAGGTTACAGGGCAGTAGATTCCCACCAGGATGAATGAATAAGCAGAAGAGTTCGGCTAGCTATCTTTCTCTGCGGTGGCTGGGCCAATGACAGCTTTTATTTCCTCAATCTTATTGACTGGAAAGTTTCCGCATGTGGAGTGTTCCCGGATAGCTTCCTCGTTTTGGGCTTCGTGAATACAATAAATTTTATCTTCTGTAACAAAAGATTCGATCCATTTATACGGTTTGCCCAACACTGTAATAACGGCATTCGAAGTTTTGGAAAGGGCCTGTAATTCTTCATCGGTCATGTTGCCTGCACCGGGTAGCTTTCTTTCGATAATAAATTTTTTCATTTTATAAATTTTGAATTTATATAAAACTACTGTGGCACCTGTAAAACAATATAGGGACTCCTCTCCAATTAAAACCCAGCCGCTCCCTATTTTAGAATCCCCAAACGAACGGCTTCGGCCACTGCTTTCGAACGGGAACTTACATCCAGTTTAAATAAAATATTGGAAATATGATGATCTGCAGTTTTAGGAGAAATAAAAAGAGTTCCTGCAATTTCTTTGTTTTGAATCCCTTTTTGTAACAAATTCAAAACATCAAGTTCACGGTTAGTGAGCTGTGCCGGGTTGGTTTTTGTGCTCTCTCTTAAACCTCTTGGAATTTTTTTAATACCTCCTGCCCGCATCTCCATTTTTATTTTTTCATATACTGCATTTGCTCCTATTTGTTTAAAAATCAATAGTGCGTTTTTCATATCATCTTCATTTCCCGCAAACAATGCGAATGCCTTTTCAAACGGGCAACCGGTGGTCTCCCAAAATTCCACTGCTGATTTGCTCTTTCCTTCTTTTAAGAGCTGGTAAGGTTCATACAATTTATGTAAGCCAAGATCTTTTTGACGTGCCATTTGTAACCAAAATGAAAATTCGCTGTTTAGTAAACTATTGTCAACACGCTGGATGAGCTCAACAGATAGTTTTAATTCTTCTTCAGTCATTCTCTTTTTTCCTGTCAGCCATTCATATTCTAACTCAGCTATCATTACCGGTATTATTCTATGATGTTCTCTTGTTTTTATCGCAAGTAGTTTTGCTTCGTTCAGATAAACTAATGCATCTTCTTCTCCTTTTCTTATTTTGATGATAGCCAGAATTGCCAGGGCGCCTATTTTAACTGAGCCTAATTGGCTTGGGTTTGAAAGCAAATTTTCAACAATTAAAGACGCTTGTTGCCAATCACCGGTCTCCAAAAACATTTTGGCCTTTAAACAGAGTTTATAGCTTTTGGATGAGTCCAGGTTTCTTTCTTCACAATAGTTGATGCCTTTCTCTAAAATTTGCCTGGCTAACGCATATTCTTTAAACTCCAGGTAATTGCCAGCGATGTTTGAATAAGACCTTGCAGCATGTTCGTGAAAAGAATTGATTAATGCTATATCAAGGCTTTCGAACAACATCCCTTTGCCTTGCTCATTCGAGGATTTGAACTTCCATAAAGCGCTTCCGACATTATTCATGGCGTGGCAAAGAATTTCGTTATCCTTTATATCTTTAGCCATTTCAATGGCTTTATTCCCCCACTCTACGCATTCGGGCGTTTCATCGGAAAGCATTTTTAATTGAGACATATTACTGTATGCCATTGCCTTTGCCTTGGAAGCTGGCTGTGCTATAAAAATTTCGATAGCCTGCTTGCCATATTTCTCAGCTTCCAGCCGGTTGCCATCAAACCACCATAGCCTTGAAAGGACCCTTAAGCTATTCCCAGCCTGTTCAATTTCATTTTTCTGCTGCCAGACCCTTAGTGCCTTACCCTCGTATATAATTGCTTCTTTGATCTGGTTGGTGAGATAACACTCATAGGCATAGGCTTCATAAAATCCTCCCATCTGTTCTACATCATTCCCGTCAGAATATTCAATAGCTGTAAGAAATAACTTCGACGCTTCAATGTGAGCTCCTACTGATGCTGCCTGCCTGGCCGCTATCGGAGAATATTTTACAACGAGCTCATTTTCGTTTGCATTCTTTGCGTAATGAACAATCCGCTCAATCTCTCCTTCTTCTTCAAAAGAGTCTAAAAAAAGATCAAGCATTCTTTTATTTAGTTCAATACGTTTGAACGGAGAAAGCGATCCTTCGATGGTTCTCCTGTACAATTCATGCTTAAAAATTACTTTATCGTTTTTAACGACAATGATTTTTAATGCAAAACAATGATCCATTCCCTCATCCCAGGAAGATTTAATTTTTGCAAACCTATTAATCTCCAATCCTTCCGGGATTATAGAACATATTTCCCAGGCATTTTTTGTTCCCTTCTCCTGTTGGTGATAAACAGAAAGTATGGAGTCTTTAATATTGTCAGGAACACCGGGACTATAACTTGCAAGGATTTCTGTTACATAAAAGGGATTACCTCCAGAAACACTAAATACATCCTCACCTTTATACCCTCTTTCTTTAGCCATTTTTTCAACGGCTTGTTTTGATAAAGGAGCTAACGGCAACCGTGTGAAAGAATCCGGTGGCAATTGTCCTAATACATTTCGCAAAGGATGATTGTCGAGAATTTCATTATCCCGGTAAGTAAGTAGAAAAAGACAACGAAGCCGGTTTATCCGTCGTGCGAGGAATTTAATAAAGTCCAGGGTTGCCTCGTCTGCCCAATGTATATCTTCAATTACAATTAGTGTTGTTCTTTGTTGAATCTCTATCTCACGGAAAAGCTGGCTAAATAAAACCGAACTGTCTGTTGTATCAAAATTATTATCGCCGCGGATCTGCCATATAATATCATATATCGGTGCTAATGGTCGCGGAGTAAACAATGCATCACAAGTTCCATGGTAAATTTTGCACTCGTTTTTTTTCTCCTGGCAAAAAGCTTTAATTAAAGAGGTTTTTCCAATGCCTGCTTCACCGCTTAATAAAACACAATGGCCTTCTCCTTCTGCGATACTTTCAAACTTCGCTTGCAGGGAACCTAATAGCCCTTCTCTTTCTACCAGCTCCATAATTCAAATTTAAAATAAGTATGGCCTATTCTAAAATAGGTAAAATTCCTTAAACGTCTCCTGAGAATTGAAAGTTGCTTTGCACCTGTATTCAATTTTATAATTCAAAAAAATACTTTATTATGAAACATCTGTTTGCACTGGCCGTGTTTGCGTCCATAACTCTTTCTTCAACACTCTTGTCTGCCCAGGCACAAAAGCCGGCTAAAGAAGTAGCTAAAAACACTTATATAGATGTACATCATTTGGGTGCCGGAAAAGTAACCATCAAAGAAATAGAAGAAGCACACAAAAAGGATATCGAAACTCAGGGCAAATATGGTGTAACATTCCTGAAATACTGGTTTGATGCAGCAACGGGAGACGTATACTGTCTTTCAACGAGTTCCAGTACAGAAGCAATCAGTAAAACACATGCAGAAGCACATGGACTTTTACCTGCCGGATTTTACCAGGTAACAGCCGGGCAGGAAGAACATCTTAAAGGAAAGAATAGCCTTTACCTGGATGTACATGAACTGGGTGAAGGGAAAGTTACAGCAAATGACGTGGCCGAAGCTCACCAAAAAGATCTTGCCGTTCAAAAAAAATACGGTGTGAATCTCATTAATTATTGGGTAGATGAAAAAAAGGGGATCGTTATGTGTCTGGCGCAAGCTCCGGACTCATTGGCGTTGATTAACACACATAGAGAAGCGCATGGTCTTATTCCCGATAAAGTAGTAAAAGTTAAACAAGGACAATAATCAAACATTCTTTAATTCAAAACAAAAACTAAAATGAAAAAAGTATTTAATCCAAATTCAGACATACAATTTAAAATTGGCCTTGATAATGAATTAGCAAATCGCTCCACCTTATTGTCACAGTCAATGCTTTACCTGGTAATATTGCTGACTGCATTTCTATTTTCTGCATGTAAGAAAAATATGGTCCGGGAACCGGGTGATGAAGAGCAATCTGTAAGCGCTAAAAAGAGTAATACAAATTCCCAATCGTTTAATTTCTATGATAACCTGGGTGAAGCGACATTGAAACAACTGCAATCAGTGCGTGTGGCGACTGCCAGGTATCATAATATCGGAAATGCCTTTAATGATCGCTATGAAGATATTGGACTGGTGATAGAGAATATGGGATATCATTTTCTGAAAGCAGGACTTATTAGTCCGGTATTTGATTTACAAAAGCCCCCCATATTGGTATATAATAAAAGAGTAGACGGAAGTTTCGAACTGGTAGCGGTAGAATATGCCATACCTATCGATCCGCAATCGCCAAATACTCCACCTGAAGGTTTTATCGGTGATGACGACAAATGGGATTTCAACACACTGAATACCGGGTGGTGGACGCTTCATGCATGGGTTTGGAAAAACAATCCTGATGGTGCTTTTAATCCAATGAATCCTCTTGTTATTGTTCGTTAAAATAGAACCTTCCTGCGGACAGTGGGGGATCAACCAAGGTTACCAACGTCGGGGTTGTTTTCAACATTTTAAAAATTATCGTTAATGAAAAGAATCTTTGTTATTGCTATTGTGACAGCTCTTTTATTTGCCTGCAGCAAAAATCCTGAAACGGCTTCCGTTGATTGTAGTGGCCCGGTAAAATCATTTGGGGCCAATGCAAATCCGGTTATTCAAACCTTCTGCGCAACAGGTTCAAACTGTCATGGAGCAGGCAGCAGTAATGGACCGGGTCCTTTACTCAATTATTCACAGGTTTTTAATGCCCGGTCAGATATTCAGGAGGCCGTTTTATCGGGACACATGCCGCCAGATCGAGGTTTATCGGCTACAGAAAAAGCTGCAATTATATGCTGGATAAGGAATGGTGCATTAAATGATTAAAGAATGATCATACTGGTATTTGAGAAAGATTCACCAAATACGAATCTGCAAACAACCACAAGAGTCTGGAATAATTTGTAAACAAGAAAGTGCCTGAGGTATGTTCTGGTGCATGCATCCATTTAAAGAAGTGGGCCAGATATACACCAGATAAGAACATATTCCTGATCCGACGAGGCTCTTGTAATTCAGTCAATATATCTAATGCTCTTATTTTTATCATCGATATATTTTGCAAATTAAAGTATTACCATACGCTAATGCCGGTACAACTGGCTGCTATGCATAATACTTTAATTTCCGCTGTTTGCCCGGTTGATCTCATCTGTAGCACCTCCTTCAGATCGGTTCACCGGTTTCATGGCTTTGCCAAACCGCCAGCTAAAACTTAACCGCACCACTCTCGAATCCCATTTTATTTCAAACGGTTCATACGAATTCTGAAACGTGGAATAGCCGGAATAGTTCTGGAAATATGTTATATCGCGGACGCTCAGTTTTAGCGACCCTTTATTCTTCAATATTTGTTTGGAAATACCCAGGTCCAATTCCCCTTGTGGTTTCAGCCATTCCTGTAAATCTATCTGGCTTTTCGTTTGATAATAACCACTTATCTCAAAACCCCATCCTTTTTTTAGCTGAAACTGGTTGTTCAGGCTTACATTCAGTTGGTTCACTTCTGCTTTGATGGGAGCCCATACCACTCCCTTTATGACCTTATGATTGAACACAGCCACAGCTGTCAGGTTCCACCATTTAGTAATAGCCCGTTGAAAGGTTTCAGTAATACCGAAGTTCTGGAACGAACCCACATTTCCCCGCGTATAGATAATAATATTCTTGTTTACATTACTGCTGTTGGAATCAATAATGAATATCTGTGAAAAATAATCGCGGAGGTAACTGTAAGAAAGTTCTGTTGTCAGCAGCTGCTTATAGGAATAGACCAATGCAAAATTCCAGGTATACTGTGACTTGATAAAAGGGTTGCCTCCTTCATACGTGTACTTATTCAGCGTGGTTAGAAATGGATTCAGGTTTTGGAAAGGTGGCCTGTCTATTCTTCTTCCTAACCGGAAGGTGATCATGTTATTGCTGTCTGCCTGGTAAGAAACAAAGGCAGTAGGAAACAGACTGCCATAATTTTTTTTGAAAGCCGAATCTTTCACAACAGCATTACCCAATTGATGTGCCTTGTAAGAAGTAAGTTCATAACGAAGCCCCGTTTGCCAATGCCATTTACCTTGCTCTGCATCCACACTTGCATAAATAGCACTGATCTTTTCATTGTACAAAAAATGGTTACTCCTGCTCAGGTCGGGTTGCCAGTTATTGTTATAGTAAAAATAATAGTCAGCAATATTGTCCGTTTTGTTGATCGCTGTTTTCAAACCAGATTCCATTAGAATTTTTTTGAAATGCCTGGAGTAATCAATCTTCGCTGTCACAATATTGAGTCTTGATGGAATATTGCCTTTCGTAGCCGATATAATACTTCCCGGCGCCACTAACTGGGTTTGATAATTTTGATTGCCATTAATGGCGAATTTTACATAATCCAGGTCGGCGGTCAGTTCACTGCTTTCATCAATCTTATGTTTAGCATTTAAATTCACTCCCCCTCTTTTGAACGTCAGGTTGTTTTCACCCCAGGTGTTAATAGATGAATCAACGTGATAATTTGGGTCCATCCAGTCTATGGCGCTATAACTCCTGGCTTTCCTGTCAAAGATCCCCCCGGTAAATACAAGACCCAGGGTTGTTTGCTTGCTGACAAAAAAATCGAATCCTGTTTTAAGATTATTTCCGGCAATCGAGTTCTTGGTAAAATTGGGCTGCTCTAATAGAACAGAGTCTTCGTGAATGCTATTGAAATATTTTCGCAGTGTATATATGTTTTGTTTCTCATTGCTTGCGCGGATACCATAATTCAGGAACCAGTTTATTTTTCCGTTCCGGTAATTCAGGTTGATCGTGTTACCTGTTTTAGGATAGAATCCCTGCCCGATACTTAAGTTCATGGAGCCATTGAACCCTTTCTGCCGATTGGCTTTGGTTTTAATATTGATAATACCTGCATTACCCGAAGCATCGTACTTGGCACCGGGGTTTTCGATCAGTTCCACCACATCTACTTGTGAAGCGCTGATACCGGAAAGATAAGCCTGTAAGTCTGCGCCGCTTAGTTGGGTGGGTTTACCATCTATCAATACCGTCACGGCAGGTTTTCCCTTCATAATAATGGAACCATCTTTTCCCACCGTTATGCCTGGCGATTTTTCCAGTATATCCATGACAGTAGCCCCGGCATTTGTAATATTGGCTTCAGGGTTTATTACTGTTTTATCAGGCAGAAATTGAATGAGTGGCTTTTTCGAAACAACGGTCACATCCTTCAGCAAACCGTTTTTGGATTTTAGTGTGATGATATCGGAAAACGAGGTATTCTTTTCGAGATCGATCAATGGGCTGTGCCCATCTTCATGTCCTGTTTGGCTGGCCCGCACCCTGTATTTACCCGCATTAAGATCCATAAATTCAATAATGCCGGATGCATTGGCGGCTCCCGAACGAATGACCACAGAATCCGGGTTCAATAAGTATACCGTGGCACCAGCAAGTGCATTTTTTTGTTCATTCATCACGGTAATGCGGAGGCTCCGCCTACCTTGCTCCTGGGCAAGAACATGGCTATAAAAACATAATAAAAGGAAGGGTAAGATGACTTTAGGCATAGGCAACAGGCAATCAACGAAAATATTCAAAGCCATTAAGAAAAACCTATACTTTTCTTTCAATGGTAATAAATCTATATGAGCTTACACCGGAAAACTAAAATGAAAATGCCTCCACAAGGGAGGCGTTTTCATTTTCCTTACGTTTACTACCTGGAAAGTTTTATCAACTTTATCTCCTGATGCTCATTTCCCTGTATAACCTTTGCAAAATAGGTTCCCTGGCTATAAGCATACCCAAACTGTAGAGTTGAATTAGCAACCACGTTTTTCGTTTCAATGATCCTTCCATACATATCTGTTATTTGCACCAGGATTCTTCCCTTAGCCTGCTCCCCTTTCACGAGGATAGAAAATACATGATGGCTTGGGTTAGGATAAGCTACCATCTCAAGGCTGGACGACTCTTCGGCGATAGCTTCCTTTGAAACTGCACTCCGGGTTATATCTCCAGCGTTCGCTCCGCTAATTACCACCGTGCTGTTTGCTCCAACAGCCTGGGATGGTAAAGCTGCATCGCTGGCTCCTGGCTGGTTATCATAAATAATGCTTCCATTATTCTTATTATATATTTTCATTCTTATTTTATCTATACCAGTTCCATCAAGCTGCCCGTCTGTTACGGTCATGGTAAACCCGATACCGCTTTGACCACCGGTGATCTTACCTGTACCTTTAAATTGTGCCATTGACTTATTGATCACCAGGTAATCAAAATTCAAGGCATTGAATTCAAAGTCACCCATATTAAAATCAAACTGCGTCTCTCCTTTTGGCATCGAAGCATTCTTATAATAGTTCATTGTAAAGCCATAGCTCACCTCGCCTTTACCTGATGGATTGGTTATAAGTGCACCCTGTGGCGAAGCAAAATTTCCACCACCATAAGTATACCCGCCATTGGGATCATATACCACGATGATCGCTTCATAATCACCATTGGTAGTTGTATAAGTAGTAAGTCCTTTTTGATCGGTAATACTCATCTGCAATTTATATACGCCAGCTGTGGTGAATTTATAAGACCCTGTAACTGTTCCCGCATTCATACCGGATGGTTCTTTCACTGTACCACTCACACTCTTGTCATCGATCAACCATTTTGCAGTATGCTTATTGCCTGCAACATCCCAGAATGTACCGGCCAGGTTCACCGTAGAACCAATTTTTACGGTTGCGCCACTTTGAGGATTGGTGATATTATGTGCCACTATTACTGTTCTTGTATCGGTGGTCGTATTGCCAGAAGCATCGGTAGCCGTAATGGTAATAGTATACACACGTCCATCACCACGGGGATCACGTTCTGCACGCAACCGCACATGATGATCATCTATGATCTCCCAGTCTGTTGCGTTGTCAGCATTGCTTAGTCCGCTCTGCGGCTCATCACTTGCAACCGATAAGATTGTTGTTACTCCACAATTATCGGTAGCTGTATAATTCACTGTAATATCACGCATCTTATGATTGGGTGGTGATAATACATAAGTACTGAGTGACACGGCAGATAATACCGGTTTCTCGTTGTCAACAACGGTGACTGTTTGCGTACAGGTACTTGAGTTGCCTGCAGCGTCTTCTACCTTCCATACCAATGAAGTAATGCCTTTGTCATATTTGTTTCCATCGGAAACAACAGGTGCTGTGGTAACTGTTGAAGAGCAATTGTCCTGTATTTGCAATGTTCCCAACTGTTCAACAGGAATCGTTGCATAGCATTTACCAGGATCAGTGTTAACAGTCAATGATGCAGGACAGGTAATAGCAGGTGCTTCTTTATCTGCTACAATAACATCGAAACTGCAAACCTGCGTCGTAATATCGGTATAGGTATAAGTAACTTTTGTTTTGCCTTTTGGAAATTGTTTGCCGCTCACAGAACCCTGACCTTCTTCGATGAGTGAACCATTACGTTCGATCTTGTAAGTAACCAGGCTCATATCGCCCGATGGTGTTAATACAGGATCAAGGTTATTGGGAGTGGCATAACACACTCCTGCATCAGTTGGGATCGTATCAATGGATGGACAATGTAATTTCGTATCAGTAGCGTCGTAGGCTATAATGAAACCAAGATTAGTAGTACCTACTGCGGTGGCCATGACCATGCCGCAGACATAGATCTTTCGATCTATATAATAAATGTCCCTTGGACTAAGATTGATCTGCAGATTGGTCAGCACTTTGCCATTCGTTCCAAAACTCTGATCAGGCGCACCACTGTCCGTGAACCGCCGTAGCCAAAGGTTCCTGGAGTGGGTCGGGGCATTTGCCTGCTCATCTCCTGTAATAACAATTTTCCCATTTGCCTGGATGGTCACTGCACTTATATCTATTGAAGAAAATATAGTTTGAGGGGATCCTCCATTTGCAGTTAATCGCCTGACATCTGAGCCCACCCCAATGACAACACGATTTTGCGGATCTGCCCCAACATACCAGGCCGCACTTGGAGTATTAAATCGTCCACTGGTTCCGAACGTCAGATCAATAGATCCATTTTCATTGAAGCGGGTAACAAAATTATCATTCACTGCCGGAGGGCCGGGAAGAAACCCACTTACTGAAACAACAATCCTGTTTAAATTATCAGCGGCACATTGCACCCCTTTATAATAGAGGCCCGTGGTTTCCAGCACTATTCTTACCCCGGTAAAACTAAAAGTTTCATCCGGTGTGCCATCTGTATTGAGCCTGGCCACCACTAATCGGTCGGGCGTACCCACCCCATTCGATATTGCCCTCCCCGTTACTATGATCCTGCCCAGGTTATCCAGCGTCATTGATTCAAGCACGCATAAAAAATAACCCGGTACGGTCAATTCAAAACTGCCATCGCCTGCAAAGCCCGCATCCAGTCCATTCGTGCTGTTGAATCTCCAAATCGCATTGGAGCCTTTTTTAATTACAAGAAATTTTCCGTCAGATTGCATCACCAGGCTTTTAATCTCGGTACCATTCGGTCCCGATACGAAACTGACTGAACCATCTCCACCACCAAAGGTTTGATCGGGCGTACCATTGGCATTGTATTTTACCAGCGCCGACCAATCAATTTGCCCGTATGGTTGCTGGAATATACCTCTTGGGCTGATCGTAATAACTTTCCCATCAGGAGCTACAGCCAGTTCATCGAGTACAACCCCCTCGCTGCTCACCAATATTCCACCGGTTGCAAATCCGGGATAAAAATTACCCGGTTGGGAATTCACCCTTGCAAAAATGCTAACCAGGAAAAAAAATGTAATGATCATGCGTCTCATAAGCAAAGTTTATTTGTTGATTATGTTATTAAAGTTTTATGATTTGACCATCGTTTTATTGCAGTCAGCATCCACCACTGTCCCTCCCGGGCAAAACACATCTCTACAGAAAATTTTATTCCATGGAATGTTTTATCATTTATTGATATACCACTGATCAATGCGGTAAACATATCCGGCCTTTCTCCTTTTCCCGGTTTTACTTCCAGTACAGCCACCTCTTTAACAACTGGGTTCTCTATAAAAATTCCTTCTTTATCCAATGTGGCTTTTACATTATCAAAATAGCCTGTCATGCAATGCCTTTTGAGTGACTCGATCCCCAGTGGGCTATGTGCTTTCTGTATCATCAAAAAGATCGTCTTCGCCTGTTCCGCCATACTTCCATGATCCCATATCTTATCCTTTTGCACGAGATGTATCAGTTTGGCTCCTGCAATGGATATCTTAAAATTTGTCCAGGATAGTTTCATTGTAATTTTTGAATGTAGGTATATAGTAACCTGGAAAAATACCAGAATTCATTACCGGTGGCATTAATCGCATATCTGGTAATCACGGGATCAAAAAAAAATTCCTTCACATGATGATATCTGGTTGGTAGAAAGATTTAACAGGCAGCAAATAGCGGGTAACCGGCGGAGTATGTCAAAAGGGATAACTGGCAATGGATTTTGTTCCGACAAGAAGCTAACTTTAAGACATGCATACTGCCAATAACAAAACAAGGAAAGTAGCGGGCTTCATCCTGTTGTTGTTTTGGTTAATAACAGGCAACCATTGTGTGGCGCAGGTATTCGATGAAACCAGCTTTACCCGGTACACAAAGCTGGAGGGTCTTTCTCATAACTATATTACAGGCATTGTCCAGGATTCTTCCGGTTACATTTGGGTAGCAACGAATAAAGGACTCAATCGTTTTGATGGAAAATATTTCAGCAACTTTTATAAATCAACAGAGAACTCTCCCATCCCGGAAAACCTGATACTTTCCCTGCAGTTACAAAACGGGAATGAGATCATCGGAACAACAGTCGCCGGCGCATTTTCTTATAATACCCTTTCGCGAAAGCATACCTATTTTATAGTGCCCACAGACCCTTTGATATATTTCTGGGCAAACCAGGGCTGGCAAATAGTAAAAGATAACAAAGGCAATTATGTTGTATCAACAAAAACGGGATTGTTTGTATTCAACCCTGATGGAAAAATCATCAATCGTTATGATCATTTCAAGCCAACCGATGCTGGCAAAATTGAACTTTGGTTTGGTAACTGGTTGTCTGTTTTGAGCAATGGCAACATCTTCCAGGAAAATAACCTGGCGGGTTCATTGTATCAACCAGCTTCAAACCGTATAGATCCATTATACGCAACCCGGTCAAAAAATCTACAGCAGCTTCGAAATGGTAAAATGAATGAAGAAAGAATTTCATTTCCCGTAGCGAATAATGAACTATTTATCCCTAATAAAGAGAAAAGCTCCTTTGATGTTTATAACCTGGTTTCAGGCGATCATGCTTCCTATCCCGTCCCGGCTTTCATTCTTTCTGATTTGAACTGGTATAGCCGGTTGTTTTATATCAATGATTCTTTACTTGCTATTACCAGCACGGTCGGTGGTTTTTACCTGTTACATTATTCACCGGCGCAAAAGAAATTATTTTGTGACGGGGAAAAAAAATTTGCATCCAAATACTGCACTTCCTTATTGCGTGACCGAGAGGGAAGGTTGTGGATCGGCACTAAAGACGGCCTTTACAAAGAAAATACGTTGAATAGCTTTTTTTCTGTTCAGAACCTGGCGACGCAGGATACTTCCATTCTTAATACGGGTATTTCAAGTGTATTTGTTGTACAGGACAAGATAGTTATCGGGTTGAAAAATGAAGGCGGGCTTTTGCTGTTGGATCGAAAAACAAAACAAACAGAACGGACTTTCAATTTTAGCAGGCTCGGACCAGGAAGCAGTACGATCTATTATATTTTCTTATATCATCCCGACACGCTATGGCTGGGAACAGGGAAAGGTATTCTCTGGCTGAATATAAAAAATTATTCAGCAGGGAGAGTTAGCATACCCGGGCAACCTGCATGGATGAATGAAACTAAAGCCCGAACATTTTTCGTGGATACACATAATGATATCTGGCTGTCGTTTGGAGAATTAAACAGCGTGGTTAGAATTGATCGGGCAACGCATAGCATTTACGATCTGTCCAAAAGTCCGTTATTGAAAATCACTTTCTGCTTTAGCATGAATGAGGACCTGGATCAAAATATTTGGCTTGCCGGTGACGGGCTTTGCCGGTGGAACAGGAAAAAAAATCGTATAGATACATTGATCCCCTATCCTTCAGTGACGAGATCGTTGTTCAACTTTATGGATATTCTTGCCCGTGACGATCATAATAATCTTTGGCTTGCTTCATTTGACAATGAAATTCTTCAATATGATTGTTCGAATAACAAAATGTACCTGAGACTACCTGAAAGCAGTATGATTGATGGCTATGCTGTTACCAACTCTCCAATAATCAATAACCATATTTGGATGGGAATGTCGAATGGCATTTCTGCATTTAGCATAAAGGATTATGGCGTTAAACAATTCAGTTATGCAGATGGGCTTCCATCCGCCGCCGTGACATCTTTTAGAAGAGGAAGTTATTATAATGCAGCAGAAGATCTTTTTTATTTTGGCGCTGGTCAATACCTTATTTCTTTCACACCGGATATTAGCCTTTCGGCCAAAACATTGCCAAAGTTCTCCATTGAGATCCCGGGCATGGAGAATATCTCATCTGGGAAAATAAGTCTTCCGTACTCACAAAATAATTTAGAGCTTAGGTTTAACGCCATTAATTTTAATGATCCTGAAGAAAGCCGGTTTGCTTATCGGCTCCTGAATGAGAAAGACAGTAGCTGGAGTGAGATTGATACCAGGAACTTATTGCTTGGCAAACTATTCCCGGGAAATCATTCTATAGAAGTAAAATTATATTCGGTTAATAATCGCTGGCCTTCTCAAGTCAAAACAATCAACATCACGGTTCACCCTCCTTTTTGGAACACCACCTGGTTCCTGTCAGGACTTATCTTCCTGGTGATTGCAACGATCTATTTTCTTTATCGCCGTCGTATCCGGCAAATTCAGCAAAGGGCGAACCTGGACAAACTGCTGGCGCAAACGGAAATGAAAGCCCTTCATTCCCAAATGAACCCGCATTTCATATTCAATTGCCTGAACAGCATACGGGAAATGATATTGAACAATGAAAACAACCAGGCTTCGCTCTACCTGAGCAAGTTTGCAAGGCTTATCCGCATTACGTTGGACCACTCTTCAAAAGCTTTTATTACGCTTGATGAAACGATAGACTACCTGCAACGCTATCTTGAAATGGAAAGGATCCGTACCAATAAATTTGTATATAGTATTGAAGTAGATGAACGGTTACAGTCCGACGAGATCTTACTACCGCCTAACATGATACAACCCTTTATGGAAAATGCCATTTGGCATGGGGCCGGTTTAGAAAAGGAAATGCAGCTTTCGATAAAGTTTAAAAAAAAGGAGGATGGTTTGGTTTGCATAGTAGAGGACAACGGGATTGGCATAGACGCATCGCTAAAAAACAAAACATTTCCCATCAATCATCAATCGGTCGGTATTTCTAATACCCGGCAAAGGATAAAAGTATTAAACGAGAAATATAATTTAAAATGCAGCCTGCAAATCGAAGACAGGTCGGTTATTTCAACAAATGAGACGGGAACCATTGTTAGGATCTATTTACCATTTAAAACAACTGATCTATGACACCAGCCTTATTGAGAACAATACTCGTGGATGATGAACCCCGTGGCATCAATTCATTGCAGAAATTATTACAACTTAATTGTCCTTCTGTGAGTATCGTTGCTACCTGCACCAGCGTTGAGGAAGCGATTGAAAAGGTAAATAATCTTTACCCGGATCTTGTATTTCTCGATATAGCCATGCCGGTAAAAAATGGTTTCGACCTGTTAAGAGAATTAAAGGAAATAAATTTCGAAGTCATATTTGTTACAGCTCATGATCAATTCATGATTGAGGCCTTTCATTTCAGCGCCATTGATTACCTGTTGAAACCGGTTGAGGATGACTTACTGGTAGCTGCAGTCGCCAGAACTCAAAAGAGGATCAATGAAAAAACGGGTGCGGAAAACATCAGGGCATTGATGCAAAATATACAGCTGAAAAATGCAGCCAGGAAAATGAAGCTGTGTATCCCCTCATTAAAAGGTTTGCAAATAGTAGACCTTGATGATATCCTGTTTGCAGAATCATCTGGCAACTATACCAATTTACATTTCAATAACCAGTCAACCCTCTGCACTTCCAAGCCTATGCATGAGTATGAAGAGCTGTTATCGGACAGCGGGTTTATTCGTATTCATAAATCATACCTGGTAAACCTATTGCATGTAAAGGAATACCTGCGCGGCGAAGGCGGGTTTGTGTTATTATCGGATGGGAAAGAATTGGAAGTGAGCAGGAGGAAGAAGGACATGTTTGTGATGAGGATGAAGGAGTATTATAAGTTCTGATGTAGCTGTAATAGAGAAAGAAAAAACCTTTTTCACTTTCGTTGAGGGGAAAGAAAATATCCGAAGAACGTTCTCTTCCGGTGGATTGGGTAGCAAACCTTTTATAATTTTATATTCATACATTATAAACTGACAATCAGGGTGTGCTTTTTAATGATACGGACTACAAAACATCTCAAAAAACCGGGTAAAAGCCGTGTGATATTAAAAATCCTTCTGATTTGCTTAAAAAATAATATAATTGTATTCGAAATTAGCAATTGACCACCGACTTTTCAATTGCTAATACCAGTGTTCAAAGGGACTGTTTGCTTTATGAATCTGCTCTCGAATCAGGACGAAAATGAATTGCTGTCGCGGTTAAAAACTGGTGACGAACAAGCCTTCTCAGAAATTTATACTCTTTTCTGGAAGCCCCTTTTTGTTATTGCTGCTAAAAAAACGAATAACCTTTCAGAAGCAGAAGAAATCGTTCAGGAAATTTTTTTGGATGTATGGAACCGGAGACAAAGCCTGGAGATAAATACCAGCTTGTCCAGTTATTTTTCTGCTTGCGTCAAATACAAAGTAATCTCATTACTGGCAAAAAAGAACCGTGCATTAAAATATCAGCAGCATGCTTTAGTAAAAAGTGAACTTGATTGCTCCACAGAAAACTGGCTGCAGTTTGAAGAATTAAAAAAAGAACTACAGAAAGAAACCGATAGGCTTCCTGAGAAATGCAAGCTGGTTTTTCGCTTAAGCAGGGATAAAGGATTATCGCAAAAACAAATTGCTATACAATTAGGCATCTCAGAGAAAACGGTTGAATCTCACCTTGCCAAAGCCTTGCGTACACTACGCATGAGCCTGGGGCAGTTTTTCTCTCATTTCCTGTAAAAATTGCTGTTCGCTGGCAATTTTGAATTTTTCTAAACTTTTTTTCTCCTTCACTAAGGGATTGGAGTCAGATAAGAGACTTAGTTATAAGACACATTTTTGTATGCACGATCAACGTTACTACGAATTGGCGGAAAAATGGCTGAATGGAACGATAACGGAAACCGAAAAGCAACAATTTCTTCAATGGTATAATGAAAGCCTGGAAGACCCCCTCTCCATACCAGTTGATTTTGTACCCTCTGAAGATGAATTAAAAAGAAGGATATTCAGCCGGATTCAAAAAAAGAAAAGGCCCAAGGTTGTTTTATTATCAACAACCAAAAAATATTGGTGGGCGGCAGCATCCATCATTTTAATGCTGGGTGTTTCAGCATTATTTTATTTGAGAACTAATCGTCAATCGGTAGTATCGAAAAATACGGATGTTGCGAAAGGTGCAGAACAAACCATAACACCAGGTCGAGACAAAGCAGTCCTTACGTTAAGTGATGGGTCAACGATTGTTTTGGATACAACCCGCCAGGGCCTGATTGCACAGGAAAAAAACAGCCGGGTTATAAAACTTGATAACGGCCAATTAGCTTATAAATCTTCGCATGATCAAAATGCTGAAGTGGCATTCAATGTATTGAGTACGCCCATCGGTGGACAGTATACGCTTGTTTTGGCTGATGGAACCAAAGTATGGTTAAATGCTGCTTCTTCAATTCGATTTCCCACTGTTTTCAATGGTAAGGAACGGATAGTAGAATTAAAAGGGGAAGCCTATTTTGAAGTAGCTAAAAATGCCCGGATGCCTTTCCGTGTAAAAGTGAACGAGATGGAAGTAAATGTGCTGGGTACTCACTTTAACGTTATGGCCTATGACGATGAAGCAGCAGTAAAAACCACTTTACTCGAAGGATCTGTTCGGGTGCAGGAAAAGGGAACACAGGTTACTATTCAACCGGGCGAACAGGTAAACAGTAATAAACAAGGCGTACTTCAGGTAAAGAAAGGAGTAAATACAGAGCAGGTTGTTGCCTGGAAGAATGGACTGTTCCAGTTTGAGCAAACTGACCTCGCTTCCATCATGCGGCAAATCGCACGCTGGTATGACGTTCAAATCATTTATGAAAAACAGGTAGAAGGACACTTTAGTGGAACGATTGCAAAAAATGCAAACGTGGAAAATGTCTTGCACATGATAGAGCTTACAGGAGCAGTTCATTTCACACTAAAGGGCAGACAAATTATTGTAAACTTTTAATTCGTAAAGAGAACCAATTGAATTAACTAAAGAGATTCAGGAAAATAGAAAAAGCCGGATAGTGGTTGCAACACTTCCGGCCAACGCCTGAGTTAAACATAACACCTAAGATTGCATTATTGATTAACCAAACGACGCAAATTTATGCTATTAATTGCTTTTCGTAAGTCTGATCCCCATGCTGGCCGGTCAGACAGAACATTTCGTTTTAAAAAACTTGTTATTATGAAAGTCACTGTCCTCATTCTTCTGGCTTGCTTACAGGTAAGCGCCAGGGGGCGTGCACAACTCATTACAATGTCTGAAAAAAATGCATCACTTGAAAAAGTGTTCAAAGACATCAGGAAACAAACAGGCTATTACTTCCTTTATAACGACGAAATGTTGCAGGAAGCCAAACGGGTTACCATGAATGTGCAAAACGTTTCATTGGCCCAGGTGCTGGAAATAGCGTTCAAAGATCAGCCATTGTCTTATACTATTGAAGCCAATACGATAGTGATAAAGAAAAAAAGCAATACGGTGGTTGTGATTGAACCCATCCAGGATAATAATGCCAATAATAAAAACAACATTCCTATTAAAGGCGTGGTTCGGGATGAGAATGGCCAGGTGCTGGAAGGAGCTACTGTTTCGATCAAAGGATCGGGATTGGCTACCAAAACAAATGAAAAAGGTGAATTCTCAATAGAAGTGCCCAATGAAAATGCTGTTTTAGTTATTAGTTATGTAGGCTATGAGCCAAAAGAAGTGAAAGCACAAGCTCAAAAAAAAATAACCATTTCATTGGCTTTTGTTAAAGAGCAACTTTCGGATATTGTTGTCATCGGTTATGGAACGGCAAGAAAAAGAGATTTGACAACGTCAATTTCTACCCTATCATCTGAGGATGTAATGAAAACGCCTACTACTGCAATTGAACAAGCCTTACAAGGCAATGCTGCCGGTGTTTTGGTAACGAATACCTCGGCTGAACCCGGCGGTGATATCACCATCCGGGTACGCGGGGGCAGTTCGATCAAAGCGGATAACGAGCCTTTATTGGTAATTGATGGTTTTACTTCAGACCAGGGGTTATCTTCTTTAAACCCGGCTGATATAAAATCAATTGAGATATTAAAAGATGCCGGCGCAACGGCAATCTATGGTTCAAGAGGTGCGAATGGCGTAGTATTAGTAACAACTAAAAGCGGCGCTAAGGGCAAACCAATTGTTACGTATGAAAACTATTACGGGGTTCAAAGCTTAAGACGCAAACTACCCCTGTTAAACGCTGCTGAACTGGCACAGCTGGCAAATGAAGCAAGAGAAGCTATAGGTTCTTCACCCAATACCTTACGTCCTGATACGATTCCCACAAACCGTGATTGGCAGGATTTGTTGTTTCATACAGCATCCCAATACAGCTCTACCATATCAATATCAGGAGGTGATGATAAAGTAAAATATTATATTTCTGCCAATTATTTAAAACAGCAGGGCCTTATCATTAATTCAGATTATTCCAAAGCATCATTGAGGGGCAATTTGGATTTCAATCTTAACAAAGCCATTTCTGCCGGTGTCAAGTTGAATCTTTCTCAAACTTTAAAACACGGTATCCAGGTTGGGGATAACGGGTCTGTTCTGAGAGCTAATGCAACCAACCCTACTGATAAGGGGCTTTTAGATCCTTCGGGATCATTTTATGTTGATCCGGTCACAGGTGATCCGGTCAGCACTTCTCCTTTAGCCAATGCCCAGGAAACCACCAATGAAAAAAAGAACATGAGTGTTATGGTTGGCGGTTATTTGCAAATAAAATTTCTTAAACACTTTGCCATCCGCTCTAACGCCACCATGAGTCCATCCTATGGATTAAATAATTATTATTTTCCCAATACAATCAGGGGAGATAAAGTAAGTGATGCGTATGAACAAATGCTCCGTTATTCAAAATGGTCAAATGACAATACGATATCGTATACCAATAAAATCAAACGGCACTCCTTTTCAATTTTAGCAGGCCAGGAAGTAACCAAAAGCTTTAATAACAATTTCAAAGCTGAAGGAACAGATTTTTCAACCGATGTTTTTACGTTTTACAATTTAAACAGTGGTAACGGTGCACCACTTATATCTTCGGCAGCTTCTGAATATAAATTGTTATCCTTCTTCGGCAGAACAACCTATAATTTCAGCGATCGTTATTTACTTTCATTTACCTACCGTGCAGATGGATCTTCTAAATTCGGCGTAAATAATAAATGGGGTTATTTCCCTGCAGGGTCTATCGCCTGGAGATTATCAAACGAACGCTTCCTGAAAAAATTCAAAGCTGTAAACGATATAAAAATCAGGGCCTCTTATGGTGTTAACGGAAGTGACCGTATTGATCCGTATTCTTCCCTTTCAATTTATAGCACCAGGGCAACAGCGATCGGTGGCGCTTTGGGAACCGGTTATATGATCAACCGCATGGCCAATTCAGATTTAAAATGGGAGAAAACAAAAGAGCTTGACCTTGGAGTAGATTTTTCAATCCTGAAAGGAAGAATATCATTTACCGCAGATTATTATGAGAAAAATACAAACGACTTATTATTGGATTATTCTTTGCCTGCCGCTTCCGGTTATACAACAGTGGTAAAAAACGTGGGCAGCGTAGAAAATAAAGGATGGGAAGTTTCCGTCACCTCCAAAAACATTACAGGAAAAGATTTTAGGTGGACGACCTCCTTCAATGCAGCTTTAAATCGTAACAAAGTAACAAACCTCGGAGGCGCTTCAGAAATTTCTGCTATTTCCAATTCTTCTTCGAATACCAAATTCGGAAATGTTGTTTTAATAAAAGTAGGACAACCACTTGGCGTATTTTATGGCTATCAAACCAACGGCATATTCCAGACGCAGGCAGAAATAAATGCAACTACTGCCAAATTAGAAGGTTCAAAAACATTACCCGGGTTTATTAAATATGTTGACCAGAACAAAGACGGAATCATCAATGAGCAGGACAAAGTTATTTTAGGAAACCCGATGCCGGATTGGAATGGAGGTATGACCAATAACTTCTCTTATAAGAATTTCGATTTTTCAGTTTTTATGATATTTCAGCAGGGAAATTCAATCCTGAATACCAGCTATACAAAATTGATGAACTATACGGGTAGTGATAACCAACTGGCAAAAGTGTTAAACCGTTGGAGACCACCCAATCCTTTAACCGGCGATCCCGGAAACCCAAGTAATACAATCCCCCGGGCATATTCAAATGGTTACACAGGTGCCATGTCGGATATGTATGTCGAAGATGGTTCTTACTTACGAATCAAAACATTGTCACTTGCCTACAGCCTGAACAATAAAAGTATAAAAGGTCTTAAACTGCCCAGCCTGAGGTTCTATGTTACGGCAACCAACCTCTTCACGTTTACGAAATATTATGGCGGCTACGATCCTGAAGTGAGTTATATGGGCAAACAAAGTGTAGGCGCCGGTATTGATAACGGGTCTTACCCCACCAGCAAAATGTTCGTATTCGGAATCAATGCAACTTTCTAAATCGTTTAAACTAAATAATATTATGAAACTGAAAACTTTTTTTACAATGATAATTCCCGTGTTGTTGCTTATGGCAATGGCCGGATGTAAGAAAAATTTCTTAGAAGAAAATCTTTATAGCGATATATCGTCTGCTAATTTCTGGAAAAATGCAAGCGATGCCAAAGCAGGGTTAAATGCTGCCTATACACTGGCCCTTTCTTTTGGCCCGCGTGATTGCCGTAATTTCTTTATGCTTACAGACGTTGTTACAGATGATATGGATGATGAGTATAAGAACTCGGAAGATGAGCGCAGGCAGATTCAGAATTTCAACTTCTCGCCGAACAACAGCTATTTCAATAACAGCTGGGTATCGTTGTACAAAACCGTTGCACAAACCAATGCTATCATTGAAAACGTACCCAAGATTGAAACAATGACAGAGGCTGATAAGAATGTAATCGTTGGTGAAGCAAAATTCTTACGTGCCTTGCAATATTATTATTTGGCGCAACTTTGGGGCAGTGTTCCTTTAGATACGATTGAAGTAAAAGTCATCGCTCAAACACAAATTCCAAAATCTCCTGTTGCAGCTGTCTATGATTTAATCGTCAGGGATTTACAGTTTGCAGAAACAAATTGTGCGGATGCGCCACCTGCTATTGGCAGGGCCAGCAAGTGGGCTGCCAAATCTTTACTGGCGAAAATGTACCTGATATTAGCCGGGCCTTTTAGTAACAGGAATGCTGCAATGTTACAACAGGCGGAAACAAAGCTTAGAGAAGTCGTTTCTTCGAATCGTTTTTCTTTAGTGCCAAAAATTATTGATTATTTCGATATCAATAAGAAAGTTAATACAGAATCACTTTTCGAACATTACACCATCGGAGATGTTTCAGACAGGGTTGGAAGCTTTATGCACCGTAATTTTTTACCAGGTTCTGTCTCCGCTCCCGAAGTTACCAAGCTGGCTACTTCAGGTTATGCAGCATGGACGCCAACCACAGATCTTTGGTCGTTGTACCGCCCGCAGGATGACCGGTTAAAATGGTATGGCTCCTACTACATAAAGAAAAATAGCGACGGCACTTTTAAATTAACGCAATACAACGTTCCCTACATCTTTAAATATGTTGACTCCAATACAGTAGCCAGAGATTACAAAGCAAATAATCTTCCTGTGCTTCGTTATGCTGATGTGTTGTTAATGTATGCAGAAGTGTTAAATGAATTAGGAACTGTTGGTGTAGGCGGTAACCAGTATTATTATTTCAACCTCGTAAGAAAAAGAGCTTTCTCTTCAAACCCTACAGCGTATGTATTAGCAGATGGTTCATGCACACAAGCCCAGTTTCGTGATTCACTGATGAAAGAAAGGCGTTTGGAATTTGCACATGAAGGACAACGCTTGTTTGACTTAAAAAGAACAGGCACTTATATCCAAACGATGACAAGTTTAGCCGCAAGAGACCAGGCACAACTTGCTGCATCACCTGTTCCTACTTTCAAAGCTTCTTATCCGGGCGGAGTGTATCCCAATCCAACGGGTCCTGTCACGTATGCGGCTGGCACCATTACTTTTACTTCGGACTTCCTGAAAAATTCAAAACTCGTCGGGCCCCAAAGTTATCAGTTGGTTTATCCCATTCCCTATTTACAATTACAAGCATACAATATCGGTCAGAATGACGGCTATTAAAACAATTAACTTCCAAGATTAGTATATGAGACTACATACATTTTCCAAGCTTCAACTTTTAATTTTTTTGTCGTGCCTGTTTTTTATTGGCTGCAAAAAATCAGATTCTTCTTCCCCAAATCCCAGCCAGGAATGCACCGCTCCTTCTCTTGATAAGATTGTACCCCTGGCTGATCCGTCTACTGTAATACCGGGCGGCGATTGGATAAAAGTGCAATCCGGCAGCTTTACCATGGGAACGTATTCTTCAAAACGCGATGATCTAAAAAATTCATTGATCCCAGATGAATTGCCGGCCCATGTTGTAACGCTTGACAGTTTCCAGGTTTGCAGGTTTGAAGTGACCATGGCGCAGTATCTCGTTTTTTGTCAGCAAACAGGATGGCCGATACCGGAGGAACCTACCTTTAAATGGGGCACAACCGTCGATAGCCTGAGCAGACCTATTGTAAATGTTTCCTGGTATGATGCCAAAGCGTTTGCCAAATGGGTGGGTGCAAGATTGCTCACAGAAGCTGAGTGGGAATATGCTGCACGCGGAGGTCATTTGGGACAACCCGCTGACCAGGATACTTTTTATTTGAGCGGAGGTCCTTACACCTATTATACAGGAGCTGAAAAAAGCGCTGTGACTGACCTGACAGCACTTGCCTGGTTTAAAGATAACAGTGGCAAAGGCCCGCAGAAAGTTGGTACAAAAGAAGCGGCTAACGTATCCAAAAATGATAATACTTCTACCTCCAATTACTTAACTGTAAATGGTGTTAAACAGTATAACAAAGGCACGATAGATAACAGGCTCGCCACGTATGATATGATAGGAAATGTGTGGGAATGGTGCGACGACTGGTATGGCAGTGATTATTATAAAACTTCTTCGGCAAAAAATCCAAAAGGTCCGGAAAGTGGAAGCATGCGGGTTCTCAAAGGCTGCGGATGGAATACGTTAAAAGATTATTGCAGAATATCCATTAGGGGCAAGTTTTCGCCCTGCGGCAAGTATGACTTTGTCGGCTTTCGGTTAGCAAAGTCATTTTAATTTTTTACTCACAAAAGTTGGTTCATCTAAACAGGGATGAAAGGCATGTTGCATGCCTCACCTCCCTGTTTGCTTAATAATAATTGATTTATGAAAAGCCAGTGCGCTTGGTTTGTGTCTTTCACTCTATTGTTCGTTGTTCAGCAACCGGCAATTGCCCAAAAGATCGGGAACAAAGATCAGTACCTGGTAGCAGCCGTGAATGGGACCGAATGGTGTGAATTGAAAGACACATTGCAGGTTGATAAAGAGATTGAACGCATTGTTGCCGCCGGCTTTAATACCATATCCCTTGGAACCTTCAAGTTCATGCCGATGTATTTTGTTGATTATTCAAAAACGAAGTTTCCTGATGCACAGGTGTTCGAGGCAAAAAAGATAGAACAAAACGTTTATACGCTCAGGAGAAACATGCAGCGGGCTAAAAACAAAGGAATAAAATATATTATCTCAAGGTCCTACAGTCATTACATACCTTATTCCTTTTGGAAAAGCAGGCAGGAGATATTTAATCCCGGTGGTATATACACCCGTTACCTGGAAAATGCACACCAGAATGATTTATATGCAAGTGCTTTAAAAGGAAAGAAAGGAGAAGTGATCGGGCATCAGCAATGGACCAATCCTGTTTACCGGGAATACTTCGTTTCTTCTACTTATCAAATGATGAAGGTGTTGCCGGAACTGGACGGTTTTTTAAATGCCTATGCCGAAGCAGCATGGACATTAGATGAAAACAAACTGAAAGAAAATCAGTGGCAGAACTGGAAAGATTGTATCAATTATGAGGCGACCAATGAAAACTTTGTTGATTACGTCAATACGCTTCATAAAATTTTAGCAGACACAAGAAGCACAAAATCTTTTTTAGGCATAAGAGACTGGTACATTGATGCGAAAACCTTAGCCAAACTAAGCTTTCCGCTTAATGAATTTTATATAGCCGTAAAGTACGGTGGATTTGACCAACCTGTTGTCAACTATGCACCCTGGGCTGATTCGCTTAAAGCAAAGGGACTCGGAGTTATTCATGATATGCTTGTTTATGATGCTGAGCATCCGCATCCGTTGTATTGGTACAGTAATGATTTTATTGCCAGGATGATTGATAACATTTTCAAAGCGGGATTTCCCGGCATTCAATACCAGGATTTTCAGATCAAAGGAGATGATGACGCAGACAACCCGATCCGGCTGCTTACACAAATGACGGTTGGAAAAAAATTAAAAGGCGAACGGTTTGACCGCTCTGATGCTGTTAACTTTTTAAAACAATCGTATGGAAATGGTGCAGAAAGTTTATTAAAAAGCCTGGAGCTTGTTACAAAAGCCCAGGAAGAAAATATAAAACTAAAGCCAGCCTGGTTTTGGCAAGGTGATGGTTTAACACCGGGTGGGTTGGGAACAGAACGCTATTGGATGTTCATGGATAATCCCGATGCACCGAAAGGCATGGCTTTTATTCGCCAGGATGTAGTGGGAGTGAAAGAATATACAGATGCATTCAAAGCGGGAAACGAAAACTTTACCAGGCAACAAAAGCTTTGGAAAGAGCAAAACAGGAGCACACCTGTTGAAGAAATGGACCTGATGACTGATGCTGCTGAGAAAGCTGTCGAAGCGATGTTGGAAGCAAGAAAATCAGCTCGGGAAAATGCACCGCACATGCAGGAATTAGTAGCAAGCGCCATCATTCATCTACAGTTAGTGAAAAGAGACAACGCTTTTCTGCAATCTGCATTGGCTTACTATATCAGCGGTGGTCAGTATGATGGTAAATACAACAGCAATCAACCATTGATCAACACAGGATACAATCAAACAACAGCGTGCAGGCAGGGATTGGAA
>DASVOE010000074.1:0-59983 GCA_036383515.1 Chitinophagaceae bacterium | reverse complement strand
AGAAACCATCTCGCCGAATATGCTGATACCTATTATCATTTTCTTTCGCCCAGTGTTGATATACCCGGAACCAGCGGGAGAGAATATTTTGAAGTGAACAGGAAAGACGATGAGCATACCCTTGTTAGCATTTACAACTTAAAAAAAGACGGCACTAAAGAGGAACAGCCTGGTTACAGAAGAATTTTTTTGACAGGTGAAACCAATGAGATAAGATTGTATGGAATGGAAGGTGATGACATCTTTGAGTTAAAAGGTAATGTGAACAAAGCCATCCTTGTCCGTCTTATTCCAGGTGCCGGAATTGATGCTGTGATGGATCAATCTGCTGTAGCCGGGCGAAAAAAGATGACGATGATTTATGACGATGAGAAAAGCGGGTTTACCAGTTCTAGTGAAACCCGCACACATATTTCAAAGGATACAGTGCTGAATAATTATATCTACAAAAATTTCAAGTATGATAAAAAAGGAATCGTTTTAAGACCCGGACTTACCATAGGAGTTGGTTATTATATTGAAAACCAGAAATGGAGAAAATATCCTTTCGGAACAGAACATCGCCTGATGGGTTACTATGGTCCTAACCGCGGCTCAGTGGCGCTTGAATATCGTTATATAGCCAACCAGTTCATTGGCAATTGGAACCTGGAAGCCATTGCGAGAACTGATATCCCGTTTGTAGCAAATTATTACGGAACAGGCAATGAAAGCGTAATGAATACAGATGTCAATAGAAAATATTACCGTTTCAGAAGTACTATTTATACAGCAGGTATCAACATTAACCGAACCTACGACTCTTTGCATCATTTCAATTTCAATACAGCATTCCAGGCCATTAACCTGGTAAATGAAGAAGATCGTTTTATCGCAAAGGATATTTCGGGAACTCCTCCCGCATCGTTTGAACAAAAATATTTTGTAACGGCAGGTGCCGGCTACCAGTTCAAAAAAAGCAATGACCCAATAGTTCCTTCCAAAGGTTTTGAATTCAATCTTACAGGAGCATACACGCAAAACATACAAAACCGGAATAAAGCTTTTGCTACGTATGCTTCGTCTATTTCGTTCTACCTTCCTTTCTTTAAAAACTTATCACTGGCTATGCGGGCAGGTGGCAGCACTGTTACCGGCAAGCCTGAATTTTATCAATTAACTACGTTAAGTGGTAAAGAAAATATGCGGGGCTTTCGCCGGCAACGCTTCTATGGCAAAACAAATTTTTATAATAATAACGAACTCCGTTTAATCCTGAATACAAGCAACCATTTATTTAATGGTAAGATCGGTGTATTGGCATTTGTGGACCAGGGCAGGGTATGGCAGCCGGGAGAAATATCTGATACCTGGCATGTCGGTTACGGAGGAGGTTTTTTTGTAGCTCCTTTCAACCGGATATTACTGAATGCATCGTATGGTATTTCAAAAGATGACAGGGTAATTCATTTCCGGGTTGGTTTCTTTTTTTAACGTTAATAGTAAATAACGAGGAGTCAATAAATCTGCTTCCAATTTTGCTTCAGCTTTTACGGCAGTGCACCAGTTTCAAAATTTATCAGCTACTTTTTATTTCACGCAAAGGCGCAAAGAAAATAAGTCGCTAAGGATACAGCCTTTGCGTCTTGGATTACTTAGCGGCTTTGCGTGAAAAATTCAAACTGGTACACTACCGCTTTTACTATTCGCTATCACCATTCACTATTCCCTCCTATCTTTGCCGGGCTAATAAATTTATTACTTCTAATTCATTGTTACATGAAAGTTACTGTAGTAGGCGCTGGTGCTGTAGGCGCCACCTGTGCTGATAACATTGCCCGTAAAGAGCTTTGCGAAGAACTGGTTTTACTGGATATCAAAGAAGGTGTTGCTGAAGGTAAAGCACAGGATATGATGCAAACAGCTACGCTGCTTGGTTTTGATACGAAGATAACCGGCAGCACGAATGATTACACTAAAACTGCTGGCAGCGATGTGGTTGTTATCACTTCAGGCTTGCCCCGCAAACCCGGTATGACCCGCGAAGAACTCATTGGTGTGAATGCAGGTATTGTGAAAGGAGTTTGTGAAAACATATTAAAGCATTCGCCTAATGCCATCATCATCGTGATCAGTAACCCGATGGACACGATGACCTACCTAGCTTTGCAATCCACCGGTTTACCTAAAAATAGAATTATCGGAATGGGCGGCACATTAGACAGCAGTCGTTTCAAATATCAGTTGAGCCAGCATTTAGGCTGCAGCCCATCTGATCTGAATGCCGTTGTAGTGGGCGGGCACGGTGATACTACCATGATACCATTGATACGCATGGCTACATGGAACAGTGTTTCTGTAACTGATTTCTTATCAGCAGAGCAGCAGGAAAAAATTGTAAAGGATACGATGGTAGGTGGCGCTACTTTAACAGCATTGATCGGCACTTCTGCATGGTATGCACCTGGCGCTGCCGGAGCTGCACTGGTAGAAGCGATTGTTCGTGATGAAAAGAAATTATTTACATGCTGCGTTGCTTTGGATGGTGAATACGGACAAAAAGATATTTGCCTCGGCGTTCCGGTTACCATTGGTAAAAATGGATGGGAAAAGATCCTTGATTTTAAATTGAACGAAGCTGAGCAGGCGGCATTCGATAAAAGTGCAACTGCCGTAAGAGGAATGAATGATGTGTTGAAGACGCTGTAATAAAATAATGTATAATCTTAAAAACCGGCTGCTCAACAATGAGTAGCCGGTTTTTTTGAAAAGAACTTCCTGTCTTCTATTCTTCTATAAGTTTGGATCGCTGCAAAAAATTGCCCCGTCAAAACTTGACGGGGCAATTAGATTTAATAGTTATAGTTAGTAATAATTTTTACCGTAGTATCGTAAACTTCTGGCTCAGTTTTAATGTTTCATCGCTGCTACGTATAATATACTCACCCGTTGAAAGATTACTTACGTTGATGCTAAGGTTGCTGTTACCACTATTTAATACAGCGGCCTGGCGTTTTACTATTCTACCAGACATATCTAATAATTGCAACTCTGTCCGGATAGCTTTATCTGTACGGATCGCTACATTCAAAACATCGCTTACAGGAATCGGGAAGATCACAATATTGATGTTTTTCCTGCTCTCACAAGATGTATACCGCACCGGTGAATAAACAAAATGTCCGTCCAGGTCAACCTGCTTAATCCTGTATTGCGCTACGCCTGCTTCAAGATCAAGATATTGGTACTTACGAATCTCGTTACTATTACCTGAAGCGGCTACCTTGTCAATTGTTGCCCATGTGCCATTTGCATTCTTCTGAATTTCAAAATGGCTGCTGTTCATTTCAGTAGCTGTTGACCAGGAAATAGCTGTTCCTTTATCATTACAGTTTACATTGTAATTCGTGAACAGAACAGGGAGAGTACCAACTGTTCCAAGAGGAATAGGGATTGAATAAGATAATGAATTCGTGGGAATAGGATCTCCCAGCGGATCAGTAATACCATACGTTGTAAACTGCCCGGGGCTTCCAAGTTCGCCTGAATGGAGCATAGCAAAGCCACCTTGTGGAGAGCTGGTTCCTAATGTCCAGAGTGTAGCGGTAAAAGCTGGTGTCCAGGCCGTGGTAAGCGTTATACTTCCATTTACCAAAGTACCAATTGCTCTTTGTGTAAAAGTTTCTGTTCCTATTGTTTCGCTCAAGGCATTGCATTGAAGAACCGCATTATAAGAATAACCTGCAGTAGCAAATTCTGTTGACAAAACGATATTAGGCGGATTGTTTTGGTAAGGGGCACTTCCGGGGCAAGTTACACCGGTAGGAAGTGCTGCCAAATAAGATTGAAAACTAAATCCAGTTGATATAGTTCCAGCGGTAATCGTTCCGCTTTGTGCTCTCATTTGAAGCTGAAACTGTACTGAACCATGTGCCGGGCCACCAGCATCAGGGTCTACGCTGCTAAAGTTAGTTTGAACCAATCTCCATTCAGCTGTTTGTCCCCAGGCATTGAAACCCAGGAAACAAAATGTCAATAGGTAAACTACAATTTTTGATTTAGAGTAAGAGTTTTTCATAAAAAAAATTATGGACTTTAAATAAATAGAAGTGGTTTTTATTATTCGTTAATAGGATCTGGAACGTTTGATTTTTTTGTAGATGAATCGGTCGTATTTCTTGCAGAAGGGCTAACTGAGCCTCCTACAGCTATCGTATTTTGAGTAACAGTAATATCACCCGAGTTAATGGTACCACTCAAGTTCACATCAGTAAATTTATACCCAGTAGTTCCGATGGCAATTGCATTTTGTATTGCTGTTACATCCCCCGAGTTAATGGTCCGGCTCTTATTTGCATCTCCCGCCCACATACCTACGAAAGAAGTATTGAGTAGCGACGTTGCAGATTCTGAAGAAGCTCCTACTTTTTTATACAAATTAGAAAGCAACCTAAAGTCGTTTGAATAATTACCCAGTACATCTAAAGTAAGCAGGTTACTCATGACATCTAAATGGTTACGATGACGAATAACCATAAAACCGTCACCTTGTTTATTTAAATCGAATTCAATAGGAGTAACTCCATCCACATCCACGATGCTTCCATTATTTAAAAGAAATCCTGCCTTACGGCCTATAGTAGTCGCTGAAGTTGCAGTGGCCGGGTCTAACGGGTCAGCAGGTTTACGAAACTCTACCAGTATCCAGTCAACAATATTGGTATGAGTTGCAAAAAAACCAGCAGGCACAAATTCAGCTCCCGGATAATTAAAAGGAGTTGTATTATAAGGTTGTACCAATTGAGTACCAAGCGGGCCTGCTCCTGCATTATTTAATGAAGTATTCATTAGCAAGGTTGAGCTATTCCATGGCCCTCTTAATAACGCTGTAGCATTCATTCTATATCTTGAATCCGCTAATTTCCATTCCTTGGCAATATCTGCTTCGGCAATACCACTGATAGACACCCAATCACTAACTGCATCTCTTGTCACAGGTGTTAAACGGCCAGTCCAAATTGTTGCCGGCAAATTCCATGGCACCAGGCTAGCCTCTGCATTGGTGTTCAATTCTGAACTTGTATAGGGAAATCTTACATCTGTTGTAAAACCAGTGCCGCCTGCCTGGCTAAAAACAAATTTTCTTTTTACTTTTCTTTCTGCCAGTGAAGGATCGCCTCCTTCTATTTCCGGGATCATATTCACCGTAAACTCTGTGGGTGCAGTGCCTGCGTTGGTTGTGATCAGCATATTAGGCTGGTTGAAAATAACCTCAGTGCTATTTGCCCAACCTGTTCTTCTTACCCGTCCAATGATCTCACGGCCTGCAGTAAATTCAAACGGAACGGTGATTGCAGCATTTAATGTAAGAGAACTCAAAAGAGGGTTGGTCGATAAAGTACCTGAATTATAAGTAAGCTTGGAATTGATCGTAGTAGAACCAGCGAGGGTTACATGATCTGAGTTGGTTGTTTTGTTAATGTACAATACACTAATTGTTGACGAACCCGGATTCAACGTTACACTACCGCTACCACTCATAATCAGTGAGTCATCTGCTGTAGTTGTAGTATAGGTAGCTGTATTCAGAAAATTCCCCCGTACTTCAAGCCTGCCATCATTGCTCATGGTGCCTGTATTTTTATTTTCTACATTGCCAGTCAGGAGCAATACAGTACCGGGTTGGATTTTAAGTGTAGTACCGTCATTGACGAGTTGCGCCCGTGCGGCAGTACCAATCAGGACTAGTGGCAAAAGAAAAGCTATGCAGCATTTCATGATAAACTGGTTTGGTTCATAAGATGGCAATGCCGGGTTCGTATATCTTTACTAAGCAAACATGTAATTTTCCTTAGCAATTCGGCATTTTTTATTCTCCGGGACTCATCGGTTCTTTGAGTACCAAAAGAATATGTCTAGCGATTAAAAATACTCAAGGATTGAATATGCTACCCTATATTGACTGTATGATATCTTTGTTTTTTAAAAAATAGCCAAGTAGTACGCTGACGGTTCAGGGATTATCCCTGAGGATATTACGATTTCAGATCAAAATCAGCAGGCTAAATAAATAGGAATCGCTGTAATTGTCAGCAAAACAGACTTATACTTATAATATGGGTCGTTTGTTTTAACTAAAATTTTTTACCGATGAAATTTCTGTTTATAGTAATTACACTTGGAATCTTTTTAACCGGGTCATCGCAAAAACTGCAACCCGGTTTTGATGCCAGGGAATATGCTGACCTCCTATCGCTTGCATTTCATAGTTCAAGTATTGCGGATTCCACAGAAAGAAAAAAAATAAAGGATCCTTATCAGTTAGTATATCGTTCTTCCGAAGCAGGACTAATGAACCGATGGACGCTTTACCTGCGTAATGATAATGTAGCGGTCATCAATCTCAGGGGCACGGTTAATCAAACAGCAAGCTGGATGGCAAATTTTTATGCGGCCATGATACCGGCTACCGGTAGTTTAACCATTAATGATTCAACTGTTTTTAATTACCAGTTGGCTGCAGATAGCAAAGCCATGGTGCATGTTGGATGGGCAGTGAGTATTGCACATCTGGCTCCTGATATTGAACAAAAGATCAATTATTATTTTAAGAATAAGAACATAACTCAATACCTGGTCATGGGGCATAGCCAGGGAGGTGCGTTGGCTTTTTTACTACGTTCCTATTTAGAATATGAAAAACAAAAAGGAAAAATTCCTGCTGAGGTAATTTTTAAAACCTACTGTAGCGCCGGACCCAAACCCGGTAATATGTATTATGCTTACGATTTTGATTTCATCACCCGGGATGGATGGGCCTTTAACGTGGTTAATGCTGCTGACTGGGTGCCTGAAACACCTTTCTCCATTCAAACATTGCAGGATTTTAATCCCACCAATCCATTGATACATGCTAAAGATGCGTTGAAAAAACAAAAACTCCTGGTCCGCTTTGCCGGTGGTATGATCTATAATAAACTGGAAAAGAAACCCCGCAAAGCTCAAAAGAGATTTGAGAAATACCTGGGTAATGTCATGTATAAAAAAGGAATTAAAAAAATCTTACCCCAGTTAAAGCAACCTGGTTATGCAAAAGGAAATAATTATATGCGGGCTGGTATTCCTATCGTTTTGATGACAGATGAAAATTATTACAAGCAATTCCCCGAGAGTGATGAAAATTTTTTTACCCATCACCTGTATTCAGCCTATTCTTACTTATTGAAAAAATGGTACCCCGAATAATTATTGAACCAGTACTTTAAAGACTGAAGTATTTCCATCTTCTTTAATGAACCTGAAAAGATAAATGCCCTTACTTAATTTACCGGTAGAAATAGGTGCAGGCAGGTTATCCACCTCTGTTTCATATACTTTTTGTCCCATTGTATTTATTACCTGCAAGCGGGTAGTTTGTGAAAGATCAGCTGGTAATATAAATAATGTCTGGCCCTGCTGTACCGGGTTTGGATACAGAATAAAGCCCCCCGTTGGAATATAATAAAGCGTTTCGTTTTGAGAATAGATCACGCCGCCACCTGCCAGTTCTATCCTGATACGGTAAATATTTAATCCCTGTCGTAACTGTAAATCTGTAAAACTGATTGCCGGGCTATTGACAGGGTTTAGTTGTTGAATTGCTGCATAATTACTTCCATCAAATTTTTCCAGTACTATACGGTTGATGTTATAGGTGGTACCCAACAACAAAGAAAGCTGTCCCGTATTACCCGACAGTGTAGCAAGAAATGAACGGATATAACATTCTACGCCCTGCGTGCTATAATTGAAGGCAAAACTTTTTACTCCTGTTTTATTATTAAGCAGGGGTGCAATTGTATAATAAAGTGAAGGATTACTGTTTTTCGCAAGCACAACGAAAGTATCTGTTGTATTGAAAAGAGGTTCGAGGTAACGATCACCAAGCTTATATACCCGAAAGCTGTTAACACCACGGGGTTTATTCCAGTAAAACGAAAAAGAATCAGGACAATTAAAGCCAACGTATGTATTAATACGCTTGGATAAGGTGAATGTATCTGAAACAAACTGTTGTCCCGGTATGCTCATTCGTAATAAAGCGGTGGTAAATGTGTCAGGCGCATTCCATTTGTAATAGCCTTTTGCGAGGTTAGCAGCATTATCAATTAACTGCCAGCTATTGCCATTGTTACTACTATATTCCAATTGCCCTGTAGCATTACTAAAATTTGATTCCCATCGCAGCACATTTGTATTGCCGCTTACAATATTATCCAATCGTGCTGGGTAATACCAATGGAATTTATCCAGCGTATCCAACTGGTAAGCTACAGCATAAGATTGAGGTAAAGCTGCAGCGATGCTAAAACCTTTTACCCTGATTACATAATTCCCGGCTGGTGGATTCAACAAAGACACCTGCTCTACATTATTCAGGCTATCTCTTTTTCTTTTTGGCAATTGTTGCAATGAATCAACATGTGGAAAATGATTCAATACCCAGGGTTGCCAGGTTGCATTGGTTGCTGGATAGAATAATTCAACATCAAGATCATTGATCAAAGCCTTGGGCGCATTAGTAGTGGCGGGTGGGTCATTCCAGGCCAGTGTGAGCTTAACCTGTTTTGTATTCGCTGGAATGATAAAAGCATGTTCATTGGTTGCACCTTGCACGACACTGCTTTGGAAATACTGTGCATTCGTTATACCCTGCATGGCTTTATATGCATTGGCTGATCCATACCCGGTTACAAAATCAATTCCTGCTGCATGTACATCATCTGCACTGTTGAGTAATACAGCTTTTACTAAAGCAGATGGTGGTAACACCCCATTCAACTCTTTGTAGGCTTGCTGCAATGTTAATGCAATACCTGAAACGATAGCCGCAGCCCCACTGCTTCCATCTTCTGCAAACGCAACCAATTCCGGTTTTACCCTTCCATCATAAGCGGGACCTTTTGAACTTGCCGGTAATACTACACCAAATGAATCGGTATGACCTACTGTGATGATATCCTTAGCCATTTTAAAACTCCCGGTAAGATTTGCATAGCCTGCTATACCTGCATAGTTACCGGTTGTGCTGGTCAGGGTTCCGGAATTACCTGCAGAAAAAACATGTAGTAATGATGGTCTTGTTATCACACTGGCATCATAAGCCGTTGCATCCGCACCATAAAAATTCTCAATACCTGTACCGTAAGAATGATTTTGTACTGATATACCATATTGCTGGTAATAGGTATTGGGCTCTGGCAATAATGTAGAAAAATTTACAGAAGTAATTCCCGATGCAATAGCTACACCCTTTCCTTCATAATATGTATTACCGCCGCCTGCAATGATTGTAGCCATGATAGTAGCATGGCTGCTTAGATCTGGTGATGTTAATGATGTAGGTGTATACCTACCCTTAAAATCAATATCCTGGGTATCCGGGCGGTTCTCTTTTATTGACACAGTGAGTGATTGCCCGTTGTAAGCAGGGAACCGGCTCTGTACGAGATTGACTTTATTGGCACTCATATCCAGGTTGCTCACAGCAACTTCCTCTTTAGGAATTCTCTGCTCATCAATAAATAATACTTCAGGCCGGGAAAAGATCTTTTCCATAATATCCTGCCAACTGCATTGAATCAAAAAAATATTTGCTGGGGTATATTCGTATATAGTAGAAACCCCTACTAATTTGCTGGCGAAAGTTTTAAAAGTATTATTATCCGACACAGCAATGACAAAAGTTGAAACCCTGGATGGGTCTTTTGTCGTCAACCCGGCTGAAACAGTTGGTGAAAATTTTCTAATATCTGCCCGGTTAATTTGAGGAAACGCAAACAAAGACAGCAAAATGCCGAATAATATCAAACCGGCTTTCAAACCAATAGGAAAAAAGCTTATCGCAGGAACAGACCGCATACTATATCATTGCTGAATTTCAAATGTATTGAATAAAAATAGGAGGCAATAATTTATACCCCAAAACGAGATTTTTTCAAAAACGTTTGTATCTTTCGAGTGCCATCCTACACGGAAAGACGGAAACAGTTTCATCTATTTTATTTTACACACACTAAAAACCTAAACGTATGAAGTTTATTAACCAGACCCTGACACTCCTTTGTGTAATGTCGCTGACAATTATTTCCTGTAGTAAGGATGCGAAAGGCCCGGCAGCGCAGGAAGAGATTTCGCAGGAAACGCTAACTAAAATTTATAATCAAGGTTTCGGAACTTCCAATGTGCAACGCACAGAGGATGGTTACCTTGTTGAAGGAGATATAATCCTTACTGAGGAATTTTTGAATAGCACACCAAGTGGAAATTTTTTACGTATTGCTAATAATGAGCAGTATCGTACTACTCTTTTAGTAACTGGTTTGCCACGTAGTATAACAGTAAGCATATCAAGCCAATTACCTGCTTCTTATGTAGCTGCATTAGATGAGGCACTAGCCCGGTATAATGCACAAAACCTATTATTAACTTTTAGCCGGGTAAGTTCAGGGGCTGCTATAAATATTGTTAAAGCGAACGGTCAATACCTGGCCTCTGCAGGTTTTCCATCCGGTGGCAATCCTTACAACCAGGTAAAAGTTAATTCCAGAGCAATCGGTAATCAACCGCAAAGCACAGTAGCTACAATTCTTGCTCACGAGCTGGGACATTGCATCGGTTTCCGTCATACTGATTATATGGATCGCTCCTATAGTTGTGGCGGCGCTCCTTCAAATGAAGGTGCATCAACAGTTGGAGCAGTGCTTATTCCTGGCACTCCTTCTGGTCCTGATTCAGGTAGTTGGATGCTGGCTTGTATTGGTAGCGGTCAAGATCGTCCTTTCAATGCAAATGACAGAACTGCATTAGGATACCTTTATTAATTTATTTGTTGAACTATACAAAAACTCCGGAACATGTTCCGGAGTTTTTTATTTTATGATCCTGAAACAGGATCGGAATAATCGTCCTTCAAAATCAAAAGGTGTAGTTGCCTTTGTAATATCCTTTATCACTGTTGCTGTTATTGCGATCTCGTCTAAAATAAATTTCCGGTAGTTGGTGCTGAAATATAAAACGCCACCCGGCACCAACGCCTCCAAACATTGATTGATAAGTGTCACATGATCTTTCTGAATGTCTAAAAAATCGTCCATCCGTTTACTATTACTAAATGTTGGAGGATCCATAACAATGAGATCAAAAGAACCGGGTTCAATTGTTTTGATAAATTGCTTTACATCGGCATGAATAAACACGTTTGATTCATTTACCGGGAACCCATTCAAATTAAAATTCTTTTCTGCCCATTGCAAGTAAGTTTTAGAAAGATCAACAGTTGCTACTTTGGTTGCGCCACCTGCTGTAGCATATACCGAAAAAGAACCTGTGTAGGCAAACAAATTGAGCACTCTTTTCTCTTTACTCTCTTCTCTCAGTATTTGCCTTGTTATACGGTGGTCAAGGAACAAACCCGTATCTAAATAATCACTCAGGTTAACAATGAACTGCAAACCATTTTCATCCACTGTAAACTCATGCTGAGCTTTATCAATTTTTTGATACTGTCCAAGTCTTCCGGGCTTTCGCTGCCGTAATTTTAAAAAAACATTTTCTTTAACCACACCCAGAATTTCTGTCACCGCTTCAATCACCTGTTCCATCCATTCGTCATGTTCTTCATCTGTCATCCCATGCCGGCGTTTGTATTCAGCTACATATAATTTATCGCCGTAAAGTTCAATACATAAAGGAAATTCCGGCAGGTCATGATCATATATCCTGTAACAGCTTATATGCTGCCGCTTTGCCTGTTTGCTGAGATGCCGGTAAACTTTGGTCAACCGGTTTTGAAACATAATTATTTTTTCACTACTCATAGCAGCTCAGAAATTTTCACGAAATTAGCTGTCCTCTTCATGTATGCCATTGTTGATATAGAAACTACGGGGTCGTATGCGGCTGCTAACGGGATCACTGAAATTTCCATTCATGTGTTTGACGGCAACAAAGTAGTGGAAAAATTTGAAACGCTTATCAATCCGGGTCAGCCTATCCCCTATTATATCCAGGCCATGACGGGAATCAGCAATGAAATGGTGGCTGATGCACCGGGATTCGAAGAAGTAGCGGAAACAATTTTTAATATACTCCAGGATAAAATTTTTATAGCACATAATGTCAATTTTGATTACTCTTTTGTAAAGGCGCAGTTGGCTGTGGCTGGTTTTATATTGAACAGTAAAAAATTGTGCACGGTACGATTGAGCCGTAAGATCATCCCTGATCTTCCATCATATAGTTTGGGTAAACTTTGCCAGTCATTAGGGATTGTGATCAACGACCGTCATCGTGCAGGCGGTGATACGGCGGCCACCGTACAATTATTCCAGCTATTATTAGAAAATGACAGGCAGCAGTTCATTCAAAAAAGCCTGCAGCGAAATTCAAAAGAACAATTGTTACCACCCAATGTGCCCAAAGAACATTTTGACAAGCTGCCTTACACCCCCGGTGTTTATTATTTTCATAATGAAAAAGGAAAGATCATTTATGTAGGCAAGGCCAACAATATCCGCTACAGGGTCAACAGTCATTTCAGCAACAACTCTGAAAGTCGCCAGAAACAAAATTTTATGCGGCATACCTATGCCATCAGTTTTCAGAGCTGTGCCACTGAACTGATGGCCTGTATCCTTGAATCAACAGAAATAAAAAAACTATGGCCCATTTTTAATTCATCGCAGAAAAGATGGGAAGATGTATATGGCATTTTCAGTTATGAAGATCAGAATGGCTTCCTGCGACTGGCAATAGAAAAAAACAGGAGCCGGCTCAACCCTGTCTATAGTTTTCATTATATCATCGATGGGCATGCTATCATGAGAAAGCTGATCCGTGATTTTAACCTATGCCCCAAGCTTTGTTTTATGCAAACAGGTAATGAGCGATGCAATGGAATAAATGAAGGTTACTGCTATGGGGCCTGTGAACAAAAAGAAACTATCGAAGCATATAATACCCGGGTACTACAGGCTATGCAATCGCTTCGGTCGCAACCATCATTTGCTATTATGGAGAAAGGATTAAACGGTGACGATCAATCCTGCATCCTGGTATGGGAAGGAAAATTTTATGGCATGGGGTATCTACCGGCTGATATCCAAATAACCGAACCCACTCAACTTAAAGATCTCATTACTCCTTATAAAGAAAATAGTTTTATCCGTAATCTCGTCAATGGGTATGCAGCCCGTTTTCCTGGTAAGGTAAAATTATTTACACAGTAGCCTGCTTAGCCGATCCATTCAAAATTTTCTGCCAGCGGCATGTCATCAAATGTCTTGTGAAATGCTTCGGGCAATGCAGCCAGCTTACGTCTAATGGTATCTATCCAGGCCACTTCTACCGTCAATACTGCTGAAAGAGTATCGCCATTCTTTTTGATCTCGTGTTGTATGGTCCAGCGGGACATATCCCTTTTAGCTTTTAGTACTTTCAGGTTGATGGTCACTTTATCCTCCAGCCTGATCTCTTTTCTGAATACACATTCTTCACGAAACAGGATAGGGCCAATATGAAATTTTTGCATCACCTCAGCCGTAAGTCCGATACTATATAAAAACTCAACCCTGCAAAAGGCTCCCCAGTCATAATACACCGAATGCCGCAGATGAAAATTAGGATCAAGATCGGACCAGCGGATCTGTATCTCTTTGTTAAAATCAGTCATATATTAATGGTTAAAAACGGAGCCGTGAAATTAAATGATAACAGGCAGCTGAATTAGGTGCCCAACCTTTATTTTTGCAACTCAACGAAAATCCATGAAAAAAATATTTGCTGTATTTATATTGATCAGCCTTACTACCCTTTTGAATGCACAGTCCGGCACCAAGCCTGTTGCAAAACCTGTAGCCGTCAACGCTGGCTTTAAAACATTGTTTGACTCTGCCAGCTACGCTATGGGACTTAGCTTTGCCAATTTTTATAAACAACAGGGAATAGCTAAAATTAATACCCCGCTTGTCATCAAAGCTATTAATGATGTGTTAGGGAAAGATAAAACCGACTCAGCCAGCTATGCCATGGGGCTAAGCTTTGCCAATTTTTATAAGCAATCAGGTGTTACTAAAGTAAATACTGCGTTGGTAACAAAAGCAATCAATGATGTATTTGGCGCCAAAAAAACTGCACTGGATGATAATGCGGCCAACTCTTGTATGAATTCATACCTGATGCAGTTACAGCAACAAAACGCAAAAGGTAATATAGACGCCGGCGTCGCTTTTTTAAATCAGAATAAAACAAGACCGGGTGTGAAAGTTACTTCCTCCGGTTTGCAATATGAAGTGATTAAAGAAGGTGCTGGTGCCAAACCTCTTGCCACCGACAGCGTAACCTGTCATTACAAAGGAACTTTTTTAAATGGCAACCCCTTTGACGATTCATACAGTCGCGGTCAGCCTATTACTTTTTACCTCAAGGGTGTTATCCCAGGTTGGACAGAAGGTTTGCAATTGATGAGTGTAGGTTCGAAATATAAATTCTATGTTCCGTATACCCTGGGTTATGGCGCCTTCGATTATATGTCGATTCCCGGTGGGTCTACACTGGTCTTTGAAGTAGAGTTACTGGATGTAAAAAAGACAGTAGCTCCTGCTGAAGTGAAACCTCCGGGACAATAATACGTCTTACGCCAGGTTTACTCTCATGCGTTGTAATTGGTTGCGGGTACCAATTACTATTATTTTCATCCCGGGATAGAGAATGATATCTTCCGGTGGATTGATCTGGAATTTACCTTCTGCACTTTTTATACCGATGCAATTAACGCCGGTTTTGTTCCATAGCATGATCTCGTTGAGTGGTCTTCCCCGTATGCCCATCGGTAATTGTTCATATTCTACCGAATCTATATTTACAGAACCGCCCTCTTCACCTGATAGAAAATCGATGAACTCGATGATATCAGGTTTTGAAATCAGGGTAGCCATATGACTGCCACCAATCCGATCAGGCATGATCACATTATTAGCGCCTGCTTTTTTTAATTTGGGAATAGAATTGCTGTCAGAGGCACGGCTGATGATCTGCATAGTTGTATTCAATCCTCTTGCCGAAAGGACAATGAACAGGTTATCGGCATCAACGGGCAATGTAGTGATAAGTGCTCTTGCTCTTTCAATGCCTGCCATCAGTAACACATCATCGTTGGTGCTGTCGCCTTCCAGGTGAAGCAAATGATCCTCATCATGCCTGCTTTTATCTATCAGCGCATGGTTTTTTTCGATCACGAGGTAAGGAACACCATGTAATTTGAGGATACGGGAGGCCTCATGCCCATTGCGTCCATAGCCGCAAATGATGACATGGTTATCGAGTTTTGCAATTTCTTTCATAAGCCGACGGGTTTTAAAATAAAGATTAATCTCTCCGCTGATTACAAATTGAGTGATGCGGGTAATGGCAAAAGCAAAAGCACCCCAGCTGGTGATCAATAAAAATATCGTGAACCATTTACCTTCTTCACTCAACGGTATCACCTCACCATACCCAACAGTCGTAATGGAAATGGTCGTCATGAACAAAGAGTCAAGCAAGGAAGCATTTTCGATCAGCATATAGCCTGCAATGCCTACCACGATGATGATATGAAGAACAAGAAAGGGTTGAATCAACCTGAAGGTGGACTTTCTCAAAACAATTGCTTTGCTATAAAAATAAATAATGCAGTCAAATTAATCGTTTTTTGTTTATACAAACCAAAAAGGGGACGGCCAAAAGACCATCCCCGTAAGGGTTAAAAAATAAAACCCCTGAGCATTATCTTTTAGTAACGACTACTCTTTCTACTACCTGTTCTCCTGTTTCCGGAACTACAATCCTTATGCTGAATACACCAGGTGCCAGGTTATCAATCTGGAGATTATTATTTACTATCCCTTTCCATTGCCTGATCACTCTGCCGGTAATATCTATCACCGATACATTTCTTGGCACAGCAGCATCTTCAAATACGACCGTTACTTTACCATCAAGTGATGGATTAGGGAAAACAATTGTTTTACCCAACTGTCCCTCGCCCCTTACAGCACGAATAACACTATATTTAAATTTACCATCCTGGTCAACCTGCCGGATACGATATTGCGAAATACCTTTTATAGTATTCGGGTCATTAAAAGTATAAGATAGCAGGTCATTACTATTACCTCCCTGGGCATGCGAAGAAATATAAGCTACCTGTTGCCAGTTGCCATTGATATTTCTTTCAATAGCAAAACCATCATTATTCAGCTCTATTACAGTTTCCCATTTCAAAACAACAACCGACTGGTTTCGCACCGCTGTGAAAGATTTGAAATCAACGGGCAATCCTATACAACCTTGTGGTTGTTCAAATTCCTTTGAAACGCCGTTAGCTAAAGTAGGACCCTCCACCAGTATCAGCAGATCCTTATCACCCACTCCCGGCTGACTTGAATAAGGCGGATATGCTACGGGGCCGCCACTTGAATACGGATTGGCTATTGATAAATTATGAGTAATAGGTGCTGCCAATACCATAATATCTTCTCCCGGCTCGTTGAATATGGCGTCTCCATCATCGTCTATTATTCCATCGCCATCCATATCAGCAAATATTTTAATCGTAATAGGAAAGATGCCGGGTTGTACTGTAGTTACACCCAATGTATATTTTCGATCAGGTCTGTCACAGTTTTTAAATCCTGCAATAACCGGGTCATTGAAGAATTGCTGTAAACTGCAGATATAGCATTGTGCTTTGGGGTCATTTGCATTGGAGTTCGAACCCCATATATCCGTTTTTACAGAAACAGGGCCGCCGCAAGGCTGGTTCAATATCACCAGTATGTTCTGTACTTCAAAATGTAAAATACTGCCAGCAAGTTTGGTAACTGTTGCTGTTAAGCCCGGTGAATTGGAGGGCTTTGTTAAAACAACGGTATTATCATGCAAATAAGTAGTGGCAAATAGTGACGTAATAACAGTTGGAGTATTTAAAGGCACAGCAGCAAGAAAATCTTTGAGGCCAATAAAGCCAATATCAAGGAATGATTTTCCCGCGTCATCAACAGCAGTTCCCAGTTGCACATTGGTACCCGGATCCACAGCTGGTGTTTGACCACCACAGGTAAAAATAGATGGGTTGGGATAATGCTGGGATAACCAGGAATGAAAGAACAGGTATTTAAATCCGGAATTGGTAGTAATATCAAATTTTGCGTTGAACACTACTTTGCAATTCGGTCCTGTTACTGGATTGGGATAAGGTTGTGGCGCTCCTACAAGCTGGATAACGAGGTTATTAAACTGCAGATCGCACTGAGCTTTTAAATTATTACCATACCCAATCAGGGATAGTATGGCAATGGAGAGTAGAATCTTCTTCATGCTACAAAGGTTTTAATGATTACAAATACTGATTTCGATAGATCCGGTAATTCAGGATAGATCAATAGGTAATTGTATAGGAAGGACTCTGCAATAGAATAATTGCTACAAATCAGCATCCGGTACTAAGCCCTGGAGAGATAGCCCAACTAAAAAACAGACCCTTTTGTTAAGACAAGCAAAATTGCTTCAGATAGGAAGGATTCTCGAAAGAGAAGTGTGCTAAAGACTTTGCCAAAGAAGAAGAATTGCCAAACTTGGTATCATATAATCCGCATAGACGTACAGCAACAAAAACAAAGTGGCATTGGATGAGGATACAGGGATTAAATAAAATAGCAGGTTGGGGTAGTAAACAATAGAATTACTATAAAGCTAAGAAGCATTTTAAAAAAAAGCAACTATTTCTTATTCCTTTTTCGGGCCAATCTTTTGTTTGGCAAATGCCAGGACTTTTTGGAGCTGTTGTTCTTCTGTAAAGTGAGTGTTATCCAGCTCAATAGCGTCTTCAGCTTTTCGTAGTGGGCTTACTTCCCGATGAGAATCAATGTAATCCCGCATTTCCAGGTTATTTTTTACTTCTTCAATGCTTACGTTAGGGTTCTTTTCATATAACTCCCTGAACCTCCGCTCTACCCTCACAGCATTATCCGCAGTCATGAATATTTTTAATTCAGCTTTGGGAAAAACCACAGTACCAATATCTCTTCCATCCATTACAATACCTTTTTTAGTACCCATTTTCTGCTGTTGCGCTACAGCCAATTCTCTTACTTCTTTAATAGCTGCTACATCACTCACTCTTTCAGCAATGATAAGATCACGGATAAGGTATTCTACATTCTCCCCGTTCAGATAAATTTCGCTATTCTGGCTATTGGGGTTATAAACAAATTCGAGGTTCACACTTTTCAAAGCCTCTTTTACTTCTTTCTTCTCAGCCAGGTCTATATTATTACGAAGAAAATATAAAGTGATAGCCCGGTACATGGCGCCGCTATCCACATACACATAACCCAATTCTTTGGCCAGTTGTTTTGCCAATGTGCTTTTCCCGCAGCTTGACCACCCATCTATAGTTATAATGATCTTCTTTGCCATAACCACCGGAATACTTAAAAGAGAATTGTGAATGATAAGAAACAATAAAAACCAAACAGGCCGCCTGATAAATACCAAGCCACCGCAAAAATAAAAAAGGAGTGTCGCTAAACAACACTCCCTTTCAACTTTATTATGAATTTAATTTATGCTTTCGATTTTTGCTCCGGCTGTTTTTTAAATGTGAAGGTGAGTTTAGTATTTTCTTTATCAACATCAGCTTCAAGAATATCCCCTGCTTTCACATGCATATTTAAAATTTCTTCTGCCAGTGGATCTTCCAGGTATTTCTGGATAGCCCGGTGAAGTGGTCTTGCACCAAATTGTACATCATACCCTTTATCTGCAAGAAAGGCTTTTGCACCTTCGGTGAGCTCAAGGGTGAATCCTAATGCTACTAACCTCTTCATGACTCCTTTCATCAGGATATCAATGATGCTAAAGATGTTTTCTTTCGTAAGGCTATTGAAAATAACAACATCATCAATACGATTCAGAAACTCTGGTGAAAAAGTTTTTTTCAATGCTTTTTCTATCACAGCTTTATTAGCCTCATCATCATGTTCCATTTTATTGGCTGTAGTAAATCCAACTCCAGAACCGAAATCTTTTAGTTGGCGAACACCGATATTTGATGTCATGATGATCATTGTATTCTTGAAATCTACTTTTCTTCCCAGTCCATCGGTAAGTTGTCCGTCATCAAGCACCTGCAATAAAATATTATAGATATCGGGGTGAGCTTTTTCAATTTCATCCAGCAGGATCACACTATAAGGTTTACGGCGAACTCTTTCTGTTAACTGACCACCTTCTTCATAACCTACATAACCGGGAGGCGCACCAATCAAACGGCTCACCGTGAATTTTTCCATATACTCACTCATGTCAATACGAATGAGGGAATCCTCAGAATCGAACATATATCTTGATAAAGCTCTTGCCAACTCTGTTTTACCAACACCGGTAGGCCCAAGAAATATAAATGTACCAATCGGTTTTTTAGGATCCTTCAATCCTACACGGTTACGCTGGATTGCTTTTACTACTTTGCTGATCGCATCCGTCTGCCCAATCACCATATGACTCATGTCATCTGCCATCTTACGCAGCTTTTCAGTTTCTGCCTGCACCATTCTTTTCACCGGAATGCCCGTCATCATACTCACTACTTCAGCTATTGCTTCTTCATCTATAGGATAACGTTTATGCTTGCTTTCTTCTTCCCAATCATTTTTAGCTTTCTCCAGATCCTCCTGCAAACGTTTTTCTGTATCACGGAGTGAAGCAGCTTCTTCAAATTTCTGGCTTTTTACTACTTTATTTTTTTCATTCTTCACATCTTCTATCTTCTTCTCCAGGTCAACGATGTTCTGGGGAACGTTGATGTTTTTCAAATGCACTCTTGCGCCTACTTCGTCCAGCACATCTATAGCTTTATCAGGTAATAAACGATCTGTGATATACCGGTCGCTTAATTTAACACAAGCCTCAATTGCTTCATTATTATAAGTGACATTGTGATAATCTTCGTATTTGGATTTGATATTGTTTAATATCAGGATCGTATCATCCACACTTGGTGGCTCTACCATCACTTTTTGAAAACGACGGTCTAAAGCCCCATCTTTTTCAATATACATTCTGTACTCATCCAGCGTAGAGGCGCCGATACATTGAAGTTCTCCTCTTGCCAATGCTGGTTTAAAGATATTGCTGGCATCTAATGAACCACTGGCGCCGCCTGCTCCAACAATCGTGTGCAATTCGTCAATAAACAGGATAACATCACGATTCTTTTCCAGCTCATTCATGATAGCTTTCATTCTTTCTTCAAACTGACCACGATATTTAGTACCTGCTACCAGTGCTGCCAGGTCAAGAGAGATCACTCTTTTATCAAATAATACCCTTGACACTTTGCGCTGAACGATCCGCAAAGCAAGACCTTCTACAATGGCTGTCTTACCCACGCCGGGTTCACCGATCAATATCGGGTTATTCTTTTTACGGCGGGATAATATCTGGGAAACTCTTTCAATTTCTGATTCGCGACCAACGATAGGATCCAGGGCTCCCATTTCGGCAAGCTTGGTAATATCCCGGCCGAAATTATCCAATACAGGTGTTTTGCTTTTTGCATTTCCCTGTTGCTTTGCACTACCCTTTTGTCCTGAATATTTTTTTTCTTCATCAAAATCATCATCATTCTCATCGGTAAATTCAGCACGGGGGTCGCTGGATTTTACTATCCCTAATTCTTGTCTGAAAAGATCATAGTCCACGTCAAACTGATTTAAGATTTGTGTTGCAATATTTTCTTTGTTTTTTAAAATGGAAAGCATCAGGTGTTCTGTTTCTACAGTCGCACTCTTTAATGCTTTTGCCTCGAGCACCGTTACTCTTATCACTTTCTCTGCCTGCTTGGTCAACGGAAGGCTGTTAATGTTAGCAATGTTTTTGCCAGTCTTATCCTTAACAGCTAATTCAATTTCCTTTCGGAGTTCATATAGATCTACATTAAAGCTCTTAAGAATGCGGACGGCTGTATTATCTCCTTCCCGGATCAAACCGAGCAGAAGATGTTCGGTACCGATAAAATCATTTCCCAATCGTAAAGCCTCTTCTCTGCTAAACGAAATGATCTCTTTTACCTGGGCTGAAAAATTGTTATCCATTTAAGATAATTGGTTGTTGTACAATATTAACGAATATATTTGGTTCCTGTTTTCCCGTATTTATAAACGAGATGTTGATAATTTAAGTTGTCGGGAACTGGCAGTTTTTTCATTTTGCCATATTGATGAGAAGAAGCTGACAGACTCAACAAACTAAATGTAAGAACTATGCAGGTCAAAACCGATACCAAAGAAAGATTTCATGCCATCACGTTGCCAGGCCCTTCACTTTCTGCTACAATGACAGAAGAATTAGGTGAATGTTTGCTACCCTACCTCCAAAATGACGTTAAAAACCTGGTGTTAAAATTAAAAGACATTGAAAACATCGACATTGCTGCTGCGGAAAAACTGGTTTATATCCAACAAAAATTTTACGAGAACAGTGCATCTTTTGTGGTGTGTGAATTACAAAAACCGGTTGAAGATTTCCTGGATAAAAATGAACTTTTGGAGATGATGAATGTTACGCCTTCTGAAAGCGAGGCCTGGGATATTGTGCAAATGGAAGAGATTGAACGGGAGTTCTTAGATGAGGAGCCACTTCCCTGAACACTGCGATGCAGTAAATGAGAAATCAATATTGAATTCACCCTGGTGCAGCATGCAGCTATTTTCAATAAGTTTCGGTCTGATGGACAAAACTTAAATCTTATTTTGCACCTATGCTCGCTGTAACTATCCTTGGTAATAACTCAGCCGTACCGGCATTTGACCGTCACCCCACCAGCCAGGTAGTAACACTGGATGGCAATAATTACCTGGTGGATTGCGGTGAGGGAACACAGATTCAATTGATCAATTATAAGATCCGGCGAAGCAAAATATCTCACATCTTTATTTCGCATTTGCATGGCGATCATTACTTCGGACTCATCGGGCTGATCAATTCATTAAGCTTACTCAGTCACCAGCAGGAATTGCATGTGTTTGGACCATCGGCGTTAAAAGAGATCATCGAATTGCAACTGAAAGTAGCAGATACACAATTGTGTTACCCGCTCCATATATATAGCATTACAGAACCAGCCACTTTATTGGATAATGAAAAACTCACTGTTACCTGCTTTCGTACCCATCACAGGATAGAATGCTATGGCTTTGTTTTTAAACAAAAAAAACGACCCCGGAAACTGAATCCTGAAAAAGCTAAAGAATATGATGTTCCTTCTTCTTTTTATGATCGGTTGAAAAACGGGGAAGATTATACCCGAAAAGATGGAGAGCTGATAAAAAATGAATGGGTGACGTCTGAAGCATTACCCGGCAAGACCTATGCTTTTTGTGCGGACACGAAGTATGATGAACGTATCATACCCCATATACAGGGTGCAGACATGATCTATCATGAAACTACCTATTTGGATAATCTGCGGGAAAGAGCAGAAGCCCGGTTTCACTCCACCACCAAACAAGCAGCATTGATTGCAAAGAAAGCTGGTGTAAAAAAATTACTCATTGGCCATTTCAGCAGTAAATATGATACACTGGAAGAATTTGAACAGGAAGCGAGAGAAGTTTTTCCCAATACTGAACTTGCACTGGAAGGAGTAGCTTATACCGTGTAATCTATCTATAAGCTGGAATAATATATTTTTCTCGGAGTAGATTTTGACCTGATGTATTCGATCGTTTTCCGGTAAGGTAACTGTTTTACTTTTCTCAGAATTAAAATATCTACCTGGTTGATGCCAGAATCAAGGTCATTACTTTGAGCAGTAGTTCCTATACTCATCCCTCTTGCTATTTTGTCTCCTTTCTTTACCGTAATTGTCTCCAGGTTGCTATAGGTTATGAATTCGTTGCGGGTATTTTGGATGGTAACAGCATATACATTATCGATTGTAAAAATGCCAGCAACTTTACCCTCTTCAAAATGATAAACAGAATCACTTTGTGTAATTACTGATACAATGGATAATGCATTAGCGCATGCCTGCGTGCAAACACTTTTGTTCTTATTCTCATACCGATAGATAACTCCTTCCTTAACGGGATAGTCAAATAACTGAATTGAATCCAGGATATTTTGTGCTGTAAGGGCACTACTAATAATAGTAAATAGGGATAGGAGTACGGTTCGCATAAGTGGATAAACGTTGTAAGGGTCAGATTATTTTAACTGTCTCTTACAAAATACTTTTAGTTTATCGTAAAACAAATAGGAATAGTACGAAAACGGAATTCTACGAATTAAAGAAAGGGATTAAAGAGATTGAGCACGAAGCATCCAGCTTAATGCACCGTAAAATTCCTTTTTCCATGCGGCTTCCGTATGTTTACCATCATCTCTTATTACAGTAGTCATTTTAGATTTAGATTTATCCGCCATTGCTTCAAAAACCTTCAGCATATCAGTAACCATATTTTCACCTTCCTGTTTGCCGGCATAGAAATAAATAGCTGAATTAACACTTCTTCCCTTCCTTTTTATTTCATCAAAAATAGGGGGAGCCACCCAAAATGACGGTGAAAAAATACCAGCGCCACCAAACACTTTCGGGTATTTCAATACTGCATACATAGATATTAATCCACCCATTGAACTTCCGGCGACAAAGGTGTTCTTTTTAGTTTTTATTGTTCTGTATTTTTTATCAATAAAAGGTTTCAATGTTTTTACTAAAAAATCAACATACATATCTCCCTCTCCTTTACCAAACCTGTCGCTATCATAAGGATTGTATTCGGTTAATCTTTTATTGCCACCATGATCAACAGCAACAACGATACACTGTTTTTCATTTACCGAATCAAGGCATTCATCCACTCCCCATTCACCCGAAAAAGAAGTAGCATCATCAAAAACATTCTGCCCATCCTGCATATAAAGCACCGGGTATTTTTTCGTGCTTGCGGTATAACCTTCCGGTAAGTATATCCATATTCTTCTTGTTCGTTTGAGCTGCGGTATCCAGAAAGCCGTGTCAACGATCTTTACGTTTTTACTAGCGGTGCTAATTCCTGGTTTCGCTGGAAACCGATCCTGCCATTCTTCGATATTTAATTCAATGGTATCATTGCCTTCAATTTCTAAAATTCTATTCCCCATGCCAACACCATTTTTTTTGCATTCTACTTTATCCCATCCACCCCGGGTAATTTTATATTCATAAGAACCTTTATCAAGTTTTAAGCTGATTGTGTATACACCATTATTATACTGCATTTTGAATTTTTCATCCTGCGGGTTCCAGCCGTTGAAAGAACCGGCGACGTAGATAGCGCTACCTGGTGGATGATATGCAGGGAGTGAATTGATCGTGATGGTAGCGGTTTGCTGTGCTACCACGAAAACAGGAAAAAAAGTGCTGACAGGGCAAGTGATTGTTTGATCATCTATTAAAAGTAAAGACTAATCAGCAACGCGATAGAAAGTTTCCAATACAACATCTGGCAGCCATACGCCTTACCAGTCGTTTGTACTTTTTACACCGATTAATTTTGTGCCTCTTTCATCAACTTCCGGATGGTCTCTATATGCTTCTCACTCACCGGCCAGATTGGTAAGCGAAAAACATTTTTACAAAGACCCATTTCACTTAGATAAGCTTTTACACCGCTGGGACTACCTTCAGCAAACAGGGAGTTGATTATATCAATGTATTGGAGATGAATAACATTGGCTTCGGCAAATTTTCCATTCATGCAGAGTCTTACCATTTCTGCATAATCTTTTGGATAGGCATTTGCTACTACGGAGATCAATCCTTCTGCGCCACAGGCGATCATAGGTAAAGTAATCGGATCATCACCGCTGATCACCATAAAATCAGTGGGTTTATATTTGATAATCTGGTTGATCTGGTCAAAATTGCCACTGGATTCTTTAGTTGCAAAAATGTTTTTGCATTCACGGGCAATTCTTAAAGTTGTATCCGCCGATACATTCATACCTGTACGTGCAGGCACGTTATACATGATAATGGGAAGCGGCGTGACATCATTCAATGCTTTATAGTGCTGAAAGAGTCCTTCCTGGTTAGGTTTATTGTAATAAGGTGATACAGATAAGATGGCGCTATATCCTTCCAGGTTAAATTGCTTAAAGCTTTCAATCACCTCTTTGGTATCGTTGCCACCGATACCAGCAACCAGGGGCAAACGGCCTTTATTTTCTGCAAATACAAAGGAAAACACTTGCTGCTTTTCGGCACCATGAATAGTGGCGCTTTCTCCGGTAGTACCGAGCACTACCAGGTATTCAACTTTATTCTCGATCCAGAAATTGATGAGTTTACGAAACGAATCCCAGTCAATGGTTCCATCCTCTAAAAATGGAGTAACGATAGCGATACCTGTACCACGAAATTGCTCTCTAAGTGACATTTGAATTGAATATTGAGAATTTAAGATTGATATTTATTGTTGATTAAAGAACAGAACGATGAAGACCCGATAGCTATCGGATGCGGCCTGGCTCACACTTCTTCCCAAAATCCCATCTTACCAAATTTTTCAATGCGGTTACTGACTCTTTGCTGAGGTGCGGTTTGTTTGAGTTCCTTAATAACAGGTATCAAATAATCCTTTAGTATCTGGGCTGCCTCATCATAATCCCAATGTGCCCCGCCGATAGGTTCAGGAATAATGCCATCTATTAAACCAAAGCCAAGCATCTTATCTGCAGTTAACCTCAACTGCTCGGCTGCTATCTCCTTTTTATCCCAGCTTCGCCAGAGAATAGATGAGCAACTTTCGGGAGAGATAACAGTATACCAGGTATTTTCCATCATAAAAACCTTATCTCCTACTCCGATGCCGAGTGCGCCGCCACTGGCGCCTTCACCGATTATGACACAGATGACTGGCACTTTAAGCCGGATCATCTCATAAATATTCCGGGCAATGGCTTCACCCTGGCCTCTTTCCTCAGCTTCGAGTCCGGGATAGGCTCCGGGTGTATCGATCAATGTAATAACGGGTTTATTAAATTTTTCAGCCAGCTTCATCAATCGCAACGCTTTGCGATAACCTTCGGGATTGGCCATTCCGAAATTGCGGAGCTGTCGCATTTTTGTATTGATCCCTTTTTGCTGCCCGATGATCATCACCGTTTCACCGCCAATGGAAGCAAACCCACCAATCATTGCCTTATCATCTTTTACATTCCGGTCACCAAACAATTCTAAAAAATTGGTGGTCATCTTATCAATATACTTCAGCGTGTAAGGCCTGTCGGGATGCCGGCTCAATTGTACCCGTTGCCAGCTGCTAAGGTTTTGTGTAATATCTCTTCTTTTCTCAATGACCTTGTCCTGGAGTTTTTGAATAACAGAGCTATAATCTACTTTACTTTTCTCAGCCTTTTGCCGGAGATCCTGTATTTCTTCCAGCAGGTCTTTGATCGGCTTTTCAAAATCAATAAACTGTCGGTTTTTATCTAAGGGCATAGGCTCATTATAAGGCGGCTAAATTAAGGATTAAATGACAATATGGGCTGTATGGCAATTTGATGGATTACAAGAGTATTATTATCAGAAAAACTTTTGGCGATAAAATATGACAGGGCTATCTTTGCCGTCCTGAAAAATAAGACCGGGAACGGTTTTATTTTCAGCAAAAGTTGAAGTTGTTTAAAATAGTTGGATCGGTAGTTCAGTTGGTTAGAATGCCGCCCTGTCACGGCGGAGGTCGCGGGTTCGAGTCCCGTCCGGTCCGCAGAAGTCAATCTCCAAACAAACTCAAAACTCGCAAATCATTGATCTTGCGAGTTTTTTTGTTTTTGTACTTTGTCAAATCGCTCCAAATAACTTCAAAAGTCAGTGAGTTCGGCATTCGCAAAAAATCAACCCACTGAGAATCTCATAAGTTTCTGACTATTAAGTTGTTCAATGCCTGAACATCTTGTCTCGTAGTAATTGTAAATCGAAATTTGTTAACCCTTAAAACATTGAAAGATGTTAGACAAAAGTTTCGGTTTGCTTTTCTATTTGAAAAAGCCAAAGAATTATTTGAAGGGTGCAATTCCAATCTATCTACGAATTACTGTTGATGGTGTTCCAAAAGAAATTTCTATCAAACGTAGTTGGGATGCTGTCAGATGGAATTCAGATGCAGGTAGAGCATCAGGTACCAAAGAAGATTCAAAGACATCTCTGCAGCTGCTATCAAAGAAATGCTTATTGGCAATGACCAGCGAGATAAAATGCTGATTAAACTGATCGATATTGATTACGCTAAATCAACTTATACAAAGTATGAACGGACACAGCGATTCGTCCAGGGTTTTATTAAGAAGCAATACAGTGCTGATGATATTCATATCAAAAGACTGGATTTTGAGTTTGCTACTCAACTGGAACTTTGGTTTAAAACAAAGCGAAAATGCAATCACAATACGACGATGAAATATATCAGCATTCTAAACATGATTGTACTTCGTTGTGTCGCTAACCGATGGATAGACCACGATCCATATATTCAATTTGAAATGTCGCAAGAAGAGAAAGATCCCACTTTTCTTATGAAGGAAGAAGTTGAAGAGCATACAAGAGACGAATTGGGTATAAACGATTTCAGCAAAGCAAAACCTTTGCAGGATGCACTGGCATCGGCAGCTTCATTCTTGACTGGTGGTATTCTTCCTTTGTTGATCTCTTTTTTGGCTCCATTGAAAGGGATGGGTGCTCCGGCAGGCAGATCTATACTCCGTATTTGAGGAACAATTGCCATGTGTGTGACAGCACTGGCAGGATATATTTTCGATGCTTGAACAGCTACAATAATGAAGCTGTTGTTCCGAAAGCAATTGCAATGTCCGATACAATAGGAGTTATAAGCCAGGTTGTTACCTAACTGAGACAACGTACTCTGGGACGGAAATACGACAACTCGCTGTCTCTACATAAGTTATTGAAAGATATATATTTTCAATTCAAAGATTGTCATTCAGCAATAGTAGTCAAAGGATGCCTCCATTTTAATAACTTGCGTATATCGAAAAGAATTTTACATGGACACCTTAATTATCGACGACAATAAAATAGCCCGAACAGTATTAAAACAACTTGCAAGCCTTGTAAAGGATTTAAAGGTGCTTGGTGAATGTGCCAATGCAATGGACGCATATAACATGTTGCAGGATCAGCATGTTGACCTCTTATTCCTTGATATTGAAATGCCGGGGATGACAGGGATTGAACTGACCAGGCATCTTGGCAATAAAAGACCCGTTATTATTTTCACTACTTCCAAGACAGAATATGCCGCCGAGGCATTTGAGCTGAATGTGGCTGACTATATAATAAAACCAGTTACACTAGCCCGGTTTATACAGGCTGTTGATAAGGCAAGAGAACTAATTGAAAGCAATAAGATAGAGATACAGACACAAGCAGATGAATTTGTTTTCGTTCGGGATTCAAATGTCGTTCGCCGTCTCAGGATCGATGATATTTTGTATGCCGAGGCCATGGGTGATTATGTAAAACTGTATACGCCACAAAAGTTTTATGCAATACATTGTACCCTCAAATCTATTGAAGACCGACTTCCTGCTTCAAAGTTCACCCGTACACATCGTTCATATGTTGTAGCCATAGCTAAAATAGATACAATACAGGATGGGGCTTTGATCATAAATGGTAAGCCTGTACCGGTAGCCGATGCTTATCGTGCAGCACTTAATAAGCGGATGAATATCCTTTAGTGAGCTATTTATCTATTTATCCATTTATTCAACGATTCGAAATGCCTGTTGAGCGATAGCCTGCTTTACGGGCATTTTTTTGTGTACTTACTTTGTATTGTAATAGTAACAGTTCTTTACAATTTTCTCATAAGCAGTTGGTTTTGGTTTGCCGGCCCTATTCCTACCAGGGCCGGTTTTTAAAAAAGCGATCATGAAATCTATTTATATTATATCTTTTCTTGCAGACATGGCAGTGTTAGTATTTCTATGTTATTTGTTTTTATCAGAAATCGATAAAGGCGTTTCGATTTCAGCAGAAATTGCCACAGCGGCAGGTATTGTAATCAGTATTGTTTTACTGGTGTTTTGCCTTTATAAGTATGATAAATGGCATCGCCAACAACTGTAAATAAATTCACTATCAATTCACCTTACTCCCAAAAGAGATTTATGAGAAGAAAGGTCATCTACATTATTTTATCCGCGTTCACAGTCGGCACTTTCGTATTGGTTTATATACAGTATAATTCATCAAAAAGTATTGACAGTTTAGTACATGGAGATAACAGGCTTTTGGAAGAATTTGCAATCCGAAAAAACCTGAACCTGATCGAAAATAATGTTATATCCCTTCAGCGCAATGTCAGAACAATGTATGTTGATAAAACGGATGCCCCTGAAGCACAAATGAAGTCGGAAATAAATGAAATATTGGCTGCTGAAAAGACCTTGCAAAAAATTGATGATGACGAAAACACTGCCCGGTATGTCGACTCTTTGGAGAACGCTGTAACAAGGAAAATAATGCTTTGTCGAAAAGTGGTTGATACATATCTGAAAAATGGTTCAGCCAGTGCGAATGCCGTCATCGACAGCAATTTCAGAATATGGGTTTCCAATGATATTGAGATGGCAGTGCAAAAAATTGATAGTTCACGTAATGCCTATATTACGAGTATTACCCAGGCTGTGGATAAAAGCGGAAAACGAGCACAAAAACTCAATTACCTGCTTACGATAGTGGTATTGTTATCCAGCGTTTTTTTATTCTGGTATATTATTTCAATCATTCAAAAACTTACGCAGTCTGAAAAAAAGATAAAAGAAGCGTCGAGAATAAAAGAAAGTTTTATGGCCAATATGAGTCATGAAATCAGAACCCCGATAAATGCTATATTAGGTTTTACTGCATTGCTTGAACGCCGCAACCTTGATGACCAATCACAAGAGTATATAAAGACAATCCAGAAATCGGGTGAAAGCTTATTGACAATAATAAACGACATCCTTGATCTGTCTAAGCTGGAAGCCGGAATGATGCGCATAGAATCAGCACCATTCAGCGTTCGTGCATTGGTGCATTCAATTGAAGTGATGTTCGGGGCTAAAGTAGTTGAGAAAAGTTTAAACCTTCAAAGTTCAATAGATGAATCCATGCCGGATATATTGGAAGGTGATGCCATAAGACTTACGCAAATATTTGTCAATCTTATAGGCAATGCATTAAAATTTACAAAAGAAGGAACTATAAACATAAAAGTTACTGGTGAAGAGCGGGACGGAAGAAAAATTAAGGTCATGATAGTTGTAAGCGATACAGGTATAGGTATTGAGAAAGATAAACAGCAGGATATTTTTAGCCGCTTCCAGCAGGCTGATGATACTATCACAAGGCATTTCGGCGGAACTGGGCTTGGCTTATCGATTGTCAGTGAATTGGTATCGCTTCAAAAAGGTACTATACGGGTTGAAAGTGAACCCGGCAGCGGCACTACCTTTATCCTGATGATCCCATATTTCGTAGCGGACAATCAAAATGAAAATAACACGACTTTATCAGATAATCTTGAGTATAGAGGTAATACAGATTTTAATAGCATACGTCTACTTGTGGCAGAAGATAACGAGATCAATCAAAGCCTTATACGACACTTATTCAGAGAATGGAAGATCGAATATGATCTGGCCCAAAACGGGAAAGAAGCTGTAGCCATGGTTCAGCAGCATAAGTACGATCTTGTTTTAATGGACATTCAAATGCCGGAAATGGATGGTTATACTGCAACATTGGAAATACGTAACATACTAAAACTTGATATACCGATCGTAGCAATGACCGCTCATGCACTGGCTGGTGAAAAAGAAAAATGCCTAAGTTATGGAATGAGTGATTATATCTCGAAGCCGATGCGGGAAGCACAATTATATAAGTTGATTACAAAGTTTGCAGAAATTCCCATAAAACATCTTTCTAAAGGTAGCGCACAACAATTGCAGGGTGAATACAAGTGTATTAATTTAAGTTATATGAGAGAAATAAGCGGCGGTAATAAGGATTATGAGAAAATCGTAACGGAGCAGTTTATTGAAGTTGTTCCTGAAAGCCTTGCAGCGATCGAAACAACCTGGAAAAATAACGATCTTGTACAGATGCGGCAGGAAGCACATAATATGAAAACAACAGTATCAGTAATGGGTTTAACGGAACAACTTAAACCATGTCTTGAAGAACTTGAATATAGCGACTTAACAGCGGAATCATTTTCAACGCAATTCGGCTTGCTGCACGAAGCATGTATAAAAGCCCTTGACGAAGCCAAACAGTTTTATCATACATTTAGCGAAGATGAAAAGTAAAATAAAATTTGTTATCTGTATAGCAACAGTATTACTGACAACGTTTTTGTATTCATTCAGAACCGGGTCAGCAGACTATCATGCTAAAGAATCTCTGAAATATATTTACCTCACTTTTGATGATGGTCCGCTAAATGGTAGTGAAAATATTGATAGCATAATATTGGCCGAACGATTAAAAGTCAGTGTATTTCTTGTAGGTGAGCATGCTGAAAAGAGTAAGCAGCTCGGCACTTATTTTAGTATGTATGAGCAAAATCCTTTCGTTGAATCTTACAATCACAGTTATACACATGCAAACGATAAGTATACCTTATTCTACAGTAATCCGCAAAATGTGCTGGCTGATATTCAAAAGAACGAAAAGCTATTATCGCTTAAGTATAAAATTGTAAGATTGCCGGGAAGAAATATGTGGCGTATTGGTGGCAGAAAAAGAGATGATGAAGTGAGTGGGGCATCTTCGGCAGATCTTCTTGCTAAAAGCGGGTATAAACTTTACGGTTGGGATATCGAGTGGCAGCATAATGCCAAAGACGGCACACCTATACAATCAGTTGATGAAATGACCAGGGAAATAGAAACAAGATTAGAGAATGGCAATACGTTTACGAAAGGTCACATCGTGGTACTTATTCATGATGAAATGTTTCAGAAAAAATGGGAAGAAAGTGAACTTAAGCAATTGATCGATAAACTTCGGGTACACGAAAACTATGTATTTGAACATATCCGGTTTTATCCGGATAAATAGAGAGGGACAGAAGACATTGGGAAAAATTATTGATCGATATTGGAAAATAATCTCGCACCCTAAGGTGTTCCTCTTTATTATTATTGGGGTAATAATAATTTTCCTCACTTTTCTTACAAATAATAATGCGTTGGAAATAGTAATATCCGGTATGGCATCCATTTTCATGGGTATTGGAATAAATAATTTTTCTGCACTTGAAACAAGACGAAAAGATGAGATGATAATAAAACAAAAAGTGCAAAATGCATTGGAACTATTGAACTTTGTTGATTTTAAAATACGTCAGGTTCAACAGGGTGCGGCAAAGGGAAACCATGTGCAGACAAAAGAAAATTTTGAGGAACTGATTTCTATGATTGCCCTTTTGCGAAATTTACTTCTGGACGAAGAAAAATTCAATTAGCGAGTACTTTCACCGACTGGTTCTGCCTTTTGGACTATAGTTTGTTACCCAATACTTTGCCCGTTTATAGCTTTGAGGAAAAGGCAACTATGCAAAACTTTACCAGCAGTATATCAGGAAAAAAAATCCCTGTTTCAGAAAAAGTAAGTGGCAAATCGTTGAGGAACGGGATTTTAAAGGAAATACTCAAGGAGCATCCTGGCTTTATTTCAGACCCGCATAAAATCTATTCTAATCATGCAAACTGCAATGAGTAAAATACAGCCTGTTTTCAAAAAAATTTCTGCGAAAACAAGGTGGCGGGAGATACTCGCTATGTTAATGCTACTTCTTGCCATTGTTTTCTTTCGCAGCGAACGAAAAGAGCTGCATGCTATTATTCCCCAGTTAAAACAGGCAAGCCCTTTTTGGTTGGTTATTGGCAGCTCCATAACAATTGTTTACACTTTATTTCAAGCTGGCATCTACAGGCAAAGTTTTGCTGCAATTGGCCTTCCTCTCAGGTGGCCTCATGCTACTGCGCTTTTTCTCAAAAGAAACTTCATCAGTATTTTTTTACCGGCTGGCGGCGTTAGTTCTCTTGCATATTCTCCATCACAAATACGTAAACAGGGTTTCAACCAGTCTGAAGTTCACCAGGCAAGTGGAATATTCGCATTTACCGGTATGCTTACAGTTTTAATAGTTGGTACACCCATAATTATCTATACCGTTTTGGTGACAAGCCAATTTAAAAATACCACGTACGGCCTGATCTCAATTCTGCTACTGATTATTCTTTTAGCTTCAGCTTTTCGCTCCATCCGGAAAAAAGGAAGACTATATCAATGGATCGATAAAAGGTTTCCTTCTTTTACCCCTTCCATTGATGAACTGTTTGCAATCAATGTAAATCCCAGGCATTTTTCCGGTGCAATTTTATTTTCAATAGGCGTTGAATTATGTGGAATCATTACTATATACGTTGGTATGCTTGCTTTAGGTATGCCTGCATCACCCGGTGCCTCAGCGGCTGCCTACATTATTGCAGTGATCATGATGATAGTCTCTCCGTTTCTGCGTGGTTTGGGTGTTGTTGAATTGTCGATGGTTTACGTACTTGAGCAGTTTGGTTACAATTCAACACATGCTTTATCTATCACGATATTCTACCGCGTATTTGAATTCTGGTTGCCTTTATTGGCAGGATTCGTTTCTTTTGTATGGAAAGGCAGGCATATTTTTTTACGTGCTTTCCCCGCACTGCTGACATTTACGCTGGGCATAGTAAATATTATATCAGCTATTACCCCTTCTTTGCATAATCGTTCACAACTCCTGCACGAATACCTGCCTGTTGCAGCGATTCACGCTTCGCACATGCTGGTATTATTTTTAGGGTTATCCCTATTGGTGACATCGGCATTTTTATTCCGCGGTTTGCGCAATGCATGGATCATCGCTCTCGGGTTGGCTGTATTTTCATGTGCTGGCAATTTGGCAAAAGCATTGGATTATGAAGAAGCGCTGTTTGCGTTATTTACCGTCGTTGTGTTAGCCATTACCGCATCGCAATACCGTATTCGCAGCAGTAATAAATGGATGAGAACAGGTTTCAAAACTACTATCATTGGTTTTGCGGCAGTGCTGGTATTTGGATTTATAAGTTTCTATTTTATAGACATAAGACATTTCGGTGTCGATTTTACATGGAAACAATCCTTGCTCCATACTTTCAAGATCTTTTTGTTGATAGAAGACAATTCCCTTCATCCGATTACGCGGTTTGGGCATGAGTTTGTGTGGTTGATCCGTTGGATTGGATTTATCACATGGGGCTTTTTCCTCTTTACACTTATAAAACAGAACAAGGAGAAAAACATCGTCAATGAAAACTATCGGGATAAAGCAAAATTTTTACTAACCCAGTATGGAAATTCATCCATGGATTATTTTAAAACATACAAAGACAAATTGTTTTTCCTGTCAGATATCCATGATGCCTTTATAGCTTATCGCATTGCCGGAGGCTTTGCTATTGTACTGGAAGAACCTGTTTGCGCCGCAGAGAATAAAATCGATGTATTAGAGGAATTTGACCGCCATTGCCGCAAGATGGGTTTGAAACCCGCCTTCTACCGTGTAGATGAAAATAGCATCCCATGGTTTAATCAGCTGCGAAAAAATAAACTACTCATTGGGCAGGAAGCTATACTTGAAGTGAACAGGTTTTCATTGGAAGGAAAAGATAAAAAATCACTCAGGAATGGAATTGGTGGTTTACAGAAGAAAGGGTATATCATTAATTTTTGCCCGGCACCACAAACACCTGAGTTAATCCGGCAATTAAAAAAAGTATCTGACGAATGGCTGCAGGAGTTTGAAAGGAATGAATCAATTTTTTCTCAGGGAATGTTCGACGAGATCGAATTAAAAGACCAGGATATCATTACTGTTGAAGACGGGCAAAGAAGTATTTATGCTTTTCTGAACATCATACCCGATTACGCAGAATATGATTGTACATATGACCTCATCCGTAAAACCAAAGAGGCACCCGCTGCTGCGATGGATGCGCTGATCGTGCGACTGATTGAGTATGCAAAAGAGCATAATAAACAATATCTCAATCTAGGTTTGGTGCCCATGACAGGGATTTTACACCCTGATAATACAGCAGAGCAGATCATAAAAATTGCAGCCGAGAAAATCAAGCGCTTCCATCATTATAAAGGGTTAAGAGCCTTTAAAGATAAATACGCAACGTTTTGGGATAATAAATACCTGATTTACGATGATGACTTTGATTTATTGCAACTTCCAATCGCATTAAGCACAGTAATGAAACCATGAAAAAGATAATATGCTTTATAGGGTTGGCAATATTGTCGGCCTGCAAACTAAACTCACAAAGCTGCAATCTGCCTGTAAAGGAGTGGAAAAAAAACGACGATACGCCATTGGTTGTATACCTCAGCGGTGATGGTGGATTTAATAAATTTTCCATTGAGTTATGTAACTCGATCAATACCTATGGATATAGTGTAACCGCCATCGACTCCCGCTCTTATTTCTGGAATAAAAAAACACCGGAACAAACTGCTGCAGACATTACATCGTACCTGATAAGGCAGTTCAATGTTCGGAAAAACCAGCAACTGATCTTATCCGGGTATTCATTTGGAGCGGATGTGATGCCATTTATAGTAAACCGCCTGCCTGATGCGATCAGGAAAAAGCTGGAAGCCGTTATTATTCTATCTCCGTCCACTTCAACCGATTTCGAAATACACTGGAGCGATATTTTTGGTGGAACTAAAAAAAGAAATATGGATGTGGTCGCCGAAATAAATAAAATGAAAGTCTCAAAAGCTGTGATATTTTTTGGAGATGATGAAGATAAATTTCCATTAACGAGTATCAGGACCAGCAACCTGAAAACTGAAAGATTCGCAGGAGGACATCACTATGACGGAAACACAGGAGAAGTAGCCAAAGCTATGATAAAGCATTTTTAGTGAAATGGAGAAAATTCATATACACCTTTCTCAGTATTGCCGTTTTTTTTTTGGGATATGGGCAATTACTTGCGCAATCCGGCTATTCTCATAATTTAGTTTTGAAAGCGGCAAATAGATTATTGTCCCTACTGCGTTATTTGGAAGTGGAATATTACGAGAGACAAATTCCGGAAACAAAAAAGTTCAGCCAGTTACAGATATTCAGGGTTGGATCAATTTAGGTTATAAAGGGAAGAAGCTTCTTTCTTTTTTATCGATAAAAAGCAGAAAACAACCGGCATCACAAAAATTTGCATACACAGCCAGAATCTTCTTTTTCATTGCGCTGTTTCTTTTGACCACCTTTATTATAGCGATCTCGGTGGCTCATGCCTCGTAATCATCATCATTTTCTTTTTCATCTGTATCATCTTTTTCATCTTCACTTTCGTCATTTTCCTTTTCTTCTTCCCCGGCGTTTGCGAATTCGGCAAACCACCCGTCCTGCTCAATCAGTTCTTCCGGGGTTCCTTCTTCAAGCACCTGGCCGGCCTCCAGAACAACAACATGGTCGGCATCTTTTACCATAGAATAACGATGAGCAATGATGATAATGGTATTCTCTTTCCGCAATTCTTCAATTGTTTTCTTTACCTCAGCTTCTGTTGCATAATCAAGGTTTGCAGTGGCTTCATCCATGATCAGAATTTTTGGTTTATCTACTATCACCCTTGCAATTTGTACCCTTTGACGCTCACCTACCGACAAACCAAAGCCACTCTCGCCAACAAGTGTTTGCAAACCATCGGGTAAACGCTGCAATGTTGTCAACATACCGGCTTTGATAGCGGAGGCTTCCACTTCAGCATCAGTTGCATCTGGTTTTTTGTAACGGATATTATCGGCTAGCGTACCCCGGAAAATAGCGCCGTCTGCTGTTACCATACCAATTGTTCTTCGTATGGATGATTCATCAATAGTTGAAAGATTTTGGCCGTCTATCATTATTTCACCGCTTTGGGGTTCAAATAGCTTTAGAATCAAATCTACAGTGGTAGTCTTCCCTGCTCCAGATGTGCCTACAAAGGCAGTGATTTTTCCGGGCTCTGCTGTAAAAGATAATCCATTTAATACCTGTCTTTCTGGAGTATAACCAAAACATACATTTTTAAATTCTATTTTCCCCTCGCCTATCTCCAAATCTTTTCCTTTTTGCACAGGTGCCTGGGTATCCAGCAATTTAAAAGCTCTTGCAACAGATGTAATATTCTGTTGTACCTCGGCCCCTATTTCCGCGAGGTTATCAATTGGTGAATAGAGCATATCGAGATAGGCTACAAACATGACAACATCTCCCGGCGTGAGCCTGTGGTGAAGTGCAAGGTATCCTCCATAACTAAGCACTAATGCAGTTGCTAAGTGTGTCAGCAAAATTTGCCAGAAAGTATATTTTTGTGAAAGATAAGAGCGCTGCATATAATCTTTATACGCGGCAGTTGCTTGTTCGTTCAACCTGTTTACCTCTCTTTGTTCAGCGCCGGATAATTTTACTGTTTTAATTCCTCCCAGCGCATCCTGCATTCTTGCCGACACTTCTTCCCATTTTTCATAATATCCGCTAAGGCTCATTTCCAGCTTTTTCGTAGACCGGACTGTAATCCAGATGTAAAAAGGAACGATAGACAATGCCAGTAATGCCAGTACGTAATTTTGCCAGAACATGATCCCGATTATACCAATAAGGCTCACCACTTCGGGGAATATATCTTTGGTAAAATGAGTAACAGTGCCTGAAATTTCTTCGCTTTGGTCAATCTGTTTATGCAAAGCTGCACTGGAACGTTTTGCAAAAAAAGCAAGTGGCAAACGCAGTACGTGTCCAAAAGTTCGTTGTATAAAATTCTGTTCAATCTTGCACGACAACTTTACGTTCATTTTCTCTCCGATCCACCAAAAAATCAGTCCAAGAATATTTATTATTAATAATAAAACCACTGCCCACATTAAGGTATTAAAAGCCTGGGTTGGTGTTCGTGGGGCGACATGTGTTTTAGTATGCGGCTGCTTTATAATTTTTGTTTCCGGTATTTTTTCCTTTTGTTGAAGTGTAACTATTTTCTGTCTATGATATTTTCCTGGAACATTTTTTTTTAATGTTTTGAGAATAATTGTGTCTTTTAAATAATGGATAGTGTCTGTAGTATAAAAAGTGGTATCGTTTGTTTTTGGCTCAATTTTCTTTTCGCCCATCAGTTTGTCGAACAACGGAACGGAAAGGGATTCATCTGTGTCGATATCTTCCCCGTTCTGCGCTCTTACATCGTCTTTTGCCTGTTGCACAAATAAGCCTGCGATGTCATTAATAGCTTCCCTGTAAATCAAGGGTTCAAAAAGTGTAACTGCGGTTGCTACTATACTAATGAAAAAAATGGCGAGCAGTCGTTTCTTGTATGGTTTGACAAGTCGATAGATATTCAGCCATACATTCCTTTTGATGTTGTCAGGTTGGAGCATCTGAAAGGTTTTGGTCTATTCAAATATACTCATTGACGAGGGTATTTGCCTGCACGGCGACAGCCTCTTTTAGACAAATACAGGCCGACATAGCTTTGAAAGAAAATAACCTGATATGAAAAAAATAATCTTTCTTATAACTATGCTATCTGGATTGTTCATCAGTGCAGATGCACAAAGTAAAACAGATTTCAGGGCATTTACCTGGGGTGAGTCTCTTGAACAGGTACAATCAGAGGAAACAGCCAAATTTATAATAAAGGATAAGGATGATATGCTGGAATATAAGGATGAGTTAGGTGGATATGATTGTGATGTTATTTATACTTTCAATGAAAGCGATAAGCTGATTAGTGGTGATTATGTTTTTACAAAGAAATATACTAATCCACAACTTTACCTGCAGGACTATAATTCATTTAAGACTTTACTTACCGAAAAATACGGAAAAGCTGTTAGTGAGAAGGAGAACTGGAGCAAAAATTCTACTCCATCCGATAAGAGTAATTTTGGACAAGCAATCGCCGATGGAAATCTTATATTGAATACTCAATGGGTTACCAACAGAAGTGTTGTTCAGATATCATTGAATAGTGGAAACAAGGTTCCCTTTCTTCATATTCATTATACTACAAAATCGCTTGATGAGTTGCAGGATAAAGTAGCCCTGGAGAAAGCACTTCCTAAATTATAATTACTACCCAGTCATCATAAATCCTTTTTGAATTAAAGTGAACCACTGCTGTCATGCAGTGGTTTTTCTTTAAAGTCCTACGCCGCACTTATTTTGGCCGATTGGTTTTGCCTGTTCAACGCTTACAGCATTGCTTGCCCTATTCGGACATTTACATTCGTATTGAATTTAAAAAATAAAACAATGAAAAAGATCAGCACCGCAGTAATGAGTATAATGCTGGCAGTATCATTATATTCCTGCGCATCCTCACAATCTGTAACAAATACCTATACAGATCTGCAACCTGCCGCTACAATTACCTATCAAACCTTTTATGATGAGTTGAGTCCTTATGGCAGCTGGATCGACTATCCCGGTTACGGCTATGTGTGGTCGCCGTCTGTTGCAGACTTTCAGCCATACTATACTAATGGATACTGGTTAAGTACAGATCTTGGTTGGAATTGGAACAGTAATTATGGATGGGGTTGGGCACCATTCTACTATGGCCGTTGGTTTTATGAAACCGGTTACGGTTGGTTATGGTTGCCTGGTTACGAATGGGCACCTGCGTGGGTATGCTGGAGAAACAATGTAGATTTTTATGGCTGGGCACCATTAGCTCCGGGTATGGATTTGGGCATTTCAATAAGCATCAATATACCCTTTGAGCACTGGACGTTTGTGGATCATCGTTTCCTGGCTGACCACAATTTCATAAATCACTGTGTTGATAACAACCGCAAAGAAACAGTGTATAGTCATACTACCATTATTAACAATGCCAGCTACACAAAAAACAAAACAGTATTTGCAAAAGGACCCGAAGTAAAAGAAGTGGGAAAATACAGCGGGCAGAGAATAACACCATTGGCTATTCGGGAGCATAATCAACCTGCAATCAACTCGATCAATAATGATAAAAATGAGCTGAAAGTATTTAAACCCGAAATACGGCAACGTGAAGAAGGTAATATGGCAAAGCCTGGCAACACGATGCAATATAAAGATCTGCCTCACGATAATCAGCAAAGAGGAACCTGGGCAATTCCTGAAAAGCACCCCACCCAAAGAGAAGTTCCTAAAGAGAATCATAAGAGACGAAACCGGGAATAATAAAGCCTTATCAAGCGGAAGCCTTGTACAATACGATCATACAGGGCTTTTCATTTTATAGAAAATGGAGATCTTTTCCCGACGACTGGTTTTGCCTTTTCAACGACTCACACATACGATCAGGTAAAAGCTAAAATATTTTTGACTTGTTGAAATGATCCAACAAAAAATAAATTCCAAACAAATAAAATTTATAACAATGAAAAAGCTAATCATCTTATCAGCCGCCGCAATTATGCTGGTATCAGCAGTTAATGCTCAATCAGAAACTCTTGTAAAAAATGAAATCAAAACTGCTAAAACTGAAAAGAAAGAATTCAAAGAAGAAAAAAAACATGAAAGAAAAGAACTACGTAAACTGGAAGGTAAAGATGTAAGTTACCAGGCGAAGGAACATTTTTTCCACGACTTTGGTAATGCTCCTATCATTACTTCCGAACGCAGTTTAAATTTCGATGAATTTATCTTTACCAACGATGGCCGCATTACGAGAGCATATTATGACGCCGACGCAAATCTTGTAGGTACTACGCAAATGAGAAAATTTTCAGAATTCCCTGAAAAAACTCAACAAAATATCAGTAATATGTACATATTACGAAAGCAGCATTTAAAGTGAAATAAAATATATGAGCAAGCGTATTAAAAAAGTGATCAGCAGGAGAGAGTTTGTAACTTCTATGGGTTTCCTGGCAGCAGCCTTGCCGCTTGGAGGATCGGTTTTCGATTTCATTCCTTCGGCGGGTAATGATTTTCATTTTTTGTTGCTGGGCGATATTCATTTTGATAGCCTTGACCATCACGATCTCGAATACGTAAAAACAAAGTTTGGGGACGGAGATACAAAGCAGATCAACAATTACTCCCGTATTACAAAAGATAACCTTCCGCTGCTGTTGAAACGGGTGAAGGAAGAGGGAACCAGGCTCAATACAGATTTTTATCTGCAACTGGGCGATTTTGTAGAAGGTCTTTGCGGATCCGAAGAATTGGCTACCAAACAAACAAGCGGGTTTATTTCACTGATCAACGACCACCAGCTAAACCGCCCGTTCCTCGTTATCAAAGGCAACCATGACATAACGGGCATTGGAGCAAATGAAACCTACAAAAAAATAGTATTGCCCTGGCAAACGACCGAGCAGCAACAATCACTAAGCACGGCCAATTCCACATTTGTTCACAAGAAAGCCCGGTTCATTTTATTTGATGGATATACTCCCGATGAAAGTCTTGTATGGTTAAAGACCGTTTTAGCAGATAATAAGGAGAAATTGATTTTCTTCTGTGTGCACCAGCCGGTAGTTCCCTTCAATGCAAGATCCAACTGGCACTTGTTTGGAAAAACAAACCAGCAAAAACAACGGGAAGAGTTGATAAATCTATTGGGAGAACACAGGGTAATTGTATTATGTGGCCATTTACACAAAACGAGCATCCTTGTCCGTAATACGCCCAGGGGAAAGTTTGTACAGGTTTGCACCGGCAGCGTGATCGAATCTTTTGATGATCCTGTTAAAGACCATTTACAGGGAGTAAACGAGTATGGCGCCAATTTGCTGAACCTTGAACCTAATTTTTCTCCCACTTCATTGGAAGAAAGGAAAGCAAATCTCGAAAATGAAAAACCCTTCCTTCATTATTTTGAATATGCCGATTTTATGGGCTACTCTTCAGTAAGTGTTGACAAAAAAGGAAAAGTGGAAATGGCCATCTACCGCAACGCCGAAACCAAACCCTGGAAGAAATTTTGCGTTACAGATTTGCTACGGAGTTAAGATCTAAAGCGATGGGCCGTCAGGTACGAAGGAAAATATAAAGACATTGAACAACTATCTTGAAATCTATCAAGCCAGAGTAGAACGATGTAGTGTTGAAACGCCACACGATATAGCGACGACTTTATCTTTTGTATTTTTCGCTTCATAGGTCAGGAACTAAAATGTTTTTTCAGTGTATGCATCATGTATACATTCACATCCCACTGGCTTGCGATGGGTTTCTGTGTATGGGGCAACATGGTCATGTAGGGATAGGGACCAAATTCCGGAGTGATCGTGAAAAATTCTTTTTCCTGCTCAATGGCCTTGCTGATTATTTTTTCCCAGATACCAATATGAAAAGAAACGGTTTCCGACCATTCAGGTGCACGGGGATCAGGAATCTGCGGCCCACCGGGAAAACCAATCCTTGCATGAATATGACCGGCTCTTTCTATAGCCGTTTTCAAAGCTTGCTGCTGATCGGCGAGCAGGGATTCAGCGACCACCAGCCAATGTGATACATCGAGGGTTAATTGTAATTGCGGGTGGAGGTCGAGAAATTCTTTAGTGATGTGAGCAGCAAAGCTAAATTTTCCTCTATGCGTTTCATGAAGAATCTCGATGTTATACGTTGCAGCTATTACACCTGCCGCTTTAATCAGCGCTGCATTCTGATCATAAGAGAAAAAATCTTTGCCTGTTTGTGAGTTGATAAACAGCGGTTGGGCCTTCGCAAGATTTTCCAATCTTTCGCAGTAGTTGATCATGTGCTGTCCGAAACCGGCATCATTTGTTTCCCAATGCTGTGCAATTAAAAGCAGCGATTGGTCTTTTAAACAATCCAGTATATAGTTTCTTTCTTTATCGTTCATGGGCAGGCTCATTTCGACACCATCATAACCGGTAGCCTTTACTTTTTCAGTAAATTCTGTAAAAGGCAAATGCTTGCTTCCCCAATGAGGACAAAAAAATTTTAGTTGCATAATGACTGTTTCATTTTACATTGATCTCCGTTTTAGCGGATACTAGTCCGTTTGATTCTATCGTTATGATTATTTTTCCAGGCTTTCCTGTAGACCGGATCAGATTGCTCACCGGTGCATCGATATACATGGTTCCCTCCATTTGTTCCTGCTTATCGGTATCCGAAACATATTCCGACGGACCGACCAGCGTTGCGGGCCCTTCCACTTTCCACCGGATAGTATTGCCGGCACCAAAAACATGATGCCCTTTTGCATCAACAATATCCGCCGTTAAGATCGCTACCTGGTTGTTGGCAGGTTGAAGCGTGGCATGAGTGGAGGATAATTTCAAAGCTGCTGCTGATCCCGTCATGTATAATGTGTCAACGATTCTTTTACCGTTTTTAAAACCGATTGCGAATAAGTTATGATTGGAAACCGGGATATTTTTAAATGTAACACAGTGCAGGTTGGCTGCACCCGGATATAAAGTTTCGTAGTACTTATTACCAACTATTAATTGAATGCTGTCGCAATTGGAATCAACGATCAGGTCCTGGCTTGTGCCTTCATATTTTTTTGTCCAGAAATGAGGGTGAATAAATACCATTGGCTTTTTTGCATGGTTTGCCTGGTACAGGTAGTAAGCATATTTGGGATTGCGGTACAGATCCACCCAACCTTTTGGATTGAGATGCAATAGCGGGGTATTTTTGTATTCCCTGTCACAGCCATGATCAGCATAACACCAGATGATAAGATTTTTCATGTCAACACGTTCGTTTGCTTTTATGGGATTTGCTGTCATCGCTTTTGTATGTTGCCACTCTTCTGTACCGGTGACCTGTGAACTTTGAGGTTCATAGTTTTTTATATCCTTATTGTACCATCCGCGAACTGTACATTGCAATAAACCGCCAAATTGAAGGTTACTGTCCGTTGCGTCAACATATTTTCCTGCTGATGGCCCCACAATAGAACGTGCATATATAATGCGTGTGGTATCTTCCTGCACCGCCCATTCCGAATGGGCTGCATGATCAGTTTCATCACCCATGCTCCAGAACAAAATACTTGGATGATTCCGGTCACGGCGGATCATTTCCGTTAATTGTTGTTTCTGTACTTCTTCAGAAAAAGGTTTGTTTTTTACATTGGGCACATCTTCGCAGGCCATCAAGCCAAGGCTATCACACATGTCATACACATAAGCAGCCTGTGTATAGTGAGTGCCCCTGTAAAAATTCATTTCAAGATTTTGTTTGATGTCTACAAGATCCACTAAAGAGATCCATTTGGGAATTGCATCACCCAGCCACGGATATTCCTGGTGGCGCATGAAACCCTGTACATCCATTCCTTTCCCGTTCAGGAATAATGTATTTGTGGTACTGTCCCAATGAATCCATCGGAAACCAAATTTGCTTTTATAAACATCGGATGTTTTCCCATCGCTTTCTATTACTGAATAAAGATTGTAAAGTGATGGCGAGGAAGGTGACCATAGTGAAGGATGATTGACAGGGTCGGAATGTTGATCAATCTCGATCAGTTCACCCGGTGAAATCGTTTTTGCTGTACTGATTTCCGAAATAATCCTATTGCGTGCATCTGTTATGATGGTATGAAGACGAAATTGTTTTGCCTGTTGAAAATCATTTTTTATAAATGTTTTTACATTCACTATACCTTTTTCAGCAGTCAGGCCCGGTGTGGTGATAAAGGTTCCGCCTTCATGATCGGCAGAGCCCTGGAAAGGAATGTAAAGTTTATCGGTAACAACCAATCTTACATCCCGGTAAATGCCACCATACAGATCCCAGTTGCCTGCATCCATCGGTGGTATTGAAAACCTATCACGCTGTTGATTGTTGACCGCAACTGCGAGTATATTTTTTTTGCCGGGTTGTATAAACTTTGTCAAATCAAAATAGAATGAAGCAAATCCTCCTTTGTGCTCACCAACCAACTGTCCATTCAGCCATAGCTTACAGTATTTCTGCACGCCATCAAATTCAATAATGACCTTTTTTCCTCCGAAGGATTTATCAATCTCAATATTCCTGCGGTACCATCCCCAGCCATTCCACCAATAAGGATTGTCTTTGGGAGATGGATTGCGAATAAAAGGATGAACTTCCTTCGTTGTTTCATAAGTGCTCCAGGTATGCGGAGCCGCTACTTCTGTCCACTTGTTATCGTCAAAGTTTATTTTTTCGAACCCATCATTTATTGCTTCTTCTGCCGGGAAGTATTGAAATTTCCAACCTTCATTAACAGAAACAGTGATGCGTACATTATTGTTAACGTTATATGATTTTTGTTGTGCCGAAGTTGTAAACACACAAAAAACAACCACTATTGAAAATATCATCCGTTTCAGCATGCGTTCAAAGTTTAAAAAATAAAAGGTTTATTACTGCTTTTCGTTTTTAGTTGATTTGTTAATTCCCGGGAACACCAACGCTCTTCCGGTTGATACCGAATATTCGACAACATCTTTCTTTGTTCCCAATTTTGAATCGCCTGTTTTATATGCTTTACGTTTTATCCAGGGATTGATAGTACTAACGTAGGAGAGATAGCTTTCTTTTTCGTCGCCTGTTAACCGTGCAAATTCAGGATGCACCGTTGAAGCTATTGCTGTGATGTCTGTACTCTGTGAATACAGAATACTTCCATTGTTGAGTGGTTCTTTATTGCCGGCTACAACTATTGTAGCATTGGCAGGTATCTTCGCGATCTTTTTTCCTTCAGCAGCGATATCAATTTCATTCCCTTTTGTAATCAATTCTTCAGTATAATAAATTTTCAAATCGGTTTTAAAAAGCTCTGGCAATTGGGTTTTATCAATTTCCTTAGCCAGGCTTGCAAAACGATTGTAATTGTCAATATAGTAATTCAGCTCCTGCGGAGAAATTTTCCCTTTGCCCCGGATTGCCGCTTTTCCCAATATGTTCAATAGTGACTGGTACCCGGGTAAGCTTTCAATAGACGCATAATTGTTTTTTATAAGGGCTTTATTAATATCATCCTTATACCCGGTTTTGGATGTAGCCGCAATCGTAATTCCTGTTTTAATTTTTTGCAAACTTTCAACAACGGCTGCATGATTACTATGAACTTCTTTTACATTTTGCATCACCCTATCTCTTGATTTTTGATCGGGAACCAGTTGTAATATGCCATTCGAAATTTTCGATACGTTTTCAACTTTTATTTGCACTTCACCCATTGAAAGACCGGCAGCATAAACTCTCACGGTAATGGTTCCGGGTTCACCGGTTGAACGAATCACATTGCTAACCGGCATATCCGTATAGAGTGTTCCTTCCATTTCCATGTTCTTATAAAAATCAGATTCGTAAACCGGGGGGCCAACCAGCGTAGCAGGACCTGTCACTTCCCAACGAATCGTATTTTTTGCACTAAATACATGCACATTGTTTTCATCAGTGATATCGGCCGTGATGATGGCAACTGAATTTAATGAAGCTGGAATGGTTTGATGTGAAGTGGTGAGTTGAAGGCGGGCCGCTTCACCAGCCATCTTCAATTCCTGTATGATCTGCTTTCCGTTTTTGTGACCAACAGCTATCAGTGTTCCTTTTTGAACCGGAACCTTTTCAAATTTTACTACATGAAAATTTTCCTTCGTGGGTTTTAAAATGCCCAAGCTCTTTCCGTTAATTTTTAATTCAATGCTATCGCAGTTGCTGTCCACTTCAATATCTTTTTTCTGGCCAACATATTGCGGACGCCAGAATTGCGGATGAATGAAGGCCATTGGTTTCTTTGCATAGTTAGCCTGCCACAAATAATAAACAAATTTGGGAACACGATAGTTATCCACCCAGCCTTTTGGATTATAATGAAGCAACGGCGCATTTTGATACTCCCTGTCACAACCATGATCTTCATACAACCACACGATCAGGTTCGGCTGATCGATCCTGTTGTTCGAAGTACTGTCTCTACCTGTTCTTGCCCATTCATGTTCATATTGTTCATTACCGGCATGCTGTCCATTCTCAGGACGCTGTGCCATATCATCGTCGTCATACCAACCCCGAATAGTGCAACGTAACAATTTTGCCATGCGGATAATAGTTGATGGCAGATCAATGTATTTACCGGGAGCAAGACCGGGACAGTCGCGACAGGAAATATAGCGTTCGGTATCTTCTTCATGCACCCAACGTGAATCCGCACCGCGGTTCGTTTCATCGCCCATATTCCAAAGAAAGATGGAGGGGTGATTACGTTGCTGACGTACTAACTCCCGTGCATTTTGTTCCTGTATCGCTACAGAAAAATCCTTGTCCTTTACATTGGGCAAATCACCCACACTGATCATACCCAGTTTATCACATAGTGTGTACAACGCTGGTGATGCAGGATAATGTCCGGGCCTGATAAAATTGCAGTTGAGGTTTTCTTTCATATCACGCAGATCCATTCCATGAATAAAATCAGGAATAGCATCACCCAGCCAGGGATATTCCTGGTGACGAAAGAAACCCTGCATATTTATTTTCTTTCCGTTCAGGTAGAGATCGTTCGTGGTGAAATCCCACCGGTATTCCCTGATCCCAAAATGACTGGTATAAGTATCAACCATTTTGCCATTGGTCCAGACTTCTGATATCGCCTCATACATATTGGGATGATCCAGGTCCCACAACAGAACTTTACTGAGTGTAAGAGATTGGTCAAAGGAAGCGAGTTCACCCGGTGCTATTTTTTTTGTTTCTGTCGTTGTACCGGCAAGCTGCCCGTTCTTATCAATAAACCTGGTGACCAGTTTGCATTCGCGGGTTTCGGAATAATCATTCTCCACCCAGGTACGTACATGAACACCGGCAGCTCCTTCTTTCAAAAGCTTTGTTGTAATATGAGTGCCTCCTTCGTGTTTATAGGAACCCTGGTAAGGAACATAGAGTTTGTCCGTGATGACCAGTTTCACGTTTCTATACATGCCACCATAAATGTCCCAGTTGCCGGCATCCATTGGCGCCACGTTGAAATCATCAGCCTGTGCATTGCTTACGGAAACTGCCAGCACATTTTCTTCACCGAATTTGATATAATCGGTGAGGTCGAAAGAAAATCCTGTAAAGCCACCGTAATGTTCTCCTATGATTTTTCCATTGAGGTAAACACGACAGTTTTTTTGTACGCCTTCAAATTCAATAAATACTTTTTTGCCCTCGTATGATTTACTTATGCTGAACTTCTTCCGGTACCATCCCAGTCCATTCCACCAGTAAGGATCATCTTTGGGTGAAGCGTTTTTAATATAAGGATGTAATTCACCTGTGGTTTCGTAGGTACTCCAGGTATGCGGAACCGCCACTGCCGTCCATTTGCTGTCGTCAACATCCGGGCTTTCATAACTGACCTTGGCTTTAGGTTCCGAAAAATAATTAAAGGTCCACTGTTCATTGAAGTCGCTGAAGGTCCGGGAAGCAGGCGACTCAATGGTCTTCGTGTTTTGCGCTGATGCAGCAATGCTCAGGGAAAGAATCAAAAAAAGCAATATCGGTAATTTCATTATCTGAATTTTAGTTTAATGCATCAGAGGCTCGTACTTTTTTCATCAAGAATGGCTGTATCAGGCAAGGAAGTGAGCGGTGTATAACACGAAGGGTTTTGTTCCTTATAAGGTTTGTTTTGTGCAATATTAAAAGTCGATATCATGGACCACCTGGATGCTATACTGTTGTTTTTATCCGAGCGATGTAAAAGATTGCAATGGAAAAACAATGTATCTCCCGGTTCCAGTTCTACATACACCAGCTCCATCCTCTTCAGCGCTTCATTTACTTTTTCCATGTCGGCTCCTTTCTGATCGCCGGTCATGCCATGTTCTATTCTGCCCATCAAATGAGAACCTTTTAAAACCTGCAGACAACCATTCTCTTTGTTGGCAGGTGTCAATGCAATCATCACGCTGATCATATCAGGAAGTAAGAACCCATCATGATACCAGTAACCATAATCCTGGTGCCATTCCCACGCACCGCCTACCAATGGTTCTTTCTGCATCAGCTTTGTATGAAAATGTGCAGGTGTTCCACCCAACAGCAACTCCACACCTTCCACCATGCGTTCCGATCTTGCAAAAAGGCTGTAAACATCTTTATTCAACGCAAACCATAAAGCCAGTTTCGTAGTATTGCCATCCTTGTCCTTTCTGCCATACGTACTTTGCCTGATGTAATTATCATTCCTTGCGGTTTCAAGAAGGTAATCTACCTCTTCTTTCGAATACATTGATTTGACAATTATATACCCGTCACGTTCATAGGCTTGCTTTTCCTTTTCTGTAAGCTTTTGAAATTTTTTCATCTTTATTTTTTTTAAATTGAATAGGTTTTATTTTAGGCATACCGATTTGTATGATTACCCACGCCGTGAAGTAGGCGCAACCTGCTATACTGAAAACAAGAATGTAGCTGCCCGTGTATTCCAATAAGAAACCCACTAACGTAGAGAACAGCATGCCTCCAACTACTGCAGCAAAAGTGGATACGCCTACTACTGTTCCCACTGCATTTTTAGGGAATATATCTGAGGTAAGGGTGAACACATTAGCGATCCATCCACAGTGTGATGCCGTAGCAAGACTGATCAGCGCTACTGCAATCCATAAATCGGAGACATGTGAGACATAGATCACCGGCACTACACCCAGCGCACAAATAAGCAGGGCGATCTTTCTTGCTTTATTCAGGTTCACTCCCTTTTTCATGAGTGAAGAAGATATCCATCCGCCTGCAATGCCGCCGAGGTCGGCACAGAGATAGATGACGATCAGGGGCAGGCCCATTTGCATTAAGCTGATATGATATTGCTTGTCCAGGAATTTCGGCAGCCAGTATAAAAAGAACCACCATACCGGGTCGGTGAGAAACCGGGCAAGACAAATGACCAGTGTTTCTTTTCGAAAAACTACCTGTGTCCAGCTTATCGTTTCATTCACCTCATCGTTATCGGAATGTATATGCCTGATTTCTTCCGGTGTCACTTTGTTGTTTTCAGCAGGGATTGAATACATTTTCAGCCAGAAGATCAACCATATAAAACCCAGCATACCTGTTATGACAAATGCCCACTGCCATCCGAAATAAATGGCAATCAAAGGACATAGTAAAGGCGATACAATGGCACCAATGTTCGATCCTGAATTGAAGATGCCTGTGGCCAATGCTCTTTCTTTTTTAGGAAACCATTCCGCAACCGTTTTGATGGCGGCCGGAAAATTGGCCGACTCCCCCAATCCGAGGAAAAAACGGGCAATCGCAAAACTGATAGCGGTAGAAGCCAATGCATGTAATATGCCTGCTGTACTCCAAATCACAATAGCGAAAGCCATGATGATCCGCGTACCATATTTATCCAATAATTTTCCGGCAAACACTACTCCAAGTCCGTAAGCCATTTGAAAAGTAGTAACGATGTATCCATATTCAACTTCCGACCACTTGTACTGCTTTTGAAGAGCAGGCGCCAGGATGCTCAACACACTGCGATCGAGATAATTGATGGTCGTTGCGAAAAACAATAATAGTACTATTCTCCACCTGTAATTATAGACTTTCCATTTTCTGAAGTCCCTGATCGTAGATTTTGTTTTGTCAATAATCATCAAGTATCAATCGTTAGGTATCAAAGATATTTTTGTCTTTTAGCCGCTTCTATTAGTTAGGCTACCATTTTCAATGGTTTTTTTGCATAATTAAGTGAATAAGTATAAGTTTAATGTTGTATAAGTTATGAAAGCGAAATTTCTCAAAATAGTCAATGCACCCGAAGCTTCTTTCGATGCCCGGTGGACATCTTCTAAGTATTTTAATACGCCCTGGCATTTTCACCCCGAGCTTGAACTGAATTATATACTCAGCAGCACGGGCACAAGATTCGTTGGTGATCATATCGATCGCTTTGGTCCGGGTGATCTTGTGCTGATCGGATCCAACCTTCCTCATCTTTGGAAAAACGATTCCCACTACCCGGGCAATAATCAAGTAAAGGCAGAAGCCGTGAACATCCGTTTTTCTGTAGAACAATTGCATTTCCTGCTGGGTGAGATGCCGGAACTGGCGAAGGTTTCCAAACTCCTTGAACGGGCAAAACGTGGCATCATCATTCACGGTAAGGTCAAGAAAAAAGTATCGGAACTGATGATGGTTATCCTGGAACAAAAAGGATTCAAAAGACTGATCACCTTATTGACCATACTTGATCTATTAGCAGAGACAAAAGATTATAAGTTGTTAAGCCATGAAAGGTCTGTGATCTCGGGCAGGAGAAATGATGAGAAAAGAATGAATGTCATTTATGATTATGTGCTTAAAAATTACCCGAACGAGATCAGTTTAAAAGAAACATCGAAACTGGTGTATATGAATCCTTCCTCTTTCTCACGCTATTTTAAGCACTGTGCCGGCAAATCGTTCAGCGATTTTATTATCGAGATCCGGATCGGCAACGCCTGTAAAATGCTGGTGGAGACCGACCTCAGTGTGTCTGCCATTTTTTATGAATGCGGCTTTAACAATCAATCTAATTTCAATACCCTTTTCAAACGCAGGATGGGTGTAAAGCCCCTCGAATACAGGAAAAATTATGCTGAATGAGCACGAATCTCAACTCCGCAATCATTAAGCAACAGGTCATTCATATTTCCTTGAAGAATAAAATTTGTGTGCCATATAGGATAGAGGTATCCCTATTGCTATAATTAAAATAGTCACAGCAATCAGGGCGTTCTTTACATCAAATTTTTTGGGCGCAGGTGTATTACTTAATGGAAGTACTATAAAACTCATTGCAGACCACATAAGAATACCGTACAAAATACCAGTAAGAATTCTGTTTATGGAGAGCCATTTAATATTGGGATAAATAAAAAAGAAAATAGTCGTGAATATAAAAGCAACGACATAATGAAAAAGCAACCCCAAAAAAACAATGTAAGTATTATCAGCAACAAAAGCTTTTTTACCAAATACCCCGCTGGCGACATAACGCAACACCTTATCCGGTGTTGCTCCATTTTTCGCATAAGCATGTAAAAAAGCCATAAGAATATCTGCGCTGCCAACAATAAGGCCAGCTATTAGAATTGCTGAAAGGATTGACTTCTTCATGATTGTTTTAAAGGGAAGCTACTTCACTGAATTTATATATTAATAATTATTCTACAAACTGCCAGATGACCCCATAAACGGCAGGAGTGTGTTATGAGCTTTAAAAGGATGTACTTTTTTGTACTGTTATGGGCGATTACATATTAGCATAAACATGATCTTATTTCGAATATGTTAATCTATTGTACGGTGGATAAAATCAATAACGAAGCCTCTTAAAATAAGAGCAAAAACTTACCTTTGCCATCGCTCTTTAGTTCGTTGCTGGTAAATGACATATCCATTACAATATGGATCATTTATTTTAAAAGAGTAAAAAATTGCCCATCCTTATTTTGATATCACCATCACAACTTTCAGGGCAAACCGGTTCTTACAAAAAAGACAAAATTACCTGGTAAAGAGAATTCAGACCTCATTTTTCTGTGCGTAAAGAATGTGAGATTTGTTAACCGTAAAAAACAGTAGACATGACAAGAAAGTTAAAAAAAATTTATTTCATTATATCTTCCCTCTTTATTACGTTACTGCATTTACCCTTCCTATTTGCAAAGTCTGCCAGTGGCAGCAATAAATTAGTTCCTCAACCGGCTCCTGCTCCCGTCACTAATTTCATTGATAGCCCGGCGATAGCAGTAACCGTGGCTGCATCGGTCTACGATAGTTTACGCCTGGAATATGCCGGCTTAAACCGCAAAGCATTTGACTATGCTAAAAAAGGGTTTGACAAACTGGTTGCACAGGGCAAGATCATCAACAATTCTATTCTTTCTATTGTTGATTTCAGCCAACCCAGCAGTCATAAAAGGTTATTCATAATCGATCTGAAAAATTATAAGATGTTATTTAATACCTGGGTGGCACATGGCAGAAACTCGGGTCGTGAAATGGCTAATTCATTCTCCAACGAAAATTCATCTTTTAAAAGCAGTCCTGGTTTTTATGTAACCCGTGAGCCTTATAATGGCGGACATGGCTATTCATTAAAACTCGATGGCCTTGAAAAAGGGATCAATGATAACGCCTCCGAAAGAGCAATTGTTCTTCATGGCGCCAACTATGTAAATCCTTCTTACATTTCGATGCAGGGTTTTATCGGCCGCAGCCTTGGTTGTCCTGCTGTGCCGGTAAAAATGGCAACACCCATTATTAATACGATTAAAAACGGCACTTGTCTTTTTATATACAGCCCGGCCGCATCCTACCTGCAACATTCCGCAACGCTGGGTTGACCCTTTGTTTTTAAAATCAAATCGTAAGAAGGCCAATGTTTATCTTTGGGCATTAATTAATTATTATGCTCAAGGTTGGCATTTTTGGTGTAGGTCATTTAGGAAAATTTCATCTTAATAACTGGAAAGAGATTGCCGATGTAGAAATTGTTGGCTTCTACGATCCCAACGATGATACTGCCCGGGAAGTCGCTGATAAATACCAGCTCCCCCGGTTCCTGGATGCAGATGCATTGATGGATGTATGTGATGCCATTGATGTAGTGGCTCCTACTCCCTATCATTTTCAATGGTGTGAAAAAGCGATCAAAAAGGGCAAACATGTTTTTGTAGAAAAACCCCTGGCCAATACAATGGAAGAAGCCCGTCAACTGGTAAAGTTGGCGGAAGAGTCAGGCATTAAATTCCAGGTTGGCCATGTAGAAAGATTCAATCCTGCCTTTTTAGCGGTAAAGGATTTGCAACTTAATCCCATGTTTATCGAAGTGCACCGCCTGGCACAATTCAATCCACGGGGCACCGAAGTGAGTGTGATACTGGACCTCATGATCCATGATATTGATATCATATTAAGTATTGTAAAAAGTGACGTAAAAAATATTTCTGCCAGTGGTGTGGGAGTGATTACAGAAACTCCTGATATTGCCAATGTCCGTATCGAATTTCATAATGGCTGTGTAGCCAATCTTACTTCATCAAGGATATCAATGAAGAAAATGCGGAAGGTGCGCATCTTTCAAAAGGATGCTTATATCGGCATCGATTTCCTGAATAAAAAAGCAGAAGTGATCAAACTGAAAGAATCACAGGACTCCAATGTTTTTGCTTTTGACATTGAAACACCTGCCGGTAAAAAAACGATTGCAATGGCTAACCCGGCAGTACCGGAGGTGAATGCGATAAAAATGGAACTGGAAGAATTCAAAAGCGCCATCATTCATAATACTAAAACGATAGTGTCCGAAATGGATGGCCTGATGGCAATGGATGTAGCACACCAGATACTGGAAAAGATCGGCAATAATATTATTACGCATTGATGTCATCCCGTCAGCAAATATCCATCGCCTGGTATGCAGTGATCGATTTTATCACCGCATCATTGGCCTGGGCCTGCTTCTTTTTTATACGCAAGGCATTATTAAAAGAAACGATTGCGGATGATGGCCAGTTGCAAATTGGCTATAAATTCTGGCTGGGCATTACGTTAATACCTGCAGCCTGGCTGATGTTCTACACCCTGGTGGGCACTTATCATTCACTCTATAAAAAATCAAGGCTGTTTGAATTCACCAATACTTTTGTATGCAGCCTGATCGGTTGTATCATTTTATTTTTTGCTTTTATCCTGGATGATGCAAAAAATAATTATTCCTACTATTACCTCGCTTTCCTTAGTCTTTTCGCCGTTCATTTTGTTTTCACCTTTACCGGGCGGTGGCTATTATTAAATAAAGTGAAGCGTCAACTGTTGCAGGGCAAGGTATTCTTTAACACACTCATGATCGGCAGCCAGGATAATGCCATACGCATTTATAAAGAAACAGAAAAAAACCTGCATGATGGAGGTTATCGCTACACCGGTTTTGTTACACCTGATCAGAATGGCAAAAATGGCATTCATAAACTGATACCAAAGCTAGGCACAGTGGACGATCTTGAAAGTATCATTGATAAAAACAATATACGGCTGGTAGTATTAGCGATGGAAAAATCGGAACAGGCTGTACTGGAAAACATCATCAACCGCCTGAGTGAAAAAGATGTGGAGATCAAGATACAGGCCAATACATTAGATATTCTTTCGGGCTCGGTAAAGACAAGCAGCGTAATGGGTGCCGCTCTTATCGATCTGCAAACGGGTCTGATGCCTGAATGGCAACAAAACATAAAACGGGTGATTGATATTACAATGGCGCTTGTCGGGTTAATACTTCTTTCACCACTCATGCTTTATGTAGCAATAAGAGTAAAATTTTCGTCGCCTGGATCTATCTTTTATTCGCAGGAAAGAATTGGTTACAAAAGCAAGCCATTCCGGATGTATAAATTCCGCTCTATGATCAATGATGCGGAAAAAGACGGCCCTGCATTATCATCTGACAATGATTCCCGCATCACCAAATGGGGAAAAATCATGCGGAAATGGCGGCTGGATGAACTTCCGCAACTCCTAAATATTTTATGGGGCGAAATGAGTTTAGTAGGGCCCCGTCCCGAACGGCGATTTTATATTGATCAGCTATTGAACCGCTTCCCCTATTATAAATACCTGCTCAAAGTAAAACCCGGGCTTACCAGTTGGGGTATGGTACAGTTTGGCTATGCTGAGAATGTGGAAGAAATGATAGAACGCAGCAAGTTTGATTTACTGTATATCGAAAACATTTCGCTGGCTCTTGATTTCAAGATCATGATACATACGCTGCGGATCATATTCAAGGGAAAAGGGAAGTAGATTTTAGATTTCATATTGCAGATTTTAGATTTTATTTTTGAAAAAACGATTCCCTTGAAAAAAACAATTTTCTTCCTGCTCCTGGCTCAAAGCTTATGGCTCGCAGCTTCTTCGCAATACTGGCAACAACAAGCTAATTACACCATTGATGTTTCCCTGGATGATAAAAATCATACGCTGAAAGGATCGCTGACGCTTGAGTATACAAATAATTCTCCCGACAAATTAGATTATATCTGGTTTCATTTATGGCCCAATGCCTATAAAAATGAAACCACTGCTTATGCCAAACAGATCTTTCGTGATGCTGATGGAAAAAAGCGTTGGAAAGAAATGAAAGATAAAGGCTTTATTGATAGCCTGGATTTCACCGTGAATGGTGAAAAAGCAAAAACAGAGATTGATAAAGATAATATCGATATCATGAAACTCTTTTTACCCAAACCATTGCAGCCGGGTGGAAAGACGACTATCAAAACTCCTTTCTTTGTAAAGATCCCGACGTATTCTTCCCGTTCGGGTCATATTGATCAATCCTATATGATCTGCCAATGGTATCCAAAGCCAGCAGTATATGATCGTAAGGGATGGCATCCGATACCCTACCTTGACCAGGGAGAATTTTACAGTGAGTTTGGAAGCTTCGATGTGAAAATAACAGTGCCTTCATCTTACGTTATTGGCGCTACCGGCACCTTGCAGAATACAGCAGAACTAAATAAATACAAAGAAATAGGAAAGGCCAACAATGAAGGCAAGATCATTAAATATACTTCTACGATTAGCACACCTTTGAAAACACTGGAATATAAAGGCGATAACATTCACGATTTTGCCTGGTTTGCAGATAAAGATTTTGTGGTTCGGTACGATACAGCACAATTAAGCCCGGGCAAAACCATTGATGTTTTTACCTATGGTTATGAAGATGGAAATAAGAACTGGAAGAAAAGCGTGTCGTATGTTGAAAATGCAATCCGCAGTTACTCTAACTGGATCGGCGAATATCCCTATCCTGTAGCACAGGCGGTGGAAGGTCCGAAGAATGTAATGTCAGGCGGTATGGAATACCCAATGATCACATTGATCACCAGCCCCAATGCAGCCGAACCGGAATTGGATGGAGTGATTGCACATGAAGTCGGTCATAATTGGTTTTATGGCATTCTCGCCAGCAATGAAAGAGATCATGCATGGATGGATGAAGGCATGAATACCTATTTCCAGTTTCGGTACGAAGCAGAGAAATATAAAGCCAATAGCATTTTTGGGAATATGCTGCCAGCGGAAATAAAAGCAAAGCCATTACCTGAATTCTTTTCAGCTATTTATGGTGCCATGTCGCAGATACCGATGGAAGAAGCGATCGAAACACCTTCAGCAGATTTTAATAATAAAGAACAGTACGGAGTGGTGGTATACCTCAAAACTGCTTTGTGGATGTATATCGTATCACTAACTGTAGGAGAAGACAAACTGGATACGGTGGTGAAAGCTTATTTTAATGATTGGAAATTTAAACACCCTTATCCAGAAGACCTGAAAGCGGAGTTTGAAGAGCAATTGAATATAAAAGTGGATGACCTCTTCGGCTTACTGAATAAAACAGGTAAGTTTGAGTAATTATTTTTAAACCAATACTGATTCCTTTGAAAAAAATCCTGCTGCTTGTTCTTGTTTGCGGTCAATTAACAATGATCAATAGTCAAACTCCTTATTGGCAACAGCAGGTCAACTATTCCATCAATGTTTCATTAAATGATAAAGACCATAGCCTGGATGGTTTTGAAAGAATTGAGTACATCAATAATTCGCCTGACACATTAAAGTTCATCTGGTTTCATTTGTGGCCTAATGCTTACAAAAACGATAAGACCGCTTTCAGTGACCAGTTACTTGAAAACGGCAATACTAAATTCTATTTCTCCGATAAAGAGCAGAAGGGTTATATCAACCATCTCGATTTTAAAGTCAATAATAGTACGGCCACTACAGAAGATCATCCGCAGCATATTGATATTGTCAAACTCATTTTGCCAACTCCGCTGGCGCCGGGACAAAAGACAATCATCAGCACAACATTTCATGTAAAGCTGCCGTATAATTTTTCAAGAGGCGGTCATGATGGACAAAGCTACCAGGTAACACAGTGGTATCCCAAACCGGCGGTATATGATAAACAAGGCTGGCATCCTATGCCTTATCTTGACCAGGGAGAATTCTATAGTGAGTTTGGGGACTTTGATGTGAACATTACCGTTCCTAAAAATTATGTAGTGGCTGCTACAGGCGATCTTCAAACTGCGGCTGAAAAGGAATGGCTGAAATCAAGATCCTCGTATGACTGGAAACCTGTTACTATAAAAGAAAAAATAAAGGGGGGTGGTGTTAAAACAACGCTTCAACTATTTCCTCAATCGGATAAGGAAACAAAGACACTGGAGTATAAACAAAACAATGTTCATGATTTTGCATGGTTTGCTGATAAACGATTTATAGTAGACCAGGACACCTGCCAGTTGTCAACCGGAAAAGTAATTGATGTGTATAGTTACTATACTACTTTACATAAAGAAAATTGGAGTAAAAGCGTTCAGTTTATAAAAGATGGTACCAGGCATTATTCAAAGCTGGTGGGTGAATATCCTTATCACCAGGTGAGTGTTGTGCAGGGACCTGAAAGTTTTGGAGGAGGTATGGAGTATCCAACCATCACTGTTATTTCTCCGGTTAAAACGACCGCAGCATTGGACAGGGTTATTGCACATGAGATCGGGCATAACTGGTTTTATGGAATCCTGGCGAGCAATGAAAGAGAACATCCCTGGATGGATGAAGGGATAAATTCATTTTACGAAAGCAGTTATTCTTTGCATAAGGACGCTCATTACAATCAACGTAACGAACAGGCTTTACTGGAAACATTTATAGCAGAAAAGAAAGATCAGCCGATTGAAACAACATCAGAAAATTTCAGTGCTATAAATTATGGTTTGGTAGCCTATTACAAAACCTCCCGCTGGATGAACTGGCTGGAGCAATATCTTGGACCTTCTGACTTTCAAAAAGGAATGCAGGAATATTACCGTCAATGGCAGTTCAAACACCCGCAGCCTGAAGACCTGAAAAAGGTATTGGAAAATACAAGCGGAAAGAATCTTGACTCTGCTTTTTCGTTATTGATAAAAAAAGGGAATCTGCCCGGTACGGCAAGAACAGGTACAGCATTCCAACTTCCTTATGGAGCGATGCGCAGTGTCAACTATGGCAAACAAAATATTATTACTGTTTTGCCTGCACTGGGATTCAATAGTTATGATAAACTAATGCTGGGTTTACACATCACCAACCTGAAACTTTCGCCCAACCGTTTACTATTTCTTTTTTCTCCCTTATATGGAACAGGATCAAAATCATTTGCTGGTATCGGGTTTGTAAATTATAGTTTTTATCCTGACGGCATTTTCAGAAAAATCGATTTAGGAATAAGCGGTGCCCGCTTTTCCATTGATCAATTCACTACTCCGGAAGATAAAAAGATATTCATGGGTGTACAGAAAATTGTTCCGGCTATACGATTCACTTTTAAAGAAAAAAATCCACGAAGCACTTTTTACCAGTACCTGCAATTCAAATCCTTCCTCATCGGTGAAGATGGATTACGGTTTTCAAGAGACAGCATTTTTACTCCGACCGATACGATCATTGTAAACAATTATCGCACCGCCCGGGAGCAAAGAACCTTGCATCAATTAGCATTGGTGATTGAAAATAACAGGGCCCTTTATCCTTACCGGGGTGAATTAAAAATTGAGCAGGGAGAAGATTTTATCCGCAGTGGTTTCACCGGCAATTATTTTTTCAACTATCCTAAAGAAGGTGGATTGCAGGTGCGATTTTTTGCCGGTAAGTTTTTTTATACGAGTCCCAAAACCGTATCTAAAGAATTTGCTACGGATCGTTATCACCTGAATATGACAGGGCCTAATGGTTATGAAGATTATACATACAGCGATTACTTTGCTGGCCGGAATAAATTC
>DASVOE010000073.1:0-36671 GCA_036383515.1 Chitinophagaceae bacterium | reverse complement strand
ACCGGTTCCGTTTACTCTATTAAGGGAGATGATCTTCGCAAGCCCGGATCTCCTTCCGTAGGAAATATGCTCCAGGGCAAGGCGACGGGGCTTGTCATTACGCAGACGAATGCGTCGCCGGGCGGAGCATTAAACTTCAGGATCCGGGGAGCCGACAGGGACCCGCTTATTATTATTGACGGTTTCCCGGTAAGCTCACTAAATGATATGTACTTCAGTGAAGCAAAAAAAGAAACGGGCACTAATTTATCATCGATTAAAACCGATAATAATTTCATTGGTATCAATCCTGAGGATATTGAAACCATTGACATATTAAAAGATGCCAGCGCCACTTCCATATATGGTGCCCGTGCTGCCAATGGAGTAATTCTCATCACAACCAAAAGAGGAAAGAATAGTAAACTATCGGTAACCTATTCCACTTCTTCTTCCATACAAAAACTATATGGGCTGCCGGATGTGCTTAGCGGGAAAGATTACATGCTGGAAAGAAATAAGATAACGAAAGAAGTATGGATGAATAATAATAATGTGTACCCCTATGGAACCATACCTTTCAATAATGCAATGAACAGCCAGATCGCTTATCCTTATTCTGACCAGGACATTCAAAATTTTACCGGTGGAACAAATTGGATGAAAGAAGTTACAAGAACAGGCATTATCCAAAGTCATAATTTTAATATCTCAGCGGGAACCGATAAAACAAAATATTTATTTTCAGTAAGCAGTTATAAGGATAAAGCTGTTTTGAAGGATAATAACTTCAGCAGGTTAACAGCAAGACTCAACCTGGATCAGCAGTTTAACAAGTGGCTTACAGGAGGCATAACATCTTCTTACAGTCGTAATAAATTTGATAACGTATTTGGAGAAGGTGGCAGATCGGGTGGAGCGCAATTTGCTGGTGTAATTTCAAGCGCTTTAGAATTTAATCCCCTGCTTCCGATAAGAACACCCGATGGAAAATATGCGCTTAACCAGGATCGCTTAATACGTCCTAACCCTGTTTCTTTTCTCGATGCGTTGGATAAAACCGACCGCAGTGATTTATTGGGGAATATTTATGCAGAAATAACTCCATTCAAGGGACTATCCGTTAAAGGCACTGCAGGTGTTGACTTAAAAGATAATACACGCAGTACTTACCTGCCTTCTACAATTACAATTGGCAACCAGGAAACAAGTCTCGCTTATTTAGCTCAAAACAAAAGAGAAGATTATCTCTATAACTTAAGAGCCACCTATAACTTCCAGCTTGCAAGTAAGCATAAGTTTAGCGTGATGGCGGCTTATGAATTCCAGCAGCTCAGGGAAAGAGGTCTAACGATGTTAAACTCCAATTTCCCAACAGATGATTTTACATGGAATAACATGTCTTCCGGTGCAAGAGTCAGACCTGATGTAACTTCTTACCTGGTCTCTTCGCAAAGAGCTTCTTATATATCCCGTCTCACGTATTCATTTCTCGACAAATATCTTTTAACTGCTAATCTCCGGGTAGATGGTTCTTCTAATTTCGCTAAAAATAAACAATGGGGAAAATTTCCGGGAGTGTCTGGCGCATGGAAAATATCTGAGGAAAATTTCTTTAAAAACCATGTAGCCTGGTTATCTACTTTAAAATTGCGGACAGGTTATGGACTTGTTGGTGATGATAATAACCTGACAGGCACTTATACTTACTTTAGTGATGCCGGCACAGCCTGGGCTTTTAATAATACGCCAACAAGTGGTTTACGGCTTTCTAACTTAGGTAATCCTAATCTTAGTTGGGAGACGTATAAAAACTTTAATGTTGGACTTGACTTCGGATTTTTAAATGACCGGATTTCAGGATCGGTTGATTATTATCAAACAAAGGTGTACGATAAGATCGGTCAACGGTCACTTCCCATCACCCAGGAAATAAATACGATCAACTACAATCTTTCAGGCGTAGAACAAAAAAGAGGGTTGGAGATCAGCCTGAATACGATAAACATCAGTAAAAAGGATTTAAGGTGGAGTACCAATATCAATTTTACGTATTACCGGAATGCTTACCTGAGCAGGGATGACAATTTTATCCCGGATATCAACGAAAATTTCAAGGAAGATAAAGGCGGTATATGGAAATTTATTATTGATGGCATGATACCGGCCGGGAATCACAATGCAGGAGCACTCCGTATAAAGGATGTCAACGGTTACCTGCGGGATGCTGGTGGACAGATTGCTTTTGTAAATGGAAAGCCTGCTTATAGTAACAAACCTGATGGGCTTATTGACAATGCCGATATGGTATACCTGGGTAATGCTACACCCATGCCTTTCAGTATTGACAATACCGTTAAGTTTAAAAATTTTGATTTCAATATATTCCTGAACGGCATGTTGAATAACTGGATGTCGAACAGCACAGATAAAATGTTTGGTGGCAATCTTCTCAACGTATATAACTATGGCGAGAATACATTGGTGCAATTAAAAGACAGGTGGTCGTATGATAATTTGAATTCAACTACTCCATCCGTATTCCGTAGTGCTGTCGCTACTGCCGAGATGATTGATAATTACTATTTCGAGAAAGCCTGGTTTGTAAGACTTCAAAATATCACACTGGGATATACGCTTCCCAAAAACCTGCTCAAGGGAATTTTATCACATTCACGGGTATATGGTTCGGCAAAAAATCTTTTTGTTATAACGCCTTATTCCGGATCGGATCCTGAAACAGATTCGCAGGCTGCCTATCCTAATCAAAGGGCATATACTGTAGGAATCGAAATTAAATTTTAAACTGCTAAAAGAGATTATATGCGATATTTAAAATACTTCTCTTACCTTCTGCTGGTTTGTTTATTCACTGCATCCTGTACAAAACTGCAGAATGAAAACTCCTCGATAGTTCCTCTTGATAAGGCGCTGAATAGTATAGATGATCTGCGGTTATATGTTTATTCTTTATATAAACCTTTTGCTTCTTCCAATGGTGATGACCAGGTATGGGGATTCTATGCTACGCTTGATGCAGGCTATTACTCTATAACAGATAATACAACAGATATTTTAACGACTCAAAAAGCGAATGCGAGTTCGGTTCCTACCCTATGTAATCTTCATAACTGGCAACTGAACAGTTCCAACCTGATGAATCCGCTGACGAATAAATACTGGTCTAAGGTCACCTATATCAGCAAAGCAAGGATGGCTGCTATCAGGATCAATGCAACTTCTTTTGAGCCGTCTATAAAGAAACCATACGTTGCCGAAGCGAAAGCCGTAATAGGATGGCTGGGCATGATACTGTATGATGTGTTCGGCCCGGTGCCATTTGCCACAGATGAACAACTAATAGCATGGGATAAAGATCCATTAAGCAGTACTCATTTACCAAAGCCAACCGATCAGCAATTTTTAGCTTATATCGAATCAAACCTGCAAGAGGCTATTCCTGATCTGCCTGTTAAGCAGGCCGATTGGGGAAGGATCACAAAAGCCTCTGCTACGATGATGCTCATGCGCATACATTTTATGCAGCGGGATTATGTAAAAGCAAAAAGCGATGCAGAGGCGCTTTACGCTATGGGTGTTCCGGGCGGTGGCACCACTTATAATCTGCAGGATGAATATCAAAATATTTTCAAACTGAGTAATGCGAAAAATAATGAGATCATCCAGGCTATTCCCTGCGACGGTTCAAAAGATGGAAGCCCGAACCAGTGGTATTGTGCAGCAATGCCAAAGGATTATCCTCATATTTCTCCCAATGCGAAAGGAAGCAGTACACATCGCATGCGGTGGGCTTACTATGATACCTACGAACTTACTGATGATCGCTTAAAGACCATTGTATCTAAATACACAAACACAAGCGGAACAGTTGTGCTAAGAGGTAAAGGCGAATTGACAGGTGGTGCTATACCTTTTAAGTATGACCAGGATCCCAACACGAACGGAAACTTTGCACACAATGATGTTGTTGTCTTTCGCTATGCCGAAGTGCTTTTATCTTATGCCGAAGCTATCAATGAAATTTCAGGTCCTACAGCGCAGGCTGTTGAACTGGTGAATAAAGTGCGCAGACGGGCCAAGCTAAAAAACCTCCAGGATATATTTCCTGCAAAAATTGCTACACAGGCAGCTTTCAGGGGTGCTATCCTGGAAGAAAGAGGTCATGAACTTTATTGTGAAGGTGTACGGCATATGGATCTTGTGCGGTATGGCAAGTTTGTGCAAAATGGAAAACTTGGATTGTCGACTTCTGATCAGGCACTCTATAATATTGATCCCCTCAGGTACCGATTTCCAATACCACCGGATGCGGTGATACAATCGGGCGGGGTCATTAAACAAAATGATGGTTATTGATCCTGTTTAGATTTCTATTTAATAATTTTTTTAATAGCGCCCCATGTTTAAAAAGCAAATTTATTTCTTGCTCTTGTTTCCTATTGCCATCAGTTTCACGAGTAAAGATCGGGTAACACCCAACATAGCAAAATCAAAACCCAATATCCTGTTTGTAATTGCAGACGACTGGTCGCTGCAGGCAGGAGCATACGGCGACAGTTATGCGCAGACACCAAATTTCGACAGGGTAGCAAGAGAAGGTGCTTTATTTATGAATTCATTTTGTGTAGCGCCAACCTGTACGGCATCACGTTCTTCGGTACTTACAGGAAGGTTTTCGCATAACCTGGAAACAGCAGGAAATCTTTGGGGCTTGTTTCCAAAAAAATATGCTACCTATCCGCACATCCTTGAGCAAGCGGGCTATTATTCAGGATATACTAAAAAAGGATGGGGACCTGGAAAATATGAGGACAGTGCCTGGGGCAACAACCCTGCAGGATGGCTGCAAGAAAACTTCCAGACGTTCTTTGAAAAAAGTAAAGAAAAAAATCAACCCTTTTGTTTCTGGCATGGTAGCCATGCTCCGCATCGCCCCTATAAAAAAGGCATTGGTATAGAAAACGGATTTGATCCAAAGAAAATAAAGGTTCCTGATTATTTACCGGATAACGATGAAGTGCGCAATGACCTTGCCGATTATTATTACTATGTAAAAAAGTTTGATGATGAATTAGGCGAGATCCTTACTATCCTGGAACGGGCTGGCCAGCTTGAAAATACACTGATCATTGTTACAAGCGATAATGGTATGCCATTCCCCCGGTCTAAATCATCGCTGTATGATATAGGAACGCACATGCCTTTTGCCATGATGTGGAAAGGGAAAATTAAACCACGCCAGAAGATTACTGAAAACATCAGCCATGTTGATATTGCGCCAACAATTTTGGAAGCAGCAGGATTGCCTGTTCCAAAAGATATGGAAGGTAAAAGTCTTTTGTCTTTGGTAAATAAATCCAGCGTACAGAAAGAGACAGCTATTTATACAGAGCGGGAACGTCATGCATATAGGGCAAGGGAGAATAACGGTAGTTATCCTTCACGCAGTATCAGAACTGACCAGTATATACTTATCAAAAATTTCAGACCTGACAGATGGCCGGGAGGAAGCCCGATAAATCCTTATGTAAAGGATAGAGGCTTTGGTGATGTGGATGGCTCGCCTTCGAAGAATTTTATTCTCAGGAATATGGATACAACGGATACCAAACCATTTTTTCTGCGTGCATTTGGATTGCGTCCGGCACTTGAATTATATGATTTGAAAAAAGATCCGAACCAGTTTACTAACCTGGCGGCAGATCCAAAATATGTCAGCATAGTGAAAAAGTTAAGCGAACAATTGCTTGCATGGATGAAAAGAACAAAAGATCCGCGGGCCCTGGGTGAAACTGATATCTGGGACACCTATCCTTATTTCGGAAAGAATGGTAATAACAGCACGGAAGAATAATGCATCTTATCCTGGTTTAAATTATTTATGATGAAAAGATTTTTTAAGGTTTGGTTTTTTACTTTCCTGCTTTTTCATTGTCATTGTACAGGTCATGCTCAACAGCAATCACGTCCCAATGTGCTGGTGATGGTGATTGATGATATGGGATGGGGTGATGTGAGTTATAATGGAAGTAAACTGGTGCCTACTCCCAACATTGATAAATTAGCTAAACAAGGCATTAGTTTTTCTAACAGTTATGTTACTGCCGCTGTTTGCGCACCCAGCAGATGTGGCATTGTGAGCGGAGCCTACCAGGAAAAATTCGGTATGCAGATCAATGCAGATTATCCTTCTTATACGATTCCCGAAAATCACAAACTGATCCCGGAAACAATGAAATCAGCGGGCTATAACACAGCCCTGATCGGGAAATGGCATGTCAGCAGAAAACCGGAAACCATTTTTGATGAAGTGCGTGATCCTATTGAGGTCAGTAGTAATTACTTCCCGGACTCCAATGGTTTTTATGGAGGTACGAGATTACCAATTGTAGGATGGAAGAAAGAAGGTAAAGGAGAAGAATACTTAACTGACCGCCTCACCAGGCAAGTGATGGAATACTTTGATAAAACAAAAAGCAGGAAAGACCCATTCTTTCTTTACGTTGGATTTAATGCCGTTCATAATCCATGGCAGGCGCAGGAAAAATATTATAAGAAACTCGCTTACATCAAAGAAGACCATCTTAGAGTTTATGCTGCACAGATTGCTGCGCTTGATGATGATATCGGGCTCATCATGGCCAGCCTTAAAAAGAACCAGCTTGATAAAAATACTTTTATAGTAGTAGTTAGTGATAATGGTCCTGCTATGGCAGGTAATGAAATAGAAGATTGGGAAAAATATACACCCGGCAAGCAATACCAGTTTGGCCAGACAAATGGATTGAGAGGCCACAAGGCGCAGATGTTCGAGGGAGGTATCCGTACACCGATGATCATGTACTATCCGGCACGACTCGGTGCTCCCAGAACATATAATGATATGGTGTCTTCTCTTGATATCTATCCTACCATTTGCAGTATAACCGGTGTTCGGCCCGCCGGCGAAACCAGGCTGGATGGTGTTGATCTTGTTCCCTTCATCAGGGGAGAAAAAAGAAACCCGCCGCACCAGCTATTGTTTTGGAGAAGGCTCAACGTTGGTGCGGTTCGGTTGGGAGTATGGAAATTATATATTGATAACACAAAGGCCTACTTATATAATTTAAAAACGGATGCAGGAGAAACGACAGATGTTTCTGATGCAAATCCTGAAATGAAGGATCGTTTATGGAAAGCATGGACAGAGTGGGGTAAAGATCACCCGGCAAATGCATCGAAAGGTAAAAAATCAAATGTTCCTGAATAAATCATAGCAATAAATGGCAGCACTTAAAAATAGGATCATGATGCGCTTTATTAAAAAACCATTACGGGGTCTGTTCATACAAACTGGTCTTTTAATGTTGCTCTTGAATTTCTGTTCAATAGTATATGCACAGCAGGGAGATATCAGGCCGGAAAAGATCAATGGTGTAAAACCACGAAATATTATTTTTATTCTGTCCGATGATCACCGTTTCGATTTCATGGGCTTTACCGGTAAGGTACCGGGATTACAAACTCCTAACCTGGACAAGCTTGCCAGCGAAGGCGCCGTGTTCAAAAACGCATTTGTGACTACTTCGCTTTGTTCTCCCAGCCGTGCTTCCATATTAACAGGTCAGTATGCCCATACGCATACCGTTGTTGACAACGAAGCGCCGGCACCGTCAAGCTTGACATACTTTCCTCAATACTTACAAAAGCAAGGCTATCAAACTGCCTTCCTGGGAAAATGGCATATGGGAGGAAACAATGATGATCCCCGTCCCGGATTCGATCATTGGGTAAGCTTTACAGGACAAGGCGTTTATTACAATCCCTTGCTGAATATAGATGGAAAACATGTTCAGTACAAAGACAGCAGCTATGTTACCGATGTATTGACGGATCTCGCAGTAGACTGGTTAGCGAAGCGGGATAAGAACAAACCTTTCTTCCTGTACCTCTCGCACAAAGCAGTGCATGCAGATTTTTTCCCTTCGAAAAAAGATAAAGGGAAATACAACAATATACAGATACAATACCCCATGTCAATGTTTGCAACGGCTACATCGGAAAGCAAACAATTCAGCAAAGGCAAACGTGCTTCCGACAACGGGTATACCATTAATTATAAAGACATACCCCAATGGGTGCGCAACCAGCGGTTCAGCTGGCATGGTGTAGACTATATGTATAATGGCGGAACTGATTTTGACCAGTTTTACCAGGACTATTTGGAAACTCTTTTGGGGATTGATCATAGTGTTGGCGAGGTGATGGATTATTTAACGAAGAATGGTTTGGATAAAGAAACACTGATAGTCTACATGTCTGATAATGGCTTTTCGTTTGGTGAACATGGATTGATAGATAAACGCCACGCTTACGAAGAATCAATGAGAGTTCCATTGATTGCCCATTGTCCTGCTCTTATTCAATCGGGAACACAGGTTAATGGAATGGTGCTTAATATAGATATTGCTCCCTCTTTTCTTGAAATGGCGGGTATAAAAAAACCGGTACAAATGCAGGGAAATTCATTCCTCCCTCTTTTAAAAGGACAACAAGTACCCTGGCGTGATAAAGTTTTTTATGAATATTATTGGGAAAACGCCTTCCCGCAAACACCTACACAATATGCGGTAAGAACAGACAGGTATAAATATATCCGTTCGCAGGGTGTTTGGGATATCAACCAGTTTTATGATTTACAGAAAGATCCTTATGAAGTAAACAACCTGATCAGGGATCCGCAATACCAGGAGTTGATCCAACAGTTGAATGGGCAGCTATGGGATTGGCTTGAGCAGACCAACGGTACCAGTATTCCTTTGAAAAGAATTAGTAACACAAAATTCGATCATAAGTATAAAGGCACCTATTAAAAGAACAAAACTCTGTCCGGGAAATTGATCCGGATAAGAGTGAGAAACAAATATTTCGTGGATTCGGAAAAATGAAAAGACTTAAGACGATGGTAATACAAAATGCGAACAAACAAAGCAACATTAGCTATCAGAACTTATTAATAAGAATTGGTGAGCATGAACAGGATAAAAATATATACACTCTTTTTACTCTTGCTGATCGTTAATTGTAATTGCAAGCAGAAAGAGAATAAAACGGCGGGTGAAGGGAATGATACAATTTCCTGTCACGCTAATATGCCTTCAAGATTTGCAGCTGGCAACAATGATACTATTCCTGTCATCAAATCATCCACTACCGGATCACATACCGGGATGAAACTAATTCCGGCTGGCACATTCATGATGGGCGCAGACGATAACGAAGGTCGCAAAGATGAGTACCCCAGCCATTCAGTACAGTTGAGCGCTTTTTGGATAGATGAACATGAAGTTACCAATGCGCAGTTTTCGGATTTTGTAAATGCTACCGGATATGTTACGATAGCAGAACGTAAACCTGATTGGGAGGAATTGAAAAAACAATTACCTCCCGGCACAGCAAAACCTGCTGACGATGTTTTAGTTCCTTCTTCGCTCGTTTTTAATCCACCCGCACATCCTGTTCCTTTAAATAATGCCTCCTTGTGGTGGCAATGGAAAGAGGGTGCAAACTGGCGTCATCCCCAGGGACCTAACAGTTCAATAAAAGGTAAGGAGCATTTTCCTGTGGTACATGTATCATGGGAGGATGCAAATGCTTACGCAAAATGGGCTAGTAAACGACTCCCTTCGGAAGCCGAATGGGAATATGCTGCCCGTGGCGGAATGCAGGGTAAAAAGTATCCCTGGGGAGATGATGAAGTGGAAAAAGGTCGTGCCAAAGCAAATACCTGGCAGGGCAGTTTTCCCGACCATAATAATGGTTGGGATGGTTACCCGGGATTAGCACCGGTTGCATCTTTCCAACCCAATCAATATGGGCTTTATGATATGGCAGGAAATGTATGGGAATGGGTAGCTGACTGGTATGTTACGGATTATTATGCTTCGTTAGCGGGTAAACTGAGTATTGATCCCAAAGGCCCGGCAAAAAGCTTTGATCCTGATGAACCAACCATTCCCAAAAAAGTGACAAGAGGCGGATCATTTATGTGCAATGCCTCTTATTGCAAAGGTTACAGGGTCTCTTCACGGATGAAATCGTCTCCTGACACTGGCTTGGAAAATACTGGTTTCAGGTGCGTAATGACAAAATAGATCGGTCTTGTTCGGTAAAAAAGTCTTCAGTCACATAGCATGGCTATTCAAACAACAATTGAAATATGTAAGATCAAAAAATGCAAACTCAATTAATATCGTCAACCAGCTTTTATTTCACTTGCAATGACAGTGAAATTTGTCTTGATTTGGACGCTATATCCCATATAAGTAAGTATGGTAATGAAGTGGTGATTTATACATCAGCAACCAGCTTCCGGACAAAACATAAAATAAAAGACCTGCAGGTTCAGTTGCCGGAGAATTTATTTTTTAGAATTCACCGGTCACATATCATTTCACTAAAATACCTGGACGGATATAAAAGACGAAGGGTTCGCATAAACGGAGATTACCTGCCTGTTTCTATTAATTCCAAGCTTCGGCTTATAACGGAATTGAAAAAACGGGTGGACCAATCTTTCCGGTTCTATGATTCTACAAATCAAAACAATTGCTATGAAACACCAATGGGAACATTTTTATTCGCTCATGCTGATTGATCTCAGGCATGCCAATGCAATGAAACTACCCAAAATCGAATGGGTAGAATGCTGTTACTGGATAGCCAAGAACTACTGGTATAAGTTAAAAGAGCTTTTTCTTGAAAGAATAATCTATGCTGATTCCGAAGAGATAGAGTTCTTCAGGGATGTAAAACCTAAGTTTACTTCCCACATTGAATATTACCTGATCTTAAGCCAGGGTTTATTATTTGCCCCGGATAGTCCTTCGGAGCAATTAGAATATTGGGAGGGAGAATTGCGCCGGTACCAGCGATTTTATGCACCGAACGATATGGTTATTAATTATTATGAAAGCGGTTGTCATAGTTCCGATGCCCTTTACTTTCTGCAAAGAAATAATCAGCAAGGCTTATTGCTGCACGAAAGGATTTACGAGGATATGGATTGCCGGTCTTCACACGATCATGTGGTGAGAGGATTGCTGGCGCACCGTATGTACCAGGACTATGTGCAAAGAAAATTATTTGAACTACAGAAAAACGAAACAGTAAATAATAAATAGCTATAAAGGCCGGCGATCCCGTTCAGAATTTACAGTAGCAAAACCGGTCATGGTGTAAGGCATTTATAAATTAGCGTTGTTATTCCACAATACACTATTTCTTCCTGCATAAAATGCCCGCATCGTCAGTTCAATAGATGACCTGTTTTAAACTAAAACAAATAAAATGTTGATGACACTGATAAAAGTCAAATTGCGATAGAATTGTTCAACATTCCTGTTTTTCGATGTAAGCCAACCTGGTAAAAAAATCAGGCGAAAAAATGATTTAATGGGTAAACGGAGCAGCGTTTTGGGTTGATTTCTGTTCTACACAGGTATGTTCACAACCAATTCCACCCTATGTTAAGATAGCTTATTACAATGACAATAACAGAAATCACCAGACCATCAAAACTTGGTTAATTGCGTTCATAAATAGAACTTTCAATTACGTGGGGCATGACCACAAATTAATTTACTAACGAACTAATTACAGTTGTGTCCACCGCAATTGTAAAACCTGAAAAATGATTGCTATATGAAAAAGAAACCCCTGGTTTTTCTGCCGGCAAGAAATAGTAGATGCTGGCATCTTCTTCTCTTTTTATCACTGTTCTTTTCTTCGCAGGCCTTATTTGCACAAACACCCATCCGGGTGGCCGGCACTGTAAAAGATGAGAAAGGCTCTGGCCTTTCCGGTGTAAACGTAACAGTAAAAGGTACTAGCACGGGAGTCACTACTGATGGCAATGGCCAGTATGCCATTAATGTTCCTTCCCGGCAATCGGTCCTCGTGTTTAGCTCTGTTGGCTTTTTATCCCGCGAAGAGCAGGTGAAAGAGCAGCAACTCATCAATGTTTCACTGGCTGAGAAAGCAGGTGATCTTAATGAAGTGGTGGTGATTGGATACGGGCAAACGCAAAAGAAAAGAGACGTTGGTGGTGCTATATCTTCAGTTAGCGCCAAACAAATTATGGAACGGCAGCCTATCAATATATTTGATGCGTTGCAAGGCCAGGCAGCAGGTGTATTGATCATGAATGATAATGGCGAACCCGGTGCGCAAGGTTCTATCCAGATACGTGGCGCCAATACATTTACAGCAGAAGGTAATACGCCATTATATGTGGTAGACGGAGTAATTACCGATAATGCTACCGCCATCAACCCTAATGATATTGAACGGATCGAAGTATTGAAGGATGCGGCTTCTGCTTCAATCTATGGCTCCCGCTCTGCAGCAGGAGTTATTTTAATTACCACAAAAAAAGGTAAAGACGGTAAGCCAAGAATAGACGGACAGTATTCCAAAATATATGGCTGGCTGGCGCATAAAATCCAGGCAGCAAATGCTTCTGAACTTCGTTATTATAGAAAAATTCAGAATGGAAACCTGAGTGGCACCAGTGGTAGTTTCACAGATTCTTTAAATCCTTCTTTTAATTCAGATAATGATTACCAGGATCTTTTATTAGGCAATCGTGGTGAACGTGATGATATTAAACTGAGTGTTAGCGGCGGACAAAAAGGCATGAGTTACTATGGAAGTCTAAACTATATTAATGATAAAGGAATAGCATTGAATACATGGTATAAATCTGTTCAGTCCAGGATCAATACAGAATTCCAGTTTTCACCCAAATTAAAATACAGTAATAATTTATCTTTCTACTGGTCCTACGGAAACTTTACCAGCATCAACAATTCCTTACGACCCGTTTTCGACAGGGCTTCTTATCTGCGTGTATATAACCCGGATGGTACGCTGACCGGTTACCTTAATTCAAAGCGTAACCCGGTAGCCAATGCATTGCTGGAAGATAACACACGAGAAACTTTCAAAGCACAAATGAACCACCAGATAGAGTACCAGATTATAAAAGATCTGAAGTTCACTACCCGGTTTAATGCACAACTGGAAAGTTACCAGGGATTTTATTTCCAGCCTCGCTTCCTGGATGATAATGGCAATGAGAATTTTGGAAGAAATGATTTGAATAAAGGTTTCGACTGGTTATTGGAAGGGTTTTTAAACTATAATAAAAAATTCGGTAACCATAATCTTACCGGTTTATTAGGTGCCGGAAAGGATAGATCAAAGGATGATGAAACGCACATGGAGGGAAAAGATTTTGTTATTGAAACAGCGCATTATGTAAAAGGTGCATTTATAGATAACCTGACGAAGCAAACTGCAAACGGTTCAGCTGTTTCTACTGCTTATGCTTTTGCCCGCGCCAATTATAGCTTTAAGGACAAATACAGTGTGATGGCAATGGTTAGAAGAGATGTTTCTTCAAGATTTGCTTTTGAAACCAGGTTAGGGAACTTCTTTTCCGGTTATGCAGTTTGGCATTTTTCGGATGAAAAATTCATGGGTTGGAGCAGTAATTTCCTGAGTGATGGAAAATTAAGATTTAGCTGGGGACAAACAGGTAACGACCGGGTAGGAAATTATGATTATTTGCAAATAGTGAACCAGGGAAACAATAGTTATAATGGTATAGCAGGGGCGTCTTTAAGTCCAAATTTTGGTAACAGGGCTATAAAATGGGAAGCTACTGAACAAAAAAATGCCGGTCTGGATATCTCTTTGTTAAGGGGTAAGATCAGTTTGGCTGTTGATTACTATATAAAAACTACGCATGATCTTTTATATTCTGATCCTCTGCCTAGCCAAAACGGGTATACTAGTACAAAAGTAAACGTTGGTACAGTTGAAACCCGTGGTTTAGAATTTCAAATGAATTCTACGCCGGTCAACACCAAAAATTTCACCTGGAATTTAAGTGGAAATATTGCTTTCGAGCGTGGAAGAATTCTTAGCCTTGCGGGAGGCAAACCGTTTATCACTGGTAAATGGCTGATAGAAGAGGGAGGACGCCTCGGTAATTTTTATGGTTGGAAGAATTTAGGAGTATATCCTACTGATGCCCATAATGCCTATACCCAGGATTGGCAAAAATTAACTCCTGTAGGAGTTGTTATTACCCAGGGAAGTACGCCACGTCTCCCTGCTGTTACCGGTGGGCCAATTGTTACTGTTACAGGTTACGAATTGGATGGAAAGCCATATACTGGTACTGTGTACCAGAAAACAGGAAATGGATTGGTATTGAAAGGTGGTGATGTGGAATGGGAAGATGTAGATCATAATGGTATCATAGATGATGAAGACCGCCAGGTCATCGGTAATGCTCAACCTGATTATTACTTCGGAATAATCAACACGTTCAATTATAAACAATTCTCGTTGAATGTTATTATGAACGGTACTGTTGGTGGAATGGTTTATAATAGCTTCAAACAAGGTTTAACTAATTTCAGCTCTACTAACGGCCCTGCACTTCCTGAAGCAATATATGGTGCATGGGTAAGACAGGGGCAGGAAGGTGCTATTTATCCCTATTTTCCTGACAAAGATACCCGTGGTAGCCAAAGAGGAAGCGGTAACAGCTATTTCCTAGAGGATGCCTCATTTTTCCGCTTAACCAGTGCAAAACTATCCTATCGGTTTAAATCGGCTATTGCCAAAAAAGCGTTTTTGAATGGCGCCAGCCTTTATGTATATGGTATCAATCTTTTAACATGGACAGATTATACCGGATATGACCCTGAGTTTAGCTCATCAAATGCGTTACAGATAGGAGATGATAATGGTAAATATCCAAAGAGAAGAGAATTGGGGCTGGGTGTAAATATTCAATTTTAATAATGATAACAATGAAAAAAATACTTTCTTATACTTTATTATTAGCCGTACTGGTTCTTGGAAGCTGCAGGAAGATGGTGAATGAAACCCCTTTATCTGACGGCACATTAGACCAGTTTTTTAAAACCAAGTACGATGTATATGCCGCTGTAGCCGGCATGTATGGCGCCTTTCAGACAACGATGGTCGGGGAATCACAATTCAACAACAGGATTACATGGTGGGGTGATTCAAGATCAGATAATATTCAAAATAGTACGCCTAACAGCAGTTCAAACGAAGTACATTTTAATAACTTAACTCCTAATAACAGTTATGCTGATTGGAGCCAGCTGTATACAGTCATTGGAAGAGCAAATTTGATCATCGCTAAAATCAACGATGTTAATAATTACGCTAAAGCAGCAGAAGTTATTACGGAGGCTGAAATTAAACGTTATACTGCGGAATGTTATGCGATGAGAGCTGCTTGCTATTTCTATATTTTAAGAATTTGGGGCGATGCGCCCATTCGCACAACTCCCTATCTAAGCCTGGGCGATAATACTTTTGCCGCACGTGAACCAAAAACTAAGGTGAAAGACCAGATCATTAGTGATCTGCAAAAAGCTTATGACCTTACAACTAAAAATGCTTCGCCGATCGTATGGTATATTGGTGAAGGTGCCATTGCGGCTATAATGGCTGATGTATATATGTGGAAGAGCCATGACAACCTGATCATGCCGGATTATGCCAACGCAATTATTTGGATCAAAAATGTATTTAAAGCGAAGGCGCCAACAGGTAAAGTATATACAGGTACAGCAACTGCAAATTCGTCTGGCCTTTCACCTGACCTGGTGCCAACTGCTGAATGGAAAACCATCTTTACCAATCCTGCGGCCAATATAGAAACGATCTGGAATATTCATTGGGATGTGAGTGCAAACGGATGTCCCTGTATGATGGCTGTTAGCAGTACGGTGAATAACACTCCAATGAAAACAGCAGATGAATTAGTTGGCAAAACTCCTTCTAACCCATCCGCATGGTTAAGAGCAGGATTAGATATCAGGGCAAAACAATCCATCGATTCAGCAAAGAGTGATAATTTTGATCGGGTACTCAAATGGTATGGCCCGGCAGGCTATACGAATGCAAAATCAACTTACTTAACAAGGGTTCAGTCTGATGCTGTTGTTGGTACGGATAAACCGGTTTATATTCCCATTTACCGTTTGGCAGATATCATTCTTTTATATGCTGAAGCATTGAATAAGACAGGCGATAGGGCAACGGCGCTTAAGTATTTGAACTTTGTACACCAGCGTGCAACACTTCCTGCGTATACATCAGTACAGTTAGCAACTGAAGCGGCCATGGAAGACGCCATTATACAGGAAAGGCAATGGGAATTGTTTGACGAAGGAAAGCGTTGGTTTGACCTCACACGTACTGACCATGTTGCGCAGATCATGGACCCGATATTAATAAAAAGACAGTTGGCTGCAGGTGCAGCACAAGTAGGCTGGGGTACTGATAAAAGAAGATATCTGTGGCCTTTGCACCGTAACGTTTTAAATGCTAATCCAAACTTAGTTCAGAACCCGCCCTATTCTGATTAACGGATACGGTCTTAAAATGAAAACAGTAATTGTAGAAATAAACAAGTCATTCTCATGAAAAAAATAACGATATATCATCTCTCTTTTATCCTGCTTGCAGCTATTTCTCTCTCGGGATGTTATAAGCTTCAAAAGGATTATAATTACAATGGATGGGTGCTTGATCCTCATATCAACATATCTGCAAAAGATTTTTTACTTTCAAGAGGCACTGCTGGTGTTGGTGGTGATACAATTTTTAAATGGATGCAGCTTGGACTTGAGTACAGCGAGTTTGATATGACCGAATTTGAAAAGCCAGGCAGAACATATATTTTCCTGCATAATAGTGCAATAAGAACAACTTCCGGGAGCGGCTCCAGCTTAAAAGTAACAGGTGGCTTTTTCTTTGATTATCCAGTTCCAGTTTTCGATGGTACTGGTCAACCTATAAAATCAAAACTGGATGCAACACAGGATTCCTTGCGACCTGCATTTGCCTGGAATGAATACCCCAAGCAATTTGTAAAGAATTACTTTCTCTATCTTATACTGCAGGGAGAATATAGTTTTGAAAATTTAACTGTTGCCAATACTTCTATACAAACGCTTTTGCCCGCTGGTGCTGTTGCTGATCCCAAAGAGAGTAAACTAGGCTGGGTAATAGTTAAACCTACGCCAAACCCCGATGCAGCTTTAGCTTCTAGTATCTATTTTGATAAAACCATAGGTAAAGGCTTTGACCCCGAAGGAAAGATCAATCTTAAATTAGTGAATAGCCAGGATGCGCCTATTATGATCAATGACAGGGTCAATGACCGTTCGGCCGGCTACTTCGCAACAAACGGTAAGGTTCACGTTTATGATAAAACAATAGGTACTTTCCGGTATAGCTATCCATAAATAAGTATTCATTTTATTTAGTTGTTGATCATTAATAAGAGACTTAAAAAAACCGGTATGTTAGCGCCGGTTTTTTTATTTAAATAATTGAAAAGAAATGCGGGCATTTGTAATATTTTGTTTTCTCATTGTAAGCTCTGTCCAGGCACAACAAAGCAGGAGACTTACCAGCGAATGGGAGTTTTTAAAACAGGATATTGGCGGTATATGGGAAGCAGTTCGACCCGTAAAAGAAGGAAATCCCGAAAGTGTTCCACTGTGGCAAAAAGTTATCTTGCCTCATTGTGTGAATGCGGAAGATGCGGTTAACCCTGATGTAAACTATTACCAGGGACCGGCATGGTATCGTACACAATTAGCGATTCAGAATCCTTACACAAACGGGCGCACCTTATTACATTTTGAAGGGGCTGGGCAAAAAACAGATGTGTATGTGTATGATAAAAAAGTGGGTTCACATGTGGGGGGCTATGATGAGTTTATCATTGATATTACAGATGCAGTTGAAGCATTTAAAAAACTGGATACCTTTCGCACACAATTCAAAGGGAAAATCCCTGTATCCATAAGAACAGATAACTCCCGTGACCTGGGAATGATCCCTTCCGATCTTTCTGATTTTAATTTATACGGAGGTCTTTATCGTTATTTAAATTTGGTTTACACTCCGGTGTTGTCCATTGACAAATTATTTGCTTTTGCTGAAACAGATAAAACCGGTAAAACAGGAAAAGTAAATATCCGCACCCGGTTTTATAATCCAGCCAAACAAACAACTACTGCGATCACTGTTAAGTTATTCGATCCAAAAGGAAAACTTGTCAGTGAGTTTACGAAGAATGTAACGATAACGAATAATGAAATAGCCATTGGAGATATTACTGTTAACAAACCGTTGTTATGGTCAACTGATCAACCGCAGTTATATAGTATAGAAGTAACTGCTGGTGAATGCAAGCAAACAGAAAAGATTGGCTTCCGTCATTTTGAATTTGTAGAGAAAGGCCCGTTTATGTTAAACGGAAAACGTTTGCTATTAAGAGGCACGCATCGTCATGAAGATCATGCAGGTGTTGCAGCGGCAATGACGGAAGAAATGATGCGTAGTGAAATGATCATGATGAAAGAAATGGGTGTCAATTTTATTCGTTTGGGTCACTACCAGCAATCAAGAATTATTTTAAATCTCTGTGATAGTTTAGGCATTGTAGTGTGGGAAGAAATTCCCTGGTGCCGTGGTGGTTTGGGTGGCGATGTATATAAACAACAGGCAAGAAGAATGCTCACCAATATGATCGAGCAGCATTACGATCATGCTTCGGTTATTATATGGGGACTGGGAAATGAAAATGATTGGCCCGGCGATTTTCCTGAGTTTGACAAAGAGAAGATCAGAACTTTTATGAAAGAGTTGAATGATCTTTCACACAAACTCGACCCTTCACGCAAAACAGCGATCCGCCGATGTGATTTTTGTAAAGACATTGTGGATGTTTATTCACCTTCGATCTGGGCGGGATGGTACAGGGGAATTTATACCGAGTATAAACAGGTATCGGAAGAGGAGATGAAAAAAGTAAAACACTTTTTACATGCGGAGTGGGGAGGTGATAGTCATGCTGGTCGTCATTCAGAAAATCCTGATAATGGATTACGGAATATTAAAACCGGTGTTGGTGCCGATGAACGTGCAGGCGATGCATCACTGATCGGTGGTGCAGCAAGAGCTTCTAAAGATGGCGACTGGAGTGAGTCATATATCTGTAATTTAATTGACTGGCATTTGAAAGAACAGGAAACGATGCCGTGGTTGACGGGTGCGGCGCAATGGCCGTTCAAAGATTTTTCTACACCGGTGCGTCCTGATAATCCAATTCCGTACATGAATCAGAAAGGTGTGGTGGAAAGAGACCTTACAAAGAAAGAAGCATACTATGTTTTTCAATCTTACTGGACCTCGCAACCAATGGCACATATTTATGGTCATTCATGGCCCGTTCGTTGGGGAAATGAAGGCGAAGAAAAAATGATCAAGGTTTATTCGAATTGCGATGAAGCAGAATTGTTTGTGAATGGAAAAAGTATGGGTAGCAAAAAAAGAAACAGCCAGGATTTTCCTGCGGCGGGTTTGCGTTGGAATGTTGTGTTGAATAAAGGGAACAATCAGGTGAAAGTGATTGCCAAAAAAGGGAAAGTTTTTGTGGAAGATGCAATTCGTTTTCAATACCAGACAGAGAAATGGGGGAAACCTGCAAAATTGCTGATTGAAAAGGTAAAAGAAGAGAATGGCATTATCACTTTACAGGCGAAATTGCTCGATGAAAAGAATGTGCAATGCCTGGATGCTGCTAACTGGATACGATTTGGATTAACAGGTGATGGTAAACTAATAGATAACCAGGGAACATCATCGGGTTCAAATTATGTACAGTTATATAATGGCCGTGCAGTGATCTCAGTAAAAACAAACAATGGCCAATCAGCGGTAAGTGCAAAAGTAGAAGGAGTGCCAACGGTATTTATTAATTTATAAGATGATGAAATATCCATAAAAATTATCAAGTTAATTTATTTCAAATAGCGTTGATAATTTTTGTGGATATACTATGTGACAAATTCTAAAAGTATAATTGAATACATGAAAAGAAATTTTAGTATCGTACTGCTGTTCATAACGCAAATTGTTTCTGCACAAACAACAGTTGATCCCAATTTAAAATTGTGGTATAACAAACCTGCTTCCATTTGGGAGGAAGCATTGCCATTGGGTAATGCAAAAACAGGAGCAATGGTGTTTGGTGGTATTGCAAAAGAACGTTTCCAGTTAAATGATAATACACTGTGGTCGGGTTATCCTAACCCCGGTAACATAGCTGAAGGCCCGGCTATACTGGCTGAAGTTCGTAAACAAGTTTTTGAAGGTAACTATGACAGTGCTGCAACAGCATGGCGAAAAATGCATGGGCCTTATTCTGCACGTTATTTAACCATGGCTGATCTGTGGATTGAAAATAAATTAAGTGATACTGTTCCTTCAACTTATTACCGTGATCTGAACATCAGTAATGCTACTGCAACTGTAAAGTACAGGATCAATGGCGTGAATTATCAACGGGAGACATTTATCAGTCATCCTGATAAAATAATGATCATCAGGATAACGGCTGATAAAAAATCAACGATCAGTTTTACAACATCACTCACAAGCAAACTGAAATTTAAAACAGCAGCGATCACAGATAACTATCTTGTTTTAAAGGGTAAGGCGCCGATGTTTGCTGCCAACCGGGAAGCAGAGCCGCAACAGGTTGTTTATGATGAAATAGAAGGAATGAATTTTGAAGTACATGTAAAGGTTGTTGCAGAAGGTGGAACAACTAAGCAACAAAATGGCCAGTTAGTAGTGAGTAACGCCAGTGCGGTTACGATCTATCTTTCTGAAGCAACCAGTTTTAATGGATTTGATAAGTCGCCTGGCAAAGAAGGTAAGGATCCATCCATTGAAGCAAAAGCAAATCTCAATAAAGCGTTGCAAAAATCATTTGCGCAGTTAAAAGCGGCTCATGTCAAAGACTATCAGACCTTGTTCAACAGGGTGCAATTAAATCTTGGTGCGAATGCCGCAAAACTGAAACAACCAACTGATGAACGATTAAAACAATATGCAAAATCGCCGGATGATTACCAGTTGCAAACGTTGTATTACCAATTTGGCAGATATTTAATGATCGCTTCTTCACGTCCCGGATCAAGGCCAACGAACCTGCAGGGCATCTGGAATGATCATGTGCAACCACCCTGGGGCAGCAACTACACAACGAACATCAATACAGAAATGAATTACTGGCTGGCGGAGAATACCAATTTGTCTGAATGCCATGAACCGTTGTTTGATTTCATGAAAGAGTTAGCTGTGAATGGAGCCATTACTGCTAAAGTAAATTACAATATCAATGAAGGTTGGGTTACACATCATAACTCTGATCTATGGGCCAAAACATCACCGCCCGGTGGAACATGGAACGATCCCAAATCAATGCCCCGCTGGAGCTGCTGGCCAATGGCAGGCGGTTGGTTCAGCACCCATTTATGGGAACATTATTTATTCACCGGCGATAAAAAGTTTTTAAAAGATGAAGCATATCCGTTGATGAAAGGTGCAGCACAATTTTTATTGCATTGGCTGGTAGTTGATCCGAAATCGGGTTATCTCGTTACCAATCCATCTACTTCGCCAGAGAATACGATCAAGATAAAAGGGAAAGAATACCAGTTGACGATGGCGAGCACAATGGATATGTCCATCATCCGTGAGTTATTTACGGCTGTAATTAAATCGGCTGATGTATTGCAAACAGATGCTGCATTTAAAAATGAATTGATCAAAGCAAAAGAAAAACTATATCCGTATCATATCGGGCAATATGGGCAATTGCAGGAATGGTTCAACGATTGGGATGATCCGAAAGATAAGCACCGTCATCTTTCTCATTTGTTTGGTTTGTATCCCGGTAGTCAGGTAAATGTAAACACAACACCGGAATTGGCAGCAGCTGCAAAACAATCTCTTTTTCATCGGGGTGATGTGAGCACAGGATGGAGTATGGCATGGAAGATCAACTGGTGGGCAAGATTGCAGGATGGTGATCATGCCTATAAAATATTAAGTGATGCATTTAATTATATCAATCCAAGGGAACCAAGGGAAACGATGGGCGGCGGCGGAACTTACCCGAATTTGTTTGACGCACACCCACCGTTCCAGATCGATGGAAACTTTGGTGCAACAGCAGGCATCACAGAAATGTTATTGCAAAGTCATAATGGAGAGTTGACTTTACTACCTGCTTTACCAACTGCATGGAAAACAGGATCAGTAAAAGGAATTAAAGCAAGAGGAAATTTTACGTTAACGATCAATTGGAACGATGGTAAGTTATCTCAGGCAAAAATTTATTCTGGTAATGGCGGTGTTTGCCGGATAAGTTCATTGCAGCCGGTGAAAGTAGTTGAAGTGAAATCAACAGCAGCACAGGGGAATAATAGCAATGGTTTAAATACTTCGTATGGTAACCCCCCTTATCAAAAAGTTGCAACAGCAACATTGGTTGAACTGAATGTTGCCAAAAGATATGTGATTGATTTTATAACAGAGAAAGGGAAGACCTATACGGTTGTTCCTTTATAAATGAATTGTAGCAGGCATCCCCTCCCTGGAGGGGCGGATATAAGACTCCTTAAAATTAAAACGACTTGGGGTGGGTTGCTGAGTAATAAACCAAGCGACGAAGTGACCCGATAGCTATCGGGTGACACAACGAAGCTGATCAGGGAGTCAAAGCTGGTAAAAAAATAAAATGATTAAGATGCGATTATATAAAACTATTTTTCTTTCGTTGCTGATTGTAATTACCCAAAAAACAGTGGCGCAAATAGCTACTTTCAACTGGAAAGAAGTGGCCCCCGGTGTATGGAAAGGAATTGTTGGTAAACCCGAGGCCTATGATCTGTTAAAAGCATCCGGTGCTACGCCTAATAAAGAGGCGTTGTCAAAAATTGTTGCATCAGCATTTCCATTTATACAAAATGATGTTGCAGGAACAATCACCGACGGAAAAACATTCCTGCGGTTTCCGTTAGATAAAGACGAGCAACTCTATGGCTTTGGTTTGAATTTTCAAACCGTGCACCAAAGAGGAAAGATATTGCAACTGCACATGGATCATTATGGCGGGAAAGATAATGGAAGAACTCATGCGCCTGTTCCATTCTATGTTTCATCAAAAGGATATGGAGTGTTTATTAACTCTGCCCGATACATCGATGTTTATGCTGGAACAGGAGTTCGGAAGGACAGTAAGAACCCTCCTGTTGAAAAAGACCGCAATACAGATAAATCATGGAGCTCACGGCCTTACTCAGATGCTGTTGAAATTTTAGTACCAGCTGCAGGAGTTGAAGTATATGTATTTGCAGGACCAACAACATTAGATGCAGTACGTCGGTTTAATTTATTCAACGGTGGCGGTGTATTACCTCCACGTTGGGGTTTGGGTTTTACACAACGGGTGAAATCATTGTTCACTGCTGATGAAGTAAAAGCAGAAGCAGATGCGTTTAAAGAAAAAGGTTATCCATTAGATTTTATTGGTCTCGAACCCGGTTGGCAAAGCAAAGCATATCCCGGAACATTTGAGTGGGATAAAAAACGTTATCCTGAACCAGCAAAGTTTGTAAAAGAAATGAAGGACAAAGGCATTCGGTTGAATCTCTGGATCAATCCTTATGTTTCAAAGCAAGCACCGTTTTATAAAAACATAACACAGTACACAGGATCGCATACAGTATGGGTTGGTGAAGTACCAGACTTTACTATTCCGGAAGCAAGAAAAATATTCTTTGGGCAGTTACAAAAAGACCAGGTTGATATTGGTGTAAGTGGATACAAGATTGATGAAGTGGATGGATATGATCATTATCTCTGGCCCGATGTGGCAACTTTTCCTTCCGGTATCAGTGGTGAACAAATGCGAAGTACGTATGGCGTTTTAGCGATGCGTTATGCAGCAGATATGTATCATCAAAAAAATCAACGGACTTATGGATTGGTTCGTGCAAACAATGCAGGTGGTGTATCGCTGCCATTTGTGATCTATAATGATTATTACAATCATGAGGATTTTATCACTGCATTAATTAATAGTGGATTTACCGGTGTGCTCTGGACACCTGAAGCAAGAGCTTCTAAAACTGGTGAAGAATGGTTGCGTCGTTTTCAAACTGTGGTGTTTTCTCCAATGGCGATGATCAATGCATGGAGCAGTGGCACCAAGCCCTGGTCTTATCCTGAAGTGGCGGCACAGATAAAAGAATTTTCGTTGTTGCGTATGCAGATGTTGCCTTACTGGTACAGCGAATTTGCAAAATATCATTTTGAAGGAACGCCGCCTTTCCGTGCAATGGCATTGGAAGCAGGTTTTAAACAGGAAGTAAAAAAGGAAGCGGTTAATGCAAACCTCGAAGAGAATCCTTATGCGGAAGCAACATCAAAAGAGATCAAAGATCAATACATGGCGGGTGAATATTTATTGGTAGCTCCTGTGTTCACCGGGCAAACAACAAGAAAGGTTGTGTTGCCAAAAGGGAAGTGGTACGATTTCTATACTGGTGCTTATGTGGGTGATGGTGAAATTATTTCTGTTACTCCCGGTCTTGATAAAATACCGGTGTATGTAAAAGATGGTGGAATCATCCCGATGATGGCTTCAAGATTGCAAGCACCAAAAGCAGGAGAGAAGGTTGATCTTGAAATAAGAGTGTATGGTGAAAAGCCCGGCAGCTATAAATTGTATGATGATGATGGTGAAACCTTCAATTATGAAAAAGGTGAATACAGTTTCAGAGAAATAAAAGTTGAAAAGGATAAGAGCGGAAAATTGAAAGGAACAATTTCTGCTCCGGAAAAAAACAAACCCAATTCAGTTGGTAATGTTACATGGAAGTTTATGACGAAACCAAATTCGTAAAAAGAAATTAATTCAACAGCACCGTGAAGTTATTGTTCATTTTTTTGGTAGTAACCGTTTCAGCATGTTCTGCACAACAGAAAGTTGGGAAGGAGAATTTATCTCCTTACAAAAAAGAAGTGGAAGAAGTGTTACGTAAGCAGGTGTTGAGCAAAGCTGCATGGGCTTTGCAACAACAGCCAGTTACAGTAACTGCCCAATCATCGCCACGAAGTGCAGGGGGCAGGCATGATTTTTATAGCGAGGGTGATTATTGGTGGCCCAATCCTGTTAGTGTTGATAGTCCTTATATCCAAAAGGATGGCATGACCAACCCTGATAATTTCGTTGCACATCGTCATGCAATGATACGGTTGAGTGAAGTGGTAGGTGCGCTGGCCTCAGCCTACAAATTAACAGGCGATAAAAAATATGTTCGTCATGCAATAGTGCATTGTAAAGCATGGTTTGCAGATACAGCTACCATGATGCACCCGAACTTATTATATGCGCAAGCTATTAAAGGCCGTTTTACAGGAAGGGGCATTGGAATTATTGATGCCATCCAGCTAATGGAAGTCGTGCAGGGGTTAGCGGTGATGCAAAAGGCTCCTTCAATGGATAAGAAAGTTCTAACGGCTGTCAAAAAATGGTTTGATGAATTTCTTCAATGGTTGACTACGCATAAATATGGAAAGGATGAAATGAATGCGACAAACAATCATGGCAGCTGCTGGGTGATGCAGGTAGCAGCATTCGCAAAGTTTACCGGCAATGATACATTGATGAAGTTTTGCAGGGACCGGTTTAAAAATGTGTTGCTGCCAAACCAGATGGCGGCTGATGGAAGTTTTCCGCAAGAGCTGCGCAGAACAAAACCTTATGGTTATTCTATTTTTAACCTCGATGCGATGACAACTATCTGCCAATTGCTTTCATCTGAAAAGGATAATCTCTGGGAGTATCAAACAGCAGACGGCAGATCAATCAGGAAAGGAGTTGAGTATTTATATCCTTTTATAGCAGATAAAACAAAGTGGCCATTGAAACCGGATGTGATGTATTGGAACGATTGGCCGGTGGCGCAGCCTTTTTTATTGTTTGCTGCGAATGCATATAAGAATAAAGAATGGTTGGATACCTGGAAGAAATTAGATCATGCTCCAAAGGTGGAAGAAGTGATTCGGAATTTGCCGGTGAGAAATCCGTTGATCTGGTGAAGCCTCATCCCGACCTTCTCCGAAGGAGAAGGCCATCATAGCACAGCCCTCGCTTTTTGGAAATACTGATAAATATCAGCCTTTCCGAAAGTGCTGAGTATAGATATAAAGTTGATGTGGTAGTTATGAAGTCTGGCTTTGCAATAAAGCACCGTCCTTCTCCAACAGGAGAAGGATAAGAGGATGAGGCCCGAATAGCGAACAGAACGTACCACCGACAAAGTCGGGGTGCTGCAATTGTAACAAAAAGTTGAGTAAACATTATACAGCACAAGTGTGCGACGCAACGAAGATGACCAGGGAACTGAAGCCGGTAAAAAAATAATTAAAAGCGTTATGAAACAAATGAAACGATCGAACATATTTTTTGCTGTTTGTTTTGCTGCATCAATGTTAGGTGTGCAAATGATTTCCGCACAAACAGCCGGTGATGAAGACAAAGAAATGTTTAACCGGGCAAAGCAACGGGATCAGCAGGCGATTGACGAAGCTGTGAATGGTTGGTGGACCGCATCGATGAAAACACAGGAGCAGCGGATTGCCTGGTGGAGAGAAGCAAAATTCGGCATGTTTATTCACTGGGGTATTTATTCCTTACCGGGTGGAGAATGGAATGGCAAAAAAGTAGGCGGCTATGCAGAACACCTGATGCGGAAGGAAAGAATTCCACGAAACGATTATCTCAATTTGGCGCATCAGTTCAATCCAGAAAAATTTAATGCAGAAGAATGGATACTGTATGCAAAGAAAGCAGGGATGAAGTATTTTATCATCACGGCCAAGCATCATGATGGTTTTGCCATGTATGATTCAAAAGTTTCTGATTTTGATATTGTTGATCAAAGCCCTTTTAAAAGAGACCCGATGGCTGAGCTGGCAGCAGCAGCAAAAAAACACGGAATAAAATTTGGATTTTATTATTCACATGCGTTTGATTGGGAACATCCCGATGCACCGGGCAATGATTGGGACTACAATAATCCCGGAGGGGATAAATTAATTGGCGGTGCCAATTGGTATGACACACATCCCGAATGGTTGCCGAAAGCAAAAAAATATGTAGACGAAAAAGCAATACCGCAAATAAAAGAATTGCTTACAAAGTATCATCCGGATATTTTATGGTTTGATACACCACATAAATTGCCCTTATCAGAAAACATACGCATTTTAAAAGCGATCAGGGAAACAGATCCCAATGTGGTAGTGAACGGAAGACTGGTGAGAAACGCTGCAGCAAATTTTGGTGATTATAAAAACACGGCGGATCGTCCTGCTGAATTTTATCCTGTTACCGGAGATTGGGAGGCAATACCTACTACTAATGAGTCGTATGGATATTCGAAATATGATAACAGCCACAAACCCATCAGCCATTTTATACAACTACTGGCCAATGCTGCATCAAGAGGCGGTAATCTATTAATGAATATTGGCCCGAAAGGCGATGGAAGTTTTGATGAGAAAGACCAGTACATACTAAAAGGTATCGGCGGCTGGCTGCAAAAGAATGGAGAAAGTATTTATGGAACAGTAGCCAGTCCTCTTCCATTGCAAAGCTGGGGAGTGTCGACCATGAAAGGCAATAAACTTTACCTCCATGTATTTAAATATCCTGTTGATGGAAAGTTATATGTTGGTGGTTTGAAAACAGCGATCGGTAAAACCTATTTACTGGCTGATCCCAAAAAACAATTGACAGCAAAACGATTGAATGAGAAAGATGTCCTGATCAATCTTCCCGCCAACAGTATTGATTCGATCAACACGGTTATTGTGGTTGAGTTAAAAGAAAAACTGGCAACTGATACTGTACGGTTTATTGTACCCAATATTCCTGTGACAAGGTTATTGGCATTTGATGCTTTACTAAATGGTAAAGGATTTGGTTTTGGTGATGGAAAAGCCAGTCAATATTATGTGGATGGATGGAAGTCGCCTGATCAGTCTGTTTCCTGGAAGATACGGTTAATGAAACCGGCTACTTACAAAGTGGTCATCAAGTATATTGCCGGCGAAACCAGCGGTGGTGAGTATGAGTTGTTGCTGGATGGAACAAATCTTGCCGGTAATAAAAAGATCAAGAACGGGAAAGCAACGGAAATAATAACGGAGACAATAGCAGATATACCGGTAAAGGAAGGAGAACATGTGTTAACACTAAAGCCGTTGATCATTCAAAAGACAGAGTTGATGAAGCTGCTGGAAATACAATTAATACTTTCAGATAAATAAACGAACAGATGAAACAAAGGATCATGATTACGATGATGACTGTTGCAGTAGCTGTAATGAATAGCTATGCGCAGGAGGTTGATCTCAGTAAAGTGTTTGCGGATGCAGAGAAGCAAACAAAAGTTATGTTGACCGAAATCCCCAAAGCAAAAGCGACAGGCTCAGGTGCAACAGTTGGTGTTACACCAGGCAGTGCCGGGCAGGAACTGGTTTCTCCAAGAACACTGGACAGTAATAAACTGAAATTGGTTTCTTCAAAAGACTGGACCAGTGGATTTTTCCCCGGTGAATTATGGTTCCTGTATGAGTACAGCGGAAAGAAAGAGTGGAAAACAGAAGCTGAAAAGTATACAGCCAGTATTGAACGGGAAAAAACAAACGGCGGCACTCATGATATGGGTTTCAAAGTGTATTGCAGTTTCGGCACTGGTTACAGGCTTACAAAAGATGAACATTATAAAGAGGTGATCGTTGCATCTGCAAAAACATTATCCACCCGTTTCAATCCCGTTGCAGGTGTTATTAAGTCATGGGACAACCGTACCAAATGGAAATATCCTGTGATCATTGACAACATGATGAACCTTGAATTGTTATTTGCTGCAACAAAACTTACTGGTGATTCTTCCTTTTATAAAATTGCTGTTGCTCATGCCAATACTACAATGAAAAATCATTTCCGGGAAGATTACAGTTCATATCATGTAGTGGATTATGATACTGTTTCGGGCAAGGTGATACAAAAAACAACACACCAGGGTTATGCAAATGAATCAGCATGGTCGAGAGGGCAGGCATGGGGCTTGTATGGGTACACAATGTGCTATCGTTTTACCAAAGACAAAAAATATTTATTGCAGGCTGAGAAGATCGCTGCTTATATGACAAAGCATAAAAATTTTCCAAAAGATTTTGTCCCTTATTATGATTATGATGCACCTGGTATTCCCAATGAGCCAAGAGATGCATCAGCAGCAGCCGTAATGGCTTCGGCATTGTATGAACTAAGCCTGTATAGTAAAAGCGGAGCGGCTTATAAAAAGATCGCCGATGCTGTATTGAAAAGTCTTACCAATAAGTATCGTTCCCCTATTGGTGAAAGCAAAGGATTTTTATTGTTGCACAGCACAGGTTCCAAGCCTTCTAATAGTGAAGTGGATGTTCCGTTGAGCTATGCCGATTATTATTACCTGGAAGCATTGTTGCGTTCAAAAAAATTAAAAGAAAAGAAACCGTTGTTTTAAGCCTCACACCAACTTGTATGAAAAAATATCTCACAGCCGTCCTGCTTTTTTGTTTTCTCATCACAGGGCAATTATTTGCAAACCCTGTTACTGTAACTTCTATTGCAGAGCTTCAGCAGGCGATCAATACAGCAAAGCCCGGCGATATCATCGTGTTGAAGAACGGTGTTTATTCAACCACCGCTGATATTTTGATCAGTGCCGCAGGAACAAAAGTAAAACCAATTATCATTGAAGCGGAGACTGCTGGTAATGCAGAGATCACCGGTAAATCCGGCTTTAATTTGGTAAGCCCTGCGACCTACATCATTATTCGTGGATTCAAGTTTACACATGCCGCTTCAAAAGCAAAATGTTCAGCCGGTTCAAGTTTTTGCCAGTGGACAAACAATATTTTTGAAACACCGGGCACAGGTGAATACCTTACTATAGCAGGCAGCGATCACCAGGTTGATCATAATACTTTTCAAAATAAAGATTCATTGGGAAGGTTTCTTGCAATAAGAGGGGCCAGCAACCAGATCGCTGAAAAGCTTTGGATACATCACAATTATTTTAAAACACAAAAGAACCAGGGAAACAGGAATGGGGCAGAAGCATTGCAGTTTGGGTTGAGTGGATTTAGTCTTTCATCGAGTAACAGTATTGTTGAGTACAACCTGTTTGAAGATTGTGATGGTGAGAACGAATTAATTTCCATTAAAGCATCGAAAGTAACTGTTCGTTATAATACCATCCGCAATTGCCCGGCACAATTCACATTGCGTCATGGAAATTTCAACCAGGTATATGGCAATTATTTTATCAACACACCCGGTCTGAGAATTTTTGGAGATGACCATCTCATCCATAGTAATCATTTTGAAAATTGCAGTATAGCGATCAATATCGGTAACGGTGGGGCAGAAGTAGCAGATGGTGCACCGCTTACTTCACATGATCGTCCCGACAGGGTGGTCATTGCTTTCAATACATTGGTGAACAATAAAACCAATATTGCACAAACAGCAAGGGACAAAGGATTGGGCTCCACCTATATTACCATCGCCAATAATATTATTGTTGGTGGCGGACCTGCAGTTTCTATCGTTGGCCCTGCCTCCAATCATTTTGCTGAAGGAAATATTATTTTCAACACAGCTGGTGCAGGCGATCTTCCTGCAGGAAGTTTCACAATCACTGATCCCAAATTATTAAGAGATGCAAGCGGTGAATATCATCTTCAACAATCAAGTCCTGCTATTAATGCGGCAAAAGGAAATTACAGTACTGTTGTTGTTGATATGGACGGACAGCAAAGAACTGCCTCGTTGGATGTGGGTGCAGATGAGGTTGCTGACACTCCCGTTAAAGTACGGATATTAAACCCGGGTGATGTGGGATATAAACCAGGAGTAAGCAATAAGTAATAAAGAAGTTGCTAGGCTACCTCGAAATCTATTGACGGCAGTACTCCTATTCGACAAACATTAACGGATAACTTCAAAGCACATTATCAAAGTCGAAACACAGATTATATCTATGCACACGTCGGTTCGCACAGACTGCATTGATGCCTGGCCTTTCTGTCAAACCTTACAACTTGCTATTTGCGATATCATTTTTAGTAAGGCACTCCCGATTAATCTCATATTCCTATTATTGACTTTAATTGGCACAACTATTTGCCTCTGTTAAGATTGCTGAATAATATGCTAAGAATCTGTTAATAAGGGCCGTTGGACCACACTAATTTTCCGCTCAAGTAATTTTCAACGATTGCTCTCTCTTTTTAATAAGAGTCGTTGAAGAGTGCTTCCCAAAACCGCTGGCATATGAAAAAAAACTTGCTTCTTATCTTAAGATGGTCATTTATCATTACACTCTGCCTTATTGTATCCGAGGCTCATTCACAGCAAACAACTACTTCCGACAAATCAATCAAAGAAATAAGGGGCACCATTACTGACTCTTCAGGTGCTGCTGTAGCCGGGGTTTCTATTACTGTTAAGAACAAACCCAATATTGGTACTACAACGGATCTGAATGGTAAATTTTTACTGAATGTACCGGCAGATGCCGTTTTGGTAATAAGTATGGTTGGCTATAGTGGCCAGGAAATTTCTGTCAAAGGACAGGAGGTTATCAATCTTTCACTTAAAAGTTCCACCGGTTCATTGGATGATGTAGTAGTGGTTGCTTACGGCAAACAGAAAAGAAAAGAAATGGTGGGTTCGGTTACTTCTATTAAACCCAGTGATTTAAAAATTCCTTCCAGTAATCTTACTAATGCATTAGCTGGCCGCCTGGCGGGGGTTATTGCTTACCAGCGTTCTGGTGAGCCAGGCCAGGACAATGCAGAATTTTTTATCCGTGGTGTAACAACGTTCGGGTATAAAAAAGATCCATTGATCCTGATTGATGGAATAGAGTTTACCGCTACAGAATTAGCCCGTTTAAACCCTGATGATATTGCTAGCTTTTCCATTATGAAAGATGCCACCGCCAACGCATTGTATGGTGCCCGTGGCGCTAATGGTGTTATTCTCATTACAACAAAAGAAGGTAAAACGGGTAAGGCAAAGATCAATGTACGTATCGAGAATTCCATATCTTCTCCTACCCGCGAGGTTGAGCTGGCTGATCCTGTAACCTATATGCTGCTTCATAATGAATCTGTTTTAACCAGGAACCCATTGGGTATATTACCCTATTTCCAGAGTAAGATCGATAATACAATTGCTGGTAAGAATCCTTATATGTTTCCAACGACTGACTGGAAGAAGGAGCTTCTTAAAGATCAGACGCTGAACCAACGGGTTAATCTTAATGTGAGTGGCGGTGGGCAAATTGCACGTTATTATCTCGCTGCATCATTCAACCAGGATAATGGTAATCTAAAAGTTGATAAGCGAAATAACTTCAATAGCAATATTAATCTGAAAACTTACGTACTCCGTTCTAATGTGAATATTAACGTAACAAAGACTACTGAAGTTATTGTTCGTTTACATGGGTCGTTTGATGATTATACGGGTCCGATGGATGGAGGTACCGGTATGTACAGAAAAATCATGAGAACAAACCCGGTGCTATTCCCTGCTTATTATCCTGTGGATGATGAGCACCAGTTTACCAATCATATTCTTTTTGGCAATTATGATAAAGGAAATTATGTAAATCCCTATGCAGACCTTGTAAAAGGCTATAAAGATTATTCCCGTTCCCTGATGCTGGCACAGGTAGAAGGTAAGCAGGATCTGTCTTTTGTAACCCGGGGATTGTCTGCCAGGTTTCTGGTAAATACCAACCGCCAGTCTTATTTTGATGTGTCCCGTTTTTATAATCCTTTCTTTTATAATGCCGGCGGTTATGACAGAGTCAATAACACGTACAGGTTAACGCTTATTAATCCTGACCAGGTAAGTACGGGAGTAGTTCCGCAGGGAGGAACCGATTACCTGGGTTATAGCGAAGGAACTAAAACTGTGTTGTCGAATTTTTATTTCGAAGCTGCTGCCAACTACAACCGCACTTTTAATGACAAACATGGAATTAGTGGGTTGGTTGTAGTTACTGCCCGTAACCAACTGGAGGGTAATGCAAGTGATCTGCAAAAATCGTTGCCTTCCAGAAATCTCGGTGTATCCGGAAGGACCACCTATTCTTATGACAACCGTTATTTTGGTGAATTCAATTTTGGTTATAACGGATCAGAGCGGTTTTATAAAACTGAACGATTCGGTTTCTTTCCTTCAGCAGGGCTGGCCTGGTTTATATCTAACGAGAAATTTTTTGAAGGATTAACATCTGTGTTCAACAAAGTAAAACTAAGAGCTACATATGGACTGGTTGGAAACGATGCTATCGGAAGTGCTGATGACAGGTTTTTCTATTTATCCAATGTAAACATGAATAATTCAGCTTATGGATACAATTTTGGTTTGGATGGCGGATACAACAGGAATGGCATATCCATAAGCCGGTACGATAATCAGGGCATTACCTGGGAAACAGCTAAAAAAACAAACCTTGCGCTCGAGGTTAACATGCTCAGGAATAAACTGGAGATCATAGCGGAAGTTTTCCGGGAGAAAAGATATAATATCCTTATGGATCGATTGATTCCTGCATCAATGGGCTTGCAGGGTAATGCACCAAAAGCTAATTTGGGAAAAGCGTCTGGAAAAGGAATGGATATTTCGATTGATTACTCTAACAATTTTGGAAAAAACTGGATAGTCACTGCCCGTGGCAACTTTACGTATGCCACCAGCCGGTTCGACTTTTATGAAGAGCCTCAATATGCTGAGAAATATAAATACCGTATAGGTCATCCGCTTTCACAGCAGTGGGGTTATATAGCAGAGCGGTTGTTTGTAGATGATGCTGATGTGAGAAACTCGCCACCGCAATTTGGTAGTTACATGGCCGGAGATATAAAATTTCGGGATGTTAACGGGGATGGCGTTATTAACACACTGGACCAGGTGCCTATTGGTTATCCTACTACTCCTGAAATCATTTATGGGTTTGGTGTTTCCGCAAAATATAAAGGCTTTGATATATCCTCTTTCTTTCAGGGCTCTGCCCGTTCTTCTTTCTGGATCGATGTGGCAGCTACATCTCCTTTTGTTGCGTATCGCTATTCCTCTTCCGAGCTGCCGGGTTACATCCTGCAAAACCAGTTGTTGAAAGCGTATGCAGATGATCATTGGTCTGAAGAAAACAGGAATCAGCATGCGCTATGGCCAAGGCTAAGCTCAACAGTTAATGATAACAACGATGAAAAAAGTACCTGGTTCATGCGGGATGGATCTTTTCTCCGGTTGAAACAGGTGGAGTTAGGATATTCTCTTCCGCTTAAACTTTTGAGAAAATACAAGATGGATAACCTTCGCATTTATGCAAACGGAACCAACCTTTTAACATTCAGCAAATTTAAACTCTGGGACATTGAAATGGCTGGTAATGGACTGGCTTACCCGATACAAAGGGTTATCAATTTTGGAATCCAGGTTGGACTATAAATCATAAGCAGCATGAAAAATTTAAAAATAATTTTCTTCGTTATTTTACTGAGCTTTTTTTATTCCTGTAAAAAATTCCTGGATGTAGTCCCGGATAATATTGCTACGATAGAAAATGCGTTTACACAACGCAGCTCAGCAGAAAAATATTTATTTACCTGTTTTTCTTACCTGCCCAGGCATGGCGACTTTAATAGTAACCCAGCCTTTACTGCGGGTGATGAAGTATGGTATATGTATCCCGCAAGAGATGTAAGCACCAATTTCTGGAACATTGCAAGAGGTGAACAAAGTTCCAACGACCCCTTAGGTGATTTCTGGACAGGTGATAAAGGAGGAACTAAACTTTTTCAGGGCCTGCGGGATTGCAATATTTTTCTGGAAAATATCTGGAAAGTAAAAGACATGGACCAGGGCGAAAAGGACAGGTGGATTGATGAAGTAAAATTTTTGAAAGCCTATTATCATTTCTACTTATTACAATTATATGGTCCTATTCCATTGATAAAACAAAACCTGCCTATCGGCAGCACATCTGAAGAAGTTCAGGTGTACCGTGACCCGGTTGATTCATGTTTTAATTATATAGTAAGCCTTCTTAATGAAGTAGCAGCCAATGAAATATTGCCACCGAGGATAATAGGAAGTGAAGCTACCGAATTGGGCAGAATTACCCAGGCAATTGTATTATCCTTTAAAGCCAAAGTGTTAGTGACAGCCGCAAGCCCTTTGTTTAACGGCAATACCAATATGGCTTCTTTAAAAGATGATCAGGGCCGGCAACTTTTTAACCAGGTCAATGATCCGAATAAGTGGGTGATCGCCGCTGCTGCCTGCAAGAGTGCAATAGAATATTGTACGAATAATGGATATGCTTTATACCATTTTCCACCGGGTAATGGTATAGGCTGGGTGATAGCACCTCCTATACAAACACAGTTGGACATACGTACTGCCACAACAGAAAAATTATTCAATACAGAAATAATATGGTCTAATACTGCCAGCAGGGCAAAGGACGTACAACGCTGGGCTATGCCCTTAATTGCTGCAGGTACCAGCGGCAGCGGACCAAAGGGGATTATAGCTCCGCCTATTAAAATGGCAGAATTGTTTTATACAAAAAATGGTGTGCCTATTAACGAAGACATCACCTGGGATTATGCCGGAAGATATAATCTAAAAACTGCCACTGCAGCTGATAAATATTATATCAAACAAAGTGAACAAACCGTAAAACTCCATTTTGACAGGGAGCCCCGCTTTTATGCTGATCTTGCTTTTGACCGTGGCGTCTGGTTTGGAAACTGGATTGGCAATTTTAGTTCAGACAATCTCTTTTTTGTAAAAGCAAGAAAAGGTGAAACAGCAGCAAGACAGGGAGTGAGCAACTTTTCTGCTACAGGCTACTGGGTAAAAAAACTGGTTGGCATGGGCACCACTGCTGCATCAGACGGAAACGTGACCGGTTCCAATATGACTGAATATCCCTGGCCCGAAATGAGAGTAGCTGATCTTTACCTGTTATATGCAGAAGCTTTGAATGAAGTAAGTGGTCCGGGTAGTGAAACCTACAATTGGATAAACCAGGTAAGAGCAAGAGCCGGGTTGAATACAGTTGAATCATCATGGGCAAACTTTTCAAGTGATAATTCTAAGTATACGACAAAAACTGGTCTGCGTGATATCATCCAACAGGAACGCCTGATTGAATTGGCATTTGAAGGACAACGTTTTTGGGATCTCCGGAGATGGAAAAAGGCTCACACCGTAATGAGTGCTCCTGTCAAGGGTTGGGATACTGAACAGGCAGATGCAGCCTCCTATTACAAAGAAGTCATTTTGTTCAATCAAAATTTCAGAATACGTGACTATTTCTGGCCTATTGAGATCAATGAACTATTAAGAAACAAAAAACTAGTTCAAAACACCGGTTGGTAATATTGGTAATCAATGACCTCATCAGTTACACGTAGCCAAAACATAAATTAAAAAATAAACAAATGAAAAAGCTCAACATTATCTTTTTACCAGCGCTGTTTCTACTCCTGTTTGCAGCATGTAAAAAAACTAATGTTTGCACAGGCGACCCATCAGCTCCCGGCCCTGTTAC
>DASVOE010000072.1:0-115127 GCA_036383515.1 Chitinophagaceae bacterium | reverse complement strand
ACAAAAACTTATGGGCAAGGATGATTTTTCCAAAATACCAAATGGTCACCCTGCTATTGAAAACAGGATGGAACTTTTATACAGTGAAGGAGTAAATAAAGGAAAGATCACTTTAAACAAATATGTAGAAGTAGCTTGTACCAATCCCGCAAAGATATTCGGTATGTTTCCGCAAAAAGGAACGATCGCAGTTGGCAGCGATGCCGACATCGTGATCTTTGATCCAAATGAAAAACACAAACTATCAGCAAAGACACATCATATGAATGTTGATTACAGCGGTTATGAGGGATGGGAAGTAACAGGAAAAGTAAAAACTGTTTTGTTAAGAGGAAAAATAGCAATTGAAAATAACCATTGTCATATTGATAAAGGATATGGTAAATTTATAAAGAGAAAAAAAGTAGAAGGAAAAATTTAATAGCCACTAAGGCACGAAGCCGCAAAGAAAGAACTTAGAGCCTTCGTGGCAGACTAAAAACTAAGCTATGCCCCGAATCATTAAATCAGGTCTTATCCAGATGTCTCTTCCCAAAACAGAAGGTGAAGGAACTATTGCTGAAATAAAAGAAGCAATGGTGCAAAAACATATCCCGCTGATCGAAGAAGCAGGAAAGAAAGGTGTACAGATATTGTGTATGCAGGAAATATTCAATACCCCTTATTTCTGCCCCGGACAGGACAGGGCATGGTATGAATCAGCAGAGACTATTCCAGGTCCCACCATCGAAAGAATGCAGCAGTATGCAAAGAAATACAATATGGTAATGATCGTTCCGGTGTATGAAAAAGAGCAGGCCGGTGTGTTATACAATACTGCTGCGGTAATTGATGCCGACGGAACTTATCTCGGTAAGTACCGGAAAAATCATATCCCGCATACATCCGGCTTCTGGGAAAAATTTTTCTTTAAACCCGGCAACTTAGGTTACCCGGTTTTTCAAACGAAGTATGCAAAGGTAGGAGTATACATTTGTTATGATCGCCATTTCCCGGATGGAGCAAGATGTCTTGGATTGAATGGCGCCGAGATCGTTTACAATCCTTCAGCAACCGTAGCCGGTTTATCACAATACTTATGGAAACTGGAACAACCGGCACACGCTGCTGCCAACGGCTATTTTATGGGATGCATCAATAGAGTGGGCACAGAGAAACCATGGAACCTCGGCAAGTTTTATGGTACTTCTTATTTCGTTGATCCAAGGGGACAAATTTTTGCACAGGCATCGGAAGATAAGGACGAGTTATTGATTGCCGATTTTGATTTAGATATGATCGAAGAAGTAAGAAGTGTGTGGCAGTTTTTCCGTGACAGAAGGCCGGAGACGTATGGGAAATTAATAGAATTATAATACAGGAACACGGATTACACAGATTAAGCGGATTAGCACAGATAAAAGCCGTGACATTCTATTCCATCCATATCATCCATGTTCAAAAAATATTATGGCAATTATCAATAACAGGTTGACCCAGGAACAATATGCAGAAAACTTCGCTGACATTCACCCGCCGTATGAAAATATTACTGCGGCCAAAGTGGATGCGAATCGTTGTTTGTTTTGCTATGATGCACCCTGCATGAAAAGCTGCCCCACCAGTATTGATGTTCCCAAATTCATCAAACAGATTGCAACGGAAAATATCAAAGGTTCTGCACATACGATTTTTACTTCCAATATTATGGGAGCTGGTTGCAGTAAAGTATGCCCTGTTGAAAAATTATGCGAAGGTGCCTGTGTATATAATTTATTGGAAGAAGAACCTATTCCCATCGCCAGGTTACAACGTTATTCCACAGAGAAAGCAATGGAGAATAACTGGAAACTGTTTGAAAGAAAACCATCAGTTGGAAAGAAAGTGGCTCTTGTTGGTGCAGGGCCCGCTGGATTGAGTTGTGCCCATATACTATCAAAAGAAGGCATTGATGTAACGATCTATGAAAAAGAAAGTAAGGCTGGTGGATTGATGACATACGGTATTGCTGCCTATAAAGTAACACCACAGTTTTGCGAGGACGAAGTAAATTATATTTTATCCATCGGTGGTATTGAAATAAAATACAACCAGGAGTTAGGAAAAAATATTTCATTAGCTGAGCTTCAAAAAAGTTATGATGCTGTTTATCTCGGTTTGGGTGTTGGTGTAGCCAGGCAACTGGATATCCCGGGCGAAGAAATGGAAGGAGTAGTTGATGCTATCAATTTTATTTATGAATTAAGGGATAAAGGCTATTCATCAGTGGCTGTGGGTGATAAGGTAGCCGTGATCGGTATGGGTATGACAGCTATTGATGCTGCTACACAGGCAAAACGCCTGGGAGCAAAGGAAGTAACTTTAGTATATAGAAGAACCGAAGAAGAAAAACCCTGTACCGATGTTGAACTGGATATTGCGAAACTGGATGGTTGTGAGATCATCTGGCTGGCTGCACCTAAAGAAGTAAAGGGTGTTGACGGTAAAGTAACTCAACTTATTTGCAATAAAATGATGTTGGGCGAACCTGATGCCAGTGGGCGCCGCTCACCTATGGATACCGGAGAAACGTTTTCATTAGAAGTGGATATGGTGATAAAAGCAGCAGGACAAGTGCCATTTGAAGAATTGATTGAAGAAGCAAAAATTAAAAATTCAAAAGGGAAAATTACAATAGATAGTAATTGCGCTACAAATATCAAAGGCGTTTTTGCCGGTGGCGATGCCGTGAATGGTGGTAAAGAAGTAGTTGATGCAGTACAAGCAGGAAAGAATGGGGCGGCTTCGATTCTAAAGCATCTTGGAATTAGTACTTGATGTCTCAACTTGTCATCCGACGAAGGAGGCATCTCAAACTCTGCAAAACCTTTGAGATTCTTCGCTGCGCTCAGAATGACAAGTCGAAGACGCTGAATAGAATTGTTACAGTAAAAGCAAAGGGGACGAGTAAAATAAATTTTTGAAAATCTATGGTTTTATTACAGGAAGCAATTACGGCAAAACCTTTTTTCATGCTTGCTTTTTTTCTGCTGATCCTCGGAGCGGCAAGCTTACTGTATAAACTTATAGGGATTACAAAATCAGGAAATAAAAAATTTGGAAAAGCCCGGGAACAAAATAAGGAAAACCGAAATGCAAGCAAGGCGTATGTTGCTTTATTGATAGTAATTTTAATCGGGTTGATATTTTTTATTAACTGGCTGGGTAAATTCAAATATGAATGAAAACAAATTATGAATGTGGTGTGATGATACGGCATTCATAATTCTAAATTAAAAGACATGGCAGACATAAGCAGCAACTTCCTCGGAATAAAATCCCCCAACCCATATTGGTTGGCTTCTGCCCCTCCTACTGACAAAAAATATAATGTGCTTCGTGCGTTCGAAGCCGGCTGGGGCGGTGTGGTTTGGAAAACGCTGGGGTCGCAGGTAAAGAATGTGTCGTCGAGATATTCGGCAGTTGATTTCAATGGTGGCCGGGTAATGGGATTTAATAATATTGAATTGATCTCCGATCGGCCTTTAGATATTAACCTGAAAGAAATTACTGAATGTATAAAACTGTTTCCTGACAGAGCGATGATCGTTTCCCTGATGGCCGACAATGATAAAAAAAGTTGGCATGAAATAATAAAAAAAGTAGAAGATACCGGTGCACATGGCCTGGAATTAAATTTTGGTTGCCCACATGGCATGACAGAAAGAGGAATGGGTGCAGCCGTCGGACAAGATCCGGAGATCGCCTGCATGGTGGTGGAATGGGTGATGGAAGCGGCGACAATACCAGTGATCACTAAACTAACTCCGAATGTTCACTCCGTTGTTCCCACAGGGAGATCAGTAGTGAAAGCAGGTACGAATGCATTGTCATTAATTAATACCATTCAATCTATCACCGGGGTTGACCTGGATACATTAGTTCCCAATCCTTATGTAGCAGGCAAATCAGTGTTTGGTGGTTATTGTGGCCCGGCTGTAAAACCTATTGCATTAAAAATGCTGACGACGGTTGCACAGGATGAGCTGACAAAGAAAGTTCCCATCTCTGGTATTGGTGGCATCAGTACCTGGAAAGATGCTGTTGAATTTATGTTACTCGGTGCATCCAACGTACAGGTTTGTACCGCCGCCATGAAACACGGTTTCCGTATTGTGGAAGATATGTGTGAAGGGTTGAACAACTGGATGGATGAAAAAGGGTTCAACACCTTGGATGATTTTATTGGCAGATCTGTTGACACTATCACCCATTGGGAAGATCTCGACATCAATTATCACCACATTGCTAAAATAAACCAGGATAAATGTATCCACTGTGGTCTTTGCTATATTGCCTGCGAGGATACTTCGCACCAGTCTATCCGCCTGGATTATAGCAAACCTTACAATACTTACACGGTGAAAGATGAAGAATGTGTGGGTTGTAATCTCTGCAAGCTCGTTTGCCCGGTTGATGATTGCATTACGATGGAAGAACACCGTGTAGCTCCTGAATATATTAACTGGATTGAATGGCAGAAGAGAGGTTTGCCGTTGAATGATCATTAAACACCCTTAGCCTGACGAAGGGTGGTTCTCTACCTTGCTATATTGTTACTATTAAGCTTGCGTTGCACTTGTACGTTCGGTAATTCTATTCAACATGAAATTTTACACTCTGTCCGTCGGGGGTCTTACCCCACAGCCAGTACGACATAATTGAATGAAGAGGGTGGCATCTTTCTTCCATAGTTCTTACAGCAACAATATTGACGATAGCACAGGTTTGTACACACTACAAGGTTCACTCGTTAATTACAAAAATCTTTTAATCTTAAAACTTGCAATTACATGATGTGAGACATTTGCCTGATCATTATAGTAAAAATCTGCGGAGCCGATTACCAATCCACCCGGCAAGAGATCATACCGGTCGAAGGTTACTCTCATGGGTTTATTGACATCGTAGAAATAAGCAGTACCATTAACAAATAGCTGACTGATGCCACTTCCGGTATATACTCCCGGTTTAAAAGCATTGGTACTGAATTGTAAACTCTTCGGGCTTTGACTGCCAACAACTAATGTACTGTTACTACTTTGAAGTGCATTCAGGTAGGGATTTAATGAATTGGATATATCACCTGTTATGTTTGTAGCTACTCCATCTACTGAATAATTCATATAAAGGTTGGAGGAAAGCGGGCAAGTATTCAGATTATAGGAATTAACGTTGCCTGCAAGCGGAACAATCGCAGTATCCACTCCTGTAACATTATTAATAGCATTAGTAAGCTTAGCAGTAAAAAGAAAACCATTGGAACTAAAATCATGAATGATAGCTGAATTAAAAACCCCATTGGTCACCGGGATATAATAAACCACTGTATTATAATTGTTATAAAGAGCAACTTTTCCATTTGCCACAGGACTGCCATCACAATTATATGCATTCCCTTTAAACTGGTATATCCTGTCAGAAGCGCTGCTGACAGTTATATCTACATTCGGATTAGTGCCGGTAGTGCTGATAGATCCTGTATGTGCCGCCTGGTTATTCCAGCGTACCTGGTAAAGTTCAATATCGAGATTCTGATCTGCCGGCAAGAATACAAATGCATTTCCTTCCCAGTCTGTCTGCGCCTCTGCTATTGTTGCCTGGTTAAATTTTATTCTAACTGTTGCATTAACCACAGGTGTATTGTTACTTGTTCTCAGGCGGATAGTTTTGTATACGCCTTTAACTGAAACAGCCAGGTTATAGGTTCCAAGTTTGTTTATAATCGCCGTATAGGTATTCCCGGTTTTTTGTGCCATAACAGAACGTGTCCATCGTCCCTGGTTTAAAAGCCACAGTGAAATTGAATCGGGAGCTGGCGAAGGCAGGTTTGCCGGAATAGGTATTTTCAGAGTAGCCGTGTAATTAGAATAAAGATCAATTGAATTGGTTTCTGTTAAAGGATTCATCCACCCGGCGGAAATAGCCACCACACCCAGTGATGCAAGAAAATCTCTTTTGTTATTAAGATCAGCAAAAGAATAACAGGGAATACTTACTCCAAAATCAGGTGAGGATGGATTGATATAGCCGATGCTTACATCAGTCTGGATATTTGGCCCATAAAAACCAGGGTTACCTGTTTGATAAATAGAGTTGGCAGGAAAAACAATATTTCCTGTGCCGGCATAAGCAAATGTTCCTCCGTTGCCATTTCTAAACTGTCCTAATGATTCGAGCTTCATCGGCTTTAGCCGTACATAATTTATAGCGGCCGGTGTAAGTGTAAGTGTCTTTCTCTTTTCCACTCCCGATGGATCGTTGAATGTTATCCGTGTAGCGTATTTATCAGAGTTAATATTGTTGGTTAAGAAAACTTCATCAGAAATAGTCCAGTTAGTGCCACCTGTATACGCCAGGGTTGAATTACTGAAAAATGAACCATTGGTGGAAAATACAAAACCATTGATCTGGGTAGTAGTTTTTTCTTCGGCGGGAATCGGGGGATCAGTCTGTGTATTGGAAGCATCCACATGATCAGGGTTACAAGACAAAAACAATTCAGCAAATAGGGTAATTAAAAATAAGTATCTCATAAAAAAAGTATGTAATGAATAATGTAAAAATGCTAAAAATTTCTGGCATTTTAAAGTTGCGCCGCCTTAGTTTGTGTCAGTAAAAAAATAAGATGCCCCGATACCTGCATTGCTATCGCAATGCCTCCACGCATCGGAGCGGCCACTCATCATTATAAATATCGTTAATAACCGCATAGTGTTTAATTTCACCCAGTTTTTTAACTGACTAAGTTAGCCATGTTGCGTAGAAAAGTTGGCCAAAGTCAAAGGGAATATAATTAGTTTCAGTTCCCCGGGTTCTTACCCACAGCTAGTACAAACATAATTGAATGAAAAGAGCAGAAACTCAGGAAATTTAGTTACAATAAATGGTGTTACAGTATCAGTATCTTTCTTCCATAGTTCTTCGCAACAACAAATGAAAATGGATTAACTTTTGTATAAGGATTTGCGTAAAGCAGAATGTTAGGGGTCATTGCGAGACACTTCAACGGTCTAAGGCAATCAACTAAATTGATATTATAATAATTAACAGAGAAAATAATTTTAAAATGGAATTCAACCCAAACAAAAATGTCATTAAACTTTGTATTGAAGGTATGGGCATGGAAGAAAAAAGCAAACCGGAAGAAGCAAGTAAATTATTTCTTCAAGCATGGAACGAAGCGACAAACGACTTTGAAAAATTTATTGCTGCTTATTATGTGGCCCGGCATCAGAAAAATGTTCCCGACAAATTAAAATGGCTCGAAACAGCTTTGCAGTTTGCATTAAAAATAAATGACGATTCTGTTACGAGTTCTTTTCCTTCTCTATATACAAACATTGCCAAATGCTATGAGGACTTAAGCGACCCTGACAACGCAAAAAAGAATTATGAATTAGCTATTTCGTTCAAGAACAAACCGTCTGACAAAGGACCCTTTTATCACGGGACAAAAGCAGATCTGCAGGTTGGGGATATGCTGACAGCAGGATACGGGTCTAATTACAAATCAGAACTCATAATGAATCACATTTACTTTACAGCCCTGGTTAATGGGGCGGGACTTGCTGCTGCATTAGCTAAAGGTGATGGAACTGAACGTGTTTATATCGTTGAACCGACAGGTGGCTTTGAAAATGATCCGAACGTTACAGACAAAAAATTTCCTGGCAACCCGACACGTTCATATCGCACCCACGCACCATTAAAAATCATTGGCGAAGTAACAGATTGGGTGAGACAAACACCTGAACAACTTCAAAAATGGCGGGAAAAGTTAGCCAATGTCAAAGGAGATATAATTAATTAATTTCAGTTCCCGGGTTCTTGCCTCACACGCAGTATAACATATTTGAATGAAGAGGGCGGCATCTTTCTTCCATCGTTCTCCGCAGCAAAAACTGAACAACTTTGCGTATTCTGTGTAAAATCTTTGTGCCCTGAGTGGTAAAAATAAAACCACAGAGAATACACGAAGGAATACAACATAAAGTATACGGAGAAAGTTGTCAAGTTTCAGCATCTTGCTTTTATAATTCTTCGCAACAAAAAAGAAAATGAATTAACTTTCTCTATAAAACTTTCGCCCAGGATACGAACAGAAAAACAAAGTATGAGAAAACTAATTGCAGCAATGAATATGACACTGGATGGATTTTGCGATCACACGGCAATGATTGCAGATGATGAAATACATGAACATTACAGTGAGCTGTTGCGTAGTGCAGATACCGTTTTATATGGAAGGATAACATACCAGTTGATGGAATACTGGCCAACTGTACTAAAAAATCCTACTGGTAACAAAGCAATGGACGAATTTGCAGTAACAATCGACAACATTCAAAAAATTGTTTTTTCCCACACACTGAAGACTGTTGAATGGAAAACGGCAAGGTTGGCAAAGAGATATCTTAAAGATGAAGTTTTAGCACTCAGGCAACAAGCAGGTAAAGACATTTTAGTTGGCAGCCCAAGTTTAATAGTAGCTTTAACGCAACTTGACTTGATTGATGAATATCAACTGGGCGTTCAACCAACTGTTTTAGGAAGCTGGTTACCATTATTTAAAGACATCAGGGATAGAATTGACCTTAAACTCTTAAAAACAAAAACATTTGGTTGTGGTGCAATAATGCTTTACTATGAGCGGGCAAAAAATGAGGATATAATTAAACTTGTCGAAATCTTTAATCGAAAAAATATATGACGCATTTAAAGCATGAGAAGAAAATAACCTGGTTCGTTGTTATTACGTTTATAGCACAACCGGTTTTAATGTTTATAGCTTTCCTAACCTATCCACCCGATTTCTCAAAAGAATTTCCCGTTTACAACCCCGATAGTATTATGGTAATAACGTATGGGAATGCTTTGTTCCTTGCTGGTCTTACAGTAATGGGCATCAAACTGGCCGATGAGAAAAAAGTTCTACCCGCCGCAGGTTTCACCATGTTTGCCATCTCAGCTGCTATTTTGATGACCTCTCTTTTTGAGATCAGCCAGGTAATTTCGCTTGAAACGTATGAAAAATTTTACCGCATCCAGGCAAGTACAAATTTTCTTTATCTGCCTGCCATGTTTCTCATTTCGGCTTATGAAGATTTTAAAAAATGGACCCGCTATATCGGTTTAATCAGTTCTATTCCACTTTTCGTTGCCGGGTTTATGTTCTTATTCGGCAACAGAGATTTTCAAACCCTGGAATCTATCTCAAATACCGGATTTTTTTTGATGGCCGTTACTTCGGTTAGTTGGGCATACAACGTTTATTTTAACTACAGAAGAAATTCAAAATAAAATAGGATAGAAAATACTGAACAAGATATAAGCGTTACCGCTCTACACCCTGCGATCCGATAGCCCTGTCTGCCGACAGGCAGATATCGGATTCAAACTTCTCCACATTTTCTCCTTGAAAAAAATCTTTGCAAAAAAGATTTGCGAAACCGAATAGTTGCGCATATATTTGCAACCGATTGGCTTCTCAACAAAAAAAATTAAACACCATGAGACGGGACATCTTCCAGGCAATAGCCGACCCGACAAGGCGGGCAATTATCACCTTGATTGCAGTGCAGGCAATGACACCAAACGCCATTGCAGACAATTTCCATACAACCCGGCAATCTGTTTCTAAACACCTCCGCATACTCACCGAATGTGAACTGGTGAAGCAGAAACAAGAGGGCAGAGAAATTTATTACTCACTTGAAATTGAAAAAATGAAAGAGATCGATAAATGGATAGAGCAATTCAGAAGAATTTGGGAAACCAAGTTTAATCAGCTCGACAAAGTATTATCAACAATTAAAAAACAAAAAAAATGACAAACAGTTTGCTATTTGACTTTACCGTAGACAAAGCAAAAAAAACGGTATTCATAACCAGGGAATTTGATGCTGACCTATCGCTGGTATGGGATGCATTTACCAAAGCAGAAATCCTTGACCAATGGGTGGCACCTAAACCCTGGACATCAAAAACAAAATTTATGGATTTTAAAGTTGGCGGACGAAGATTTTATGCGATGGTAAGTCCGGAAGGACAAGAGCGTTGGGCAATTCAAAAATATACTTCCATTAGTCCAAAAACCAATTTCAAAATGTTTAATGTTTTTGCAGACAAAGATGAAAATCCTGAATTGCCGGGTTCTGATTGGGATTACACTTTTAGCGAACAAAACGGAAAGACAACAGTGCATATTACTATTTATAATGAATCCCTTGCCCGCATGGAAAAAATGATTGAAATGGGCTTCACAGAAGGATTTAAGATGTCAATGATCAATTTGGAAAATCTGTTGACGACTTTATCGAAACGGTCCTGATAGTGATCGGGACGAAGGATAAAAAGAAAATATACAATTACAGTGAGTAGATAAAGCAATCCTGATAATCCTGTCTGCCGACAGGCAGGTATCGGAATGAAAAGGCAAAGCAAGCAACCCGTAATTTTATATTTAAATGAACGTACAAGAACAAATCAAAAAGTATATTACCAGCCAACCTGAACCAAAACGTAGTGACATGCAAGCATTGCACCGCATCGTTCTGCAAGTAATGCCTGCATGCAAATTATGGTTCCTGGATGGTAAAGACAGCACAGGTAAAATTGTTTCTAATCCTAATATAGGATATGGATCTTACACCATAAAATATGCTGATGGGACAACCCGGGAGTTTTATCAAATTGGTTTGAGTGCAAACACAACCGGGATCTCTGTATACGTAATGGGTATAAAAGATAAGAAATACTTAGTCCAAACATATGGGAAAAAACTCGGCAAGGCCAGCGTGACCGGGTATTGCATTAAGTTCAAAACACTGAAAGATATAAACACTGATATTCTTCAAACGGCAATGCGATATGGGGTTGAGGCTACTAATGAAGAATGATCGATGAAAAGATTAAAAAGAAATATAAAACAAATAAAAAATCAAAAATTATGGCAAGTATCAATCCTTACATTCACTTCAACGGAAATACCGAAGAAGCGTTTACATTTTATAAGTCAGTATTTGGCGGAGAGTTCGCCATGATAGCCCGGTTTAAAGACTTTTCAAGTCCTGAACATCCTGTCTCAAAAAATGAAGCAGATAAAATTATGCATATTGCTTTGCCTATTGGTAAAAGCAGTGTGCTAATGGCAAGCGACACTCCTGAATTTATGGGAAAACATAACGAAAATGAAACCAGGAGTAAAATTTCAATAAGTGCAGAAAGTAAAGAAGAAGCAGACAAACTATTTAATGGACTTTCAAAAGGTGGAAAAATTGAAATGCCTATTGCTGACAGTCCATGGGGTTCATATTTTGGTATGTTTAGGGACAAATACGGCATTGAATGGATGGTGAGTTTTGACCTAAAAGGTAACGGGCAAAAATGATGGAAGACTGAGGCTTCGTAAAAGAAATGATAGAAAAATGGTTGAGGTTTTCAAAACAAATGTTCAGAAAAAGACACAAAGCAAAATGCTGCTTTGTATTTTATCTGAAGTATTCCCATCGTTTAAAATTAATTTTGACCTCTCAGATTGTGATAAGGTGCTTAGAGTTGAAGGAGATAATATGGAGGCGTTAAGAATAATGATTCTCGTAAAGAAACATGGATTTGAGTGTGAGGTATTAGATTAACATAAAAATTCAAATTCAAAAAATGAGAAAACTAACCGTTCTGTCAATGATCACATTAGATGGAGTAATACAAGCTCCAGGTGGACCTAAGGAAGATAAATCAGGAGGTTTCAAATATGGCGGTTGGACTGCACCCTATGGTGACGAAGCTTATGGTAAGACCGTGCAAAAAGAGCTGCAACAACCTGCAGATTATCTGTTGGGCAGAAAAACATTTGAGATATGGGAGAACTACTGGCCTCAACATGCAGACTTTTGGCCAGGTATCAATGAAGGCACCAAATACGTCATGTCAATGACCAGGGAAAAATCAGATTGGGAAAATTCAGTGTTCATCAAAACCGTTGCAGATATTAAAAAGCTAAAAAGATCAAAAGGTTCAGACACCCAGGTTTGGGGTAGCAGTAAACTCATCCAACTTCTATTTAAGAATGATTTGGTAGATGAGCTACGGCTCAAAATTCACCCGTTGACTCTTGGTAAAGGAAAAAAGTTGTTTGATAATGGAGTGATCCCGGCAGCATTTACATTAATCGAAAGTACTGTTACATCAACCGGAGTTATTATTGGCCATTATGAGCGGGCTGGGAAAGTCAAAATAGGCACTCTCGGATCTTAAGGAGAAATGGGATGAGAAAGAATCCTTAGATAATCTCTGAAGGTTTTTTATTTATTGGTCCCAAGGTCATCCAGTCTTCGATGGGGCAAGGGAGCGATATAAAAGTTAAAAATTAGCCTGACAGAACAAGGCAGTTGAATGGAGCATAAATTACAGCTGGCTTTCTTCTTGATTAGTTGAAGAAATTCGTTGGTTCGCTCCATTTAGCAGTTCTCCCGGAAGACTCTTTTTTGTTTTTAGCCCAAGATCTTTCAGTTTGGTCGCCTGCGTAACCAGGTTATCATTTCCTGTCGTTAATTGTTTGTAAGCTTCGCCATATTTGTTTTGAGCTTTTTGTAAATGATCTCCTACATCCTGCAGGTTCGAGATAAAGCCTACGAATTTATCATATAGCTTGGCTCCCCGTTCCGCAATCTCATTTGCATTCAGGTTTTGATATTCACGTTTCCAGAGATCGGCTATTAGTTTTAAGGAAGTGATCAGGTTAGTAGGACTCAGCAACAGAATTCTTTTATCGTAGGCATAATTCCAGAGTTCCGAATCAGCCTGTAGTGCGGCAATATAAGCAGCTTCGCTGGGAACGAACATCATCACGAAGTCGAGGCTTTTACTATAATCATCATATCCTTTTACACTCAGCCCTTGTATATGTTTCTTGATACTGGCAACATGTTCATTCAGTGCATTCATTCTTGTTGCTTCGTCTGTTGCATCAACACTCCGGGTAAAAGCATTCAGCGAAACTTTTGAATCAATGATCACATGGCGGTTATCCGGGTATTTGATCACCGCATCCGGCCGCATTTTTTTATCTTCTGCATCCGACCGCAACGGGTTACCCAGCTCATCATGCAACTGGTGCTCCATAAAATATTCCCTGTTTTTTACCAGCCCTGATCGTTCGAGAATATTTTCAAGGATCATCTCACCCCAGCCACCCTGTGTTTTAGATTCGGATTTTAAGGCGCGGGTAAGATTGTTAGCTTCCTCACTGATCTTACGATTCAATTCTGCAAGCTCTTTCACACGTTCACCTAAAGAGAATCTCTGTTCAGATTCTTTCTGGTAGGTTTCTTCGACTTTGGTTTTAAATTCTGTAATATTCTTACCCAATGGTTCGAGGATCGAATTGAGATTGGCCTTATTCAGCTCGGTGAATTTTTCTGCTTTTGTTTCAAGAATGCGATTGGCAATATTCTCAAACTCCAGGTTGAACTTTTTATTCAATGCTGCTACTTCTTCCTTTTGTGTGGCAAGCTTTTCTTGTAGCTGTTGGTTGGCATTGTTAAGTTCCACCGTTTTCGTCGCCTTATAAGAAAAAAACTCTTTGTCAAGTGCATTATACTGCTGCCGGATCAATTCATTTTTCTTTTCCCATTCAGCACGGCCGCTTGACTTTCCGAGTAGCCAACCGATTAGTGCACCTATTGCCAGGCCTGCCAGCAGGTATAATATGATGTCCATAAAAGATTATTGATTGATTAAAATTAGCAAATCCATTGCTCCTGAATGCAGAGCAATGGATTTTGAGGGATAGGGTTTAAATGGACTGGTGGCGGAATTAATTTATGGGTGATCGATATAGGGCCTGTTTGAGAACGGATGACAATCTCTGTACCTCCCTATTGTTATTTTTATGGCTTTTATAAAATTGTATTTCTTTAAAGCGGCAATACCATAGTTTGAACAACTCGGGTAATGCAGGCATTTTGAATACTTTCTTCGCTTTGTCTTTTGATAGATCTTTATGAGAAATATAAAAAAACAATTGAAGGGTGTCATCAACAATTTCATTATCCTTTATGGCTGAGTTCTGAGTATATTTTCCTGATCTCGTATCCCTTTTCTTTTGTGGGGATGGGGATGGCAATGGTGCCTCCCGATGTGCTTATCCGTAACTGAAATATTTTTGTAGTGCTGCATCCTGTTGAGCCCTGACCTTCCGACACTTCTATAAAAGAAATCTTATCAAATGGCAGGTCGCCATCCTTCTCTACAAAGTTTTCAATTTTACTTTTAAGCTCCGACACTTTGGTTTTATACATTACCCGCCTGTCTGTAAGAGCCAGCCAGTAATTTTCTTTTTGCTCCCTGGAGCCACAACCACCTTTAAAAGCAATAAAAGAAAAATAATAAACATTTTCTTCCATCATAAGCTGGCTTGTTACTTCATAAGGTAGCCCGGTAGTAATTGCAGTTAATGTCATTGTTTTCTTATTTCAGCAGTTAGCGTTAAATGAGGCGATAATTTTTTTTGACCACAGAATGTGTTTTTATTCTTGCACTATAAAGGGCTCAGCTCAAATCTTCAATTGCTGCATCCGGCGCATCGCTTTTCACAGCATCTATACCGTTTTCCCTTGCTACAGAAGTTGTATAACCTTCGCTTCTGCCGATGATCTCACCATTAGCAGCTTTTAAGTTAAACCTGTAGTTATTTGTTGCATCCTTTCGCTCATAACGGCTATCCATTGGCGCATTAACCTTAACGGAAGCAATGCCGCCACGGCACGACTGGTTAGTGGTATAACCTTCACTGCTTAACACCGTTTCGCCATTGCTGGCTTTTAACCGGAAATAGTATTGTGCGTTGGCACTGCTTTTAAAAATTTGAAATTTAGGATTGTTCATGTCGGTTAATTTTAATGCCCCGAAAGTAGTAGTTGGCAAACAGCAAGCTTTACGGGAAACCGTCAATCCCTATGAAAAGTTATCTGCTACTTTACATCAAACCGTTGCAGTTCCGATTTTTTGATGATGATCTTATCCTCCTCGCATATAATGTCGATGGTATGCCCGCTCTTAAAGCCGGCATCACGCAGCCATTTGCCGCATAGCAGTATGGTGGGGAAGTATACACTATTGCCGAGTACACGGTTAAATCATTTGTTGCATACGGTGAGTCGTCTTGTTTTTGCTGTTGGCATAAGAAGTGTTTTATGCAGCAAAGCACCGTTGCGTACCAGTTGTATCCTACATAGCCAGCGTGTATTTTACGGGTTATGGTATTGTATTTTACAGCTATATTGCCAGATAAATTTTGTAATTTCCCTTTTATTGTAACCTGAAACTTTTCCTATGCTGCATACTACCAAAACCGACCGTAAGGTGCACGAAGGCCGCAACGTAAAACGTCCCGATAGCTATCGGGATGAAATGCTGGGTATTAAGCAGGATGCACTGGCCGTTGAGCTGGGCGATGACTGGAACCAGCAAAAAATATCCCTGCTTGAGCAAAAGGAAACCATTGATGCTCCCCTGCTGCAACAAATTTCTGCTGCATTGAAAATACCGGTGGAGGCGATACAGAATTTTGATGAGATACATGCCATAAACATTATTGCACAGACTGTAAATAATCATGATCAGTCTGCTTCCGTTTTTTACAATTCAACAATCAATCCTGTTGAGCCAATAATTAAACTTCATGAGGAGAAGATTGAGTTATATGAAAGGATGTTGAAAGAGAAGGATGAAATGGTGGCAACCCTGCAGAGTTTGCTTCAGAAATAGTTTTGGTAGTAAAGTTTCGATGTTGTACTCCATTAACTACTTAGGCTAATCCAAACTGCTTAATAAGAATGAGTAAAAAAACAATTGCTGAATTAGAAAATAAAATTCATCCTAAAGTGAGGCTGAATGCTATCTGTCCTTACTTTACGATGTTCCCTCTTTCGTTTCCTTACAAAACATTACAAAGCGCAGCTAAAACCGATTTGGTTTATGATCCATTTTGTGGGCGGGGAACCACTAATTATGCAGCTCGATTGTTAGGTATTACTTCTTATGGGGTTGATAGCAATCCCGTAGCATTTGCTGTTGCACAAGCAAAATTGATCAATGCTAATCCCAAAAGTATAACGAAGCGTTGTACAGACGTTTTACAAAATACACGGATCAGTTCCATTCCAGCAGGTGATTTTTGGGAATTGGCTTACCATCCTACAACGTTGGTAGATATTTGCAAACTCCGCAAATATTTTATTAATAAAGAAAGTCTTGATAAAATAGATATAGCATTAAGGGCAATTATTCTAGGCACCCTGCACGGGCCTAAAATGAAATCGCAGGCCTCTTACTTATCTAACCAAATGCCTCGCACTTTTGCCACTAAGCCTGATTATTCTATAACGTATTGGCAAAAAAACAACATGCTACCAGATGAAGTAAATCTGCTGCAACTGGTAACTAGAAAATCGCAGTATGTTTTCAATAAACAGTTACCAGAACAAACAGATGGCAGGATTATTTTGGGTGATAGCAGAACGGTAAAAAGAGTTACAAACCACAGGTTCAATTGGGTTATTACATCACCACCTTATTATGGTATGTCTACCTATGAACAAGATCAATGGTTAAGAAATTGGTTTTTAGGTGGCCCAAGTAAAGTTAAATACTCAAATACAGCACAGCTAAAACATGGATCGGAAAAATCATTCGTAGAAGATCTTTCAAAAGTCTGGTCGAATGCAGCAAGAAAAAGTAACCCCAATGCAAAACTTATTATTCGCTTTGGTGCTTTGCCAAGTAAGTCTGATAAAACTCCTTCAGAGTTAATTAAAGATTCACTAAACCTTTCTGATTGCGGTTGGAAATTAACTACTATTCGCACTGCTGGCGAACCAGTAGACTCAAAAAGACAAGCGAATCAATTTAAAAATAAAACAGGAAAGTATATTGAAGAGATAGATGCATTTGCAACCTTAAATATTTAAAACATGTTTGACCATGAAGAAATACCACAGGTAAAAAGAGCAATAAAAGAATGTGCATCCATGGACAGAAAACTTCTTGATGACTTAAGAAGCGAGGTCCTTTTAATGAGGCCTAATGTCAGAGTTATACGTCCACGACGAATAACTACATTTTCTCTTGTGGCAAGCGATAGTACCAACAATAAATTAGTCTACGATCCATTTTATTTTCAACTAATACGGGTAGTAGATTCTAACGGCCGAAATCTTTGTCTAGATACTATAACGCCTACCACCGACACAGACCTTTTGAGTAAACGACAGTTTGACGACAAAGGCAATCCGCAAACTCCTTTGGGCAGTTTAATGAAAGACCTGAATTGTGAAACGCTGAACGATCTTAGTCCAATGATTCCTAAAGGTGAAGAAATAAGGAACCCCTCTGAAGATAAACCTATATCAAAATCATGGGTATTAACCTATAGAGACCTCTGCGAATGGGCAGTGCTGTATAATATTATTTGTAAAGAGGGCTTCGCCACACATACTGTTGTAGTGAGGGACGGCCTACTTAGAAGCAAGATTTTTCGATATACAGCAGATAGGCGTCCATTGTTTATTGAAATGATGGACCGGATAAACACTGCAATAGAAAACATCTTCACAAAGAAGAAAATTAAAGTCTTTTTTGTTGGCTTGGCGAAACACAGCCAAGTGCTATCTCGTTATTCTCTAGCCTTACAACTTGAAGATATTCTTCCGCCTGGCGAATCATTATATGCCAAAGTTCCTGATGACATGGAACGAAAATCGTACGTGTGGAAAGAATACATAGGCAAGCCAAATGACGATGGTGCGGAAGGAGAAGTAAACAAATACTCCATGGGCAGCTTATATCTTGTTCGTTTTGGAAAGAAAAATTTTGATCCCGTATGGGCGATAGATCTTTTGGGTTCACAAACTTCTTTCGATGCAGAAATCTTCGGCTATCTTCTTATGGACACTTTAGATGGTTTCCCTGTACCTCATTATCCGGCTTGCCTTCAAAAGGCGCTTGAATACGCCCAGGTAATAGATTTTGATTTGGATATTTTACAAGATGAAGTGGTAAAAGCCATTCGAGAAATTATCCCTGCTGACAAAAAAGAAATACTAGACTATCAAAGCCTGAATAAAAACCTAACATCAAACAGACAAGAATGAACATTTTTCCAGAAGATAAGATTGTCGGCATATTTAAAGGCTTTAGCGAAGGGGGCCTAGAGTTCCATGCCGATATTATTTTGAAATATGATAATGTATTTCAGAATATTCCAATGCACGGCCAGTTTCTAGTCGTAGCCCTTGAGAGCGATAGAGAGGCGGTGCTTGGTCGAATTACGTCGGTAGCTGCAGAAGGTAAACTAGCAGGATCGGCCGGTGAAGATTATTCTCTAAGAGCAGTATCAGAAGGTCGGGCCGTTTCAGAAGATTTAAGGGAGGGATACTTAAAGTATAGGGTAGACATTCGTGTGTTAGGTGTCTTACGTGTAAAAAATGGCGGCTTAGAGTTTGCACCCTCCCATAGAAGGTTGCCGCACGTAGGCAGTAAAGTAGCATTTCTATCCGACGAAATACTACAGGAAGTTGCTGGTCATAACATAAAAAATGACGATGGCACACCCGCACCAGGTTTTGGATATTTAGCCTATGGTGAATTTGTATATAATGGAAACATGGCGCAAAGTCAGGCGACCATAGAATCTTGGATGATGCCTAAATCACCTGAAGTAAAAACAAAATTCAGAATAGATCAAATGGTTTCTCGTCGGTCGTTTGTATTTGCGAGGGCTGGTTTCGGTAAATCCAATCTTGTAAAATTACTATTTAGCAACTTATATGAAACCTCGCCACAAGTAACAAAGCGAAACAGCACATCGACTCCTGTTGGAACCGTTATTTTCGATCCAGATGGTGAATATTTTTGGCCTGATGATAGTGGTAGACCAGGATTATGCGATGTGCCACATCTCGAAGATAAAATCGTAGTATTCACGAATAAGTCATCAAAAAGTCTATACTACCAATCATTCGTTGCTGATTCTATTCGTTTAGATATTCGTCGGCTACGACCCTCGGATGTAATCTCTATTGCACTACCTGCGGAAAGGCAATCTCAACAAAATGTACAAAAACTAAAAGGCCTGAACCCAGCCAATTGGAGAAGATTGGTCGACTTAATCAATCATTTGGGTAACACTACGCCTTTGCCTGATTTAAGAGAAATTGTATTAGGAGATAAAGACAATGAAAAGCAGGACGTAGAAATCACCGCTATCCGATCTAATATGACTACCATTATTAGATTGCTACATGACCCGGCAAGTCAAATGATGGATAAGTTATTTGAATCCTTACGTAACGGGAAACTGTGCATTGTAGATATTTCACAAATGCGAGGAGGAAATGGTTTGATTTTATCAGGAATAGTATTACAACAAATTTTTGAACACAATCAAAACGAGTTCACGAAAGAGGAACCCAAAAGTATTCCAACAATAGCTGTCTTGGAAGAAGCACAATCAGTCTTGGGCAACAATGGTGGAGGTGGCACCGATAGCCCTTACATTACTTGGGTAAAAGAAGGTCGAAAATTTGGTTTAGGTGCTGTATTAATAACGCAACAGCCCGGCAGTATTTCAGATGAAATTTTAAGTCAGGGAGACAATTGGTTTATTTTTCACTTATTGTCTGCTGTTGACTTAGGGTCTTTACGCAAAGCCAATGCACATTTTAGCAACGATCTTCTAAGTTCATTATTAAACGAGCCTATTCCTGGTAATGGTATATTCTGGAGCAGTACAGGTAGTAAGCCATATCCTATTTCAGTCAGGGTATTAAGTTTTGAAAAATTATTTTCTATAGCCGACAAGGATTACAACAGACCTGCAGGCAACACATTCGGCGCCACCATAAAGGCCAAATTTGACCAAGAACTCATTAAAGCAAAGGAAGCAGTAGGTACGGTAGAGATAGAAATTAACGATGAAGAGGGTTACGACCCTTCTAGATCACAGGAAGATGTTCTTGAGATGTATATTATGAGTGCTTTTAAGACTATTAAATCTAATGAAAATTTAATGGCGAAATTAAAAGGCAATAACCTTCATTGGATGGGATTGAAACAGCCAATTCTGGAAGCGCTGCCAGCTAACCTTCAAAATAAGGAAGATATTGCCCAGGAATGTGTCTCGAGGTTTATGAATGAAAACTTTGGTCCTGGAAAATGGACCACTGAAAAACGACCAAGTAAAACAAAAACAGGATTTACTTCGTATTTACTCATCAACCAGTAACTCAATATGTCAGAAATTGAGAACCTACATGCTGAGGTTTATGACCTCTTAATCAAGTACAGGAATATCGATCCGTCGTTATACTTTACGCTTAGGCGAAGCAATCGGGATGGCAGATTAGATAAAGGTTACTGGTTTTATGGTAATGAAGGATATCTCGCCCTTTCCTTTTGGACAGGAACCGATTGGAAGAACAAAACGCCCAATATCATTTTTGTTATTCTCGCAGATACGAAAGAAACATATTTAGAAATTAATACTTCAGATTCAGATGCAAAAAGAAAATTTGTCGTTCAATATTTGGTCGATACACTCAACTTGGAAATTAGCGGTCATCGATACAAGAAAGAATATGAATCATATGGTAGCGATTATTTAGAATCATTGAGACATTTCTTATTAAGCGATAAGATATTAATTGATAACATAATCAAAGAATATTCACTTACATTTTTTGATACAGCAGAGGCAGGGATCAACTTTATTGAACAGACAGATTTTGAGGAACGGATACAAAAAATAGAAAAGTATAGAGACGCTTTAGATCAACAAGAGATTCCAAATACTTTTGATCCCAAGGAAAAGCCTATTAAAATAAAAGAAGTACAAATAGAGAATTTTGGGCCTATTCGGAAAATTCGATTTGATGAAATACCATTTTCTTCACAATGGGTATTCTTTACAGGAGAAAATGGGGTGGGAAAAACTTCAATTTTAAGGGCCATTGCAGCTTCTGTATGTTATAGAAGACTAAATGACGAAGAGTTAAATAAAGAAATGTCATTTAAAACAAGTATTACCTATTACCTACCAAATTCTCAACTAAGAATACTCAATAGAACAAACAATGATATTCCTGATATCGCAGAGCCTGTAGTGAATGGGTTCGCAGCATATGGCCCATTACGGCTTAAAACCAACTTACAAAGTCAACGAGATGCCGATTTTTTTTCAAACAATCTATTATCATCGTTATTTGATCAAGACAGTTATTTGCTCGATTTACAAACGCAATTTGATATATGGAAATTTAGTTTAAGTATAGATTATATTAAAAGGAAAGATTTTATTACAGAAATATTGACAGATATTTTGCCTAATCTATACGATATCATTTTTGATGACGTCGTAAATGGAATCTCAACAACTTCTTACATTGAAAAAGATAATGAGGGAGGCCAGTTTCAGAAGGTATCGTTCTCCAACTTGGCTTCTGGATTAAAAAGCATGGTTGCAATGATTGGCGATATATTAATTCGATTATATGAACAGCAACCAAATGTATTCGATCCTGCGGAGTTTACAGGTATTGTATTAATCGATGAAATTGACATTCATCTGCATCCAAAGTTGCAAAAACAACTTGTTCAACAGCTTACAAAAACATTCCCTAAAATACAATTTATCGCTACCACTCATAGTCCAATCCCCTTTCTAGGAGCACCAAAAAATAGTTCGATTTTTAAAGTGGATCGTAATAGTGAAAGCGGGGTGTTAATTAGAAGATTAGATCATCAACTAGAATTAGGAGATTTATTACCTAATACAATACTTACTTCTCCGATTTTTGGGTTTGCAGACATTGTTCCAGAAAGCCATACCCCTGGTACTCTGATCAGAACTGAGGATAATTTCAATGAAATGGAATTTAATGATCAGGTAAAAGAAAAGATTCAGGACTTTATTACGGATAGAAAAGAGCAAGAACTAATTAACCTTTTCAAATCAAGGAGACAATGAGATATGTTGTAAAAGACGATAACGACAAAACAGCACTTCTTTCATCAAAAGATACTTACGCTAAGCTACTATCCATTATTAATGGGAAAAAAAAGCAATTGATTAGTGATGCAATTTATCGTGAATCTTATGATACTCCAGATGGAAGAAGATCAAGAGTTGAAGATCAGCTGGCCATTGCATATAAAAACAAATGTGCATATTGCGAAAGGATTTGTAAAGCAGATATTGAACATTATAGACCTAAAAAAGGAGTTGATGAAGACAAGGGCCATGATGGCTATTATTGGCTGTGCTATGAATGGACTAACTTAATCCCATCATGTATTAATTGTAATAGAGAGGGAGGTAAGCACAATCAATTTCCAATCATCGGTAATCGGGTTAAAGATCCTTTAATGATTAAGGGTGAATTAGATTTAACCACCTGCAAGGCTGGCAATAAACCACTGCTGGATGAAACCCCATTCTTACTTCACCCAGAAGTGGATCGGCCAGAAGATTATTTTGGTTTTATTATCGACCCTAATGGAGAAGGAATTAGAATAACGGGAATTGACGGCCAAAATCGAGGGAGTCGTACCATTGAAATTTGCCTGCTAAATAGGCAAGAAGTTAAATTAGATCGGGTAAAAAACGTAATTGATGATTTTAAGGATGCTATTCAATGCTTATTCGTTCAACTAGATAATATGGAGATAGGCGACGACCAATTTGTCGTCGACGTTATTAAACAATTGAGGATGTTAAAACATAAGAGTCTACAAGAAGACAAAACACATACATACCTAAGAAAATATATTGTCAGTTCTTCGAAAAAATTTTCTGATATAGTATTGCCATTTCTCGATCCTAAGATTAGAAAAATAGTCCTTCAAGCTTTTACATCGATTGAGCCCTTATGATTGTTGAACATTCAGTTCCCCTATTCGTCTAGAAAATGGGGCGTTAGAAAGGGCCAGGTTATACTTCTTAAACATAATCGGCCCAAATAGACTTAGCTCGGGCACATTTGAAAAGCACATAAGAAGTCGGGCTATTCCGCTAATAAGATGATTTAATACAAAACAAGATGAAACATCTTTTTGAAGAGAATTTAGATGACTTTTACGAATACTTATTGCTGGGGCCCCTAAGCACTCTCTATACAGCCAAAAAGAAAACGTCAGCCACAGAATTAATTGAGTATTCCAATTTAATCATTGATAAGTTCGCCATACACTCGGCGTCTTTTTTTCACCTATCCAAAGGGATTATTGAATTAAGGAATTCAGGCGAAAAAGTAAAGATGACAGGATACGATCTTTTTACTGTCAACTCCACTTTTAGAGCCATGATGGAGAACTATGCAACTTTCAACAACATATTTATTGAATCAAAAACGACAGAAGAGCAATGGTTCAGGTTTTTATTATGGAAGATAGATGGCCTATTTGAAAAGCAAAAATTTGATATTGCTGAATCTGATTTTGAAGGTGCCAAAGAGATATTGGAAAAAGATAAACTTATATTGGAGAACACAATCCAGGAGTTTGAGAGTTTACCATTTTATCAATCATTAGACCCCAGGCAATTATATAAAATATACAAAGTTGACAAGAGTGGTAAAGAAAAATTTAATTGGAGGTTTACAATTGATGAGAACGGTTCTATTACCCCACTAAAGATTAGCGATTTAATAAAACATACTTGCAGAATCAAAGCTTTTACCAATAATTATAGATATACCTCAATTCACACCCACACTAATTACTTAGCTATAGAACATTTTCAGCAAATGAGGGGCATACCTATATCTGATAAATACACGAAACCGATAACTAAACTGGCTATTTATCTAACCTGTTTATTTATTCGGGATATGTGCATCTTGGATGAAAATGCCAAAAGTGAGTTTCAAACGTTGCCCTATATGGTCAGAGATTATATTGATGGAATGGCAAATACAATAAAAAAGACTTATAGTATATGAAAGAAATTGGATTACTTGCTAATAACAAAACAAGACGAAAGCTAAGAAAAGATAGTTTATGTGCCTGTGATTCTGGATTTAAATATGGCGATTGCTGCGAGCTTAAGGGCATAAAATATTCTTACGACCGGGAAAATAATCTGGTAAAGACCTTGCCGATCAATCCTCAAATAGAGGAATCATTTTTAGGTGCAATTGACTCAATTAAACAAATTTTCAAAAGGGATGCAGTTGACGATGATCCCCTCTTCCTTGAAGTGCTTCTCTACTCGGACGAGGAAAGGTGGGAAAAGTCAACGGAAATATTAAGGTATGCATTCGGAATACCCGAGGAGGATTTGTATGCATCTAAAAAACTTGGATTTCTGATTACCAAAGAAAACAGGAAACATGCTCCAGAAAAAGACATTAAAGCCTGGAATCTAGCAAAGAAAGAGTATAGAGATATTGAGTCTGGAAAAATAAAAAAAGAAGTTGATCCCCTTGTCTATTATTTTGAAGAATTGGAAGACTGGGTAGTTAGGCTAATTTATCTCTATGCACTTTTACATTTCAAATCTGAAAATGAATTTAAAGGTGACCTTGACCTTTATAAATCAATTGACATAAAGAGTTATGTGCTTTTCTGTCTCACTAAAAATTTAAAATCTTTAAAAGCTTCGAGAGCCCTAACCGCATCTAATTTTAATGAGGACGCATTTTCTCTTATAAGATCCATGTACGAAAATTACTTACAAATAACAACTGCCGTACACAACCCCACCCAATTGCTAAATGAATTGCAAGCTAAAATTGGGCTTCACGAAAAAACACATTATTTAGAGAAAGATGTCATAATTGAAAAAGGCACTGGAAAAACAATCAAAATACTCAATAACAAACAAAGGGCAGCGCTCGATAAAGAGTTCAACAATGAGAATATGCTATTTTATAACAGCATGTATCAATACTTCTCATTTTTTGTTCATCCTGATATTAGAATTGCTGACCATTACCTTAAGGATGGGTATTTATCACATAACAACAGCGGTAGTCAAAACGTGATTTTTTATTACATTCATTACGTTAACGTAATTCTTCTGTATGATTTATTAAAATTAGGGTTGTTCAAAAGGCAAAACGAAGCAGATATAAAATTCTTTACAAGAGAAATTTGCAATCTATTATTGATGATTGAAAAGCCAGGTAAATCATTTGTCCATTCCCGTTTAACTAAAATGTTAAGATCAAAAATATTAAAGTAAGAGTAAATTCATTTATTAATTATAACACAATAAGCCGTGAGTAAAAAAGAGAGCAATAAACAGAAAATGGTTGAAACAGTAGAGAAAGAATTACCTGATTTTGTTAAGATGATTAAAACAACAAAAGATGAAATAATTGTCTTTCATCAAGATGCCTTTGCCGCCGATTATCAGATGGATGAATTTATGTTATTAGGGATGGCAATAAAATATGCTGGTTTGCATGATAGAGAGATTACGATTATTAATAAGGTTTAACAAAGAGAGTATGAAATCGTTCGTTTCCTTTAGGTCTTTGTTCAGGACACACGAAACAAAAAATCCCATTTACAAACCCACCACGTCAGCCATACATAATCATCTCAAACATCATTCACCCCCCATCATTTTCACCCTCCCGCTCCCTCTTCCCCTCCCCCACAAACCAGCTCGCCAAATACGCCGTAAACGTTCCAAACAGCCCCACACCCACGGTCATCAATAAGGCAGCAATCATCCTGCCTTCGGTGGTAACAGGAAATTTGTCGCCATAGCCCACCGTGGTAATGGTAACGTAAGCCCACCAGGTAGCATCTTCGGCCGTTTTAATATTACTGTTGGCATCCACTTCCACCTGTAAGATGGCGATGGAAGAAAACAGGATCATCAATACCGCAATAATAGCGGCCGCCGTTAAAGCACCCTGTGTTCTACGCCTGAAAATATGATGTACCAAATGTTTGGTAGAACGAAAGGCCCTTAAGATCCGTAATAACCGTATCAGCCGCAACATTCTCCCCGCCCGCATAAAGTCGAGTGTGGGAATGCTGGATACCAGGTCGATCCAACCCCATTGCATAAATTTTAGTTTATGCTCTGCTTTGTAAAACCGGGTAGCGAAGTCCAATAGAAACACGAAGCAGATCGCATTGTCGGCCATGTTCAATATCCTCGATACTTCCGTTGGCAGCTTAAAAAACGTATCCACCAATAAAGCAACCAGCACATAAATGGAAAGTACCATGATGAGCAGGTTTAAAAAACCGAGTTGTTCCGGTTCGTTTTGTTTTGTTGTTATCATAGCTGTGTGTAAGCTGCAGTTATTGGCCGGGGCTTATTTCTTTGTAAAACAATGTTTGCATTCCCTCCTCTGTCTTTTTTTTGCAGTAGCAATATCAACTGCTTCAATAGCCGTACTGCATTTCTTCAATAGCAGGCAGTTTTTTATTTTATGATACACTTCCGATTTGGCACCATTGCAGAGATACACCGTGTTGCCGTTCCTGCTGCCGAGGATCGTGATAAATAGTATGATGAGAAGTTTTGACATCGGTATTGTTTACTGTTTTCTCCAGCTCCACGGTGCAATGGGATCGGGGTCGATCCATAGCCCCCGCTTATTGGCTTTGGCTTCCATTTCCAATTGCGCATATTCATTGCTATTAGAATACTTCTTAAAATGCCAGGCAAATCCATTCCTTACCATTTCCTTATTTACATTCCTGCCATCCGGTAATAGTACTTCGGCGATCAGGCGTTTATCCCGGTCGTATTTATTGTTGTGAATAAGCGTTACATATTTGGCGAGGCATAGATCTGAAGCAAACTGCTTTGCGTTGCCGGCAAAAGCTTGTTTTTTTTCAGGACAATCGATATGAGCTAATCTCAGCACCTGTTCTTTACCATTTATCAGCAACACAAATGTGTCGCCGTCTTTTATCCTGATCACTTTACCATCTCCCGGTTTTTCCTCACCTGAATTTGCACTTGCTGCATACGAATTGGGTTGGTCCTTCTTCTTGTGTTTTTGTTGATTGCAGCTTAACAACAACACATACAAAAGAAAAAAGAGTAACGGGGTAGTCGTTTGTTTCAAATTATGCTTCATGTTTTTTTGGCCAGTTCAGCAGCCAGCTCGTTATAATGGGGATGAAGAAAATAGCAACCGTTAATATCGATACGCCGATATCAGCCGCATGGCTTTTTAGAAAAACACTGATGGGCATGTCGGGATAGAAATGTTCGAACAGGGAGAGCAGCAGCTTCATGCCCAGGATACCAATCACAATAAAGGCGGCTGTTTCAAGGAATGTATATTTACTCATCAGCCTCACGAACCACTGGGCAATAAATCGCATGGCGAGTATGCCGATAAACACACCAATGCAAACGAGGATAATATTGGGCGTAAAAGCAACGGCAGCAAATACATTGTCAATAGAGAAGGCCATATCCATCAACTCTACCAGGCACACCGTGGCCCAGAAGTTTCCCAACGAACCAACAGTGACCCTGTACAACCAGTTGCTTTTTTTATCGATAAAGTCATCTTCCTTCGTTTCTGTTTGTTTGCCTTTGTACCAATCATACACCAGGTACAAAAGATACAGACCACCTACCGGTTTCAGCCACCAGATCTTTATCAGAACAGCAGCAAATATCATCGCCAATCCCCTGAAGATGTAGGCACCCCAAATGCCGTATTTCAATGCTTTGTTTCGTTGCTTTTCAGGCAGGTCCATCACCATGGTAGCAAGTACGGCCGCATTGTCAACAGACAACAGGCTTTCAATAATAATAAGGTTGCCAATGATAGCCAGGGATGCCCCGGGATGGCTTACAATATCTTCCCAGAGAATACTTATTTGTTGAAGTAGTTCGTTCATGATCTTTTATTTAGCTACAGCTTTTTAGCTGCGATCTTTAAAACGGAGAGTAAAAAAATGATAAGGAATACAACCAGCAACGGCGCAAACACATCGAGCCAGCCAACACTCCGTGAGAATAATTTTATTGTAAAGAGAACAGCAGTAAATAGTATTGCCAGGTAAATAAGAATGGTTTGCAGCCCCTGTGTTTTTTTCTTCTTCCTTTTTGCCACGAATGCCTGGTTTAGTGATTACTGGAATACTATTTCTACCCGCCTGTTTTTTATACGCCCATTCTCTGTGTCGTTGGAGCCAACAGGATTGTCAATACCTTTTCCATACGCCTTGATCCTGCCTGCATCAATACCTTTTGACAGCAGGTAGTTTTTAAAAGCATTGGCTCTTGATTGGGAGATCTGTTGATTAAATGCCAGTTCGCCTTCGCTGCTTGCATAACCATTCACTGTAATGACTGCTGCAGAATTTTTCTCCAGGAAGTTGATGATCTCTTTCAGTAAAGACCGATCGAGATTGCCGATTGAAGTAGATCCTTTCGAAAATGTTGCAGGCACTTTGTTGTTGAAGCCTGAATTGGTAACAGCACTGGTATTGGTAGTAGCAGCAGGCGTAGCATCTGCATTGTTATTACCGGCTGCAGCAGTAGTTGAACCGGCTGTATTCTCTTTTTTTACATCAGCCAAACTATCTCCAACCGATGTGCTTATTTTATTTTGCTCAACAGAAGGATCAGCATTAGTTGTATCGGTAGTTGTTATGGCTGTTATACCATCCTTATTGCCGGGGCCGGATTTTGACAGGAAGTACCATGCAGCTATACCCGCAATCAATAACAGGGGTAAAACAAAAAGCCGGGTCTTCGATCTGTGTTTCCCCTCTGTGGTATCAGTTGAAGCTGGCGTATTGCTTTTTGAAAGATCAAATTTCGTTGATGATTTCGCCCCATCGTTTTTATCAAGATTGAATGCCATGATGATTAGTTTTTAGTAAAATTTAAGTGTACATGTCTACCAATGTTTGCAGGCTGCCGGTATGCGCCCTGCCCATTGCTTCAAATTCCCAGGAATTGCCCACACGGAACAATCGTCCAAATTCAATTGCATCATTGTTGTTTGATTCTTTTGCCAGGTCGTAGCGGAGTATTTCGTTGCCGGTGGTTTCATCCACGATGCGTATATAGCAATCGTCGACCATGCCGAAGTTTTGCTCTAATGTTCTCCTGTCTTTTTTATTATCATGCGGGTATTTGCAGATGGATGCACAGATGATGATCTGCTCGATCTTGTCATTCACTTTTGTCAAATCAATGATGATATCTTCATCATCATCGCCATCGCTTCGCTTTCCATCGGGGTCATCAATGGCACCTAAAATAGATCGGTCATCAGTGATGGGGCGAAACAGTCCTTTCTCTGTTTTATCTTCCACGCAGTTGCCCATACGCACCTGGCCATAAAAAACAAAATAACTGTCGGAGGGTATTTTGAAGTTGCTGTTGATCGCAAAGGCAGATACATCCAAATCAAAGTCTGGCCCGCCAGGTTCTTCATTGGGGTTCCACCCCATACCTATACGAACAGTTGATAAACCCGGAGCCGCTTTGGATAAGGAGAATCTTTCTCCTTTACTTAAATTAAAACTTCCCATGTTGTTTATTTTTATTGATACAATTCAATGAGTGTAGCCAGGCCGCCGGAGAAAGGTTGTCCTAATGCCTCCACATTCCATGCCCCGCCATTACGGGATATAGAAGCGATGATCAGTGAATCCTGTCCATCGAAACTTTCTTTTAACTGGTACTGGCAGAGGATGGCATTGTCTGCCCCATTGCGTATTTTGATGAATGAGTTTTCTACATTCCCGAAATGATGGCCACGGGTTGGCGACTCATGAATGGTAATAGCAAAGTATAAGAACTCTACCTGGCTGTCAATTTTAGAAAGGTCGATCTTGATCGACTCATCATCTCCATCACCATCGCCATCCCTGCTGTCGCCCGTATGTGCCACGGCACCATCAGGACTTTTGAGGTTGTTATAAAAAATGAAGTGTTCATCAGATACCAGCTTACCATTGGCGCCGAGTAAGAAAACACTTACATCACAATCAACCGGCACACCGTTAATGGTAGCTTCATCCCATCCAAGCCCGGCAATAATCTGTTGCATTCCGGGTTTTTCTTTTACCAATGAAATGGGTTTCTTTTTTTCTAATGTTATGGCCATAATTGAATTTTTTATTTTTATTGATGAGTAATACTATTTTTTAGGAGGTAATGGAGGTGATCCTGTTTCCTGTACCTGCAGGTATTTGTTATCGATAATGCCAAGCACTTTCACTTTTGTTCCGATGCTGATTTCTTTTTTTCCTGCAATGGCATCATAAGTTTTGTTATCGATCATGATCTTCCCGGAGGGTGATAATTGTAAGGTCACAATACCCACTTTGCCCACCAGTGTATTCAGGTTGTTATTGGATGGCAAGGGAGGTGAATGAATAATTTCATTATTCTTTTTTGCTGGCAAAGCGGGTGGCAATTTTACAGGCGGCTTCTCCGGCTCTTTTGTTTTTACAGGAGGTAATCCAGGCGTACTGATTTCCTTTCGATCCGTTGATGTTTTTTTACCTGGCAACACAGGTGGAGTATTTGGAACAACAGTACGTACCCTATAGCCGGAATCGGCTATCCGGGTAAAGATCACTTTCATTGCATCCAGGTCATCCGATGTGCCGATGCCCTTTACATTCGGGTATTTCTTTAATAACCTCCTGGAAAAATAATCGGTATTGATCTCTTCGCCTTCCAGCAGGATGATGGTGGTTTGCACAGTAAGACCATAGCTTTTGATGAGATCGTCAATGGCATTATATATAATGCTATCGCCGGATAAGAATAAAAGCCGTTCATTAAGGTTTCTTTCCTTTACGCTGAAATAATAGCTCCTGCCATCCAGCAACTCCACTTCGCCGTTTATGACTGGCGATATATTCTGCAGCAGTATGGAGGCCTGGGGTAAGATGCATGCGATCTCCGCTTCTTTATGAATGGATAAAAAAGGGTTCTGCAAGCTGATATATTCAATGATCATGTTGGCCAAAATGCTGACCCTTGGATCTGAACCCTGTCCTTCTATTTTTGTATGAATGCTGAGACCGGCCGACAGTTCTTTGTAAACTTCTACATACAAGTTGTTGTCAATACCGGTAAGCTTAATAATAGAGTCCTTATTCGTAATTACGTTTTTTTGCTGCAATACGTCAAACAGTGATTCATTGTATTCCAGCCGCTGCACATTGGTGTACCCCGCATCGGTAAACAGATCCTCTACCAATGCTTTTTCTTTTCCTTCAATATCCGGCTCAAATATGAAACGAAGCGGAAAGTGGTTACGGTACGTTTCAATGGAATCACTTTTATATAATACCGTATTGATAAAATGAGATAAATACTTCTCGATGCCATAGTAGAAAAGTTGCTTCACAGGTTTTTTATTACCGGAGATCGTAAAATGCAGCGATGGATCTTTTACGATCTCGAAATAATTTCCAAACGCATTGGGATCATTGGAGAAGAAGCGATCTCTTGCCACTTCACCAAACAAAAAGTCATTCCCATTTACATAGAAGAACAGGGGTATTTCATTTGCATCTTTAATGACCAATGCGGTATAGGCTTTCCCTTCTGTCTGATACCAGAAGGAAACCATCCGCTTGGCAATTTTTACCAACACACAAAAATTCATGGTCATCTTATGCTTTTTGAATGCCCTTCAGTAAATGTTTTTCAAAAAATTTCATTCCTTCCAGGATGATGATGGGGGCGATGTAGTCAAACTTTTTCTGTTCTTCTTTCTTTCTGCGTTGCGCTTCAATGAAATCAGGATCTTCCTTTACATAGCTTTCAATATTCATATCCTGGAAACCATTCATGAAATCGGCCTGGCTCATTTTCAACCCGAACATGGAAGAAGACACCCTGAAAAAAAGGTCTGCAAAATCCATGAACCTTGGACATGGTTGTTGCCCTTGCTGTGGCGAGCTGATAAAGTATTCACCGATATACTCCAGCATTTCAGATGTAATGGAGTTGCCGTAGTTCAGATATTTTAATTCACCTGAAGGGGAGATCACACAAAAATTTTCTTCGCCTAATATTTCGATCGCTTCTTTATTCTTCGGTACTAAAATGGGCGTGATATGTGTGGGAATGGCCAGGCCTTTTGATACCTCGTATTTCACATCAGCATTGTCATCTTTTTTTTGTGTATTGATATTGATGATCTGGCTGGGATAATTGATCGGGGTGATCGTTTGTTTGGCGACCGCTTCACCACCAATACCCCTGATGAACATTTTGGTATAGTAATCATTGGCTGCAGAAGGGTTCACCGCATTGAACCAATCAAATATGCGGGCACCTTTACCGGCAAAAGCAATATTGATCTTGGGCGCAAGTGCTTTAACAGCAGGTGGCGCATCTTCCGATTTAATTATTTCTGTTCTTAGTTTATATGCTAACTGCCCGGCATAGTACATGATGAGACCGGTAACATATAAATTCACACTCATCATCTCCTTACACTCCGCAGCAATGAGGCGATAAAAGTCATCAAAGTCGGAGATCTCTAACCGATCAACCACCTGTTCAAAATAATAGGGCGCCGTGTTCTCATTAAATTTATTCTCGCCTGCATTAAGCCCCTGGATCTTTATTTTTTTCCGTTCGCACACTCTCAACAGCACCGGTTTAAAATTGGGAGCAAACCTGGTGGCCTGTGCTACCCGTTGCGCTGCAAAGCGAATGGAGTTTTGCTTGATCATTGCTTTGCCGCCATCCATCTGGCATAAGGCAGTGATATCTGTTGTGCTGCCGCCTATATCAAAACAAAGCACCAGCTCGCCGGGTCTTACGGAATAACCGGAGTTCACCAAATAGTTTGCAACAGCACAGGCTTCTGTCAGCGATTCATTATTTTCTAATGGCTTAAAGTCAAAACGAACGGGCTTTGTTTCTATATTGATGTCTACAATTTTTTTATTCTTCTTCGCAGTTTCTTCTCCCCAACCTGTAGCGGCTGTGGCAGCATTAGCAGCACCCCAACCCTGGTTATCATTACTTGAACCCCATGCTGAAGTTGATGAAGAGTTATCGCTGTTATCCCAACCCGCATTGGATGCTGTGTTAGCCCATGAGCTGCCTTCCGTATCACCGATATCTGAAAGATCGGAAGGCGGATAGGTTTGCAGTTTGATCTTACTTTCTATCGGGCTGATCTCTTTCAGCGAATCCCAGATGCCCCTGTATTCGCTTAATAAACCTTTACCCATTGAAGAAGGATAGGACCATTTCAATGTATGTGGCTCATGTCCTTCCACAAAAAGTTGTGCGTATATATGTAATAGCAGGGAGCTTAAGTATGTTTTCTTATAACTTTTGTCAATACGTTGGGTTGACCATTTCATATTGTACACCAGCTCGGCTTTACCCACCCTGTTATAACCCAGGATATACCTGTTGCCTGTAGCATTTTCAATGGGAAGATTTTTTTCAAAACAGGGGAACCCTCCTTTCACAGCTTGTGCAACCAACGAATCGGTTGAAATATTATCTGCATTTACCACACGTCGTGTATCATGAATGGTTAAAACAGATTTAATGGAATTGGAGAGTATTTCATCGTTCTGGAAGAAGAAGATCTCATCTTCAATGGCCGGTCTTTCATCATTGTTCTTCGCATCACTGGAAAGCAAGGAGATCCTCCGGTTATTAAATTGTAAGCTTTTGCAAACCTCGTTTGTACTTCCTGAGAAGTAGGCAACAGAAGAATTCGTGCTGCCGAAATCAACACCCAGGTAAGCGGGAGCCAGGTCAACAACAGGGTTCTTCAGCATGTTGGTAGGTAAGACCTTGTTATTGCCTGTACCATCATACCTGATTATACCAAAGCCACAATCGGTTCCTGCATAAGCGAATTTGATTCCTTTGAATGGTTGATTGCTTTCATAGATCTCGTACTTGTATTTATTATCGGCCACTGCATTGTTCGATGTGATATGCATCTCCACTTTTATGTTCCCGTATTTCTCCGGTATTGTTGCAGCTTTTCCATTATTGGCGAGGTACAATGGCACTCCTTTCTCGTCGAGAATGATCCTGAAGAAGTCATCGTTTACATTACCAATAAATGGTGTGGCCTGGAACCGTGCATCATTGTGCGGTATTTCTGAGAACAGGAAGTACCTGTTCCATTGCTTCGAGATAAAGTTTGGCCATACCAGTATGTCCTGGCCAATGATGGCATCCTTGGTTACTTTATAAATGATCTGTTTGGTTATTTCATTACCCGTGTTGGTAAACAGTTTTAATTGCACCATCAGTTTCTCTCCATCTTTATCATTGGGATCATAGATAGCAGAGATCCTCGATTTTACATTCGAGCTTTCATCTAACCCCACCAATGCTGTGAGGTTAGCGCCAAATACATTTAAGGCCAATGGTGTAAGCGGCAAGCTGAAATAAGCAAAGTTGTTCGCCTGTCCTTTCGTTGTGGCCTCAAGTAAAAGCAACGGCTTTGACCGCAAATAGTTTTTTGTTTCCGCTCCTTCCTTTCCAAAATCTATCTGGGCAATTTCGGTTGACTCGGGTAGCAGCAGATCCTTGGGATCGAAAGGAATGCTTCCTTCCATTCCGGGTTCACTGGAGATCATTCCTTCGGAGCCATATAGTTCTGTAGAGAAATTAAAAAGAAGGCTAAATGGATAATTGAAAATAGATCCTACTTCGGGAGCTGTTTGATGTTCCAGTTTAGGATATCCTTTTGCTTCCTGGTACTTGATCATGTCAGCCATCCAGTTTTGGATGCATCCATAAATATTGCTGTAGTCGGGTCGTAGCAGTTCTTCGAGCCCATCGAAATTCTTTTTGAATTGATCGATATGGTGAAGGATGTGCTTTGCATAGCCGTACAGCTTAAACAATTCTTCCGGCTTGAGTTCTGATTGTAAGGGGTCAATAAATTTCCCGTTATTAATATTGATAAAAGGCAGCTTCTCTTTGATCCTGTATGAAACAGAAGAAAACAAAAAACAATCAGGCGAAGTGCCACCCACTACATTTCCTTTAAAGGAAATAACATCGATAAAAGGAATTTTATCGGCATTGTTAGATAATGACTGGTCGCACCACAACGGCTGTCGTTCAAACAATACATTACCAAAAGCGCCAAGTGGTTCATAGATATTGATCGTATCACCGATCTTCTTTGCGTCGGAATACGCTAAATGCACCCTGTCCACCTGGATATCTTTATAGTCCAAAGCAATACAGGCAATAAATCCTTTCCACTCACTGATCAACGATTTATAGAACCGCATTAAGCCGGAAGCTTCTGCATCTTTATCGGTAACAGCATCCAATGCATTCCTGAACAGGTTGGCTCTTGCATACACAGTGGGCATGCCTGAAACAATGGAACCAATATCAACAGATGAATTACCATCTTTATCAACAGCAATTTCTGGTATGATGATGTTCTTTGTAAAGTTGGGCAGCTCCTTAATGCTGTCCCAGGCGTATTTGATCCCCGGCTGAACCGTTTTAGAATGTATGGTAAGTGCTTTTATGGCCATTAGTTTAGATTGAAGTTTTGAGAAACGGTTATCGCATTGTAGATATGTGCCAGGAATTTTTCCTTTGTCGTATTCACCTTCTGTTCATCTGTAGGCGAAGCATTAATTAACCTGTCTATAAAAGCGCCATACCGGTCAGATAAGAGTCCGCCTTTTGGCCAATGGTATTTATCATCATTAAAGAGTGTGCCTACATCCAGCTTTTTTAATTCTGAAGGGGTATCAGGAAAAGCTTTGCTATCAAATAAAAAAGAACCAGGTGCTACTGTACTCCTCACCTGGTATAACCATCCCGGTGAAAATTTTACAACACCGCTTTCGTTATCGAAGTGATAAGCAAACTGTTTAAAATATTCATTGATCTCATCACACTCTGTATCCGTGATGGTGCTGTATTGTGTGAGCTTCTGTTTTTCACATCTTGTGATAAAACCTTTGATCCCCGCATCGCCTGTTGATGCGCCATTAACGGTTAATGAAATATGTGCCAGCGAGAAGAAGGCGCCTAACCTGTTGGCGAAATTTTCACCTGCTTTGTTATTGTTCCCAACAAAATCATCAAAGGAAAAATTGAATGTGTTCTTTTCAAACTCTACGGCTTTATATAAGTATTGAGCGATGGCGCTGTCAAAGCCGTCTTTTCGTGTAAAGAAATCATAAGCAGCACAGGCGCACAACAATTCTGTAATGTGGCAAGGATTTTTTTGCGTAGCACCACCGGTGATGGTTTTATGACCTGATGTTTCAGCATCTACTTTTTTGCTGTCGATAGGCCAGCCGATATGGTATAATATTTTATAGCTTTTTTGTACGGTTGGATCGTTTTGATAAAACTGCAGGGCAGCCTGGCTATTCAGCGGGAAGAATGATGAATCGGCGATAATGCTATTGTCTTTGGTGGATCGCTCTTTATTATCCGGTTTTTTAAACGTGAAATATTCGGTGAGTAAGGTAGAGCCGAATTTAGCTTTCGAAAAGTCGATCGTTTCCTTGCCGCCTGATCTTGTTTGAATAAAATCCTGTAGAGCTTTTGGAATGATGGGGATGGATGAAGCACCGGTGCCACCGAAGATGGAACCGAAAATAAAAACACGGGCATTGCCACCGGCTGTTTTTATTTTGGAAATAAATGATTCTAATTCTTTTTCTTCCGGCTTCACATCTTTACCGGCGGCTATATTCCGGGCGGCTTCTACAATTCCATGATACATCAGCAAAGAACCAAGATGTGTCTGCGCCCGGTAGCCATGTGCCAGGTTAAATTCCTGCACCGAACTGTTATCTAAAAACAGGTCGGATATTAGTTTATTGGCTTTCTGCACTTCCGGTGTACCGGAAGATATCTTGCTGATGTTTTTATAATTCTCTCTTCCCGTACCTGAATAGTTCGTGTAATATTTATGCAGGTTCAGCTTTGCGGAGAAAAATGTGTTTGCATTGGGCGTACCTCCCATTGTGTTGCCGGAGGTTTTCACCTGGTTGTAAAGCAAGAGCAGATCTTCCACTCTTTTTTTATTGCCATTGGTTGCATCGGTGTCCAACGTCAATACATCAATTTCCTGGTTATCGAACATCCCAATCGCACACAAATGCGTGAAGGATTCCAGGCAACGCATTCCCGTGCCGCCAATGGCTATGACAAATAGTTTATCCATGAGTTATTTTTTTTGAATTAGAACCAATGACCCAGCTTGCCGTTTTTGAAAATTTTGCTCAGCACAAATCCAATGATGATGTAGAGGATAAATCCTGCGCCGGTTGCCATTGGTAGCACTTTCATATAGTCATCATAGATCATCTGGTCATTTTCAGGATTGGGTGCTAATACAAAGCGGCCCAATAGAAAAAACAGGATGGGGTTGAGTATTGCCATGATCCAGAACCAGGTTTTTCTTTGTTGAGGATCTTTTGGATTGGTGCCGCCTTTATATTGAATGGCGGTGGAGATCAATGCAGCAACGAGGATCATGGCGCCTGCTACTATAGCAGCAATAATGTAAGAGGTCATAGTATTGTTGGTTTTATGCTTGTTTAATTCGTTTATTGTTTCTTCGTGTTGGCGAACTTTATGTAGTAGGAATAGATGATCTTTCCTTTAGGGTTTATGGCAGGGTTTTGCAACGTATTCCTGATGGCTTCGGAAAGGGAATTGTTTACCTTGTCTTTTATTGTCAATGAATTCCACTGAAAATCCATCAACTGCGGATTTGAATCATTGAATGTGGCTTCGTCGATCACATAATCAATTCTTATCAGCGCATTTTCTTTTTTGATGTTCTTCTGCTTGTAGTTTGCATGGAGAACGGTCTGTAATTCTATTTTACCCGGATCATTTTTTAAATGACCATTAAATATGTCTTTATTAAAATCAAATACTTCGGGCCATTCTTTTGAACCTGCTGTGCCGGGTTTATAGATCCAGTCCTGCTTTAACTCCGTTGTGTTGGGTGTGTAACATTCTTTGATAATGGGATCCTTCTTTGATCTTTCATCCCATACCATATCTTTTTGGGGATCTTTCACCAGTACAGGAATATGACTTTTAGCTTCAGCACATTGTGCATATTTTTCATAGTCACCGGACACATCATAAACATTCACCGCAACCTTACTTAACTTATATGCCGATTGATCTGCCGCATTGAGAGATAGCTTATTTAGAAAGAGACCGTTTTCTTTCTTAATAATATGCTGGACATATTTCTCGAGGTCACCATTCCATGATTTGTTTATGCCTATTACTTCATAGGGTAATTTTTTTTCGTTTGCTGCATTGAAATTAAAATTCACCCATTTTGCAAAAGTGGAATTGGCGATGCCGGTATTCTCTTTTCCTCCATAATCATTGGAAACACTGTAGGGGCTATTATTTAATTCAAAATTTTTTGGGTCAAACCTTCCTTTCAACGCATCCCTGATCATAGAAACAAAGCTTGTTGCAGTTGCTTTTCCGTGTGTGAATACTGTGTAGTAAAGATGCTTTTGAGTAGTTCTTTTCGTTTTCTTATTTGTCTCGGTGTAATCTGTGTAAAAGAAAGTAATTGAATTTCCTTTTTTGATCCACTCGGTAAAATAAGCTTTAGGGTAATTTTCAAACTGCTCTTTACCATCATTGGTATATTCTTCAAAATCAGTGATTAGCAAAGCATCATTGGAAGAAGCAGTTATTTCTTTTAATGCCTCCTGGATGGGCGCCATGATGTCTTTATACTGCGTAGGATCTGACACTTTATTGAAGAGCTGGTTACTATTGTATTCAAGCTTTGTAATTTTTGATTGACCCAGTGAATACCACTCAATAGTCGGATCCAGTAATTTATTGCAGATGGCTTGAACGATCTGCACGTTTTCATTTCCCTTATACGCCTGGATCAAGCCATCCGAGAAATCAACATACACTGCAGGATTACCGCTTTTTGGATTGGCAGCTTCTCCCAGCGATGCATCATAATATCCCTGGATATGCTTATCAATTTCATTCAACGGTTTGTAGTTGGTCCATGGGCCTGCATCTTTATCGCCACTACATCCACTTAGAAAATAAAGTAGCGAAAGAAAAAGAGAGGTTCTTTTAATATTCATAACTGGTTAATTTTTATTGAAGGGTATTCAGCAAATTGTGTTTACCAGGGCCTAATGTGTTGAACCAGGCAAAAAGCATCGATCTATGATCTTGTTTCTATGTATTCCCGCAGGTTATCGGGCATTGATTTGGCAGTATCAGCCAGCTTCTTCAGCAGCTTTTGCTCATTGACATCCAATTTGCCATCACTTTGAATTTTGTTCAGCAACCATTCCGCCTCTTTCACATCGATCTCACCTGTTGATTTTTCATCGTCAAGTAAATAAGAGCAAATGGCATCAACAAAAAGTGTTGACCATGAAGCATCGTTCGATTTACCAGAACAGATATCGTTGAGCTCAAAAAGGAAATCGGCTTCGGCAGTATCAATGCTCCCATCCTGGTAAATAACTTTTTTAATTTGAGCAACTTCTGCAGCATCAATCTTACCATCTGCAATAATTGATTCTTTTAGATCTTTTAGGGTTGACATATTCATTTGTTTATTTGTTATACATTATTTTGATTGCGATCCCTGCAACTGTTCATGAGACATGCGCAATTTTCCCGTTTCCATTTCCCGGTTCGTTGGATGCGTGAGCCAAATAAGGATTACTCAACGTTTTCTTCTCCTTCCTCACCCTCACCTTCGTGGTCTTAAACGGTTTTATCAATGCAGCATCCATCTTATCCGTTACGATCTTATGCACAGCAGCGAGTATGATCTCATCCTCACATTTTTCATTGTACTTCGTTTTGATCAGCTTCTTAATGTATTTCAACACCGGGTCGGAGCAAATGATCCCTGCTATATTGTAAGGGTCGGTTGCTTCACATTTATTCCAGAGCGGTTTGAATGAATTTTTCACCACGCTTTCTTTATGTAAGTGTTGTAAATGACTGGCTGCATTTTTCAGCGCAGCAACATCACTCAGGTCGATGGCGAATATTAAGCGGGATGAGATGGGTTGCTCAAAGATGATCTTGTAGAATTCAAAATTCCGTCCGTTGGTGAGCAGGGCGTATTCAATGCCTTCATTGGCACCATAATTTACTGTTTGCCGTAAATGTTTTTCGGATAGCTGGAAAGAAAGTGCTTTTACTTCTACCAGGAAATGTCTTGTTTTATTTACCTGTATCACATAATCGGCATACGTTCCTTTGATCAGGTATTCTGTTTTTATTTCTTCCAGTTGCTTATAGCCCAGTACTTCTGAAAGAAAACGATTGATCATGATGCGGGTGCCTGATTCGTCGAGCTCTTTGATGTTGCCGTCTAAAAATTCTTTACGGTAACTTTTAAGAGCGTTCAGTAATTTTTGTTGCTTTAATGCGGTGAGCATGGTAATTAGTTTTGGGTGATGAGAACAGGCTCAATCCAAAACTAACAGGCAGGCTTCTCTTTTTATTACGGCAAACCGTAATTGGGCTGCCAGGTAAAAAGTTTTTTAGAAAAAATTATTGAGGATGTTAAGAAGGCGTCGATGCCTTTACTTATAATAAACCCGCATTGTTACAAAACACCATTAGCTGTTGGTTGTTTGAAAAGCCAAGCTCTTCCCTGATCTGGTTCAGGCGTTTTTCAATGCTGCTTAAGCTGGAAGGTTTAATATCATGCTGTTTAAGATAAGCGGGTATTTCATTTTGCTGGTAACCTTGATTAAGCAAACGGATGATCGTGATATCGAAGTCTGTGAATTCGTAGGTATTTGATCGCTTGATCAGTTGTGCCAACGACCTGGGATAGTAGCGCTGTCCTTTTGAAAGTGCATGCATCGCCGATTTTAATTCCTGTACATCATGTCTTGCCTTGCGTACATAGGCATCCACTTCATTGTTCTCAAAAAGATGATGTATATCAGCAGGACGATGCTGCCCGGATAAGATGAGGATGAGGATAGCTGGCTGAACTGCACGAACAGCCCTTATGAGATCAACGCCATCATTGATCTTTTGCGCAGTTCCATCGTCTTCAAAAGAGAGATCGGTGATCAGGAGATCGTAAGGCTCACCCTTTTGTTGGGCGAGTTGAATTTTGGCTAAGGCATCGTCGCAATAAAAGGCGTAGTCATAATGCTTCACCTTCAGATCTTCCATTGTCTTTTGCACCGAAAGGTTGGCAAACTCCTGGTCTTCGGCAATAATAACTTTATCAATCATGCTTTACTGGATTGAAGCGGAAAGCGGATGGCAATAGATGCACCGCCTTTATCGCTTTTTCCAAAAATAATCTCCCCGTTTAAAGATTGAATACGGTTAACCGTATTGCGCAATCCATTACCGTATTCAATATCCGCAGGAAATCCTTTTCCATCGTCGCTATAATTGATCGTGCCGCTGCTGTTGTCTTCTTTAAACCTGATGACCACGTTGCCGGCGCCACTGTGTTTTTTCATATTTGTCATGATTTCCCGGAGGATCAATAACAATTGATTTTTTTGAACAGCAGTCACCTTGGTCCAGAATGCAGGTTGGTTGCCAACCGCAAATACATTCGTTTGCTCGTTGGTAAATTCATCCAGGAGCTCATGAATATGCTTATCGTAATTTGTATCATCAGCGTAACCAACTTCTTCGTAGGATATATCCCTTGATTTTTCATAGAGCTCTTCAATTCTTGTGAGCAGCGGTTCCCGTTCGATTTCTTTACCGTGTTCCAGTTCGTTCATGATGCCGTATAGTTCATTGGCCACTACATCGTGTACTTTTTGAGAGGTTTTTAGTTTAGAGTCTCTTATTGATATTTTAGCTTCCTGTTTTAGTTTTTGCCTGCGGCGGTGAAACCAGAATATCAATGCTATGATCAATGCGAGAGCAGCAATGCATATTCCAACTGTTAGCACCCGCTGCTTCGTGATATGCTGCTGCAATGCTAAGTTATCGGCCTTGCTTTTTTCAACACCATACCTGATTGATGCAAACCGGCTTCGGGTAGTATCTCTTAAAAATTGAATGCTGTCGTTTAGCTTTTTAAAATTATCGTACCAATATTGCTTTAAAGCAACTGAACTATTTAACCTGATTAGCTTATCAACTGCTTCCAGTATATCGTCAGGGTTTTTAATGTCGTTTGCATTTTCACGCATTTTTTCAGCATACCACAATGCCGAATCAGGTTTTATTTTTTCATAATAGTCTGAAAGATGCGCATAGCTGGCATTAAACTCCTGCTTAAATTGACTATCTGCCCGGATTCTTAATGCCTGGTGGAATTCAGGTAAAACAGGATAATCAGGATTCTGTAACCATTTTGTTTTAGCCCTGTTATCAATTGTCCGGGCAACGAGTAGTTGATCGTCAGGTTTCAAAACGAGTATCGAATCATACAGTGCAATTGCTTCATTAAATTTCTTTTTCCGTTGAAGTGCGGTCGCTTTGCCATTCATCACTTCATGGGCATAACCTACTCGTTTGGTAAAAATCATGGCGGTATCATAATAGCCTATTGCTTCATCATATAGCTTTAAATCCAAACTTATATTTCCCAATAAATTGTATGAGTATGCAAATTGCGTGTTATGCTTTGCATTGTGCGGATCCAATGTTTTAATGGCACTAATCAGGCTTTCCTGAGCACCATACAGATCACCTATCCTCCATTGAATTTCTCCCATATAATTATAAGCCGCTCCTTTGTTAAGCGTATCGTCAGGATTATTGACATAGCGGTTAAACCTCAGGAAAGCAGAATCCCATTTAAAAAGATACCGGTAGTATTCGCCATAATTAAAATCAGTGTACTTAGCTGGCTTGTTTTGTGATTTGCTGCTGAAAACAAAAAGTGTAATAAAAAGTGTGGCTAATATTAAATGATTGAGTCGTTTCAAGGAAGGTTATTTACCTTAAATATAAAAAAAGAAGGCAGAAATTCTTCTGCCTTCTGCCTGTATTAGCCTCCGGGTGTGCCAGGAGGTGGTGGAGGCGGTGGTACAGGTGGTCGGGGAATACCCCCGGTTTCACCGCCGGTGTCGTCATCAAGAGAGTTTGTAGAAACATGAATCAGGCCACAGTTGCCATGATTGTTGAAGGTATGGTTGGGATTTGGGCATAAGAATACCCAAAACCAGATAATCCAGTTGATCATTTTTTGATGTTTTAAAATATTTGAAAAAATTGCCCGTACCAGGTAGCGAGCCCGGCTGGGACTGTTTTGTAAGAAGCGCTTCTTACGTTGGGAAGGAAGAGCGTCGATCGCAGTTGGGTTAACAACTTCCCTTACTGGCTAACCTTGCCGCGATCTCTGCACTCAGCAGATCATTTGATTTGTTGTACCACTTACCAAATGATCACGATGCAAACATAGCATCGACTAAAAGCCTGATCAGCAAACCATTCCGGCAATTCCAATCATTCCTATAATTCCGGTTAACCGTAATCGGGTATTCTGGTTATACCGTATTTTCCATTAACAATTCCGAAAATTCCATTTATTGTATATCTTAAATGACCTAATGCAAGATGCCACCACTCCTGTTTATAGATTATACTAATCTGGTAGTAAAAGCTTATGAAGAAAAGCGGGATTCAAATCAGCTTTCGCAATTGCTATTGCACCCCACAACTTCTAATATCAGACAAGAATGTTTCAACATTTATACTGAGAGAATAAAAAAGGGCGAAGAGGAGGAAAACACCTTAAGAGCTTTTTTTGGAGTACCTCCGGCTGGAAAGAATTTCGCTTATATTATTGAAAGGCATAACCTTGATAAATTCAGGCCGCTTCAAAGTCTTATTAAAAAAGAAATAAAAAACCCTGCCCTGGTTAATGTAGAATTACTGGCATGGTTAATTGATTTTTCTCCCAGGCCATTAAGTCAGGCGCAAAAGATATTGCGAAATACAAACGAACCCAGTACTCTTGGCAATCCAGCAACAGATACTACACAAAACGGAACAGGATCTGAAGAAGAGGAATTGAAAAAAAAGGCAAAGGGAGGAGATGAGTCAGAAAATCCTTTAGATGTACCGGAACAGAAACCAGATGATAAAAAACCAATCCCTCAAACTCCTTTAGGAACTGTTCAAAAAAATGAAACGGAGAAGAATAGGTCTAAAAGAGCAGTTCTGCTTTTTTTGGCATTCATCATTTGTGCAGGAGGTATATACACTATATGGCAAAGCAAGCAAGACAAACTAGTAATGGGAAATGCAAACACAGGTTGCATGTATTGGAAAGATGATCATTATGAAGAAATACCGTGCAATGATGAGCGAAAAGGCATATTTAAATTACCAATGGACACAAAACAAATGAAGAGTTTTAAAAGGATCGTGCGGGAAGACACAATAACAGAGAAATCGATCGGCAAGGTTCATTATTTCAAGAATGATAATAAAATAGAGTATTACACTACAGATGGCCATCACCCGGTCTACGTGACCAGGGCTTTGAAACCGCTTACATCTTATATGTTTGAAAAACATCTGCTCAAGCAGGAAACATTAATAAAGGTTCCGTAGCTGAATGAAATGTGAAGTTTATAAATAACCATTAAACGAACTTCAATGAGAAAAATTTTTACTATTTGTATACTCCTGTTACTCGTTTCCTGTTTTAATACCGGTACCCAAAAAACAGAATTGTTGAACCAGCGTATTACCCGTCTTGAACAAAGGATCGATTCTTTAATCAATGGTGGGAATATCAATTTGATCGGATCGGACAACAATAGTAGTAACAACTCTGTTTCTACGGGTACTGTCCGGCAAACTAATCGTTGTCAGGCCATCACTAAAAAAGGAACGCAGTGTAAAAGGGCTGCGGAGGACAATGGCTACTGTTGGCAGCATGGAAGGTGATCATTTTCGTCCCTTTTTCCGTTTTGCGTGAATCTTAATATCTTTTACTTACAATGTTTTGTATCAGTTCAGATTTCCGGCAACCCGGAATTTTAAAAAAACAATAAAATGAATATCATCATTACAATTCTGCTTGTACTGGCAGGTATTATCGCTTTGCTGTTGATCATTGCGCTTTTCATAAAGACGGAACATTATGTCAATCGTGAAATTATCATCAATGCACCCCGGCAAAAAGTATTTGACTTTTTAAAGCTGCTCAAAAACCAGGACCAATTCAACAAATGGGCAACAGCTGACAAAAAGAACAGGAAAGAAGAATTCAAAGGAACAGACGGAACAGTTGGATTTATTTATTCCTGGAGCGGAGATAAAAGCGCCGGCCAGGGAGAAAAGGAAATTAAGAATATCATTGAAGGCAAAAGAATTGAAACAGAAATTCGTTTTGTAAAACCAATGCGGGTCACTGCGGCTGTAATCTTTGAGACAGAATCTTTATCCGATGATCAAACCAAAGTAACCCTGATCAATACAGGTGTATTGAAATATCCTATGAACCTATTTGTACCAATGGCAGAAAAAAAATTTCCGAAAGATATGGATGAGAGTTTGTCAACTTTGAAAAACATTCTCGAAAAATAATTACAACAATAAAACAATGAACCGCTAACATTGGCTTGGCTATATTTCGACTGGCTACAAGAAATTAACTTAAATAAATAATAGCTAATAAAATGGATAATACAAGAGTATTTAAAATGTCATTTGCCAGTGTCTATCCGCATTACATACAAAAAGCGGAGAAAAAGGGACGTACAAAAGCAGAGGTGGATGCCATTATTTTTTGGCTAACAGGGTATAATAAACAAACATTGCAACAACATATCGATAAGAAAAGTGGTTTTGAAACTTTTTTCGCCCAGGCACCACAACTGAATTCAAACGTTTCAAAAATTACAGGTGTCATTTGCGGATATCGTGTCGAAGAAATCGAAGACAAACTCATGCAAAAGATTCGTTATTTAGACAAGTTGGTTGATGAATTAGCAAAAGGAAAGGCAATGGAGAAAATCTTAAGGAAGTAAATTTATTTCTCGCAAAGACGCCGGGGAGGAAAGCCCCTAAACTTTTCCTTGCGACTTATAATCATTGCGACTTTGCGTGAAAATTTTTAGCGCCTTTCTTCGCTCTTTCCGCAACAACCGAGAATGAAAGTTTCCTATTGTTTGCAACTTCATTTATTTCTACCTTACCGCAATGAAAGCTGCTATCCGTGTCAAATATGGTCTACCGGAAAAAGTATTAAGTATAAAAGAGATTGATAAACCAAGCCCAAAGGACGACGAAGTATTAATAAAAGTCTATGCGTCCAGTGCCAACAGAACCGATTATCATGTACTCACAGGCAAACCATTTATCATGCGGTTGTTTACAGGTTTATTCAAACCAAAGTTAGCTGTTACAGGATCAGACTTTGCCGGCCAGGTTGAAGCAACAGGTCCAACTGTAAAATCTTTTAAAGCCGGCGATAAAGTGATGGGGTTTGGTGGTGTTTTCGGCATCGGCTCACATGCACAGTACGTAACATTTTCAGAAATCAAAAGAATTGTATTGATGCCAGGCAACATAACTTATGAACAGGCAGCAGCTTGTTTGGAAGGAGCCTACTATGCCGCTACCGGTATTATCCAGTTAAAACCATCGGCCGGGCAAAAAGCATTAGTGTATGGTGCAACTGGTGCGATCGGTTCAGCCTATGTCCAGTTTTTGAAATATTATAATGTATACGTTACGGCGGTATGTGGCGGTGAAAACAGTGAACTGGTAAAATCCTGGGGCGCTGATAAAATAATTGATTACAAAACGCAGGATTTTACAAAAGATAAAGAGCAATACGATTTTGTTTTTGATGCGGTAGGCAAAAGTTCTTTTGCTAAATGCAAACCGCTGTTAAAGAAAAAGGGAATTTATGCTTCATCGGGGGGATTTGAAAACCTGTTCCTGGTACTTCTTACACCGCTATTGGGTGGAAAAAAAATTTTATTTCCTAAAGACACAAAGGGTAGCCTGGACTTTATAAAAGAGCTGGTTGAAAAAGGAAGCTTCAGACCGGTAATAGATAGAGAGTATCCGCTTGATAAAATTGCTGAAGCGTTTAGATATGTGGGCACCGGTCAAAAAATAGGGAATGTTATTATTAAAATGGATGTCTAAAATGAAAAATAAAAAACATGAGCATGCAAAATACCCACATAGCAGTGAAGAAACCGAACTGAAAAATAACCAGCACGACTATTGACCATGCTAGTACGTCATGAAATCCTGTAATCTGCCTGGCTTCGATACTCTGGCTTTATATTTGCAAATTCGTGTCCTAACTAATAAACCAAAACGTTCATGCAACCGAAGAAGATCATTAAGAAAACACTCAAGATAACAGGTTTTACCCTGCTTACCCTGGTAATTCTTGCATTTACTATTCCCGTTGTTTTTAAAAAACAAATTACACGGTTGGTAAAAAGCGAGATCAACAAAAGTATCAATGCCAAAGTTGATTTTACTGACGTAAGCCTCTCCTTGTTTCGTCGCTTTCCCAAAGTATCTATACAGTTGAAAGATCTTTCTGTAGTTGGCATCAACGAATTTCTGAATGACACATTGCTTTACACTAAACAGGCAGATGCATCGGCCAATCTTTTCAGTGTATTAAAAGGGAAGGACATAAAAGTATTTGGCTTGTTCATGGAATCGCCGGTGGTCAATGCGTTAGTGAATAAAGAAGGAAAAGCCAACTGGGATATAGCCAAAGAAAATACGGATACTACCAGCAATACCGACACGGCCGCATCAGCATTTAAAATGTCATTAAAGAAATATAGCATTACAAATGGCCATATTGTTTATCACGATGAAAGCACTGGCACCTATTTTGAACTGGACAATGTGGATCATGAAGGCCATGGCGATTTCACCGCTGATGTATTTACTCTTTCTACTACCACTCATGTGGGAGCTGCCAGCTTCACCCAATCAGCAGTTCCCTGGTTACTGAATACGAAAACAGTGATGGATGCAGATATAAAAATTGACAACCAGACCAGTACTTATACGTTTTCAACCGATGACATAGCACTGAATAATATGAAACTGGCTGCAAATGGATTTTTGCAGTTGGTGAATGACAGTACCTATAAGATGGATATTAATTTCAAATCTCCATCAAATGATTTTAAAGACATATTATCGTTGGTGCCGGGGGTATATAAACAGGATTTTGATAAATTGAAGACAAGCGGCAATGCTGTTTTCAATGGTTTTGTAAAAGGCATGTATAGTCCGCAGCAATTACCTGCTTATGATCTTAATCTCGAAGTAAAAGACGGCTCCTTTCAATATCCCGATCTGCCGAAGCCGGTAAAAAATATTCAACTCGATCTGCATGCTTCCAACCCGGATGGCATGGCCGATAATGCAGTAATTGATATTTCAAAGGGACATTTGGAAATGGATAACGAACCATTTGATTTTCGTTTGTTTTATAAAAATCCTGAAACGATCCGGTATATTGATGCTGCAGCAAAAGGGAAACTGAATCTTTCACAGGTCACACAATTCGTCAAATTGGAAGAAGGAACTAAACTTGCCGGGCTTGTATCGGCCGATGCATTTATAAAAGGAAACATCTCGGCTATCGAAAGTCAACAAGGATTGTTTACGGCAGGTGGCTTTTTTGATATCAAAAACCTGCTATATGCTTCAAAAGCATTTCCTCAGCCTATACAAAATGGCAATATGAAAGTGCAACTGGAAAATAGCGGAGGGATTGCCGATAATACAGTTATCAATATTTCTTCGGGACATATTGAAGTAGGCAAAGATCCGCTTGATTTTACCCTGCAATTAAATAAACCCGTAACAGCAGCAAATTTTAATGGCACTGCAAAAGGCAGCTTTACATTAGATAATCTGAAACAATTTGTAGCACTGGAACCGGGCACTTCCTTATCCGGTTTGCTGAATGCTGATATAAAATTTGCCGGTAGCAAACTATTAATTGATAAAGAAGAGTATGATAAAATTGATATTAGCGGCACTACTAATCTTGCCAATGTAAAATATGCCAGCAAAGAATATCCATCCGGAATTACCATCTCCAATGTAGCAGCGGGCTTTACTCCTTCTAATGTCAGCGTTTCCAATTTCGCAGGTAATTACCTGGGCTCTGCCTTTTCAGGAAATGGAGTTTTGGATAACCTGTTAGGATTTGCAATGAAAGATGAACCTTTAAAAGGAACGATCAACGCTTCTATAGATAAGATGAACCTGAACGAATGGACTGGTACGACAGAAAATACACCTTCTACAACCGTTTCCACTATAACGCCCGAAGTAAGTGGTTCTCCCTTCCTCGTTCCTGCTAATATGAATATTGTACTAAATGCAAAAGCCGGGCAGGTAACTTATGATAAAGTAAATTACAATAACATCAATGGTGCGCTGAAACTAAATGACCAGGCCGTACAATTTCAAAACATAAAAGCTGAAGCTCTGGAAGGCTCACTGCTGCTGAATGGCTCCTACTCCACCAAAACCAATAAGACCCAACCTGAAATGAGTTTAAGCTATGTGATAAAAGACATGAGTGTGCAGCAAGCCTTTCTTTCTTATAATACGATACAGGCTATTATGCCTATCGGTAAATTTTTAGATGGCAAGTTAAGTTCCGAACTGACGATGACCGGCAACCTGAAAGGAAATATGTTACCTGATCTGAGAACCTTATCCGGTAAAGGAAATTTATTATTACTCCAGGGCGTGCTTAAAAAATTTGCTCCCTTAGAAAAACTAGCTACAGCCTTACAAATCGACAGGTTAAAATCAATCAGTGTAAAAGATATTAAAAACTATATCGAGTTTGCAAATGGTAAAGTGCTGGTAAAACCTTTTACCCTGAAAGTTGAAGATATCGAAATGCAGATCGGGGGTACACATGGATTTGACCAGTCGATCGAATATATTATAGCCATGAAAGTGCCACGCAAATACCTGGGCACGGAAGGTAGTAATCTTGTCAATGGATTAGTGACACAGGCAACCAGCAAGGGCATTCCTGTAAAACTGGGAGATATGGTAGACCTGAATGTAAAAATGGGCGGAAGCATTTCAAACCCTTCGATAAAGATCGATTTGGAAAAAGTTGCCGGTGATGCGATGGATGATCTGAAAGAACAAGCTAAAGATTTTGCGCAAGCAAAATTAGACAGTACAAAACAAAGGATACAGGATACATTGAGTGGAATAAAAGATAAGGTAAAGGATGAACTGAAAGACAGGTTGAAAGAACAGTTATTCGGTAAAGACACTGCTAAAACTGCAACGCCAGCTGATACTTCAAAAAATAAACCAGGTTCAGCGATCAAAAATAAGATCAAGGATATTTTTAACCGACCGAAGAAACCTTCGATAGATACGATGAAGAACAAATAGCGCAGGGCTTTTCAGATTTCCCTGATTAAATCATACATTTGCCACCCCGAATAGTTCGGGACGTAGCGCAGTCCGGTAGCGCACCCCGCTTAAGGCGGGAGGGTCGCACGATGATTGAGCAATTGAATAGTTCTTTTGAAATAAAAATTTTCCCCTTCTGTTTTATAATATAAGCAGATAAAGTTCGGGACGTAGCGCAGCCCGGTAGCGCACTTGCATGGGGTGCAAGGGGTCGCTAGTTCGAATCTAGTCGTCCCGACTTATAAAGAGACTCTTGATTTTTCAAGGGTCTTTTTTTATGCAATAAATTATTGTGCAGCCCGGTAACGCATCCCGCTTGAGGCGGGAGAGTCGCTAGTTCGAATCTAGCCGTCCCGACTTAAAAAAGACTTTTGATTTTTTTCAAAAGTCTTTTTTATTTTACAATTCCTCGGGATGTAGCGCAGCCCGGTAGCGTACTTCGTTCGGGACGAAGGGGTCGCTGGTTCGAATCCAGTCATCCCGACAAAAAGATCAATTGTATCAAAGCCTGTAAGATGTTAATGTTTACAGGCTTTTTCTTTGTTTCTATCGAGTCATATCAAGAAATATCAAAATCTCCGGACAACACGATTTAAGCATCAATACGAATCTCCTGTTCCTGCAACTCCAGTATTTGTTCTTCTGTTATTTCTGTAATTATGAATGGACATGCTTTACATGCATCAGCTTTGCGCTGATGATACCATCTGCATTTATGCCGGATGCCGCACGCAGGTAGTTCTGAGATAACCGGTAAATCTTTGAGGTGCTGAACAATTCTTTCAACTACACCGCAACTTTTACCGGTCCATTGATTGCAACCCGATTCAATACATTTATTAGTAAACCGGAATCGTTGCTCCGGTGCCATCGGATCATCCTTAACCATTTTTATAAATTCATCATCGATCGGCAAAGGAGTTGGTAAAATAGCAACGACTCCATCGTCTTGTCGTATTCCCAACAGTTGCGAGCCGGGTTTACAGCGATGCGATGGACACCATAGCGATTCCGTGTCTGGCATAACTATTCGTTAAAGAAACTCCTGGATATTTTTATTTAGATTTTTATCAAAAGGTCGGGCAATGATGCCATCAAGTATCGGACCCTTGGGCCATTTGTCAACAGGTATTAAAACAATTCGTTTCGTTAGTTTGAACCGGGCGAGTTCATTGGTAACAGCACCTTGAATTGCAGCATTCAGGCTTTTACGTTGTGCGCTCGACAAACTCAAATTGCCAAGATCAACTACAAATTGATTGGAAGCCATATTAAATTTATTTTAGAATGACGCCTACTCTTTGTTTTGGATTTTCGGCTAGCTCCATTTAAGGTGATTACTACCTGAATTCATTCGTGTTATTGTCCTTTAGTCTTACTCTCTTGTTCCTTAACCATCCTTTCAATTTCATCCCGGTGTGCTAATTCAAATTGCTTTTGTGGTTTACCCGGTGAATTCAATTTGCAACATTGTTCCCATATCGGAGAGCAGCACTAATTATATCCATCCCGGAACTGATCCGGCTCACCAAAGATGATTTTTTCACGAGTATCTGCCCCAATATAACTTAATACCTTGTTGGCAAGATTGTTTCTCCAATACAGGCTTTGTTCATCAAGTGCATGCTGATCTCTATCCAAATGTTTTTTTGGACAACCACCCAGGCAGACCGGAAGAAATGAACATTTTGAGCAAGACGGCAGCCGCGTTGGATCAAATTCTTCCCACCATGTTCTGTCATTGAAGAGGCCATTGCTATTTTTATCGAGCGTATCAACAGCCCTGTTGGTTTCTCCTACCTGCAACCCGCACCGGTAAATAAGCTTGTCAGCACCAACGACAAATGAATTTTTTGCCAGCGCCGCACACACATAAGTTTTGGGAAAAGGATAACCATCCGGCACTTCCGACTCCTCTACTTTCGTTACGCCTTTTAGCGTTTGCGTAACTGCATGACGTATCTCATCAAATTCATTTAAGCTCAGTTGCGTTTGCTCAAGAAATGATGATCGTTCCGAATAGGATGCAATGCGTGCAGGCTGAAAGACCGCCGGATATTTTTTGCTGAACCAGCCACGCTGCCTGATGAACTCAATGAATTCGTCAACCTCATCTTTATTTCTAAAGTCAATATTTAAGCGGATGTCAACCTGCACATGATTAAGAAGTCGGTCTATAAGCGCAACAATAATGTCAAATGAATTTTGACCATTTGCATATTCTTTTCTGAATCTCCGTTTCTTATTGTGATTTTCCTTAAGACCATCAAATGAGATCTGGACCTGCCTGATTTTATGACGACATATAAAACTTTCGAGATCATCCGGCCAAACTGTTCCGTTTGAAATGATCGAAGCATGATAACTGATCCCGCGTTGACAACAAAATTCCTGAATAGCAATTGAAGCTTCTTCAATGAATACAGGGTTTAATAGCGGCTCACCGCCATACCAGTCAACATGCAGGCTTCTCTTTTTACTGTTACTGAACAAATAATCCAGTCGTTCAATGATCTCAGGGACTTCTTTGAATGACAGCTGATGCTTGCTCCGGTTTTCATAACAGTAATAGCAACCAAGATTACAATCCATCGTCGTTGTGAGTGTAAGTACAACAGGAGTTTCATCCCTGGCATTCCAGTACCGCTCCCGGATCTCCATCAGCTCATTACGGTACTCTTCTATTAAAAAACCATTAAGTACAAACAGGCCAAGGGTATCTTCTTCAAAAAAATCTTCATCAAACAATAGCTTTTCACTGCACAACAAACCCGATAATTTTTTTGGATCGCACTCCGGTAGACTTATGGTACATCCGCTGCCAGCATTATATAACACGGCATCCGCTCCCGCAGGAAAGCAGAAATTATATCTCGAATTATAATACTTCATTTCATCGGGTTAGGATTAATCACATCATCACCTATATCAACTAATGCAAGGCATGTAGATGTGCCGCCACAAAGTCTCGACCCGATCTTCTTGATCGCATTCAATCGTGAATCAACGAGCTTAACGGCTGTCACCTTGAATTTTTGACCGGGTTTTAATTTGACTGAAGGATTCTTATCATTGGAAACGACAAATGAAGTTTTGCCTGACTTTGCCATAACAATAGTTTTTAATGATTAAAGAATATTTTTTATACGTAATAAAATCACCGAGAAGTTATGATGTTTGAATACTCATAACAATACCATGAAAGGAGTATTTATCATGCAACCGGGTCTCATCTGAAATAGTATCCAGCACATTCATCGATTTATCATCTGTATCTTTAGATACAAACCTCTTTCGATCACCTTGGTAAGCAATAATAAATTTTTACGCGTTTTCTTTAAATAGAACTTTTATCTCATCCTGCATACCCGATAGAAGTGTGCGGCCTACCAAACACCACATCGTGATTGTTTATATTCTATTTTATTCAACGCAGTGTCTTTATAGAGTTAAGGAGAAGTGTCAGGCCCTCCGGGAAGACCCGACACTGAATTGGAACGATTTTAATATCAAAGCGGATACCAGTGACAACGATACCACCACCATGGACAGCATCTATACCATGGATAATACCTGCTCCACCACCAGCACCAGATTGGCCGCCATGGATACCAAATATACCAGGGTATAAAGGGGTGACATAAGATAATGCGGTTGACTTTAAGATCTTTTAATATTGCTTCATCAAGCTTTATACCGGCAGCTTCCGCTATTTTAAGCACATCCAGTTCTGCAGCTCCATCTTTTACCTGCTTGTCTATCGCCTGGCCCATTTTGCTAAAAATCCCATTCGCCTCAGCGGTGGCCCTGGTTAACTCGTTGCCAGCTGAACTTTGGTTTTTTTCTTCTGCCATAATGATTAAGTTTTAATGGTTAAAAAATATTTTTATACCTACCCTTTATCGGCTTTTCGGTTTACTCCATTTATTAATCGGGGATATTCGATTTTAATAAAACTATCAACGATATGACCTGAATACTCCATGATTTCAGATCGCAATAAGTACTTTCCTTGCAGAAAACAAGTTTATCTTTTTTGCCAGCAATGGCATTTTAAAACAAAAGTAGAATTACAAGAAACCGATATCAACTACTATTTCGGGAAACGTATTTCACGTATAGTTAATCTTTCAGTATATCGATTATAAAGGGAGATATGCGATGTGAAATGGGAATAGAAAAACCATCATCCAGGTAAAGCACTTTTTCATTTTCATCTATGTATGAAAAATGATTGCGGTTGATCATGTAGAACTTGTTAAGGCGTACAAAATGGTCGTGGGTTAATATAGTAAGCAAGTCTTTAATAGTACAATGGCGGATCATCCATTTTTTTTGTGTCCCCTGTTGTATTAATGATTTTACATAATGATCGGCACTTTTAACAAACAATATTTCTTCGGGTTGTACCCAGGTGTAACTCTTTCTTTTTTCTTCGAATCGAATTAGTTCTGTGCCAGTTTTTGCAACTTTGGAAGAAGTATTGGAAAAGGCTATATTTTTCTCCCCGGGCTGAGAAACTGGTTCCAATGTTTTTTCTATAAAAGAGGGATTCCGTTCCATCAGAAGATGATTGTTGGCATTCTTTTCCAATAAAATGGAAACAAAAAATTATGAACTGCCTGGCTTATATTCCCTTTGGGTAGATTTCTTTCGTCAAAAGAGTAAAACGGAGTGTAAAACAGACAAGGGGCAACTTTAGAGATTTAACGAATAGGCTTCAAAGTTCAGTTTTTTATCTTTTCAAAGAAACAGCACTAATACTGATTTCTTATAAGTACTAATACTGATTTCTTAGCTCTAAACAGTAAACCACGAGTTTCATAACCTAATCTCTTTTCAGGTTATTACTTTATAAAAGGCAAGCGGGCACTGCTTCATCATGAATGTTTCTTTCTGATAAATTCGCTGATGTGCCTTATCCCTTCAACGTCATATGTCCTGTCCTCCACGGCTAATAAGGTCGCCCCGATTCGTATAGGATCATCCCGGCTATAATAAGACTCTGTAAAATCAGCGCTTTTCCTGCATAACAGCTATTTTTTGGTACCAAAAACAACCTTTATCTTCGCCCCTTAATGAAAATACTCATTAAGCAAGCCAGGATCACTGACCCCTCCTCTCCTTTCAACGGACAAACAGCTGATATTTTTATTGAAAATGGAATGATTACCCAGGTTGGAAGTAAGCTTTCGGCCCGGGCTGATAAGGAAATAATTATTGAAGGCATTCATGTATCACCGGGATGGGTGGATGTATTTGCCGATTTCGCTGACCCGGGTTATGAATTCAAAGAAACGCTGGAAACAGGTGCGGATGCCGCTGCCGCCGGTGGATTTACTGATGTGCTGGTGATACCCAATACCCATCCTGTCATTCACAATAAGTCAGGCGTAGAATATATTGTTCAAAAAAGCAAGTCACTGGCTGTAAACATTCACCCCATCGGTGCTATCACCCGGAATGCAGAAGGAAAAGAATTGGCGGAGATGTATGATATGAAAGCCAGCGGAGCTATCGCCTTTAGTGACGGTATCAATAGTGTGCAATCTGCCGGGTTGTTGGTGAAAGCGTTGCAATACATAAAATCATTTAGCGGCACGCTGATACAAATACCTGATGATAAAAGTATCAACCCGCATGGGTTAATGAATGAAGGCATTATATCAACACAGTTAGGATTACCGGGTAAACCAGCTATGGCAGAAGAACTGATCGTGGCAAGAGATATTAAACTGACCCGGTATGCAGACTCTAAACTTCATTTTACCGCCGTAAGTTCAAAGAAATCGCTGGAATATATTAAGAGAGGCAAGGACAGTGGAGCAGCTATTAGTTGTTCCGTCACACCCTATCATTTGCTATTCTCCGATGAGGATATGCAGGATTATGATACTAACCTGAAAGTAAATCCTCCCCTTCGCACTAAAGAAGACAGGGAAGCATTGCGAAATGCAGTAAATGACGGAACTATAGATTGTATCGCCACACATCACCTGCCCCACGAATACGATAGCAAAGTACTGGAGTTCGAATATGCGAAGAACGGGATGATCGGGCTGGAAACAGCGTATGCTGTTTTACAAACTGCTTTACCCACTGTAAGTTTGGAAAAATGGATTGAGCTTCTATCCATCAACCCGAGAAAATTATTTGGATTGCAGCCTATCAGTATTAAAGAAGGAAATGAGGCATCGCTTACCTTGTTTGATCCGGCGAAAAAATGGACCGTTTCTTTACAGGATATCCGATCGAAATCAAAAAACTCTCCTTTTATCGGCAAAGAACTAAAGGGGAAAGTAATGGCTATCATTAACAGAGATAAAATAGTTTTGGTTTAATTAATATAACATGTTGCAAAAAATAACACCGGCTCTAAAAGGATTGATCACTGGATTATTAATGTTAGCGGTTGCGCTAATTCTTTATTATACGAAGCAGCCGTTTGATTCGGGATTACAATACCTGGTCTATATCATTTATGCTGCTGGCATTGTCTGGACATTGATCAGTTATCGCAAATCAGTCACCGCAAATCCGAAATTTGGTGAATTGTTTGGCCAGGGTTTTCGCTGTTTCATTGTTGTTACCCTGGTGATGGTAGCATTTACAGGTTTTTTCAGTGCAGCACACCCAGAGTTTGCGAAAGAGGCTGCTCAGCATTACAAACAGGAATTATTGAAAGAGAAAAATAAAACCCCGGCAGAAATAAACGAGATGGTTACCAAAGCTGAAAAACAATACACTGTCCAATTAATTTCAGCATCTATTTTCGGATATTTGATCATTGGGGCTATCGTTACCGCTGGTTGTTCCGCATTATTAATCGCAAGAAAACAATAAATGGATATTTCCTTAGTCATACCATTGCTTGATGAAGCAGAGTCGCTGCCGGAGCTAACCGCCTGGATCGAACGGGTAATGCAGGATAATAATTTTTCCTATGAAGTGATATTTGTGGACGATGGCAGCACTGATAATTCATGGGAAGTGATACAACAACTCGGTACTAAGAATCCAACTATAAAAGGTATCAGGTTTCAACGTAATTATGGCAAATCGGCTGGGTTGAATGAAGGCTTTCGTGCAGCAAAAGGCGATGTGGTGATCACCATGGATGCTGACATGCAGGATAGCCCGGATGAAATCCCTGAATTAAGGAGAATGATCTTGCAAGACGGTTATGATATCGTAAGCGGATGGAAAAAGAAACGCTACGATAATACCCTGATGAAAAACATACCTTCTAAGTTTTTTAACGCCGTAACGAGGAGAACATCAGGTATTAAACTACATGATTTCAATTGTGGTTTGAAAGCCTATAAGAATAAAGTGGTAAAGGGTATAGAAGTATATGGTGAAATGCACCGGTATATACCTGTATTGGCAAAATGGGCAGGTTTTAGAAAAGTAGGCGAGAAAGTGGTAGAACACAGGCCGAGAAAATATGGGAAGTCAAAATTTGGTATGCGCAGGTTTGTGAATGGCTTCCTCGATCTTCTTTCCATCAGCTTTGTTGGAAAGTTTTCAAAAAAACCGATGCATTTCTTTGGGTTATGGGGAAGCCTCTTTTTCCTCATCGGTTTTGGCTTTGCAGTTTATCTTGTTATCTCCAAATTCATTGATGCTGATTATCCTATCACCAATCGCCCTGGTTTTTATTTAGCAATGACATCTATCATTATTGGTGTGCAATTATTTCTTGCTGGTTTTTTAGGTGAGCTGATCAGCAGGAATTCTTCAGGACGCAATTCCTATCTGATAGAAGATAAATCAGGATTTTGAACTCAGGTAACACGAATTCAACCGATGAGAACTGATTAATTATGTTACTGCACCAGGACTTAACAGATAAACAGCAGAAGAGCATAAATTCTTCAAAAGAAAGATATTCATCAATGACCGTAAGCAAATCCGATAAAATCAGTTCTACCCGTGTCATCTGCGTTCCATAAAAAAATTATAATTATAGGTCCTGCTCATCCGTTGCGTGGTGGTTTAGCGACTTTTAATCAACGACTGGCTAAAGAATTCAATGACCAGGGTAATCAATGTTCCATCTATTCGTTTTCCTTGCAGTATCCCGGTTTTATTTTCCCCGGCACTACTCAATATACCAGTGAACCGGCGCCGGAGAACCTCGTTATTCATACCGTTATCAACTCCATCAATCCATTCAACTGGATAACAGTTGGAAATAGATTAAAAAAAGAAAAACCGGATATTATTGTCGTACGTTTTTGGCTACCATTAATGGGGCCGGCACTCGGGACCATCTTACGAAGAGTAAAAAAAAATAAACATACCAGGGTCATCTGTATTGCTGATAATGTGATACCACATGAAAAAAGACCGGGTGATAAAGCATTTACCCGCTACTTTTTAAAAAGCTGTGATGCCTTTATTACGATGAGTGAAAAAGTGATGAATGATCTGCGATTGTTTGAAAAAACAAAACTGGCTCAATTGATTTCGCATCCTTTATATGATAATTTCGGTCCCCTGCTTTCCAAAAAAGAGGCCAGACAACATCTTGGCCTGTCACCCGATGACAAGATCATTTTATTCTTTGGTTTTATCCGGAAGTATAAAGGACTTGACCTTTTATTGGAAGCGATGACCGATGAAAGAATTAGAAAGGCAGGAATTAAACTTATGGTGGCCGGAGAGTTTTATGAAGATGCGAAACAATATCATGAACAGATCGAAAAACTGGGTATTAAAAATCAGCTGCTATTAAAAACAGATTTTATTCCCGACAGTGAAGTAAAATATTATCTCTGTGCTGCTGATGCTGTGATACAGCCTTACCGGAATGCCACGCAAAGCGGGGTAACACCGCTAGCCTATCATTTTGAAAAACCAATGGTGGTTACGAATGTAGGAGGGCTTCCTGCCCTGGTGCCAGATAAAAAAGCCGGGCTTGTAGTAGAACCACAACCTCCAGCTATTGCCGAAGGCATTCTCAATTTCTACCAATTAGGTGAAGATTATTTTATTCCGCATCTTCGCAACGAAAAACAAAACTATAGCTGGGCTAATCTCGTCAACGCTATTCGGCTTCTTGCTGAAGCAATTCCTGAACGATGAAGAGCCTGCCGGTAGGGACAGCCGGGCTAATAAATTCATATCAAAAAAACCAGCGAAATCATCGGTTCATGATTTATAGAAGTAAAGCTCCCTTACGAATAGGATTGGCCGGTGGCGGCACAGATGTGAGTCCATACAGTGACCTCTATGGCGGCGCTATTCTGAATGCTACTATTTCTCTTTATGCCAACGCAACGATAGAACCTTTATCTGAAAATAAAATAATCCTTGAAGCGATTGACCAGCATGAAGAACAACAATTTGACTGGACTACGGCATTACCCATTAATGGCAAACTCGATCTGCTGAAAGGAGTATATAACCGTATTCAAAAAGATTATGGCATCAAAGAAAATGGTTTTCGTCTCTCCACTTTTGTGGATGCACCCGCAGGATCCGGGCTGGGCACTTCTTCAACATTAGTTGTTGCTATCATTGGTGCCTTTACAGAAATGCTGCGCTTGCCATTAGGCGAATACGATATGGCACACTATGCTTATGACATTGAAAGAAACGATCTCGCACTGGCGGGTGGCCGGCAGGATCAGTATGCAGCTACTTTTGGCGGGGTAAACTTCATGGAATTTTATGACGATGATAAAGTGATCGTAAATCCCTTACGGGTAAAACAACAGCATTTGTTTGAGTTGGAAAATAATTTATTGCTTTATTATACCGCTACCAGTCGTGAATCAGCAACCATCATCAAAAAGCAAAGCAAGAATGTAACAGATAAAAAGGGTGCTCCCATTGAAGCTATGCACCAATTGAAACAACAGGCACAACGAATGAAGGAAGCATTATTAAAAGGAAGGTTGAATGAGATTGGCGAGATTTTGGATTTCGGTTTTCAACAAAAAAGGCAAATGGCCGAAGGTATCAGCAACCCACTGATGGAAGAAATTTATGAAACGGCCAAAAAAGCCGGCGCTACCGGCGGTAAAATATCAGGCGCAGGCGGTGGCGGTTTTATGATTTTCTATTGTCCGGGGAATAATAAATATAAAGTGATTCGTAGTTTAGAAAAATTCGGCGGCCGGCATAGAAGCTATTTATTCACGGAACATGGACTGAAGACATGGACTATATAATCGTGAACGGTGAGGAGTGATCCAATAGCTATCGGATAGTGAGTAAAGAAAAATAAAAAATTATGAAAAAAATAAAAGAGATCATACAATCTTCTATTGATACCAAGCAACTGGTTTTGCAAAACGAGGAATTATTACAAACCATTTGTGATGTAGTGAATGTAATAGTAACGGCATTTAAAAATGGTAGCAGAGTTTATTTCTGTGGCAATGGCGGTAGTGCAGCGGATGCTCAACACCTGGCTGCAGAATTTTCTGGTCGTTTTTATACAGATAGAAAGGCATTACCAGCTGAGGCATTGCATTGCAATACTTCGTATTTAACAGCCGTTGCCAATGACTATAGTTTCGATATGATCTATTCGAGACTAATAGATGGAATCGGGCAGGAAGGAGATATACTGGTGGGTCTTTCCACCTCTGGCAATTCGGCCAATATCATCCGGGCTTTTGAAACAGCAAAAGAAAAAAAGATGATCACTGTTGGTTTTACCGGTATTACCGGCGGCCAGATGAAATCACTTAGCGATCATCTTATTAATATTCCTTCTACGGATACGCCCCGCATCCAGGAAAGTCATATTATGGTGGGGCATATTATCTGCCAACTGGTGGAAGAAAAATATTTTGATACCTCCAATCTCTGAAGGGGAGTTACGAACAACCTGAATAAATATGAGTTTTCCTCTTTTTAATGATGCATCGAAAACCTCCTTTAGAGGGTTTGGGGGTATATCAATTATTCTTGCTGGCGGTTTGGGAACAAGGTTGAGAGACACCGTTCCCGATCTTCCCAAATGTATGGCGCCTGTTAATGGAAAGCCTTTTCTTTTTTATGTAATTAATGAACTGCGCCTGCAGGGCATTGAGAAATTTATTTTCTCATTAGGATACAAACATGAAGTGATAGAAACTTACCTGAAAGATAATTTTCCCACCCTTGGTTACGAATGTGTGATTGAAGAAGAGCCGTTGGGCACGGGCGGGGCAATAAAACTAGCTTGTGAAAAATCAACGGAGAAAAATGTACTCGTTGCGAATGGTGATACGCTTTTTAAAATAAACATTCCTGCGTTGGCTGCTGTGCATGAAAAGAACAATGCCGATTGCACACTGGCATTAAAACCCATGCAGCAATTTGATCGTTATGGTGTGGTAGAACTGAAAGCCGACGGAGCTGTCAATAGTTTTAAAGAAAAACAATTTTACGAATCAGGTACTATCAATGGCGGCATTTACCTGCTTAACCGTGAAAAATTTTTGAACCAGCAATGGCCTGAAAAATTTTCTTTTGAAAAAGATTTTTTGGAGAAAAAGAAAACGGGTCTGTATGGATCTGTACAGTCAGCCTATTTTATAGATATCGGCATCCCGGAAGATTATACTAAAGCACAGGCTGATTTACTCCGGCCGAAGCTCGATCTCCATTCCATTGATAAAGGATGGACATTGTTCCTCGACCGGGATGGCGTGATCAATGAAGACAAAGAAGGAAGCTACATTTTTACTCCCGATGAATTTATTTTTATGAAAGGAGCTCCTGCCCTTTTCAAAAAATTGTCGGAAAAATTTCAACGTATTATTGTTGTCACCAACCAGCGAGGTGTGGGTCGCTTGCTGATGACAGAAGCCTCACTTACTTCCATTCATCAAAAAATGCTGGCCGGCATAGCCGATGCCGGCGGTAATATTGATGGCATTTATTATTGCAGTTCTATTCACAATGATCATCCTTTGCGCAAACCTAATCCGGGTATGGCGGTATTGGCTAAAAACGATTTCCCGGATATTGATCTTTCCCGATCCATCATGGTAGGGAATAACATTAGCGATATGCAGTTTGCCCACAATGCCGGCATGTATGCTGTTTTTGTAAAAACAACCCGGCCCAATCAATCACTTCCTCATCCTGATATTGACCTGGCCTTTGATTCATTGGCTGATTTTGCGGCGGAGATATGAGGTTTTGCCTGGCTTCTCACTATATAAATTATAAAAAGGGAAGATCAGGCTTGTTAATCTTCTTGCGATATAAAATTTTACAACCATTTTCCCGTTATCGCCATCTGAATTAAGCCGTATTTTTGTACTTGAACCATTTAAAATTACTCCTTTGAAAGGCAGCCTTTTAAAAACATTCTTTTCTTTCTTTCTACTGCTTGTTTTGTGGCAATCTGCCACTGCGCAGATCATTGCCCCTGCCGATCATAAAAAACTTAAGGTTAAGGAAGATAGTTTGCGGGAATGGGCACAATACATGATCACTGATAGCCTCACCGAAGACCGCATGTATTCTGACAGCATATTTACCCGGACGCTGGTAAGGACTTTGCAGATAAAGAATTCATTTTACTACCCGTTTGATTCAGTGCTTGGTATTTCCAGGCTGTACGCACCCGATTCATCATTTCGCATCTTTACCTGGAACCTGCAATTTGATGATTATTATTCCCGCCAGAAAGGGGCCATCCAGATGCGGACGAATGACGGGTCATTGAAACTAATACCCCTGCGGGATAGTTCGGAGTTTGCCGAGGTCTCCGACAATTTTGTTGCCGACAGCCGGCATTGGATCGGGGCTATTTATTATAACGTCATCAAAACTCAATACAAAGGAAAGAATTATTATACCCTATTTGGGTTTGACCAAAATACGGCTAACAGTAGTAAAAAATGGATCGAAGTAATGTATTTCAATGAAAAGAATCAACCCGTATTTGGCGGACCGTTCTTTACTTTCGACCTGGACAGCGCCAAACAAAAACCAAAATACAGGTTAGGACTGGAGTTCAAAAAAGATGCAAGAATATTGATGAATTATATTCCTGACATGGACATGATATTGGTTGATCATCTTATTTCCGAAACCGATCAACCCGAACTAGCCTCAACGATGGTACCCGATGGCGATAGCGAAGGTTATAAATGGGAAAATGGGAAATGGGTACATATTGATAAGGTCTTTACATTTAAATTACAGGATGGGCAGGCCCCCGTGGGAGACCCACTGATGGATAGCCGTGGCAATAAGAATGAAATCAAGCTTCAGGAAAAATCGGATAAGAATAGAGCGAAGAAAGATCAGAAAGCTCCTTTGAATAACGATAATTAAACAACCGCTTTTTACTTTCACACCGCATTGGCTATCTTTATGACCAATGGAGAAATTGGTTACCACAATAAAACCTCCTTCCGGTTTATCACTTGGTTTAAAAGAATTATGGCAGTACCGTGAACTGTTTTATTTTTTTACCTGGAGGGACATAAAAGTCAAGTATAAGCAAACCTATCTCGGTATTTTATGGGCATTGCTTCAGCCGCTGGGAATGATGCTGATTTTTACTTTCCTGTTTTCCAAAACCTGGAAAATTGACACAGGTGCTATTACTTATCCCATTTTTGTTTTGTCCGGTTTAATTTGCTGGAATCTTTTCAACAGTTCTGTTTCACATGCCGGCGACAGCATGATCCAGAATGCCAATATCATTAAGAAGATTTATTTCCCAAGGCTTATAATACCTTGCTCCGCCATACTTGTCGCCTTATTTGACTTTGTAATTGCCTTTATCATTTTTATAATCCTTTGTATCTTTTTGAAGCAACCCCTTTATTTGACCGGGATCTTTTATTTTCCTATGGGCATTTTGCTGAGTATGATTGCAGCAGTAGGACTTGGATTTTTTTTAGCCGCTTTAAATGTGAAATACCGGGACTTCCGGTATGCCCTGCCTTTTTTGCTCCAGGTTCTTTTTTTTGCATCACAGATCATCTATCCATTGCAATCAGTACAATCGTCTTTATTTAAATACCTGCTGGCTATTAATCCTATGAATGCTGCTATTGAATTATTCAGGGCATCCTTAAGTACCGCTTCTCCTGATATGAAAATAGTTGTCATCGGAACAGGTAGCAGTTTGTTTCTATTGATAATTGGTTTATTTTATTTCCGTAAAACTGAAGCCTACTTTGCCGATATAGCCTGATGACATGAGCCATGGAAAGATTTTAAACAATAAAATGAAAATTATAGCGAATGCCATGCAACCAAAAAATAATAATATGAACGCATGAAACCCGCCATTGAAATACGAAACCTGGGCAAACAATATAAATTAACTGCTATAGCACCTTATGTTGCATTGCGGGATGTGATCACTCATACAGTAAAAAATATTTTTACTGAAAAAAAAAGAGCAGATAAAAGTTTTTGGGCTTTACAGGATATCAATGTTGATATTGAACCGGGTGAAAGAATAGGTATTATCGGGCGAAATGGTGCCGGTAAAAGCACCTTATTAAAGATCATCAGTCGGGTTACTCCACCAACAACGGGAAATGCGATCATTCGTGGCCGTGTAGGCAGTCTGCTGGAAGTAGGAACAGGATTTCATCCTGAATTAACAGGCAGGGAAAATATTTATCTCAATGGTTCCATTTTAGGATTAAAAAAAACGGAGATCAACAAACAACTGGATGCGATCATTGACTTTAGCGGTGTTGAACAATTTATTGACACTCCATTAAAACATTATAGTAGTGGCATGCAACTGCGATTGGCATTTTCCGTAGCAGCGCATTTGGAACCTGAAATACTGCTGATTGACGAAGTCCTGGCCGTAGGTGATATGGAATTTCAGAAAAAATGCTTGGGTAAGATGGAAGAAGTGAGTAAAAGCCAGGGCAGAACTATTTTATTCGTCAGTCACAATATGGATAGTATTCGAAAATTTTGTTCCAGTATTATTTTATTAGCAAATGGAAAAATTATTAATAAGGGTAATCCGGATAAAATAATTTCCGAGTATGTTTCCGCCCATCTGCAGACAAAAGCAGAGAAAGATTGGGAAGATGGCATTATTGCTTATAATAACCAGGTGCGGTTAACAAAAGCCTACCTGCACAATGAAAATTATTCGATATTGTCAAGATTTTATACCACCGAGAAAATTGGCGTTACTCTTGAATATGAAGTTCTAAAAGATGAAGCCGTATTTACCCATGGTATTAATTTGTTTAATCAGGAAAATGTCAACATTTTTAACTCGCATGATGTTACCTCGTTATTAAAAGATCAAAAAAGAAAAAAGGGATCTTACAAAGCCACCGGATGGATACCCGGCAATTTATTACCTGAAGGAATTTTTATGATAAGTGTTGCATTATTTGCTACGCATCCGATAGACATATTGATACATGAGCATGAAGTGCTTAGCTTTGAAATTTTTACTGATTTTTCAAAACCTTCTGCCAGGGGAAATTATACTGATAAGTTTCCGGGACTTGTAAGACCATTAATTCATTGGGATGCCGCCTTAATTGATTAATAATTCATAATGCTGAATTTCAATAAAAAAAAATACTTTGATTTAAAGCACATAGCTGCAGGGCATCATCATGTCAGGTACAAAGGGATACAAGCAATAAAATGTCCTTTTGATTATGTTATATACCAAATGCTTTTATGGGAAGTTCAACCAGACTTAATTATTGAAATAGGGACAAACAAAGGTGGGTCAGCTTTATATCTTGCAGACTTACTTGATTTGAATGGCAAAGGTGAAATTCATACAATTGATCTCCCGGAAAATGAGGAAGACTCTTTGATCCACACTCATCCCCGTATAAGGATTTTCAAAGAAGGATTTATGAATTATACTATAAACGATTTAAGTCATTTCTCCACTATTCTTGTTATTGAAGACGGATCACACCATTACGAAGACACTTTAGCAGCGTTGAAAAAATTTGCACCTATTGTATCAAAAGAATCCTACTTTATTGCAGAAGATGGAATAATAAATGAACTTGGAAGGGAAAAAGAGTATAATGGTGGGCCGCAAAAAGCAATTGAAGAATTTTTAAAAATAAATAGTGATTTTGAAATTGATAAAAAATGGTGCGATTTTTTTGGCCCAAATGCAACATTTAATGTAAATGGTTATTTAAAAAAAATATCCTGAAAAATGCCCTCCCTTAATAACTGGACAGGAGAAAGACTGGAAACATTTATTAGTAACGAAACCATGCTGGAGCATTTGCACCGGTATGCAATTGTATTGGAGCTGGTAAATGGAAAGAAAGTATTGGATATTGCCTGTGGCGAAGGGTATGGCGTCAACCTGCTGGCACAATGTGCAAGTCATGTTACGGGTGTCGATATTGATCATAATACCATTCAAAAAGCGAAACGAAAATATCAAAAAGAAAATACGGTTTTTCTCGCAGGATCTGCGTTGCAGATACCAGCGGAAAACCATTCTTTCGACATAGTTACCTGTTTTGAAACGATTGAACATCTTACTGAACACGAAAGCTTACTAAGAGAATTAAAGAGAGTGCTGGCGCCTGGTGGTATATTGCTGATCTCTACACCAGAAAAATTAAATTATAGCGATAATTCCCATTATAAAAATCCTTTTCATCAAAAGGAATTATATGGACAAGAGTTTAAAGAACTGCTCAATCACTTTTTCTCGTACAGTTTCTTTTTTACACAATCATCGTGTTGCGGGTCTGTTATATTGGCTGAAAAAAATAATTCCCTGGGAAAATTTTATTCTGGCAACTATACAACAATCAAAACAGGTTCAGCAGTTTCAACAATGTATTGGATAGGTATGGCTTCCGACAATGCGTTAACTCCTTTCTCAGGTAGTTTTTTTCAACACGAAAAGAATTTGTCTCAATTATTGTTTGAAGAATCTGAAGCTTTGAAAAAAACAATAACATACCGGGCTGGCAATATTCTACTTTCTCCATTCAAATTCATTCGTACTCTTTTCCGGAAATGAAAGTATTGGGTCTGATATCGTCTTTGAGCGATCCTGCATCTCGTGCCAGGATAATACAGTATACCGACCGTTTTACTGCGACCGGACATACGTTGATTCCCCGTTTCTTTACGCCGCTGAAAGATGCAGACCCTGCTTCCTGGGCTCATTATCTTAAAAAAATTACCGGTATAAATGAATGGCGGAGTTCCGATTTTTTGAAAATGATGGGAAGAATCCCTCTGCTTCTTGAACAATCCGGTTTTGATATTATCTGGCAAAACCGGTTATTGCAGTCACATCATTTTTTTTGGGAAACCAAATTAAGAAAACCCGTTGTGTTTGATTTTGATGATGCAATTTGGATGACTGAAGGGAAAAAACAGGTATCGCGAAAAATAGAAATGTCTGCTATGATTTTTGCGGGCAATGAATATCTTGCAGAATTTGCAAGCTCTTACAATAAGAATGTAGTTATTGTTCCAACGACAATTGATACAGAGAAACTGTTCCCATTAAATCAACCTCCTGAAAAATTTACCATTGGATGGATTGGTACTGAAACTAATTTTGAATATCTTAAAACAATTTATCAGCCTTTGAAGATTTTTTTGTCTGCCAATAAAGAAACCAGGTTAATGATTGTTTCCTCACACCTGCCCGATTTTCTAAAAATTGATAACGGGCAAATGATATTTAAGCAATGGGAAGCTGAAAAAGAAAACCAGTATATTAATCAATTCTCAATTGGCATTATGCCCCTTACAGATACTGAATGGACAAGGGGTAAATGCAGTTATAAAATGCTACAGTACATGGCTTGTGGCAAACCCGTAGTGGCATCTCCTGTTGGAGTAAATAATAAACTATTCAGAGAAGCAGAAATTGGAATTCCTGCAAAAACTGGTGATGAATGGATTAGAGCTTTTACAAGATTAAAAAGTGATAGCGTCTTTTTCAAAACTTGTGCAGAAAATGGAAGAGCCCTTGTAGAAAAAGATTATTCAATTGATACTTATCACCCACTGATATTGAGTTATTTTAAAAGAATATCAAGACAATAAGTTTTGATATTCTTGCAGGTAATCTTTTGCGCATTTATCCATATTGAATTTTTTGAATGCCTCATGAGCGGTGATGCTCATCTCAAGTATCTTCTCCGGGTTGTCGTAGAAATATTTCATTCTTTGGTATAACTGTACTTCGTTTAAATTTTTCCCATCAAAATCAATAACATACCCCGCCATTTTTCTCGTTTCTTTATCCGTAATCATTTTTTCAACCTCCCCCACATTTGTTGCAATAACAGGGATACTACAATACAATGCCTCGGTAATAACGGTAGGCAATGCTTCAAAAGGAAGTAGTGTAGGGAAAATCATTATGTCCAGTTGACTAATAAAATTTAAAGGATCAGGTTGAAAGCCTGCAAAAATAATATTAGGGACACATGCATATTTCTTTTTTAAACCATCTACGTAATCGCTGTATCCAGCGAGAAGTAGCCTGCAATCAGGCGGCAGTTTTACAAACTCTTTAATTAATAATTCCCAACCTTTTTCCGAAACGCCTCTCGAAATCATCCCCACAGTAAAATGATCATGTTTTATCCTGATTGGTGGTGTATGGGTACTTTCAAATCCATTATATATTTTAACCCATTTGCCCTTATCAAGGTTTATATCATTCTTAAAAAAAGAAATTTGTTCTTCAGCAATCATCACCCATTTATCTACCCGGTCTATTATTAATTGCATTTTTGATTTTAAGTTCAGCCAAACCCGGCCTTGTTTAAGCTTTTCTTTTTGCCAATGAGCTGAATAATCGCCATGTACAGTAACTATATGTTTAAACCATTTGTTTTTTTTATTCAAAGAGGCAAATAACCAATCAACCTGGATATAGTGGGTGTGAATGATATCAAACTTATGTACCCCTCTTCGCCTTATTTGTTTTCGTTGAAGAAAATATTTTAATGAAAAGTCAATACCCAATCTCAACAAATAATGATCAATCTTCTCAATAACGAATAAAAATGGTAGCGATAACCTTATTATAGGTATATCTTCATATTGCTCCATCATATCCCTATTCTCATGTACTTTGTTAAGACTTAGCACTGTTACATTAACTCCAACCTGTAATAACTTTCGTGCTAACCTGATTACAAACAGTTGGGATCCTCCTTCGTATAAAGTTTCTGTAACTAATAATACTTTCATTCACTCAAATAAGATAATTTGCATTGCTCCGGTCAAATGCTAAGCTAATTAAAAAAATGGTCTCTTCATCATGAACACCCATCCGAAAAGTATTGCATTTCTCTGTTCGAGGCTGGATCTGCCCGGTGGCATTGAACGGACTGTGGTAAATCTCGCCAATCTCTTTGCTGAAAAAAAACATTCTGTTACCTTAATTATTCTCGATAAAACAAAGCAAAGCTTTTATCCCATTCATCCTTCCATCAATATTATTCAGCAACCATTGTTATTTGGCATTACAGAAAAAGGAAATGTTTTTACAAGAAAAATGAATTTTATCCTTGATATCATCCGGCTGAGGCGTTTACTGAAAACGGCAAAAGCCCATATAGTTATACCAACAGAATATCCCTTTGCAATTGCCGGGGTATTATGCGGGGGGAAGAAATACAGCCGCATTATTTCATGGGAGCATCACCATTTTCATTGGCTAAAGCGTAACCGGTTTTGGCAATTCCTTTTTAATAAAACATATCCTAAGTTGGAATTAGTGGTATGCCAGAATAAAGATGAAATTCCCTATTATACTGTCATGGGTTGCAGAGCAACAGCTATTCCCTATCATATGCACCTGAAGCCTTCATTTGTTCAAAAGGAAGATAGTAAAGAAATCCTTTCTGTCGGCTGGCTTATTCCCCGCAAAGGAATAGATTTATTGATGAAAGTTGCTAATGGGATTCTCAAGAAATATCCAGAATGGACCTGGAAAATCATAGGTGATGGCCCAATGAAAGAAGAACTCCTGCATTTTATTAGTGAAAATAATTTGAAAGGGAAATTAATACTGAAAAAGCCAGTTAGCCATGATATCACCAGTTATTACAAGAATGCTTCGATTTTTGTACTTACTTCCAGAATGGAGTCTTTTGGCATGGTGCTGGCCGAGGCAATGTGTCACGGTGTTCCCGCTGTTGCATTCGATTGTGAGACAGGGCCACGAAATGTCATTACTAATTATATCGATGGTTTCCTTGCCGGAAAAGAAAATTCACTTCAATTATCCGAAGCTATATCAAAGTTGATTGAATCTCCACTACTAAGAAAAAAAATGGGTGAGAATGCTGTAATTTCCATTGAACGTTTTGCCCCGGAAGTAATATACCAATTATGGAAGGAGAAAATTTTCACTTGATAACTAAACGTCCGGTAAAATCTATCCTACTGAGATAAACCGGACCATGTACAGCAAAATATTCATCTGTGGCCTTTCTGGCTCCCTGCCATGCACCATAATCGTCTATAATCAATACCCCATTCTTCTCAAGTAAAGGATATAAATGTGTTAACTCATGCTTGGTTGATGTGTACCAATCTGTATCAAGACGGAGCAGTGCGATCTGTCCCGGAGTTTGCTCTGGTATAGTTTCTTCCACTTTTCCTTTTATAAGCATTATATTTCCTTTGGGATAACATGTTTGTAACATATTTGCTTGTACTTCTTCAATAGTTGAAAGGCACCAACTATTTCTTCCTTCATCAATTTTCATACGCTCCCATTCCTGCTTTTCAAATTTGCCATCGTTTTCACCAGGTTTCACCATTCCTTCAAATGTATCATAGAGAATAATTTTTTTGTCAGTAACACCGGCTTTCAGCAAAGTGTAAGCAATTAGCATAGCAGAGCCGCCACGCCAAACCCCACATTCTACAAAACTTCCTTTAATATTACGTTCAAGAATATATTTTACAGCTCTATACAAAGCATAAGATCTTTCAATTCCTACAATAGTATACTTATTTATCTTCTCATATAGTTCATGAAATTCCTGATCCTTTGCAATGTCACTGATAATACTTGCTTCCCGCAGCTTCTTCAATCGTGATAGTCTCACGATTTTCAGTCCTAATAGACCCAGCGGATAATTTATAATTCGTGAAAGTTTCAAAGTAAAAGTTGAAAACTAAAATACAATTAATCATTAATAAAAAAGGCATCTGTTGTTGATGCCTCTAAAGAATTTTGATTATCATTTAACACGGAAGAAAAATTAATCATCCAGCTTCAACACCGCTAAAAATGCTTCCTGCGGTATCTCTACGTTGCCTATCTGCCGCATTCGCTTCTTACCTTCTTTTTGTTTCTCCAATAACTTACGTTTACGGCTGATATCACCACCATAACATTTTGCGGTTACATCTTTCCGCATGGCAGAAATAGTTTCCCTTGCTAATACTTTAGCGCCGATTGCGGCCTGTATAGCGATCTGGAATTGCTGGCGGGGAACCAGTTCTTTTAATTTTTCGCAAAGCTTTCTTCCAAACTCCTGCCCTTTGCCGCGATGTATCAATGCAGACAATGCATCTACTTTATCTCCATTCAGCAAAATATCCATTTTCACAATATCCGCTTCACGGAAACCGATCGGATGATAGTCGAAGGAAGCATAGCCTCTTGTCTGGCTTTTTAATTTATCGTAAAAATCAAATACGATCTCTGTCAATGGCATTTCAAAGATCAGTTCCACTCTTGTTGTCGTCAGGTAGCTTTGGTTCATCAGGATACCTCTCTTACCCAAACAAAGTGTCATAATGTTGCCGATATACTCCGGCTTGGTAATGATCTGTGCTTTGATAAAAGGTTCATCAATATGATCGGTCCGCACGGGGTCAGGAAACTCTGTTGGATTATTGACAATTATTTTTTCTCCTTTGGTAGTGTAGGCAATAAAACTAACGTTGGGAACCGTGGTGATCACTGTTTGGTTAAACTCTCTTTCCAAACGTTCCTGAATTATTTCCATATGCAGCAAGCCAAGGAAGCCGCAACGGAAACCAAAACCCAATGCCTGTGATGTTTCTAATTCATAAGTAAGCGATGCGTCATTCAGTTGCAGCTTATCCATACAATCCCGCAGTTCTTCAAAATCTTCCGTATTTACCGGGAAGATACCGGCAAATACCATCGGCTTCACTTCCTGGAAACCTTTGATGATCTCCTGTGTAGGATTAGCAGCCAGTGTGATCGTATCTCCCACTTTTACTTCTTTCGCATTTTTGATACCGGTGATCAGGTAGCCCACATCACCACACAGCACTTCTTTCTTTTCCGTCATCTTCATTTTCAAAATACCCACCTCATCGGCTTCATATTCCTGGTCGGTAGAGACAAATTTTACTTTATCGCCTTTCTTTATCGATCCATTCCGTACCCGGAAATAAACAATGATACCGCGGAATGAATTGAACATGCTGTCAAAAATCAATGCCTGTAAAGGGGCATCCGGTTTACCTACCGGTGCCGGAATTCTATTGACAATTGCATTCAATATTCCATCCACACCTACACCAGTACGGCCACTCGCATGCAGGATTTCTTCTTTCTTACAACCGATCAGCTCAATGATCTGGTCTTCCACTTCTTCGATCATAGCGCCATCCATATCGATCTTATTGATGACAGGTATGATCTCAAGATCATTATCAATCGCTAAATATAAATTGGAAATGGTCTGTGCCTGTATACCCTGTGTTGCATCTACAAGCAGCAGGCAACCTTCGCAGGCAGCCAGTGCACGGCTCACTTCATAACTAAAGTCAACGTGACCGGGTGTATCAATCAGGTTAAGAATATATTCCTGCCCATCGGTGTGTTTATAATTGATTTGGATGGCATGACTCTTAATAGTGATACCCTTTTCTCTTTCAAGATCCATATCATCGAGTACCTGGTCCATCATATCCCGGTCACTGATGGTGCCAGTGCTTTGCAGCAGGCGGTCAGCAAGGGTGGATTTACCATGATCAATATGTGCGATAATGCAAAAATTCCGGATGTTCTTCATAAACGATTTACCTCTTTTTCAAGAGCGGCGAAGGTACGGCATTTAGCCGGTTTTGAAGGGATTGTTTAGCTGGCTTTTGTCTTACTATTATCGCCTGCTGCGCCTGTCCCGATGAAGAGTGAAACGACGGAAGATAAAGAGTATCTGCTGGCATAACGATTGTCGGCCTTTGATTAAATTCCTGTTATGATACGGAAACTAAAATCCGGAGAATACCGCATTTACTCCCGGAAAAAGAATCCAAAAACAAATAAACGGCGTAACCTCGGCACGTTTAGCTCTCTGCAGGTCGCCAAAAAACATGAAAAGGCGATACAATATTTTAAACATTCATGATAACAGCGTTTACTGTTATCATGAATGTGCTCCCTGCTTATTTTTCGTAAACCATTTTTGAAAGTTCCCGATAAACGATTTTTTATTGCCGTATTGACATCGGTATTCGTATAAACTAAACATCAGTTATCTTTAACCAGTAAATTATTTAACGTTAAAAAAAGAGAGTCATGCAATTTACTGCGCAACAAATAGCCGACCTGTTAAAAGGACAACTGGAAGGTAATGCTGATGTTATTATTACCAAACTGGCAAAGATCGAAGAAGGTGTGCCGGGTTCGATTTCATTTTTAGCCAACCCACTCTATACGCCTTACCTGTATACGACTAAAGCTTCCTTAGTTATCATCAATAAAGATTTTGTATTGACAGCACCCGTTACCACCACTTTGTTACGGGTAGAAAGTGCGGAGAATGCTTTTTCCACTTTACTGGAAATGTATAACCAGGTAAAGCTGAATAAAAAAGGGATTTCTAAACTGGCATTTATTTCGGAAAGCGCTACTGTAGGAAAAGATATTTATGCCGGAGAATTTTCTTTTGTAGGAGAAAATGCGATCATTGGCGACAACGTAAAAATATATCCGCAGGTTTATATCGGCGATAATGCCGTGATCGGTGATAACACTACGCTATTTGCCGGTGTAAAAATATATTCCGAAACAAGTATCGGAAAAAACTGTATCATCCATTCGGGCACCGTACTGGGAAGCGACGGCTTTCGTTTTAATCCTGAAAATGATAATAAAAAAGTACCGCAGATCGGCAATGTAGTGATTGAAGATGATGTAGAGATCGGTGCCAATTGTGCCATTGACCGGGCCACCTTAGGCTCTACCATTCTTCGCAAGGGAGTGAAGTTTGATAACCTCATTCATATTGCACATAATGTGGAGATCGGTGAGAATACCTATTATGCAGCGGCAGGTGTGGTAGCGGGATCAACTAAAATCGGGAAGAATTGTATGTTCAGCGGGCAGGTAGGTATTGTGGGTCATTTACAGGTAGCAGATAATACCATCATTACGGCACAGTCAGGTATTTCGAAAAGTATTACCAAACCGGGTGGTGTGTATATGGGTTCGCCGGCATTTGATGCGAATAAGTATAGAAAAGCTTATATCCACTTCCGGAACCTGGAGGGGATTGTAGACAGGATAACTGCGCTTGAAAAACAAAAGAAGGAAGCCTGATAAAATAGAACGCGGATAACACTGATTTTACGGATTAACGCAGATAATTTTATTTGAAAAACCTTTAAATGCTCCGTAAGTACAAAAAATAGTTGTGATTTTTATTTACAATGAGAATTCCTGATTTGATGCCATGAAAACAGAACCATGAACTGAGCGTAGCAACAACCGATGCCCAATGAGCGGAACGCTGGTATAAAAAAGGTACCCCGCTACTTTTACTTTTCCTGCCGGTTTTTTATTTCAGCCAGTGCGATCATTCTATCTTGACCGGCGTCCCATACTTTCAGACGAAGACATTTAATAATTTCAGAAGGAGTCAGGCGGGTAACGGCGGCTTTTTGCAATTCAGGAATATGCTTCATCGCTTCCGGCAACCGATAGAAAGGGATCTTGGCATTGATATGATGAATATGATGAAAACCGATATTAGCAGTAGCCCATTGCATAAACCGATTCATTTTCATATAGCTGGAAGATTCCAGGGCGGCATGTTCATAGCACCATTCTATATTGCTGCGAAACCTGACTCCTGGGAAATTATGTTGCGCATAAAAAAGATAGGCGCCTAACATATGAACAAGGAATAAAGGTAGAAAGAGAGTGAGAAACCAAACAAGCGGTCCAACATAAATGGCCAGGAAAACAGATGCCCCTATATGCAGGATGAATACCGCCAATGAATCCCAATGCCGGCGGGGACTGCTTAAAAACGACTGCAGGCACATGCCATATAAAAACATAGTGAAGTAGGCGAATACAATGGTCAGCGGATGCCTTACCGCGAGGTATATTTTCCTTTCTTTGGAATCAGCCTCCAGGAATTTATCTTTAGTCATGATGGGAAATGACCCGATACTGGCGCTGAATAATTTTGAATTGTTATTATGATGATGATCATGTGAACGCTTCCAGATACTGGCGGGTGTGAGAATATACATGCCAAACACAGTAAAAATAAAGTTGGCAATAGGTGAGCCCCGTAAAATAGTATGGTGCTGGTAATCATGAAAGATCATAAAACAGCGGGCCAGCATTAAAGCAGCGAAAACACTGCAGAAAGCCTTTGTCCAGATAAACGGTGTAAAGTAAGTGCCCAATAGCGCAGCGGTGAGTAACAAAAAAGAGGAAATGGTATAGTACCAACTTTTCCAGCGTATTTCTTTGGCGAACGGTTTTGTAGTGAGAATTAATTTTTTTCCTGAAAGCATAGGGGCGAATTTACGCAACATTTTTTAACCGGGTGCTTTACGCTTTCACATTACAGAAATCAGCTATTGCCTGCATGGATGATGGACGCATGATATCTCAGCCTACATAGTTGAAAAGCCGGCGGAACAGTGTAAGATATATACTACTAAAAAACATGTCACTATGAAACGCCTCTAAAATATAATTTTGGGGAATGTCCTACACTTAACTTAGAGCCCTTAAATAGTTAGGATACCCATCAATTGATTGTTTTACCTTAAAATAAAAAATATGACTCTCCGTAATCAATGTCTTTTTGTTGCCGGTGTTATATTATTTTATTCCTGCTCCGATCATCATTCTCCTGCTCAAAGAGACCGTGATAAAGCTGAAGTTGAAAAAGCAGAGAAAGATTTTGCCAGTATGGCTGCTACAAAAGGCATTGCTGAAGCTTTTTGGTTTTATGCAGATTCAAATGCTGTCATCAAACGTAAAAACGATACGCTTATCCGGGGAAAAGAAAATATCCGCCAATACTATTCCGCGGATTCCTATAAAACGGCTACTGTAACCTGGTCTCCCGATTTTGTTGATGTATCAGAAAATGGAGATATGGCTTACACGTATGGAAAATATACCTGGCAGATAAAAGATAGTACAGGCAAATCCACCAATTACAAAGGCGTATTTCATACTGTATGGAAAAGACAAGCTGATGGATCGTGGAAATATGTATGGGATTGATGTTATAGTAAATCTATTCGCAAAAAATATCAAGCACATCATGTTAATGCAGGTATTTATCCCGGCATTTTTCCAATTTTATTTAATTTATTTAAACGTTTTCCATAAAAAGCAATCACATAAACACTTAGGTTTCTACCCAATTTTTATGAAAAATTACTGCTGGTTTTCCCATTTTCAGAGTTCGGAAATTACGAACTCCAAAAACTAAAAGCCTGATCCGTACTGATTTACAGCAACTACCTCTTATTCTTTTAATACGGGTTTCTATCTATTTTTCGATGTTATTGTGGTTGTCTTTCCATTGCTATTTCCCAGATATAAATATTTTACTATTTTTCATTCGTAATTAATTAGTCCTAACAGAAAATAATTATTGTTAGTCGACTTTTTTAAAATCCAAATTGTATGAAAAAAGGAAGACCCCTGTCTGTTCTTCGCATCATTAATAATTGCAAGACCACACTCTGCCAATCATCTCCTTTCCTGGATAACAATTACAATTATTTACGAACTATTTACGAACCGAACACCCTCTATAAAATAATTTAACCAACTAAATCACCTGCCACCAAAATCTGGATCATGAAAAACCTACTACTAATCCCACTTTCCTTTTTTGCATTATTGATCACAACTTATTCTTTTGGTCAGGCTGTTTCCATCAATACAGATGGTAGCAGCCCGGATGCGAGTTCCATACTGGATATAAAAAATTCCAATAAAGGAATTCTTATTCCCCGAATGACTAAAACACAACGTGCAGCAATTGTAAGTCCCGCTACCGGCTTACTGGTATACCAGAATGCACCAGATAGTGTCGGTTTCTATTATTACAACGGATCAGTCTGGCTATTAATAGCAGATATTTCCAAGATTCCAGCTAGCGGCGGTGGCGGTGGTGGTAACAAGCCTACCGGTCCTGCAGGTGGTGATCTTACAGGAACTTATCCTGATCCTTCAATTGCAAACGGGGCTATTACTACCGCTAAATTGGCCGATGGCTCGGTTACGAATCTGAAACTTGCAGCCAATGCAGTAAATACAACTAACATTGTTAATGCCTCAGTTACTGCTGCTAAATTAGCTGCGGGTGTTATTCCAACATCATTACCTCCCAACGGAACAGCCGGAGGTGATCTAACAGGTTCATATCCGAATCCAACTGTCGCGGCTGGCGCAATTACAAATACTAAGCTTGCAGCCAATGCGGTAAACACAACTAATATTGTTGATGCGTCAGTTACTGCTGCTAAATTAGCTGCAGGTGTTATACCAGTTATACCAACATCATTGCCTCCCAATGGAACAGCAGGTGGTGACTTAACAGGGTCATATCCAAATCCTACTGTTGCAACGGGTGCTATCACCAATACAAAACTTGCAAACAATGCAGTCAATACAACCAACATTGTTGATGCATCAGTAACAGCTGCCAAGCTTGCTACCAATGCGGTAAACACAACTAATATTGTTGATGCGTCAGTTACTGCTGCTAAATTAGCTGCAGGTGTTATACCAGTTATACCAACATCATTGCCTCCCAATGGAACAGCAGGTGGTGACTTAACAGGATCATATCCAAATCCTACTGTTGCAGCGGGTGCTATCACCAATACAAAACTTGCAAACAATGCAGTCAATACAGCCAACATTGTTGATGCATCAGTAACAGCTGCCAAGCTTGCTACCAATGCGGTAAACACAACTAATATTGTTGATGCGTCAGTTACTGCTGCTAAATTAGCACCGGGTGTAATACCAACTTCAATACCAATTAGTGGAACAGCCGGTGGCGATTTAACAGGTACATATCCGAATCCAACTGTTGCCGATGGTGTAATCACTAATACTAAACTTGCCGCTAATGCGGTAAACACACCTAATATCGTTGATGCATCAGTTACTGCTGCTAAATTAGCGCCAGGCGTAATACCTACTTCAATACCAGTTAGTGGAACAGCAGGTGGTGATTTAACAGGTACATATCCAAATCCAACTGTTGCTAATGGTGTAATTACAAATACCAAACTTGCCGCTAATGCGGTAAACACAACTAATATTGTTGATGCGTCAGTTACTGCTGCTAAATTAGCCGCAGGTGTTATTCCAACAGCATTGCCTCCTAACGGAACAGCAGGTGGTGACTTAACAGGTTCTTATCCCAATCCTACAGTTGCTGCCGGAGCAATTACTAATACAAAACTTGCAGCCAATGCGGTCAATACAACCAACATTGTTGATGCGTCAGTAACGACTGCTAAATTAGCTGCGGGTGTTATTCCAACAGCATTGCCACCCAATGGAACAGCAGGTGGTGATTTAACAGGTTCATATCCGAATCCAACTGTTGCTACAGGTGCCATTACCAATACAAAACTTGCAACAAATGCAGTCAATACAACTAATATTGTTGATGCTTCAGTGACGACTGCTAAATTAGCAGCGGGTGTTATTCCAACATCGTTGCCACCCAATGGAACAGCAGGTGGTGACTTAACAGGTTCATATCCTAACCCAACTGTTGCAACGGGCGCCATCACCAATACTAAACTTGCCACTAATGCGGTAAGCACAACTAATATTGTTGATGCGTCAGTTACTGCTGCTAAATTAGCCGCAGGTCTTATTCCAACATCGTTGCCACCCAATGGAACAGCAGGTGGTGACTTGTCGGGGTCTTATCCAAATCCGGCCGTAAATAAGATACAAGGGGTTGCCGTTAATAATACAGCCCCTACCAATGGACAGGTATTAAAATATAATGGCTCGCAGTGGATACCATCTACTGATAATACAGGAATTACATTGCCATATAGTGCTACAGTCTCCAATGCTGCAAGTTTATTTGCGTTGACTAATAGCGGTACCGGTGCTGCCCTGGAAGGTGTTAATTCTACAAATAATATAGGCGCACTTGGTATAATTGGAAAGATCACATCCACTACACCAAATACTTCTACTGCCGGTATAAGGGGCATCAATAACGGAACAAACTATAATGGTTATGGTGTTTGGGGCTCACATGCCGGTGGCGGTATCGGTGTATTTGGAAGCTCTGTAGCGGGAAACGGTGTACAGGGAAGTTCAACTGATGGTCCGGGGGTTTTAGGAACCAGCATTAATCAAAGCGCCGGGTATTTTGATATAGCTAATGCATCAAACGGAGCTGATGCAATATATGCATATACCGCTGGATTAGGCAGTGCGGTTAATGCCACCGGTGAAAACGGAAATGGGGTTTGGGGTAGTACATTCAGTCCCTTTTCCGCTGGCGTATTAGGTTATAATTTTGGTGGTGGTGAAGCGATCACTGGTGTCAATAATAGTCTTACAGCTAGTGCAGTAGTGGGAAGAAATAATGGTGGCTATGCAGGCGTACAGGGTATAACCGGTGCTGATGATGGAATAGGTGTGCTGGCAACCGCCAACATGGATGGTGCTATAAATGGCAATGCATTAGTTGCAGCTATTGAGGGCACGTCAGCCGGTAATCCTGCCGTATTCAAAGCGAATAATGTCAATGTTGCACGTATCGATCGTACAGGTAAAGGTTTTTTCAATGGGGGAACCCAAATGAGTGGTGCGGACGTAGCTGAGTATTTTGATATAGAGGGGATCCGGAGTTCATATGAAACCGGTGATGTATTAGTGATATCACAGTATTCTGACAGAAAAGTAGAAAGATCTTCCACTCCATACTCTACATTGGTTGCAGGCGTGTATGCTACGCAACCAGGTATTATGCTCACCGATAAAAACGCAGAACAGGATCAATTGGAGCAAATGGTTCCCATGGGTGTAATAGGTGTTATCCCCACAAAAGTATGTTTGGAAGGTGGCGCTATCAAAAGAGGAGATCTTATTGTTACGTCTTCATTGCCCGGCGTTGCTATGAAAGCCGATCCGGATAAAGTAAAAATTGGCCAGGTAATAGGAAAAGCATTACAGGATTATAATAGCAACGAAATTGGTAAAATAAATATATTGGTAAGTATCAAATAAAATAACGCAGTATAAAATCTGGTGCCATGAAAATAATTATCAACTTTATTAGCATTATACTTTTTGTATGTGCTGCCGCCTCTGTTAACAGGGTAAATGCACAGCAACAACGCCCCAGCCAGCGCTCTTTTGTTGCAGTATTGGCTAAAATAAAAGAAAAGAAGGAGGGTAGAAATAAAATACTGGAGCGTTCGCAGCCACCTGTAGATAAAACAAGTACAGTAGGAGAAAATGCGAATCCTGTTCCGCCGGTTGATAAGCAATTACCCGCTGCTATAAAACGGGAAGCCGTGCCGGCGTCTCAACAAAAGATTCAACTGCCACCGAAACCCAAACATAATTAAGACACTGTTTATTGAAATTTTCCTTTTACAAGACTCCAGAATTCGTCCAAGGCGATCATACGTGGCTTTAAAAATGAAATGATTGTTGCCCAGTCATTCTTAGTAAAGATGTTTACGTTAATTAAGCGAGTGACAATACGGCTAACAACGTTTCCATCTTCATCTGTTGTATGCAACTGCCAGCTCCACTCCTCGCCTGTTAGTTGACCTAAAATATTTTTAATCTGCAGGAATTGCTCAAAATATTCCTGTTGTATTGACATATCAGTATGTCGTAGTTCAATAGCAACACTGGCGCCTTTTGAATCTGCGTCCATACGAAAATAGATATGTTTTATCCCCGTTTTATAATTCAGCCAGTTCACAGATTCGCCATCGGCACCAATCACCGGACGCATATATTGTCCAAAGCTGGTCCAGAATTGTTTTCGTAACTGTGAAGTTTCCTGTTTGCTATACATACCGGCAAAATAAAGAGGATAGATCGTTAAAAGCTTTCATCATCTACTATTTTTTTCAACCCTATTTTTGTTTACCATTTTACCATGAATCGTATAGACAGATTATTAGGCATACTGACCATGCTTCAATCAAAGAAGTATGTGCCCGCTGAAAAGATCGCTGATAAATTCAGCATCAGCATTCGCACGGTTTACCGGGATATTAAAGCGCTGGGCGAACTGGGTATACCCGTCAGCTTTGAAACATCGCGTGGATATTTTGTGGTGCAGGGTTATTTTCTGCCACCCGTTTCTTTTAGTACAGAGGAAGCTAATGCTTTATTACTGTCCGAATCGCTGGTAAAAGGATTTGCTGACAGATCTATTCAAACTCATTACGCTACGGCATTGAATAAAATAAAAGCAGTGCTGCGTTCATCCCAGAAAGAAAAATTAGAAGCACTGGATGAAAGTATCAAAATGCAGATGCATCCTAACCTCACGCTCAACTTTGCTTACATGTCTTTATTGCAAAATGCAATTGCAGGTAAAATGATTATTGAGATTGAATATAAAAACCTGAAAGAAGAAATAAGTAAACGGCTGGTGGAACCGATTGGACTTATTTTCTATGCATTCAGTTGGCACCTGGTTGCCTGGTGCCATAGCCGGCACGATTACCGTGATTTCAAAGTAGCACGGATTATTCAAGTACGGTCTACTGACGAACACTTCAGAAAGTCTTCGCACATCAACCTGAATGAATACATGAAAACATTGCCGGTAAATTATTGATAAGACAAAGGTTGATTTTGCCCTCGTATGGGGATTTTTTGCAACACCCGGTTTGTTCTACTGTTCATTTTATCTGGCATCATTTTTAACTCCATGTCAGAAATAATTGAATTATGCAAAATTGGTTAAAAACATTGATCGCCGGGTATGCCGGTTGGAAATGGGGCGGCGGTTGTCTTGGCTTTGTCGCTGTTTTCGCCATCGTTTATTTTCTACTGGGTAAGTGTTAAGTTATTTTTTTCTTACCCCAATCGTACTGCCATAGGGTTGTCAGTGGCTGTTTTTTATTTTGTATTCTAACTTAAAAAACAATCATTATGACATTTATTGAATCCTTCGCCAAAGAGCTGGAAAGAGAAGCCATCACTACCCGTAAAATGCTGCAACTGGTGCCTGATGATAAGTACAGTTGGAAACCTCATGAAAAAAGTATGGAATTGAAAAGGTTGGCAGCCCATGTAGCTGAGCTTCCCGGTTGGATCGGTATGGCGCTGACTACATCCGAACTTGATTTTGCCAATAACAATTATGCGCCTGAAGCGATTAATAATAATAAAGAGCTTATGGCCTACTTCGAAAAAAACCTGGCTGACGCAAGAATGCATCTTTCAAAAGCCCATGATGACCAGCTTACTCTTCCCTGGACACTACGCAATGGCAACGAAATATACAGTACCGAACCAAAAGCTGACGTGATAAGAATGTCGTTATCGCAGATCATTCATCACCGGGCACAATTAGGAGTTTATTTGCGGTTGCTGAATATTCCTATTCCCGGCAGTTACGGTCCCAGTGCAGATGAAATGAAATTTTAAAAACCAATTCTCCAAAATGTACTGCAGAATGGGTGGCAGTATAAGTACAACTTTCGGAGACTTGTTGTTGATCATTTCTTGCCCCTTCCTTTTTATTCCCTCAAAAAATATTGTATTCAATGATCATTTTGAATTTCTGGCTTCGTTTATGCCGTGTTTTTGTGGGGCTATTTTGTATGTGAGAATACAATTAGTATGAGCCAGGTATTTGTAAAAGAAAAGGACAGCCGCCCGATAGCTATCGGGTGGCTGCATGTAGAAAAACGATTAGTTTTCGTTACATAAACCAATTTATCAATGAAACAGATAATTCTTATCCTGGTAATTGCGGGCTTTTTTATTTGCTGCAACAACAACAAGACAAACGAATCCAGTAAAACAGGAGATACAAGTATCACTGTTACCTCACCCGATACTGCCATCACTACTACTGATGATGGCGGAACTCATATCCCGGCAACAGGCGATACAACCAACTCACTTACACCGCCTGCTGATCCCCCTCCCGGTGTAAAAATGAAACCATCGCTGGATGGAAATTGGGAACTGGAATATATAAGTGGCCCTAAGATCGCATTTGAAGCTTTATATCCCGGGAAAAAACCCAATATCAGTTTTGATGTGGCCAATAATACAGTAAGCGGCAATACAAGTTGTAATAGCTTCTCGGGCAAACTGAAAGCAGATAGTATACGAATCAATTTCACTGAACCATTTGTCATGACAAAGATGGCCTGCCCGGGTGAAGGAGAAGCCACTTTTTTACAAACCATAAAAAAGGTTAATAAATACAATATCGACGGCAATACGTTGACGTTTATCATGGGCGATATTGCCATGATGCGTTTTAAAAGAAAATAAATTTCTTCTTAGTCGGAAAAAGTAAATGTGTGTTTAATAGATCTTACCGCCTTCATCCTGGTCGATCAGTTGACCGGCAAGGCTCTCATCAAATACGGCTTGTTTATTGGCAATTACCTGCCGCAGCAGGTCATGTATAGTAATCACTCCCCTTAACTGATCGTCATCATAAGCGAGCAGGTAACGGGCTTTATGAAGGTTCATCATGTTCATGCAATGCTCTGCGGTATCTGAAAGCTGTACTATGGGCAGATCAATGGTCATCACTTCTTTTACCGGCGTATCACGGCTTGATCGTCCTTTCAGCACTACATTACGGCAATAATCTCTTTCGCAAAAAATACCTTTGTATTCATCATTGTCCTTGACCACCAGGTAACTGAGATTAACAGAATTCAGCATTGTTAAAGCGTCAATAACCAATGCACCAGGTTCTATAACATTGTAAATCGGTGGCTTAATTTCCAATATCTCTCCTACGGTAATCATGACAAACAGTTTTATTAAATTGAAGTTCGGATTTTCTTTGGATTCAAAAAATGATTTTACCTGATGACCCAATTAATAACCGGGCAGTTATTACTTTTCATATAGTACTATTCAATAATTTCGCTTTTATAAACAATAGTTATGCATTCCATCGCCACTGAACTTGAAAATATCATTGATGAGCGGATTACGGCATTAAAAAAAACGACGGAAGATATTTTTTCTGCAAAACCTTTTCCCGAAAAATGGAGTAAAAAAGAGATCATGGGTCACCTGGCTGATTCAGCACAAAGTAATATCCGTCGTTTCGTAGTAACACAGTATGAAGAAAATCCATTCATCATTTATAACCAGGAAAAATGGGTGACGATCATCAATTACCAGCAATGGAAAACTGCTGATATTATTGATCTCTGGTATTTATTGAATAAACAGATTTGCGCTATTCTTCGCAATACTCCGGAAGCTATGTATGGTCGTAAATGCCGGACCGGGGAATTGCATACCATAGAATGGCTGGCCCGGGATTATGTAAAACATTTATTGCATCACCTGCATGTGGTGCTTAACCTCGAACCCATACCTTATCCCTGATATGTCAATCATTACTGCTACTACAAACGATATACCTGCATTAGTTACCTTGATGAACAGCGCTTTTCGGGGCGAAGTTTCTAAACAAGGGTGGACCACGGAAGCCGATCTTTTGGAAGGTGATAAGCGAACCGATGAGGCTACGGTTACAGAACTAATGCAAACACCCGGAGCTATCTTTTTAAAATATGTAAATGAAAAAAGCGAGCCAATAGGTTGTGTGTTCCTGCAAAAAAAGGAAAGTAAATTATACCTGGGCATGCTCACCGTTTCACCAGCGATACAAGCTAAGGGCATCGGCAAACAATTGATGAACGCTGCTGCCGAATATGCTAAGCAACAACATTGCTCTGCTATTTTTATGAACGTAATCTCGCTACGACCCGAGCTGATTGCCTGGTATGAACGACAGGGATATTACAAAACAGGCAAAACAGCACCCTTTCCAAACGATAACCGTTTTGGTACGCCTACACAATCCCTTGAATTTTTAATCATGGAAAAGCTGCTCTGATTGCACCCTTAAAAGAAATCTATTTTTCCAGCAACCCGTCTGTTCTCCATTGTTTGAAAATAGCGATGGTGCTATCACTGAGTTTAGCCCTTTTAAAAGGCATATATCCTTTTTCGCCGGGATTTAGTTCAATACGACGGATCATTTCATCAATATCCTTCTGTACATTGGTGAAATTGTCATACGGTTTTTTATTACCTCCTTTAGCCGGGATATGACAGGGTGAACAATTCGCCATTACCACAGTTTGAATACTAGACTCATAGGTAAGTTTGGGCACGCCAGCAGCTTTTTTAGAAGAACTGCAATTCGAAAAAATTAAAACGGCTATAGCCATGGCCGAAAGAATAATAGTTTTCTTCATGTTGATTTTAAATTAAAGGTTGAATATATTCAAAAAACAGCAAACCGGTTTACCATTAATATAATTCAGCATCTCCATCAGAATGATATGTAATCCATTCCGGTAAATTTGCACCTCGTTATGATCTCGGCTACGGCAAAAACATATCGCAATGCCTATTCAGGCTTATCAAAAGAAACCTGGCTGCTTTCATTTATCATGCTGGTAAACCGAAGTGGCACGATGGTCGTTCCTTTCATGACCTTATATCTCACCAGTCCGCAAATGGGCTATAGTATCGGCCAGGCCGGTATTGTATTTGGTTTATTTGGTGCAGGTGCCTTTAGTGGTGCATGGCTCGGCGGACGAATGACCGATAAGATCGGCTTCTACCCTGTTCAACTCATCACACTTATAGGTGGTGGTATTTTATTCATGGTATTAGGACAAATGAAAAGTTATTCGCTCATCTGTCTTTTCACGTTTGCTGTGAGTTTTGTGAATGAAGCTTTCCGTCCAGCTAATTCTACAGCAATCGCTTTCTATAGTAAAGAAGAAAATCGTACCCGTTCGTATGCATTGAATCGGCTGGCCATCAATATCGGTTGGGCAGTTGGTAGTGCAATGGGTGGTATCATTGCAAAATTCAATTATGAATTATTGTTCTGGATCGATGGTATCACCAATATAACTGCCGCTGGTATCATGTGGTTATTTTTAAAACCGGTAAATTATAAACCATCACAGCAAAAAACGATACATGGTAGTATCCGGCGATCCGCTTACCGGGATAAAACTTACCTGTGGTTCATTCTCGTCACTACATTATTTGCAGCCTGCTTCTTCCAGCTTTTTACCAACCTGCCGGTCTATTTCAAAAAGAACCTGCATTTATCCGAACCTTATATCGGGCTGTTGATGGCCGTCAATGGTATTATCATTGCCCTGGTAGAAATGGTGCTGGTCTATAAAATGGAAAGCAAGGGGAAAAATGCATTACTGATTCCCTTTGGTGTGGCATTAGTAGGTATATCTTTTCTTACACTTAATATTCCCGTAATGGGGGCTGTGCTTGGTATAGGCATGATCATCATCGTTACGTTTGGCGAAATATTTTCTATGCCTTTTATGAATACGTATTGGATCGGGAGAACACAACACGAAAACAGGGGACAATATGCAGCGCTATATACGATGGCATGGTCCGCTGCACAATGCTTAGGCCCTTTGTTAGGAGCACAGGTAGCCGAACATGCTGGTTTTACTACATTATGGTGGATAGTAGGTGGTTTAGCATTGTTGGCTTCGTTTGCTTTTTTCAAAATATTGAACAACCGTAGCTAATCATTCCATTTCGCAGCAGCATTTTCAATTATATTTGCGGTCCTTACACTGTGACTTCGTCCCCGAAAGTATCGGGGCAGGCAAGCTCAGTGTCGATGACTCCTTAGCTCAGTTGGTTAGAGCTACTGACTCTTAATCAGTAGGTCCAGGGTTCGAGTCCCTGAGGGGTCACTGAGTAAAAATCAAAAGCCTTATGAATTAATTAGTTATAAGGTTTTCTTTTGTGAAAGGGTGTAGAAAAGGGTGATTATTTTAAAAATTATCCACAAATACAATTTCAGGTCTTATAATTACAGCCTATAACGAAATTAATGGCCAATAAGCCTTTTTTGATCAAGTATATACCATTTCTTTTTTTCAGTACATATTACATTAACCTGCCTAATCACTTCGGCCATTTCATTGAGTATTTCTGGATTAATAACAGGGGGTATATATTGAGGTTTGATCAAAAGCATGTGGATTGTCATCAATTCTAATTCCTTCTTAAATTAGCCGGCGATCTACCAAGCTGCCTTTTGTCAGTGGGGAGCAATCTTTGAGCTTATCCAATAAGAGCAGTTGTGAAAGTGGTTATGGTGACATCCCTCCTGCGCCATGCGTTTACCGGGGCTGCGCTATAGATATTGAAAATAAAATAGCGTAGCACATGTGTGGCTTGTTTTGGGTGGCATAGTCATACGCCGGAATCATGTGCCAGCAAAACAACTCTCGGCTTCCTGTGTCAGCGACGGTAAACGCCAGCAGGTGGCACTCCCGCCGCAAGGCAGCAGAAAAGTATATGCTACGCCATTGGCCTAGCATACTTTTTTGATTGCCGCCAACGGTGGGGAGATAATGTGGAATCCCGGTGTCTGCAATAATTCTGCGTAATAATGGCCGTATGGCCGCAGATTTATTGCAGACACAGAAGGGGTGGACGAAGGCGACTGACCGCAGCCAAAAACCATGACGGGCGTTTACAAGTGAGCACTTTCCCAGGCGAAGCCGAGGGAAGGCTCAAAAGTAAAAAGCGTAGCGCTATGCAATAGTCCTACGCTTTAGCCGGCATGTGTTTTTGATAGCAAGGGAAAGAGACCGAGACCTTTTTACCAAATATTTGAATTCGTTATCAGTTGCATGCATGAGATAGATACTTGCTGGCCTCCTTATATCCATTTTCTAAGGCCAAGTTTAAATACTTACATGCTAACACATTATTTTTTTCATCCAAGGCCATAGCCCCAATGTAAAAATAGCATTCTCCTTTATTATAATCTTCGCTTGCCACAAAAATAAAATCATTCGCTGCTTTCTTATACTGATTCATATAATAATAAGACAATCCTCTAAAAAAGCGTAATTCTGGCATGCTTACATTTTCATCATATGTGAATTCAGAAAATCGATTACTAGATTCAAAGTAAACAGAATCCGTGCCTTTTAAAATTATCGCTTTATTAAAATAAATTTCAGCTTCATTAAAATCATCAAGATCGTAACTAATTAATCCAAGATAATATAATGCTGATATATTTTTAACATCCAATTTCAATGCGTATTCAAAATCTTTTCTTGCAATTTTTAGATGTCCCATTTCAAAGGATGATCTACCTCTGAGTATAAATGCGGTAGGGTTATCAGATTTAATATTTATTGCTTTATTTGCATTTTTATAAGCGTCCGAAAATCGGTTTGACTTCAAATCTTCAAATGCATTCTTAAGATACATCGAGTTTCTTTCATCCTTATTATTACATGCAACTAGAAAAAAGAAAAAACACATAATACACTTTGCATATAGTGCTAATTTGATACACATACTGTGCATGGGGGATTTGTTTTATTTTTTTCAACTTTAACCTTTATTTTTTCAAAATCTTTAAGCATTTTTCTCAACTCAGGATTACTACGATTGTAATCAGAAGGCTTTTCCCCAAAAAGTAAATAATTTGCAAAGCTTGTCAAATCTGAGTTATTTAAATAATTTGATGGAATGAGGTTTAAAGATAAAGCCATATTTATATCTTTAACTGTAGATATTCCTGCGGTGGATGCTTGTTGATTCGCTTTATTAATGTCAATAGAAATCTCTTTATCATGCATATAGTCAAGCAAAAGCCCCGCTGCACCGACCATTGCAATAATCGCATCCCCTTTTACAGCACCCGAACTTGTACTTAAAACAGTTGTTAAAGGATCTTTATCAGCAGCCCTTGCTTCTCTTTTGTTTTTTGGAACGGCCGGATGATCAACTTGTCGTTGACCTAGAACTCCAACTTCTGATCCTCCAGCGTCATCGGAAGTCGCTTCGTTCGTAGTTTTAGTCGAAGCAGGTTTATAATTTATAGTACCTAACAAATAAGGATCTGGCGCACTTGCATCCCTAAGCTTAGACTGTTTATTAAATACGAAAACCTCTGTAGCTTTTGAGACATTTGTTCTTGTCAATCTAACCGAAGCACTGCTAACCTGATTATCTGAGTAGCTAATCCTCATTTGTATTAGAACCTCACCTGCCCTTAAATATTCAAGCCCTTCTAAGTCAATACCATCAATAGGTCTATTTTCGGCATACGCATATGTACTATTATGCATGTATTTTGGAGCCAATGGGTCAATTTGCACAAATCGTCCTATCTGAGGATCATGATTTCTAAATCTATGCTGATACCAGCTTAAACCAAAATCCTCATCTAGTTCCTGAGATGTAAATTTCCTTTTATTCTCTGGTTTCCCAAACCCTAGCGCCTTCGAACTTATACCCGCTTGCATCAACCCGAACGGATAATAATGCGTTTCCTCCAATAACGGCCCCCTCACATGTGTCACCTGCAAATTATCAAAGAATACATTAATATTCGGTGTCTCATTACTCACATAAACATACAAATAACCACTTTTACTTATCGCAAGTTCTGACGGGGCATGGGTAGTGAAGGTATTACTGGCACCTACCTGCTCAAATCCTGAGCTTGAAGAAGCATAAGCAAATCGCTCATCAAACAATATCCAGTTGAGAAATGCCTTAGGCTTACTCGTCGTATATCCGTTCTGGCTGTTTAGAAAACTCGTAGCATTACCACTCAATACTCCGCTACTCGTTATCTCTGTCGATGTTGGATGACTGCCGCCAAGGCTACCGATATTTCCCGATAATGCACTTAGCAGATCATTCAACGGACTCACCGGTGTGTCAGGTGTGTCATTACTCTTCCACCAGCTGTTTACTCTTATATTCACCTTATCGCCGGCCATCACTTTCAGTACTGTCCCTGTTCCTACTTTTACTTCATTGCCGCTCAATTTTTGTATATAGTCATTCGGATTGGTATACGTATTGGTCGGATAACCCGATACCATACTTTTATTTACCCTGCCGGAATCAACTTTACTATAATATAATCGCTCACTAGAAAGCGGCGTAGTCTCCAGTGAGGCCACAGGATATGCATCCGTTTGCGTTTCTTCCGTCAGCACCATTCTTACATTCCCTAAATGATCTTTAATAAAATAATCATATTGCAATGAAGAATCAGCTTGTTTTAACCTCACTCTTCCATCTTCCGTTCCAATAAATTGCAGCGTATCATTTACAAAGTTTCCAAACAGGTATAATGTAGTGGTCGTATTGCCGCCTTCGGTGGTTATCTTTTTTAGTTTATTACCTGTCGCATCATACACATATTTTATGTTCCCTTTATTGATTACGGTAATGCTGTCTGGCAGGTTCAGGTAATTATAATGAATGTCGCTGATATCTTTATTATTATCAACGTACATGTTGCCATTCGCATCGTAGCTGTAATCGGTGGCGGTCGTGGTTTTATTATTGCTCAACGCCGTCATGTATGTATGTGAGCTTCTGAAGTCACATAGTTTTGTTGTCGTATCATTATTGCGGTCTATAACATTCAGCAATTTGTTACTATTACTTATATAAGTGTAAAGCAGAGAGTCTATCGTTACACTACCTCCAAGCTTCCATCCTTTTTGATTCATGTTCAGGATATTTCCATTGGCATCGTAACTCATTCCTGTTACACTAAAGTCAATCCCGGCTGCTTTACTGAAGCTATTACTGTTAAGCTGGTTAAAGTCGGCGCTTAAAAAACGGTTAGTCGCATCGTAGGTAAAATCATATTTACGCAGCATATCGTCTCCCGTGCTTCTCCATAGCATACCGTTGATGTTTCCATTGTATTGTGCTGCGGTATAGCTTTGGGAGCCGCTATTTACCGTAAAACTTGTTTTGTCATAGCCCAGGTCAAATCCAAACCAATTGGCTGTACTCGTTGTATCTTTCACATAGCTCCGGTTCATACCCAGCATCCAACCCCGAATATTGTATTCATAGGTCAATGAATCTAGCGGCGCAGCTCCTAATTTCTTTTTCTTCAATTGCCCCAATGCATTATATTCATGTTGCGAAACAGTTTTCCAGCTTCCAGGCATGGCACCACTACTTACGTTGGTAGTGCTTATTTTCTTTTCTGTTTTTAATGGCCGCCCCAGATCATCATACGTTATTTTACTCAGCATAATACTTGTCTGTGGATTCGTTACCGCTTTTTCATTTTTGTTAATCGTTAGTAGTGTCTGGCCCGACCAACTGTACTGCATAGTAGATATATCTGTACCCGTTGTTATGTTCGTGCTTTGCGTTTGTATTACCCTTCCCTTATCATCATAAAAAATAACGGAATATAAATAAGTAGATGCTGTGCCCAGCACCTTTGTTTTCGTTCCCGTGACTATTCCCCTTAGTTGGTTGCTTTGCACGGTTGCATTCTGCGGGTAAGGCCAGACAGTATTGGATGCAGACAATAGATAACTGTCATAGCTCGTATTCCTGGTGGCAGATAAGGGGTTGGCTTCCCATCCATGCCAGTCATAGCTATCATAAAATTTTTTCGTCAGGACTTCATCGGCATAGCTTCCGGGGGTGGGGTAAGTGATACTGTTTTGCGCTTGCCCCCTGTGGTAAGCAGCATCATTATAATATGTATCATCTGTTATTAGTCCCGTAGTCGTATCCCGGTTCAAGGCATCATAGAGTGTATACTGCCATTTATGCGCAACCCGCAACACACTATCCTGCATCATCACCAGCCTGTCCCTTGCGTCATAGATCATATAGACCGTTCCTACTCCAGGTACTTTTTTTAGTATCATCCTGTTTCTACTATCATACTCATACCGGAAACATTGCTCATTCATTATCACACCGCTACTATAGCTCATGCTCCAGCTATTAGCTGCCAGAAGTTCAAGTCCTTTGGGTTGCACCACGCAGCGAAGATTGTTTAAGCTATCATATAAATAATAGGTACACAGCCAGCCATAATATCCTTTACCCGTTCCCGTATCTGCATCGGCTGTCAGTTGCACTTTCTTTAATAACACTTTGCCTTCCTTGTCTTTAAATTCGATCACCTGTTTATTATGTTCATCCTGGCTCACAGTTTTAAACAATGATCCCGCTGCATAAGTACTGCTGGTAGCATACGTTCCAAAGCTGTTACTTACATTCGTCACTGTCCATATTCTTATTGAATCAGTAGCAGTGTTGAACCAGTATTTCATTTTCACACCCCGGCGGTTGGCTTCGCTGCTCTGACTGGCAGTACCTACCCAGTTATTACCGGGCGCATAGCCTTCGAGGGTTCTGTTCAGTGGCGAAGCTTCAAATACCGTTTTGCTGTAATAATAGCTTTCATCGCCAAACATTCCTTTATTAAAGATCGAGTCCTGCTGAAAGGGATTTAATTTAAACAACCCATCACTGATAGAACTATTCCCGCCAGTGCTGTTGGCAGCAAACGGGAGATATTTGTAAGCTTCCCTCCCAAACTCATCATATAGTACGGGGCTTACAAGATCATAAGCAATGCTACTTCCTGACATCAAAGATCCTTGTTTCATTACTGTCTGCAACGGTCTTCCTAATCCATCCAAATATTGCGTAGTCTGTTTTACATCTTTCACCGTTTTTGCCATCAATGTATCGGGATGGACTTGTGGAGATCCAGCATCCCATGTACGTATGTAATTGACTTTTGTACCGGAAGAATAAGGTGCGGGGGCTATTTGCTGAGCGCACAAAATAGTTTGTAGTAAAACAAAACTGCCTAAAATTGGTAATTTTAATAGTGTTAGTTTACCTCCCATACTTATTCGGTGTTAAATGGTGAATGATTTCAGAATTAATTGTTACTGATCAGATTTCTTTTTTTTTGCTTATATAAAAGAAATTGTTCTTCAGTCAGTACATTCCGATATAATGAATCCCTTTTGTTTTCTTCCCGTTGTAGGTAGTAACCGATATTACCTGAATCTTTATATTGTTGCCGGGCATATCCTTTCCATTCACTGATATTAATATTTATGTCAAATATGCTGCTTCGTTGCTGCATGGTAAGTGCAAGACTATCTTTCATTTTATCGGCAATTTTGTTAGATAATATTTCTGCAGGCGTATTACCAGGGTTTTGCTGGGCAACTGTTGTTAAGCCAGAGAATAAAAAAATTAAAAAAAACATTCCTTGTATTTTCATATCTATTATTTTTAAAAACATGCATCATATGAATATTCGAAATAATTTTGCGACCAACTTTGATCACTCCATTCATAATGGTATGTATTCAAATACATACCTGTTCCGGACTGATATTGTGAATCGGTACATACTCGCCATCCTGTCTCACAAACACCATTGATACACTTTTTATCTACAGCATTACAATTAGAGCTATTACAAGTGGCTGTACAGGTACCATTGGCGTTGGCATAAGCCTGGCCATTATTATTCACATCTGTTTGTGCTAATTGATCAGCCGCAGCTTGCGAGGTCGTTGAATTATAGGTATTAGCCGGAACAGTATACGTAACTGTTGACCCTGTATAACCGGTACCACAATTATTGCGTGTGAAGTTGCCGCTTTTTTGAACGCTGTAATACAGTAGTAAACAGGAGCCATTAGCATTTGCATAAGCTTGCCCATTGGTGTTTACATCCGCTTGTGCGAGAGAATCTACATATGACTGGCTGACAGGTAAATTATAACTACCAGAAGGAACAATATAAGTAACTGATGTCCCCTGATAGCCCGAACTGCAATTGTTCTTTGAAAAGCTTCCACTCTTCTGAACATTGGCATAATATCCAGAGCTACAATTTTCTGTTTGGCCGGCATAGTTATAGCAGATTATCTTAAGGATTTTATTATCCTGGTCTTTGACGATAGCAAGCCTTCCGAATTTATCATATTCATAATAAGTGATCCGGTTATTGGCATCACACTGACTGGTCATACCTATCAGCGGATTGTAGGTATAAGTCGTCATTAGTGCCCCTTTAGGATAAAGACGTAACTCATCAAAATAATTACTGCCGGAAACAGTTATATCCGTAGTTGTTATCTCATGCTCATAATATGTCCAGTTACCTATAGTTTTGCCTGTCCTTGTTGGCCCGGCGCTATTGACGTTTACGCTCCCGTTTTTGCCCCAATAGGAAACTATATAAGTTGCACTCGTTAGTACTGATTTAGTTATATTACCTCCTGAAGCGAAATAACATTTTGAACCCGTCGGAGAAGTGGCGTCTGTTGAAACAGTGTCACTATAAGTCCAGCCACCTTTACTATCAGCCTCGAAAGAGGTATAGGCAATAGAAGTCGTATCTGCATTGATTACTTCCGCTATGGGTAGAGTAGATGTATAGTCCCAGATAAAATCATTCTTTACATCATTAGTTTTTTGTTGTTCTAAAAGATTATTATATGAATCATAAGTATTAAATGAGATGGCTTCCTTATAGCGGGAATCTTTAATAAAATTACCACTACCATCCACTGAGCTTTGTGTAAATGAAGATAAAGGTATCGGGGTGTTTGTTTCTAAAACATATATCTTATCCGGCAACGGCTTATTGCCTTTGTATTGAGTGATCGCTCCTGCAATAACATATTCTGAGCCGCCGGCTGCTTTTCTAATTGTCAACCTTTCTACTGGGATAACGGACGCGTTTTTATCTGATAGTTTATACAGCCAGGATGGATTATTACTTACCAAAGAATAGTCAACATTATACTTAATTCTGCTGATAAGAGTATCTCCTGTGCTGGATAAAGAAATGCTTTTTTTAGGCAAATAATTTTTTGTATTATAGTCATACTCCTCTATAGTCTGAAGCTGATTAACTCCTTCATAAAGGGTTGATTGTTTACTAGCCACTACGTTCCTTCCTGTAATTGTCTCATACTCTTCAATAGTAGGTACCAATGCTTCATTTTCTCTTTGTAACCAGAGAACCTCTCCCCCACAGCCGTCTTCAGCAATTGTTACTGTTGTTTTAAACCCACTTTTCAAGCCGTATGAAATTTTAAGCAGGCTTGTGTCGTAGTCGTTTAACCCTGAATAAATAAGGGAATCTTTGTTGATTAAAGTATAGGCTGAAGCAACTTTGTTGAATGTATTCTCCCTTAACAATATACCCCGTTCCCATTCTTTGCTGGTTGAAATTGTAGGGAAACCACCAATAATATCAGGAAAGTTTTTGTATTTGTATACTGATTTGCCATTTTCTCCATTATTACCATAAAAGACATTTACCTGTTCGTATCCAACATAGCCTCCCTGGTGAGCAATCAAAGGATAATTACTATTAGAATTAAATTTTATATAATCCCTAAAGAGACTACATTCTACACAAACGTCCGCGACATATTCAGAGCTATAGAATTCATGATGAAAGTCCGTCGTATAGCTATTGGTGTATCCGTATACTTTTCCAGATGACAACAAATCTGTGTCCGAAGCATAGGTGACATTTCGGATTATCTTTTTACTTATATCCAGGCTATCATAATCCACAATTTTTTTAATCCGTAAGCCTCCTACAGGGTAGCTATTGCTTAAAACAGGTTGTCGCCAAGATGCGCTAAAATAGAAATCTTCGTAAAGGGGAGGGTTTTGATTAAACGATGCCTTCAAAATGTATGTTCCATTAGGCAGATAAGTACCTTTCATGGGCGTGGTGATAAAAGGGCCATAACTTACCGTACCCGAACTTATTCCTTCAACTGTCAGTATTGCACAAGTGGAAGCACCGCCAGGAAATGAACAGCCAATATCGGCATATGCAAAATCAACATAGGCCCCACCATCAGGATCATTAAAGTTATAAAAATTGGATGGCTCGTTTACAACAAACGTATCAATATATAGCGTTTGAACTCCTCCATTATGGTCACCTTCGATATGTTCTGTATGCCATGTATAGTTTGGTTGAATAAGAGTATCCTTTACCTCATTGTTTTCATATTCAAACTCTGTAGTACCTCTTGTAGGATATGTAATTGTTTTAAGCGCTCCCAGCTTGACATACTCAAAAACTGGCAGGCGATCATCTCCTTGTTCATAATGTGAATTACCAGATATATCTTTCCATAACATTGAAGGGATAAGACTCGTATTGGTCGTTACACCATTAAAATATCCCCAGTGATCCTGTGCATAGGAAAGACGACTTGGAAATGCTCCGTTCTCTTCATAAATAAAAGCATGGGGACTGATGATACTGCTATCGCTGCTTGTCTCATTTACATTTGTCAGTTTCAGACGCATTGCATTAGCAGATCCACTTCCAAAATATCCGTACTCAAATGACTGTCGTTTTATGAGTACATCAGCACTGTTAAATAGCTCTATTTTCTTGAGCGCTTTATCACCTGGCAAGTCGCTTCTTTCACTATCGTGTGCCGTGAATTTTAAATATCCATTTCGAAACCTGATATATGAAAGTCTTTTTCCTGTAATAGCTGTATTTTGCCAGCATAACTGATCCGGAAAGGAAGGAGGCGTTTTACCAGGAGCTGCACACCCCTGTGAAAGAATCAGCCGGTATTTTGTACTGGTTGAAAGATTATCAAAGTTATAAGATATATCAGCATACTCAAACGTAATGCTGTCTGTTTGCGTATTGTTTTCAATTTTTGAAATATACCAGGATGAAGTGTTAGAACTGTTTCCAGCCTGTGCCTGGCTTCCCGTGCATTGTGGCGCATTGGCCGTTGTTATTTCTTTTATAGAAAAATGGTATCGGGTCCCATCTCCTGCAACAATTAAAAATTTTTCGTTCGCATAACTGATCTTTATATTTTGCGCAGGCATAGAAAAAAAATTCATTCTTTCCTGATCATAATAAAATTTTCCACTGCCTCCGGGAAAATTAAAGAAAAAGATATCCGGTTCAAGATCGTATAAACGTTTGCCCGCTTGTCTGAGATAGTATTTTATAGTGTCTTCATAGCCTGGATGCGCCATACTGTCTATCATAAATTTTACAGTCATTGGAATACCGGGATTCATATAACCGTAAGCATCTTCATCAGCTATACCTCTCACTGTTCTGCTTATTGCTCCTCCTGCCTGAAGACTCCAGCCCAATCCTACCCATGAAGCAATCTCTTCTACCTTTAGTCCATTGAATTGATAATTAAGTGTAACCGGGGCTACAAGGTTTCCTGATTTTGCTTCAAATAAAGGGATGCTTACAGATGGTGATCCCGTAAAATAACTTATGGGAATATTGCCGTACTTAGCAATGGATGCGGCAGTTGGTGCTATAGGAATGATTTTTTCCAGAGCTGCCTGGTTGTCCGGACTTGATTGAGAGTAAGATCTCAATACAACGAAAAGTATTCCGATAAAGAATATCGACTTTCTATTAGGCTTCATACTAAGGATTCATTTTATGGTATATCCAATTCTAAAAATTATTTGCTGTGTCCTCGGCACCTGCTGTTGACTCAGTAAATCATACAGTAATTGCAACTTTGTTTTCTTAAAGAAATTTGTTTTTACAGCAATGATCTTGCTCAGTCCGATCAACCCACTATGCTGCCAGGCAGCCCCCATCCGGCTTCCCCCGAAGGGGGAAGGGATCAAAACATTTTGCAGATACGGTTTATAATTCTGTTCATATCCGCCCGTAAGAAAAAAGCTGCCTTTGATTTTCCAGTCAATAAAACTTCTTAGTCCCATCCCTTCACTGGTAAACCGCATATGATTCCAGCCACGACCCCAGCCCATCTTATAAGAAGCGCCAATGCCGATCACCGATTTATCATTCAGTTTATATCCAACCGATAGTCCTATATCACTTGTCACAGGAAAAAAGTTGGATGCCTTTTGTGTTTGCACGTTAGTGCCGTATTCAAGGCGTTGAAGGAACCCTTTGGTCTTCTGTCCGTTGGGTTTAAAATCAGGCACATCATCATTACTACTGCTACCGCCAGCTTTTAAGATTTTACTTTTCAGTTGTTGTAATTGTGATTGCGATGCTTGCAGATTTTGTTGAAACTGTTGTTGTGCCCCCGGGCCACCAGCGGAGAGTTGTTGTTGTATCAATCCATTCACCTGTGCTCTTGTTTGCAATCCTGCTAAACTGACTTGTGCTGAAGGATCATTGGGATCACCCGGTAACCGGAATAACGAAGCCAGCTGACTGTTCTTCCGCATAAAGTCTTTGAACAGCTTTGTTTTGCTGAGCAGCTCAATCGCTTTGCGTTCCGTTTTCTTTGAGTCTTTCAGTATCTCTTTGTATTCATTGACCTGCTGCGCATAATAATAGGCTTCTTTATTAATTTTCTTCAGATCCTTTGTAAATCCGAATTTGCTAAGCTCTTGTTTTAAATATTGCCTTCTCTCTTTCAGGAATTTTTTGATGTCCTTTGCTTTTTGAAACTGGTCTTTTAATCCATTCACTTTACCCAGCGCATCTTTCACTTTATCTTTTACTTCTTTTGCTTGTGATAAAAGTTGCGGATTTTCCTCCAGGAATTTCATAGAAGTAATAAGTGTATCCAGATTCGGAATATACTGACCCGTTTTGCTTCCCTTTAATCGTTGCACTAAGTCTTTGTATTGCTTGTCTGCATCAGCAAACACATTATTGGCTGCCAATGAATCGATCTTCATCAGCTTGCGCTTCATCTTTGCTTCCTGCTTTTGTAATTGTTCTAAAGCTTTTGCTGATTTTTTATCCAGCTTTTCTTCCAATTCTTTTGCCTTAGCTGAAATCTTATCGGGATAGTGTATGGATATAGAAGGCAATGAACGGCTGCTGCTGTCCTGTGATACAGCCATAACGCTTGAACACGTGAATGCAACAAGAACAATCAATCTGTAGCAATACATCAGCATAAGCAGTTAGTTTTCTAATAATAAAATCTATATCAGGTGCTAAGTACCTGAGCAGAACTATTATAAAAACTAATCGGGAGTGTTAACCTTATCTTGGAAAAACAATAAAGTGATTGGTGGCCTTTGTTGCGCTATCAATTATAATGGTAAATAAATCTATCTATAATTTTATTCGCACCAAAATTATTTTGTGATTAAGTGAGATTTTTATGGTTTACACTTAGTCGTAATCGTTTGATTTTATATTTTTCTACAGTCTTATTAAAAATCGAATAAGTATAGAAAATGCCTTAGCTTTTGTCCGTCTTCTTCGCTTGCTCTGTCACGGTGAGCATCTCTGCTGCATCGATCTGCTTCTTTTTACACTATAGCTAACACATTTATAAAATAAGTGGCTATGCAGTCAGCAATAATCCTATAAAGCAAAAAGAAAAGCCGCCCTGGTAATGGACGGCTCCCTTTTGGTATTTCAGACCTGGTATTTACTTTACCCTACTCTCCAAGGGAGTCGGAAATCTTTTTTCAGCAACATTGGCAGCAACAGTTGCCTCTTTTTTTCCCATGTTACCTTTCATTATTTTGCTTAATATAGCCGGAGAGTTCATCTTTGAATACTTCTTTTCTAATTGTGTTTTACTCATAGTAGTTGTTTTTATAGTGGAAAATTGTTTACGGTTTTTGATTGATCCTGTTGATAGAGATAGTTTTTGCCTCCTTCTTTTTTACGACAGTAAGTATTCTCACTTCACTATTCATGAAAATAATTTTTCCAAATTTCTTTGTTGTTGGAAGCGGCTTAACTGTGAATGTAGATGCTTTCATTTTGTTTGCTTTTGTCCACCAAATGTAGATTGAGCTAATTGATAATTCCAAATTACTAATAGTAATAATACCTGATAAAATATTGATTGGTAGACTTTAAAAAAATTAAAATAATTTTTCTTTACGCAGTTTTTGCGCATTATTAATAAAAAGTTTGCGCTATTATTAATAATTTTTTGCGCATCAATCAGTCCTTTTCACATGATTCATATCTGCATTCCAATGAAACTTAAGTGGCACTTTATATTTAAGAGGAAATAATAATGTCTATTATTGTTGATTGAAATAATATTAATTTGCTGCTGAATTTATAACAAATGGCCATGACTACAACCATAACAATTGAAGGTGCAAATATCTCTTTCAATGGTATTGACCTGAAGGAATTACTCCAGACAGTGTACCAGCAGGGCAAATCAGACTCACTACAGACAGATAAAGATGAACGGGTGACATTTTCGTTAAGTTATCCAAAGAGCTAAAAGAGGCCGGTAGAAACATATCTGTGATCACCCTTACCAAAAGGGCTAGGGAAGCGAAAGTGAAGGTATTTACATTTGATGGGAAAAGACTGGCATGTTATCGGAAAGATGTCAAGAATTTTGTGGATGTTTAATTGAATTCATAAAATACGAACCATCTATTATCCCTGTATCTGTAGTACAGGAGGGGCTTTATATAAATAAAATTACCTGCAAATCCGTTTGGGTCTAATATCTCTCCATTCTTTATTGAACCTTCAAACACAATATTATCATTGCCGTCTGGTGGAGCTATGATTTTAATTTTATCTCCCTTAATAGTTAGACGGTATACATCATCAATATAACCTTCAAAATCCTTTGTTCCCTGAAAGAACTTTTCGTTTACATCAGGCATAACCTTTTCTAGGTAGTTATAGCTAATATCTTTGTCAGTGTAGGTTTTTATAGTGCTTACCAGATTATCTACAAAAAGAAATGAACTATTACAGTGTTTTTTCGTAGCGGAACTCAATATGACCTAGTTGAATCAAAATCATATGCAAGCATATTGGTCGCATGAGGTATTAATTAAAAAATAAATCCACGATAATCCCTGTTCCAGCAATACTTATTTGCGTTTCATATTCTGTTCATACACACTGATCCAATCTTTCACACTCACTTTTTTCACCAGTTCACCAATTAACTTATAGGGTATATGTTCTGATTTTTTAAACCGGAGACAGCTTTTGCCCATATCAAGCCTGGCAGTACTATGTTTGGGATATTCTGCAACAAACCATTTCAGCAATTCAGGCATGGCGTATACACCCATATGATAAAATGCGATAAAATTTTTCTGAGAGGCAATGCCGGCAAAGGGTAATGGCTGTTTAGGATCACAATGATAACCTGCCGGGTAAATGGAATGCGGCACCGAATAACCGAGCATGCCATAACCCATGCCCTCCTGGAATCCTTTGGGAAGGTTTTTTACAATCACGTTTCGCAATTGTGTAACAGCTTCTTTGCGGTCAGCCGGCAATTCTTTTAAATACTGTTCGGGGGTAGTGGCTTTGGAAGTCATGTTAAAGACATTTTGATGAAAATAATAAATTTCCTGAAGCATTGATTCCCTTCCGTAATCCATTTATCTTTAAGACAGGTTGATCTGCTTTGTGTTTATTAATATATTTCCCGGAATAATTTTAAAAAACCCGTTCGCCGGGTAAATTTTCATACCAGGCAAACAGGTTTTACTGTTAAATGGAAGAGTAATTCAATACTTCACACCATGACTATCGGCACTGCCGGCAATATGCAAAGCAAATGCTGCAATAGCCAAATCTTTCAGCATGGCTATTAATGCCTCTTGTCTTACATCAGCTGACCCAGCCTGGTTATAGATGGGTAAATGGATCATGAATACGGAAGCAACCAGTAAAGCAGCCAGCAGGTAGGCAACTATTTTTACAAATTTATTGGTGATGAAGGCGATGGCTGCCAGTATATAAGCAGCTCCTACTACATAAACAGAATTGATGCCCCCGGGTAAATTACCGGGCACATATTCCATCAGCCGTTGAGGTTCCTGGAAATGATAAATACCGAACCTTATCATAACAAGAGATAAAATCCAGATGGCTATTTTAGAAATGAGGCGCTGTCCCATAATAAAGTTTTTAAAATGATACAATTATAATTCGTCAACCAAATTATCATTAGCATCTCCCTCTTTCTATATTTTCAACAGGGTAAACGGAACAAAAACTATTTCTTCACCATATCAACCGCAGGCTTCTTACTATTCACCCGGTAGCGCAACACTGCATCGTTATTATACATCACATGCAGCCATTGCACTTCTGTTGAGGTTACCGGGAACTGGTAAGTAATTTTAGAATCAGTGATCTTATCAGGTTTCACGTAAGCGTATGCGGGTCCGTAATTCAGGCTTGCAGAATCCCATAAGGAATCAGGAGCAATATCCATTCGCTGGCGTATAGCATCCATTTCGATTTCTAAGTGAAGCGTATCGCCAACTGTAGCTTCAATAATTCCGCTGGCAGGATACCAGGAAGTAATAAAATATTTATTGAAAGATCGCTGGCGAAAAGCAGTGTTTTTAAATTCGGTGATCGCAGGAGGATTCTCGAGCAATGTCCAGCGCAGATCATCCGGAAAATGATGCCGGATAAATTTTTCTGGCGCTGCAAGGAAATAATAACTGTCATACTGTTTTATAAAATCACCTGATGGCATCGTTATATAACCACTGGCCCAGGTAGCATCCAGCAAATACCAGGCGCTATCAATAAATACGGCATTCCATGCATGATTGGAGCGGAATTTATTTTCATTCCTGTTGATATCAGCCCGGGCATACCCCGTAACAATAACAGCCGGTATTCCTGCATGATAACAGAGCGATTGAAATAATCTTGCATATCCCTCGCAAACAGCCTGCTTTTGTTGCAAAACTTTTACTGCGATCCGCTCGGTTAGCGGAGGAAGGGCTTTATTATCATCTTCTTCCTCGATAGAAAAAGAAATCTGCTTATTTTTTTTGGAGGGTCTCCGCACAACAGGGGTTTGGTAGGATATATTATTGGTGATCCAGGTAAAGATGGCTTCTGTTTTTTCCCTGTTGGTAGTTAAACGTGAAGTGAGCCATGCGGATAGTGATGCCGGATCAGTAAGAATGGAAGAGGATGGTTTGACAACAAAATTTTGAGATAGCCCCTGGCAAAAAATTCCTGAGGTAAAGAATAAGAACCATATCGTGAGTGTCATTTTCATGACGGGAAGCAAGTCGCTATAAAGTTAGAGAAATATTTGTGCTTACCCATTACCCATTTTCCTCAAATCCATAAAAAAATTTGAATTGGCTTCAATTTTTCATCTACGCACCCCCGTATGGTTTTCTTTCATTCAAGAATCTGTTATCTTTACAGTGATTTTATAAAAATTAATATTCTTATGTCATTACTGAATCAGCAAAACAACAAAGGCAAAAAGAAAGACAAGAAAAAAAATACGCCGGCAGCTGGCCCTGGCTCTAAATTCATTCAGAAACCAAAGTCAGGCGGCTTTGTGAGCAAACAATCTAACACCGGTTCACAGCGGGGCAGCTAATTTATTTTATCCACCAATTTATGACGAAAGAAGCACTGCTGCAGGAGCTTTCACAGGAAACGTATATCATGTTAAAGCCTTCTCCACTGGATGGAATTGGCGTTTTTGCCCTCCGGGATATTCCTAAAGGTTGCCGGAATATTTTTTCTAAGAACATAGGCGAATGGATCAAATTGCCTATAAAGGATGTTGAGACGCTACCTGATCATTCCCGCAATATGGTAGAGACCTATTGCCTTTATGATGAAGATCATTATTTTGTCCCCGATTACGGATTCAAAGTGATGGATATGGTAAACTACCTGAATCATTCCGCTACTCCTAATGTATTATCTGTAAACGATGGAGAATACTTTGAAGCGCTGGAAGACATTGCAGCCGGCACTGAACTGCTGGTAAACTATGGTCAGATTGTTCAGAATACCGAAGGATATGATCAATGAGTCGGAAAAGCTTCTTCTATCTTTTCAAAAACTTCCCTTTTAATAATTTTTCCATTACTTCATCTTTCAGGTTTCGGCTGATAGGAATATGATGCTGTTCTATCCGGATATTATTGCCCTCAATACTTTCGATCTTTGCCGCCGCCACGATATAAGATTTATGTGTTTTGATAAACCGATCGGCCGGTAAATAGTCTTCCACCGATTTAAACGTGAGATAGGTGATATATTTTTTATCTTTTGTATGAATGACGACATAATTCTGCAAGGCTTCAGCAAACAATACATCCTCATACTTAAGTTTTACCAACTTATTATCTGCTTTAATAAAAAAATAGTTGGCTAAAGCAGTTTGTGCTTCGGAAAGATTTTTTTCTCTTACCTCGTAATATTCTTTTGCTTTCAATGCCGCTTTAAAAAAACGTTCGAACGAAATGGGCTTTACGAGGTAATCGAGTGCATTCACTTCAAATCCTTCCAGTGCATATTGAGGATAAGCTGTGGTAAAGATCACGGGTGGTGCATGCTGCAGGGTTTTAAAAAATTCAAGCCCGGTAATCTTCGGCATCTGGATATCCAAAAATAGCAGTTGGGCTTCTCCCCTGCCGATGAGTTCGGTAGCTTTTAAGGGATTATCGAATTCTCCGGCCAGCATAAGAAAATCGGTGTCAGCAATATATTCCTTCAGGCCTTTGCGGGCCAGTGGTTCATCATCGATGACAATACAATGGAGAATCATGATAGCCGGAGATTAAGTTGTACTGAAAATGTTTTTGCTGTTTCAAGGATGGATAATTCATGTTTACCCGGGTATAATAGTTCGAGTCTTCGTTTTACGTTGGGCAACCCGATGCCTCCTTTTTTCTCTGAAGTATGATTTACTTCCCTCGAATTTTCGACCGAGAAAGTAAAAACACCGTTCATGCGGTTCATATCCACTTTAATGAAATTGGGTTTATCGTTATGATGTGAAATATGCTTGAAAGCATTTTCTACAAAGGGTATCAGCAGCAATGGTTCAATCGTAAATCCTTTTACCGAAGGAGCATGATGAAACTCGATCGTATATTTTTCATCTTTTCGAAGTTGCTGCAGGCCGGCATAGTCATGTAGGTAATCAATCTCCTTTTCAATAGGGATTTTATCGCCCCCCATTTCATAGAGCTGGTAGCGCAGCATTTCTGAAAATTTATGCAGCGCTTCTCTGGCCTCCGCATTCTCTTTATTGATCAGGAAGTAAACCGAGTTCAATGAATTGAACAGGAAATGAGGGTTGATCTGCGATTTCAGAAAATTTAATTCTGTTTCTGCTTTTTCTTTTGCTGTTTCCGCAAGACGCTGCTGCATTTTAGTATAATCAAACATTAGTTTCACTGCAGCGCCGGCAATAACCAGGAAAAAATGGGGCACTATATTGTCATACACCCTTGCCTTCCAGTTACTGCTAAGATCAAGAAGCCTTGCATCCTGCAAAAAACGACCGAGTATCTGCATTTTAATAAAGCTGCTGGCAACAATCATAACGATAAAAACAACAGCGAACAACAAGTATCTCTTTTTGTAAAAAAGCTGCGGCAATAAAACATAATTAGTGATATAAACCAGCAGGGCCAGGTCTACCACTTTGATCAGTGTAACAATAAAAGCTGTTCTTTCGTTGACATAGTCTTCGTGTCTGAACATAAACCAAAGACCCATTAACAACATCCAGAAAAAAAGATGATGCAGGCGATACTTCAGGAAGAAATGTGCGTTGTGCATAGACCAAAATAAATGTACGCATTCCCGCTGGTAAAACCGATTACACCAGTAGCAGACAGGGCTTGACCAAAAGCTATATTTCTACTTATCAAGCCATCAATACCTATGGTGTAAATAATTTGAACACAGGATAGCAATCGTTCATATTTGAACAAATCTTTTGTATGAAATACTATTCCCTGCTGCTGATGCTGATCATGCTTTGCGGGCAAAGTTGTGGTCAAACAAATCCGGCAACCAAAATTGCTAATGGTCCTAAAGCGGGAGATATAAAAGTGGGAGGCTCCTGCGAAGGTTGTGAAGCCATTTATGAAAGCCCTGTATCGTTTACCGAATTGAATGAAGTGGATACCTTACCCGATTTCAACGAAGCAGGACCAAAGCTAGTGATCGCTGGAACGGTATATAAGCAAGATGGTAAAACACCTGCCGGCAATGTGATCCTCTATATTTATCACACTGACCAGGCCGGCAATTATTCAACCAAAGGAAATGATCGCGAAGGTTGGGGTAAACGGCATGGCTATATCCGGGGTTGGATAAAAACGAATGAAAAAGGATCTTATACGTTCTATACACTGGTACCTGCTTCTTATCCTAACAGCAATAATCCTAAACATATTCACCCGACCGTAAAAGAACCCGGTAAAACCGAATACTGGATCGATGAATTTGTTTTTGCAGATGATCCGTTACTATCGCAATCAGAAAGGGAGAGAAAAAATCCTGTTGGAGGAAACGGGGTTTTAAAAACTGTAATGAAAGATGATATTTTATATGCTACGCGGGATATCATACTTGGCCTGAACGTGAAAGATTATCCGGCCAACCATTAAATTAAAAAATGCAGCGGCAAAAAATAGGATCACAACATCAATGGATATAAAAATCTGCCCTGACCCTGTAATAAGTAATTGTATTGCTGACAATATTGGCCAGCATACCATTTACCCTGATACGCCATAGCTCTTTTTCTTTATCGAAGTAGGTCTGGACATCACCCTTAGTCAGATCTACATAAGAGACAGATGCACCAGAGCGAAACGAGTATTTTGCTTTTACTTCGTTTTTGTTCTGGTCATTATAAACGATTTTATAAATGCCGTCCTTCAATTTATTGTCAGCAAAAAAAAGGGTAAAGAACTGGTCACGTTGCTGAACCTGAATGCGCAGATCACCTTTAATTTTATTTACCCGTATAGTAGAAGGTTGAAATTCCAGGAAATAATTATTGGCGCTGACGGTGTCCGTTATGTAAACCGGGCACCGGGGCAAAACTGTATCTCTTTCCTGCTGTGCTGTGGCGGCCAGCGAGATAAATGTAAAAAGGGCTATTAAGGTGGTTCGCATGTTCAGGGCTATATTAAAACACAAAAATTACGACTATTTGATGAATAATATATTTGTGTGCTTAATTAACTCGTCTTCGCTCTTTCACCAAATAAAAGACTACCAATACGGATCATTGTGCTTCCTTCTTCTATTGCTATTTTGTAATCACTGCTCATACCCATGGAAAGAGTCGGAAGTCGGAAGTCGGAAGTCGTGAGTCCGTCGAAAATTGCTTTGAGGTTTTGAAATTCATTTCTCACCGAATCCATATTTTCTGTAAACGATGCCATTCCCATTAATCCGCAGATGCGGACATTGTTAAGTGGTTGATCCATTAATTGTTTAATCAGTTCATCTAATTCACGCTGATCTAACCCAAACTTGGTTTCCTCTTTTGCAATATGCACCTGTAGCAAACAATCAATGACCCGGTTATTCTTCCCCCCCTGCTTATTAATTTCTTTCAACAGCTTAAGACTATCCACCCCGTGGATCAGTTGCACGAAAGGAGCAATGAATTTGACCTTGTTGCCCTGGAGATGACCGATAAAATGCCAGCGGATATCCTGGGGGAGTTGTCCTGCTTTGTCAATTAGCTCCTGCACATAGTTTTCTCCAAAATCCCGATGTCCCAGATCATATAGTTCTTTAATATCCCCTATGGGTTTTGTTTTGGAAACGGCGACAAGAGTAACTTTCCTTTTATCCAGTGCTGATTTGATCTGCCGGTATACTTCTTTGTTTATAGCCATACTTAGTTAACACGGCGAAGATAAATTAAAAGTAGCACCCATTTAGTACACATGACCCGCCTGACAATCAAAGCAATTTCTGAAAGAGCTGAATTTTGAAAATTAATTTTCCAGGACTACTTTTAGTTTAACTCTTAATTTATGAAGGTTTGTCTGTCTTTTTGCTTTTCCTCTATTCTTTTATTACTTCAAGGCTGCACTACTTATTATTTAAAAAATAACTCAACCCGGGAGCAACGCATTAAAATTTCATACGAAAAATGTATCAATCCGGCGGAGAGAAGAAGTGCACTTAACCGTTATGAAAAAAATGGAAAAATTACAAACGTTATTCAAACCACCAACGACAGCACCTGTTTGTTTGAATTCACCATCCAATCTCAAACAGTTTTGCCCCTTGGTTCAATTATAAATCTTTATGATGAAAATAAAATTCCTGGAGAAGGATGTATCTTGTGTATTTCTAAATATGTAAAGGATACTCCTTCAGTCTCCTGCGATACTATATTAAACAGGGCAGGAAAAAAGACTATTGCAAACAAGTTTAAATTATATAGTAGAGTATTATCCTGGACAGGTCACTCAACATATATATTCCGAATAGAAAATTAAACGAGGGTGAAGTTACTTTTATTCGCTTTTCTAAACTGGTCGCTTGACAAATCTTTATTTATTATGTTTGCTTTTAAAAAATATCCCTCATGAGTAAAAGATTCATTATACCCTTTATTGTTTTGTTTTTTACCTCATGCAGCACTGTGCGTTATATGAATTCTCCTAATGATTTGCAAAACATTCCTGCTGTATTATATTTAAAAAATGGAACTATTGTTAATGGTAACCTGGTTGTAAATTTAAATACATCTCTTACCAGACCTGTCAGTATTCAAAGTCAAAATAATAAGAAATTTAAATATACTCTTAATGAAATAAATGGCTTCTCAATAGAGGGGAACTATTTCAACTTAAATGACATTAAAAATGATTTTCTTGAATCAAGAGAACGGGTGTTTATGAAAAGACTTACCCCAGAAAATTCCCGGATTGTGTTATATGAGCACCTCTTTAATACCACAAATAACATTAATTATACCGATAAATATGCACACCGGCCTTTATACTATATACATTTTGTAAACGATAAGGAAAATGAAGTTTGGCCACTTCATGGTAAAAAGTTCACGCCTTTATTTAGTTCAAAAATGAGTCTTATTTTAAAAGATTGCCAGGAGCTATCCGATAAAATACAGAATAAACAAGAAGGGTATTTTTTTCCTGAATTTACCGGAGATAACAGGCAATTAAATGTGATGATGAAAATAATTGAAGAATACAATAAGTGTCAATAAAATGAATGGAACAACAAAACTTAACTATTTCTATTTCAATATCGCCCTGCTGATCACTATCCGCTGCACTTCACTCGTACCTTCATAGATCTGGGTGATCTTGGCATCCCTCATTAAGCGTTCAACATGATACTCTTTTACAAAACCATAACCGCCATGTATCTGCACAGCTTCTACAGCAGCCCACATGGCTGTTTCTGAAGCATATACTTTGGCCATCGAAGAACTGAGTGTATAATCTATCCCATTATCTTTTTCCCAAGCCGCTTTTAAACACAATAACCTGGCTGCTTCGATCTTCGTAGCCATATCCGCCAGCTTGAAGGCAATGGCCTGGTGATTCATGATCTCAGTGCCAAAGGCCTTTCTTGTTTTGGAATAATCTCTCGCCAGTTCAAAAGCGCCGCTGGCAATACCCAATGCCTGTGAGGCAATGCCGATCCGTCCACCCGCAAGGGTTTTCATGGCGAACTTAAAACCAAACCCTTCCTCCCCGATCCTGTTTGCTTTTGGCACTTTTACATCAGAGAACATAATGGTATGTGTATCGCTTCCGCGTATGCCCAATTTATTTTCTTTAGCAGCTACTGTTACACCCGGCCAGCTCTTTTCAACGATCAACGTATTGATACCTTTTGAACCCTTTGATTTATCGGTTTGAGCCATCACCAGGTAAGCTGATGCGCTACCGCCATTGGTGATCCAGTTTTTGGTTCCGTTCAGTAAATAATGATCGCCTTTATCCTCTGCCGTCGTTTGCTGTGAAGTGGCATCACTTCCCGCCTCAGGTTCGCTTAATAAAAAAGCGCCGATATATAATTCACCATCCTTACGGCCCTGTGCCAGGGGTATCAAATATTTTTGTTTTTGTTCTTCGTTGCCATATTCCTGCAAACCATAACAAACAAGGCTATTGTTTACACTCATTGCCACACTTACACTGGCATCTATTTTTGAAACTTCTTCCATTGCCAGTACATAGCTAATGGTATCCATGCCTGCACCGCCATATTCTGGCTTTACCATCATACCCATAAAGCCCAGCTCCGCCAGCTTCATGATTTGTTCGCGGGGGAATTGTTGTTTTTCATCACGTTCTATCACTCCGGGTAAACATTCATTCCGGGCAAAGTCCCGTGCTGCTTTCTGGATCATCAGTTGTTCTTCACTGAATTGAAATAACATACGGTAGTTAGAATTTTGGCAAATATACGGGCAAACATGTCTCCATAAAGAAAAGAACACGGTTGGAATAGCGATAAAAATTTTTCCTCTAACAGAAGGTTGATCATGTATAAACTAATGAAAAGTGCAGGAAGAGAAGGCTAAACCGTCTATCAAAAAATGATCTTACACAGTCTTAATGATCAAACAAAGCAGGAAGCTATGATCGTTTTTGACCTAACTTTGCCTCCGCAAATACCAGGTCATGAAAAAAATCCACATCATTCTCCTTGTTTTAATAGCCGGAGCCATTGCCGTACTGACCAGTTTTTTAAAAATTACGGCCTCCTATGAGACGATTGCCAGCGCCCGTTTAAAGCCAGGAAAATTTGTGCATGTAGCAGCTAAACTCGATAAAACTGCCCCACTTGAATACGATGAATTAAAAGATCCCAATTATTTAAGTTTTACAGCAATAGATAGCCTGGGTGATAAGATGAGAGTGGTATACAGGGATGGCAGGATACCCAACCTGGAGATCAGTGAAAAGATAGTGCTGGAGGGAAAGTATAAAGACAACGATAACTACTTTGAATGTGACAGGGTGCAAACCAAATGTCCCTCCAAATACAAAGATGATATGAAAGCAGCCGAGAAGAATATTCAGAATGCTGCCAGTAAACCTTCCACTAATTATTAAGTGCAACAATAACTTTTTCAAGAATGGATTATATCGGTGAGCATCTTTTGCCTGGTCAGTTGGGACATTTCTTTATTGTACTTTCTTTAGTTGCTTCACTGGTTGCCACGTTTTGTTATTTTCGTGCCACCCGCTCCAGGCCTGAAGACGATGGATATTATTGGAAAAAACTGGCCCGCATTGCTTTCGTCACCGAAGCGATTTCTGTTCTCGCTGTTTTCAGCATTTTATTTTACATCATCTACAATCATCTTTTCGAATATAAATATGCCTGGCAGCATAGCAGTCTTTCATTAGAGTTCAAATACCTGCTGGCCTGCTTCTGGGAAGGACAGGAAGGAAGTTTTATGCTTTGGAGCATCTGGCATTGTGTGCTGGGATTGATCGTCATTAAAACCAGTAAGACCTGGGAAGCGCCGGTAATGACCGTGGTAAGCTTTGCACAATTCTGCCTCGCTACAATGATCGCAGGTATTTATGTGTTTGGCCATAAAATGGGATCCAATCCATTTTTACTATTGAGAGATTCCGGGGTGCTGGACAATGCACCGGCATTGCATGTAGATTTTGATGTTAACCAGCCATTAAAGCCCAATTACCTTGCTTCCATTACCGATGGTAACGACCTGAATCCATTGTTGCAGAATTATTGGATGGTGATACATCCCCCGGTTCTTTTCTTAGGGTTTGCTTCCACTATTATCCCTTTTGCCTTTGCTGTAGCTGGTTTATGGACAAAAAAATTCGGCGATTGGATAAAAGAAGCGTTGCCGTGGACATTGTTTTCTGCTGCCGTGCTGGGTGTAGGTATTATGATGGGCGCCATGTGGGCTTATGTGTCGCTCACCTTTGGCGGCTATTGGGCATGGGACCCGGTTGAGAATGCTTCCTTAGTGCCCTGGTTGATATTGATCGCCGGTTTACATACGTTATTAATCTATAAACACAGCGGTCATTCGCTGCGTGCTACTTACCTGTTCTTTATTCTCTGTTTTGGGTTCATCCTTTATTCTACTTTTCTTACCCGCAGCGGCATCTTAGGCGATTCATCGGTGCATGCTTTTACTGACCTCGGCATGAATGTACAATTGTACCTACTGCTGTATTTATTTTTCTGGCTCCCGGCTGTTATGAGTGCAACATCATTTAAACAAAGAATGCTCACCGGCATTACTGCATTGGGCCTGTTGCTCATCACCTTTATAACTTCAGAGAACAGCACAATACTTTTTTCAATACCGATTGCTCCCCTGCTGGCTTTTATTACCTTGCTCTCCGGCATCGGATTTATTGTTTACCAGGTACAAACACAGGTTCCCACCATTCACAAAGAAGAAAGTGGCTCTTCCCGCGAGTTCTGGATGTTTATTGGCTCATTGATCTTCTTTTTATCAGCGATGGTGATCATCAGCAAAACATCATTACCGGTGATCAATAGAATATTTGCTATCAAAAGAGCCAATCCCAAAGACACGGAATTCTGGTATAACCAGATACAGGTGCTGGTGGCCATCATTGTTGCTTCACTCACTGCCATCACCCAATATTTAAAGTATAAACAAACCTCTACTTCCTTTTTTGTAAAAAAGATCGCCATACCCACGATCATTGCTGCTATTGCAGCTACGCTGATACTTGCTTTTGGAAAGGTGAACTATACAAAACAATCTGCCGGTTTTACTGCATCCATATGGATCGCTGTTGCCTGTAGCGTTTATAGCATCGTTGCCAATGCTTCTTATATCTGGCTGGGCTTAAAAGGTAAATTAAAATTATCCGGCGGTTCGGTTGCCCACGTTGGTTTTGGTATGGTACTGTTAGGCATACTGGTTTCCTCTTCAAAAAAAGAAGTCCTTTCTAATAATACAAGTGGCATCTTTTTCAATTTTGGAAAAGACAGCCAGGAAAATCCCGGCGAGAACCTTACTCTCGTGAAAGGTATTAAAACGGATATGGGAAAATATTGGGTGACCTATGAATCTGATTCGGCCCATCCCAAAAAGCAATTATGGTTTTACAATGTCCATTTCCAGCGTAAGGATGGTAAAGAAGATTTTGTATTGCAACCTAACGCCTTTGTCAATTATAAAGGCCAGGAAGGTTTGATGGCCAATCCTTCCTCCCGTCATTACTGGGATCATGATGTATTTACGTATGTAACCGCATTGCCTGATCCTGAAAAACAAAAAAAGGATACAGCTACGTTCCGTAACACATCCATGAAACCCGGCGATTCACTTTTTTATTCCAATGGTTTTATCCTGATGGGAGATGTGACAACAGAAGACAGTTTGCCCCAAAACATATTTGGACCTAACGATAGTCTTTACCTGGCCTCCTTTAAAGTATATGCTAAAACGGGTTCTATCTATTCTGTCACATCAAAATTGGCTTACACCAAAGGAGAATACTTGGCAGTACCCGATACGGTTACTGCTGAAAGCCTCGTGTTGCAATTACAAAAGCGGAATCCCGACAGAACAATGGAAGTAGGTATTAAAGAATCTAATGCAGTCATGAAGTATGTTACTTTAAAAGCCTATAAATTCCCTTTTATCAATTTGCTCTGGCTGGGAGTGATCGTAACGGCTATAGGTATACTGATGAGTATGGTACACCGAATTCAACTGAACCGGAACTCAAAAACCAGCGATTTGTTAAAAAATGGTACAGCGAAAAAGTAAGTTTTCGTGTCTTCTGCAGGAATAGAAAACCATTTTGTATTTTTAAATTGAATGAAATCAGTGTATCAATACAGAAACCGGCTCCAGCTTCTTGCTGTTGTTCTTTTGTTCAGTATTGGTTCCGGCTTTGCGCAGACTGAAAATACTCCCAAAAAAAATGCAGATAAATGGGGACCTAATGATACAATGATCGTATCTGCCATTGTGTATGAGAACGAAATCATGCCCTACAAAGAACTGGGCATGGTATGGGTAAGCAACCTCTCAGCAAAAAAACTGGAGAAGTATGTGAAAGAATGGACCCGGTTACGCAATGCGGTATATGTAACCTATCCTTATGCAAAGGTGGCAGGAACGACTATCAACGATATCAATCTCCATTTGAAAGATGTAGCTTCTAAAAAAGAACGCAAAGATTATATCCAGACAAGAGAGAAAGAATTAAAAAAACAATTCAGTGATCCACTCACCAATCTTTCTGTTTACCAGGGAAAGGTATTAATGAAACTGATCAATCGGGAAACAGGAAATAATTGTTACGAAATACTCAAAGAATATAAAGGAGGTTTCAATGCCCGCCTTTATCAAACCGTTGCTTTCTTTGTAGGAGGTAACCTGAAACAGGATTGGGATCTTACCGACAAAACTGATCGCCAGATTGAAGGATTTGTAAAAGAAATAGACCAGGCCTGGTATGGGAGATGAGCGTTACGAGTCGTGAGCCAGGAGTTATGAGTCTGTTTCACTTCATTCCCAAAATCTTTCCATCTTTGCATTTCCAAAATCACCGACCATTGACCATTGACCATTGACCATTGACCATTGACCATTGACCATTGACCATTGACCATTGACCATTGACCATTGACCATTGACCATTGACCATTGACCATTGACCATTGACCATTGACCATTGACCATTGAC